>NZ_JBEZFJ010000001.1:0-652448 GCF_040649335.1 Micromonospora sp. NPDC048986
CGCCGACCGCACCCCCCCTCTCGCCCGAGCCGACGGGCGGCGGGCGCAAGCCGACGGGCGGCGGGCGCGAGCCGACGGGCGGCGGGCGCGAGCCGACGGGCGGCGGGCGCGAGCCGACGGGCGGCGGGCGCGAGCCGACGGGCGGCGGGCGCAAGCCGACGGGCGGCGGGCGCGAGCAGGCGGGTGGTGGGCAGGCGGGCGGTGGGCGGCGCGGGTGGTTAGCTGGCTTCGACGATCATTGCGGCGCCCACAGTGCGGTTGGTCGCCTCGTCGATGATGACGAAGCCGCCGGTGGTGCGGTTACGGCGGTACTCGTCGGCCAGCAGCGGCACCGTCGTGCGCAGTCGCACCCGGCCGATCTCGTTGAGCCGCAGTTCGTCGGCCGACTCGTCGCGGTGCAGGGAGTTGATGTCCAGCCGGTAGTGCAGCCCGCGCACGATGGCTCGCGCCGACCGGGTGGTGTGCTTGATCGCGTACCGTCCACCGACCCGCAGCGGAGCCGTCTCGTCCATCCAGCAGACCATCGCCTCGATGTCCTGGGCCACCGCCGGCGCGTTGTTAGGCCGGCAGATCAGGTCGCCCCGCGAGATGTCGATCTCGTCGGCCAGGCGTACCGTCACCGACATCGGCGGGAACGCCTCCGGGACCGGCCCGTCGGCGGTCTCCACGGCGGCGATCCGGCTGGTGAAGCCGGAGGGCAGCACCATCACCTCGTCGCCCGGCTTCAGCACGCCGGAGGCGACCTGGCCGGCGTAGCCGCGGTAGTCGGTGACAGTGGTGGACTGCGGACGGATCACGTACTGCACCGGGAACCGGACGTCGACCAGGTTGCGGTCGCTGGCGATGTGCACCCGCTCCAGGTGGTGCAGCAGCGACGGGCCCTCGTACCAGGGCATGTTGTCGGACCTGGTGACGATGTTGTCGCCGCGCAACGCGGAGACCGGCACCACTGTCAGGTCCGGTACGTCGAGCTTCGCCGCGAACGCTGTGAACTCGTCGGCGATCCGCTCGTAGACCTCCTGCGACCAGTCGACAAGGTCCATCTTGTTGACACAGAGGACCAGGTGCGGCACCCGCAGCAGGGAGCAGAGGAACGCGTGCCGGCGGGACTGCTCGACGAGGCCCTTGCGCGCGTCCACCAGGATCAGCGCCAGGTCCGCTGTCGACGCGCCGGTGACCATGTTGCGGGTGTACTGGATGTGGCCCGGGGTGTCGGCGATGATGAACTTGCGCCGGGGGGTGGCGAAGTACCGGTACGCCACATCGATGGTGATGCCCTGCTCCCGCTCGGCACGCAGTCCGTCGGTGAGCAACGCCAGGTTGGTGTATTCGTCACCGCGGGCCGCGCTGACCGCCTCCACGGCGGCCAGCTGGTCGGTGAAGAGCGACTTGGTGTCGTAGAGCAGCCGCCCGATCAGGGTCGACTTCCCGTCGTCCACGCTGCCGGCGGTGGCGAACCGCAGCAGGTCCATCGCCCGCGCCTCGGAGGCCGGGGCCATGATCTCGGTGCTCATCAGAAGTAGCCCTCCCGCTTGCGGTCCTCCATGGCGGCCTCGCTGACCCGGTCGTCACCACGGGTGGCGCCGCGCTCGGTGATCCGGGTGGCCGCCACCTCCTCGATGACCTTCTCCACGGTGTCCGCGTCGGAACGGACCGCGGCGGTGCAGGAGGCGTCGCCGACGGTGCGGTAGCGCACCTGCGCCTTGAACCGCTCCTCACCCGCGCGGGGGCGGAAGAACTCGTTGACGGCGTAGAACATGCCGTCCCGTTCGATCACCTCGCGCTCGTGCGCGTAGTAGATCGACGGCAGCGGGATGCGCTCCCGGGCGATGTAGTGCCACACGTCCAGCTCGGTCCAGTTGGACAGCGGGAAGACCCGGATCGACTCGCCCGGGTGGTGCCGGCCGTTGTAGAGCGACCACAGCTCCGGCCGCTGGTTCTTCGGGTCCCACTGACCGAACTCGTCACGGAAGCTGAACACCCGCTCTTTCGCCCGGGCCTTCTCCTCGTCCCGGCGGGCGCCCCCGAACAGCGCGTCGAAGCGGTGCTTCTCCACCGCGTCCAGCAGCACCGGTGTCTGGATCCGGTTGCGCATGCCGTCACCGGACTCCCGGACCATGCCGCTGGCCAGGGCCTCCGGCACGCTCGCCACCACGAGGTGCAACCCCAGTTCGGCGACCCGTTGGTCGCGGTATTCCAAAACCTCGGGGAAGTTGTGCCCGGTGTCGACGTGCATCACCGGGAACGGGACGTTGGCCGGGGCGAACGCCTTCTGCGCGAGCCGCAGCATGACGATCGAGTCCTTGCCACCGGAGAAGAGCATCACCGGGCGTTCCATCTCGGCGACCACCTCGCGCATCACGAAGATGCTCTCCGCTTCCAAGGCGTCCAGGTGGGAGACCTGGTACGCCGCGGGGGTGGTCATGACACCGGCTCGATTCGCTCGCTCATCCGATTTCCAGACCTTTCCGGTCGGGCATGTCAAGAAAGTTCGCTCAGGCTACCCGGAATGTTTCTGCAGCGCTGCAAGCAACCGGGTGGCGAGATCCTTGCGGCAGACCAGGAGGTCGGGCAGCCGCGGATCCGCCTCGTTGTATTTCAGCGCAGAACCGTCGATCCGGGAAGCGTGCAGTCCGGTGGCCGTCGCCACAGCGATCGGGGCCGCCGAGTCCCACTCGTACTGCCCACCTGCGTGGATGTACGCGTCCACCTCGCCGGTGACCACTGCGGCGATTTTCGCTCCGGCCGAGCCCATCGGCACCAGGTGCGCCCCGACGTCCTCGGCCAGATCGGTCAGGAAGACCGGCGGCCGGCTCCGGCTCGCGGCCAGGCGGATCTTCCGCTCGCCAGCCGTCGCCGCCTCCACGGTCATCGGCGGGTACGCCGGCGGGTAGTCGGTGCCGAGCACCCGGTGCTGCGCCGGCAACCCCACCGCCCCGGCAACCAGCCCGTGCGGGCTCGGCGCGTTGCGCGCCCAGAGCGCCACGTGCACCGCCCAGTCCGAGCGGCCCTCCTCGGAGAACTCCCGGGTGCCGTCCAACGGGTCGACGATCCACACCCGGTCCGCGTTCAGCCGCGACACCGCTCCGGTGTTCACCTCCGCGGCCCAGGCCAACCGCGACCCCTCGTCCTCCTCGGAGAGCACCGCGTCACCGGGACGCCACTTCGCCAACTCCGTGCGGATCAGGTCGTGCGACACCTTGTCCCCGGCCGACTTCAGCGCGCCGGCGTCGGCGAAACCCATCTCGGTGCGCAGGTCGAGCAGCGCCTGCCCGGCTCGGGACGCCAACCATCGGGCGAACGCGCCATCGATCATCGGAGGACTGCTCATCTGTCCGCTCCCGTCGCCTCGCCGCGCTGCCCGCACGGGCCGATCCGCCGCGACTCGCGTCGCCGGTCGCGGCACGCTGAAAGGCGCAGACTACCGGCCCGCCGTTTCCGATTCGGGTACGCCCCGCCCGGCTCAGCCGCCGTGGTAGAGGTTCTGGGTCGGCTCCACGCCCTTGGTGATCACCGACTCCACCACGTCGGCGGCCCGGTCCACCAGGAAATCCAACTCCTTGCGCTCGGCCGCGCCAAAATCCGACAGCACGTAATCCGCCGGATCCTGCCGCCCCGGTGGTCGGCCAACGCCGAACCGCACCCGGGCGTAGTCCTTGGTCCCCAACGACTTGGACATCGAACGCAGGCCGTTGTGCCCGCCCTCGCCGCCGCCGAACTTGACCCGCACCTGACCGAAGCCGATGTCCAACTCGTCATGCACAGCGATCACCTGCGCCGTCGGCACCTTGTAGAACTGCGCCAACGCCGCGACCGGCCCGCCGGACAGGTTCATGTACGTCAGTGGCTTCACCAGCACCAGCTTCGGCCCACCGAACCCGAGCCGCGCCTCGGCCACCTCGGCCACCGCCCGCTTGTGCCGGCCGAAACGCGCACCCACCCGCCCGGCCAGCAGCTCGGCCACCATGAACCCGACGTTGTGCCGGTTGCCGGCGTACTCCCGACCCGGGTTGCCCAGGCCGACCACCAGCCACGGCCCCGCCTCGTCCGTCACGACCCGTCCCTTCCGACGCCCAACGCAGCGACTCCCGATATGCCGACAGGCGCCCCCGAACTTTCGGGGACGCCTGTCGCACAGTACGAACCGATCAGGCCTCGGTGCGCGCCTCGGTCGTCTCGGCGCCCTCGGCCGGGGCGGCGTCCGCGCCCTCGGAGCCCTCGGTGGTCTCGCCGACCTCGGCCTCGGCCTCGTCGGTGGCAACCTCGACCTCGGGCAGCGTCGCCTCGAGCTGCTCGGCGGTCGGGGCGGCGGTCACCGACGCGACGGTCAGCTCCGAGTCGACGGCCAGCTCGACGCCGGTCGGCAGAACGACGTCGCCGGCGGTCACCAGGGTGCCCGCCTCCAGTCCCTCGATCGACGCCTCGAGGTGATCCGGCACCTTGGTGGCGTCAGCGGTCACCGAGAGGGTGTCGTGGTCGTGCACGATCAGGGTGTCCCGGGCGGCCTCGCCGGTCAGCTGGACCGGGACCTCGACTGTGACCTTCTCGCCCCGGCGGACCAGGATCAGGTCGACGTGCTCGAAGGTGTCGCGGATCGGGTCACGCTGGATCGCCTTCGGCAGCGCCAGCACCTGGGTGCCGTCGGCGATGTCGATCGCGAAGAGCTGGTTGGCACCGCCCTTGCGGATCGCGGCGGCGAACTCCCGCGACGGCAGCGCGATGTGCTTGGGCTTCTCGCCGTGGCCGTACAGCACGGCGGGCACCTTGCCGGCCCGGCGGGTACGGCGGGCACCACCCTTGCCGAACTCGGTACGGGGCTCGGCGCTGATCTTTACCTCGGACACGGGGAAACTCCTGATGCTTTTCGCTGCGGCGGCTTGTCGTCTAACGGTGCTGGGGCGAGGGGCTCGCTGGGGCTCATGCGTCATGAACGACTGCCCGGAGCACCGCGTCGATGACGGTGCCTCCGTGCGGCGCTTTTCAGCGGCCCGCCGGGCACCCTCGCCGTGGCAACCGCACCAGTCTACCCGAGCTGTTTCCAGGGTTTCCGGCAGTCCCCGATCACGGCTCAGGACCGGCGCGTCGGTGGCGCTCCCACCAGCGTGCCGGCCCTGTTTCCGTCAGTTTGCCAGCCCCGCCCCCACCGGCGCGCCAAGTGGTGGGAACGGGGCTCAGGCTCAGCTCAGGCCACCGAAGAGGGTGGTCACCGAGCCGTCGTCGAACACCTCGCGGATCGCCCGCGCCAGCAGCGGCGCGATCGACAGCACTGTGAGCTTGTCCAGCTGCTTCTCCGGCGGGAGCGGCAGGGTGTTCGTCACCACGATCTCGCTGATCGAGCTGTTCTTCAGCCGCTCGGTGGCCGGGTCGGACAGCAGCGCGTGGGTGGACGCGACAACGATCTCCGCAGCGCCCGACTCCTTGAGGATGTCGGCGGCCTTGGCGATGGTGCCCCCGGTGTCGATCATGTCGTCGACGATCAGGCAGACCCGGCCCTCCACCTCGCCGACGACCCGGTTCGCCACCACCTGGTTCGGCTTCATCGGGTCACGGGTCTTGTGGATGAACGCCAGCGGGCACCCGCCCAACCGGTCGGTCCACCGCTCGGCCACCCGCACCCGACCCGAATCCGGTGCCACCACCGTCATCGGCCGGCCGGCGTACTTGTGCTCCACGTACTCGGCGAGGATGTCCATCGCGAAGAGGTGGTCCACCGGGCCGTCGAAGAAGCCCTGGATCTGCGCGGTGTGCAGGTCGACGGTGAGGATGCGGTTGGCGCCGGCGGTCTTCAGCAGGTCCGCCACCAGGCGGGCCGAGATCGGCTCCCGACCACGGTGCTTCTTGTCCTGGCGGGCGTACGGGTAGAACGGCAGGACCACTGTGATCCGCTTGGCCGACCCCCGCTTGAGCGCGTCCACCATGATCAGGGTCTCCATGACCCAGGTGTTCACCCCGTGCGTGACGGACTGCACCACGAAGGCGTCCGAACCACGTACCGAGTCCTTGAACCGTACGAAGATCTCGCCGTTGGCGAACTCGTACGCGTCGGCCGGCGTCGGCGCGACGCCGAGCACCTCGCCGATCTCCTTGGCCAACTCCGGAAAGCCACGTCCGGAAAAGAGCATCAGGCTTTTGCGGTTTTCGGCGACGATGCTGCCCATGGGCCCGTCTGCTCCCGTTATGTCGGCGGTACCCGACCCGGTGGTGGTGGGTCAGGGACTATTCGGTTGCAGTATCTCCCGCGCCGGATGCGCCGCCCACCGTCTCGGTCGCCCCGTGGATTGCCTCACTGTGGCTTGCGGCACCAGCCGTACCGGACGCACCCTTCGCGTCGCGGGCCCGCTGCGCCGCCTCCGCCGCGGCGGTTCCGGCGCGACGCTTGACCACCCAGCCCTCGATGTTGCGCTGACGCGCCCGGGCGACACCCATCGCCCCCGCCGGCACGTCGTCGATGATCACCGAACCAGCCGCCGTGTACGCCCCGTCGCCCACCTCGACCGGTGCCACGAACATGTTGTCCGCGCCGGTCCGCGCGTGGCTGCCGATCACCGTGCGGTGCTTGTTGACCCCGTCGTAGTTCACGAAGACCGACGCGGCGCCGATGTTTGTCTGCTCGCCGATCGTCGCGTCGCCGACGTACGTCAGGTGCGGCACCTTCGCGCCGGCGCCGATCTGCGAGTTCTTCACCTCGACGAACGTGCCGACCTTGGCCTTCTCGGCCAGCTGGGCGGCCGGCCGCAGGTAGGCGTACGGCCCGACTGTCGCGCCCGCGCCCACCTCGGCACCCACGGCGTGGCTGCGGATCACCGACGCAGCGGGGCCGACGATCGTGTCGATCAACGTGACGTCCGGCCCGATCAGCGCGCCCGCGCCGACCACAGTGCCGCCGCGCAACTGGGTGTTCTGGTCGACCACCGCGTCCCGGTCCAGCGCGACAGTCACGTCGATCCAGGTGGTGGCGGGGTCGAGCAGGCTCACCCCGGTGCGCATCCACGCCTCGTTGATCCGGTCGCGCAGCAGCCGGCGCAGCGTGGCCAGCTCCACCCGGTCGTTGCAGCCCAACGTCTCGACGTGGTCCACGGCGACGTGCACCGACACCGGCTCGCCGGCGGAACGAAGCAGACCGAAGACGTCGGTCAGGTACTCCTCGCCCTGGTCATTGTCGGTGGAGAGCTTGCCCAGCGCCTCGCGCAGCCGCACCGCGTCGAACGCGTAGATGCCGGCGTTGATCTCCCGAATCGCGCGCTGCGTCGGGTCGGCGTCGCGCTCCTCGACGATCTGCTCCAGGCGCCGGTCGACGTCCCGGACGATCCGCCCGAGGCCGGTCGGGTCGGGCACCTCGGCGGCCAGCACGGTGGCCGCCGCGGCGGCCTCCTCGTGCGCGGTCACCAGCGCGCCCACCGTCTCGGGTCGCAGCAGGGGCACGTCACCGTTGATCACCACGACGGTGCCGGCACCGTCCGGTACGGCCTCCAGCGCGATCCGTACCGCATGCCCGGTGCCGAGTTGCTCGGCCTGGAGCACCGGGGTGGCGTCCGGGGCTACCTCGGACAGGTGCGCCCGCACCTGGTCGGCGCCGTGCCCCACCACGACGACGGTGCGGTCCGCGCCCAACGGGGCGGCGGCGCTCAGCACGTGACCGAGGAGCGTCCGACCGAGAAGGGGGTGCAGCACCTTGGGCAGTGTCGACTTCATCCGCTTGCCCTCACCGGCGGCAAGTACGACGACGGTACGGAGGTGGGGCTGGGGCACGACGTGGCTCCCGTCGGGACGGCGGACACTCTCGCGGCCATGCTAACCGCGAGGCCCGGCACGTTTCCCTCTTACCCCCACCGGATCCTAAAACGGACGTAGATGGGCAGCTCGGCCGCCAGGGTTCGAACCTGAAATACGGGTACCAAAGACCCGGGTGTTGCCAATTACACCACGGCCGATCAGCGACGTGAGCACGTCGCACGAGGGATGGACATCCCGCCGCTACACCTTAGCGCCCCGGCCGTCGGATGCCAGCGCTCATCCCGCCGCACGGCGACCGATCGATGTCGTCGGCCTTCCGAGGGTGGTCGGCCCGCGCCTCGGCCGCCCTCTTCCCGGATCGGTCACGAACCCGCCCACCGGGCCGGCTGACCTGCGACTTCGAGCGGTTACGCGAAGCCGATTCGAAACTTCCCCGTGCGATCTACGGTGCCGTAAGTTACGGTGACGTAGGCGTAACTTCGTGATCGTTACCATCCCCCTGCGAGGTCCCATGTCCACTGCTCTGCTCGATTCCAACACCGCCGGACCCGGCCCCAAACCACTCACCGACGGCAGCCAGTCCCCCGGCATCCTGGCCGCCCTCTGGGCCTTCGTGGTGATCCCCTTCGTCGCCCTGCTGGTCGCCGTGCCGGTGGCCTGGGGCGGCTGGCTGGGCTGGACCGACGTGATCATCGGCCTGGTCTGGTACGTCGTCTCCGGGCTCGGCATCACCGTCGGCTTCCACCGCTACTTCACGCACGGCTCGTTCAAGGCCAAGCGGTGGCTACGTGTGACTCTGGCGGTCGCGGGTTCGCTGGCGGTGCAGGGCGAGATCATCCAGTGGGTCGCCGACCACCGGCGCCACCACGCGTTCTCCGACCTGGAGGGCGACCCGCACTCGCCGTGGCGGTTCGGCACCAGCTTCTGGGCGTTGACCCGGGGCCTGTTCCACGCACACGTGGGCTGGCTGTTCCGCCGGGAGCTGTCCAACCGCGGGCGTTTCGCACCGGACCTCATCGCCGACCGGGACATCAGCCGGGTCGACCGACTCTTCCCCGCGCTGGTGGCCATCTCGCTGCTCGGCCCCGCGCTGATCGGCGGCCTGGTGACCTGGTCCTGGCAGGGCGCGCTGACCGCGTTCTTCTGGGCCGGGCTGGTCCGCATCGGCCTCCTGCACCACGTCACCTGGGCGATCAACTCGGTGTGCCACGTCTACGGTGAGCGTCCGTTCGCGATGCGCCAGGGTGACCGCGCGTCGAACTTCTGGCCGCTGGCGATCCTGTCGTTCGGCGAGAGCTGGCACAACCTGCACCACGCCGACCCGACCAGCGCCCGACACGGCGTGTTGCGCGGTCAGGTGGACATCTCCGCCCGGGTGATCTGGTTGTTCGAGAAGACCGGCGCGGCAACGCAGGTGCGCTGGCCAAAGCCCGAGCGCCTCGCCGCCAAGCTGGTGAAGCCCGTCGCACCCCACTGAAACCGGGCGGTGCTCGGGGATGCCGCCTGGCAGGATGGCCGGATGACCCGAGCCATGCGGGGGGACCAGGCGGCTCGGCGGACGGGAGGCCGAGCCCGTTCCGGGTACTGTCGAACGGCGCGTCAGGGCGGTCGGACCGCCCGACAGTGAGGCGACGACGTGAACGGGCACAGCGGAGGAACCATTCCACGGCAGGGCGTCACCGAGCGCCAGCGAGGCGGCGACATGCCTGAGGTCAGCGACGACGCCGCGGCAGCTGTCAGCGGCCGACGGGCGACGCCGACGGCGGCACCGAAAGCCAAAGCTCCCTCCCGGGTCCGCATGTCGGCGGCCCAACGCCGGGAGCAGTTGATCGCGACCGGCCGGCAACTCTTCGCCGAGCGCGGTTTCGACGCCACCTCCATCGAGGAGGTGGCGGCCCGCGCCAAGGTTTCCAAGCCGGTGGTGTACGAGCACTTCGGCGGCAAGGAAGGGCTCTACGCGGTGGTGGTGGACCGGGAGGTCCGGGCCCTGTTGGACCGGATCACCACGGCGTTGACCGCCGGGCATCCGCGGGAGCTTCTGGAACAGGCGGCGCTCGCCCTGCTGACCTACATCGAGGAGGAGACCAGCGGTTTCCGGGTGCTGGTCCGCGAGTCGCCGCTGATGTCCGGCACTGCCAACTTCAGCAGCGTCATGAACGACGTGGCGCACCAGGTCGAGCACATCCTGGGCGCCGAGTACAAGAGTCGAGGGTACGACCCGAAGCTCGCCGAGCTGTACTCGCAGGCGCTGGTCGGCATGGTGGCGTTGACCGGCCGCTGGTGGTTGGAGGTGCGTAAGCCGCGCAAGGAGACGGTGGCGGCACACCTCGTCAACCTGGCCTGGAACGGGTTGTCGCACCTGGAGGCCAAGCCGACGCTGATCACCGCACGGCGCGGCTGACCCCGATCAGCGGCGGTGCACGTCGGCCACCGGGTGTTTGCGGTGCTCCAACTCCGCCTCGGCGGACTCCGGTGGGCCGACCTTGTCGTAGAGGCCGGTGCCGAGCAGGATCAGGCCGAACAGCATCGACACGATCACTGTCGACATCGAGAAGTTGAGAAAGTTCGCGCCGGTCTGCAGCACCGACATCATCAGGATGCTGGTCACCAGGAACACCACGCCCGCTGTGAGGTTCATGTAGTGGCCGAGGTTGCTACGCCGTGAGGCCCCGATGATCAGGACGACCCCGAAGACCACCGAGGCGAGTGAGAAGGCCAGGTTGGTCCGGAGCCCGAGGGCCCAGGTGCTGTTGCGGGCAAAGAGCGGATCCCCGATCGTCTCGGCGACGCCCCAGACGCCGAAGACCAGGATGTAGACGCCGATCAGCCCGGAGAGGACCCGGTAGAGCGGCCGTGCCGGATGGTTGACCGGAAAGTGCGGCATGCCCAGACCCCCTGATGTGACCGTTTCAGGGGGAATTGTCGCCCAAGGCAGAGCTAACTGTCCGCGGAACCACAAAGCCGAAGGGGTCCGCCGAATGGCTGGACCAGGTCAGGTTTTCGCCGGGGCCCGAGCTGCGCAGGGATCAAGCCTGACCGCCCGGAGCAGCTCGGGCCCCGGCGAAAACCCACGGCCGCAACCACGAAGAGAAGCTCAGAGAACGAGACGAGCCTTCTGGAACGCCTCCGCCTCATCCTCGGTGCCGACCTTGCCGTACATGCCGACCATCAGCAGCACCAGGGCGGCCGTCATCACCACCACCACTGTGGTGATGCTGAAGTTGAAGAAGTTGGCGTCGGTCCGGATGAACGCGAGACCGGCCAGGCTGACCACCATGAGGCCGTACGCCAGCCACTGGTTGATCGCCACGTCGATGTTGCGGCCGAGCGCGGTGCCGACCAGCACGATGATCCCGAGCAGCACACTGAGCAGCGAGAAGCCGAGGTTGGTGCCCTGACCGAGGACCTTGGTGTCGTCCTGGGCGAGGATCTCGTTGCCGGTGCTCGCGATGATGCCGAGCACACCGAAGACGACCAGGTACAGACCGGTCAGCCCGCCGATCGCCCGGTAGATCGGCCGCGCGGGGTGGTTGACGGGGGTGTGTGCCATGTCTGTGTCTCCAACGCCGTGGGGTAGGTGTCGCCGACGATTGTCTCGCATGTGGTGGTGTGACGCCGCACACGGGGCCCGGGCCGGCGCGCCCGGCCGGTCAGCTCTCGGGCAGGTCCTCGGCGAGGGTCATCCAGCTCTCCTCGATCCGCTCCCGTTCGGCGCGCAGATCCTTGAGCTGGGTGTCCAACTCGGCGACCCGGGCGTAGTCGGTGGCGTCCGCCGCGAGCTGATCGAGCAGCGTGGTCTCGCGCTGGTCGAGCTTGCTGAGCTGCCGCTCCAGCCGGGTCAGCTCCTTGCGGGCCTGACGGACCTCGGCGGCGGACATACCGCCTCCCGAGGGGGCACCGGGCGCGGAGGTCGAGGTGACGCCGACCCGAGGAGAGCCGGCCCGCTCGGCGGTCCGCGCGAGGTATTCGTCGACGCCGCCGGGCAGGTGCACCAGCCGACCGTCGCCGAACATCCCGTACGCCGTGTCGGTGACCCGTTCGATCAGGTACCGGTCATGGCTGGCCACGATGATCGTGCCGGGCCACGAGTCGAGCAGGTCCTCCAGCGAGGCGAGGGTGTCGGTGTCCAGGTCGTTGGTGGGCTCGTCGAAGAGCAGCACGTTGGGCTCGCCGGCGAGCAGCCGCAGCATCTGCAACCGGCGGCGTTCCCCACCGGAGAGGTCACTGACCGGGGTCCAGAGGCGGCGGTCGTCGAAGCCGAAAACCTCGGCGAGCTGCGCGGCGGAGACCTCCCGGTCGCCGAGCTGAACCCGGCGGGCGACCTCCTCGACCGCCTCCAGCACCCGCAGGTGCCCGGGCAGCTCGGTGAGCTCCTGGGAGAGGAACGCGGGCCGAACCGTGGAGCCGGTGCCGAGGCGGCCACCATCGGGGCGGGTGATGCCGGCGAGCATCCGCAGCAGCGTGGTCTTGCCGGCGCCGTTGGCACCGAGGATGGCGATCCGGTCGCCGGGGCCGACCAGCCAGGTGACGTCGCGAAGGATCTCCTTCGGGCCGGCGTGCAGCTCGACGTTCTCCAGGTCGTACACCTGCTTGCCGAGCCGCGAGGTGGCCATCCGCTGCAACGACATGGTGTCGCGCGCCGGCGGCACGTCGGCGATCAACGCGTTGGCGGCGTCGATGCGGAACTGCGGCTTGGAGGTCCGGGCGGGCGGGCCACGGCGCAGCCAGGCGATCTCCTTGCGGAGCAGGTTCTGCCGGCGGGCCTCGGTGGCGGCGGCGACCCGCTCGCGCTCCGCGCGGGCGAGGGTCCAGGCGGCGAAGCCACCCTCGTAGGCGCGGACGGTCTGGTCGGCGACCTCCCAGGTGTTGGTGCAGACCGCGTCCAGGAACCACCGGTCGTGGGTGACCACGACCAGGGCGCCCTTGCGGCCGACCAGGTGCCGGGCCAGCCAGTCGACCCCGCCGACGTCCAGGTGGTTGGTGGGCTCGTCGAGGATGAGCAGGTCGGAGTCGCGTACGAGCAGCGCGGCGAGCGCCACCCGGCGGCGTTCGCCACCGGACATCGGGCCGACCGGCTGGTCGAGGCCGAGGTGCGGCATGCCGAGGCCGTCGAGGATGGCCCGCACACCGGAGTCACCGGCCCACTCGTGCTCGGCGCCCATGCCCTCGGCGAGCCAGGCGGTGCCGAGCACCACGTCCCGGACGGTCGCCTCGGGAGCGAGGGCGAGCTGCTGCGGCAGCCAGAGCACACGCAGGTCACGGCGGTGGGTCACCCGACCGTCGTCGGGGTCCTCCTGCTTGGTGAGCAGCCGCAGCAGGGTGGACTTGCCGGCGCCGTTGAGGCCGACCACGCCGATCCGGTCGGCGTCGTCCAGGCCGAGCGAGACGTCCGTGAGCAGCCGCCCGGCGGCGCCGTACCCCTTGGACACCCGGTCCAGATTGACGATGTTCGCCACGTTCCACCCTTCATGATCAAAGCGTCCGGGTGCCGGCGGGCACCTGGACGCCTGTCCCAAGGGTACGCGGAAGCCCCGAACGCCCGCGCCGCGCGCCAGCAGCTCCGGTGGAACGCCCCGTCAGCCGACGCGGGCGCCGGCTACCGGACCGTGCGCGACCCGCGCCTCCCGGCAGACGCCAGCGGCGGTCAACTCGGCGGCGATCCGCTCCGCGTCGGCCGCGTTGGCGGCGAGGAACACGCAGGTCGGGCCGGAGCCGGAGACGATGCCGGTGAGCGCGCCGGCCGCCTCGCCGGCCTTCAGGGTGTCGGCCAGCGCCGGGCGCATGGCCAGCGCGGCGTCCTGGAGGTCGTTGCCGAGCGTGCGGGCGAGCACCCGGGGGTCACGCTGGCGCAGCGCACCCAGCAGGGCGTCGGTGCTGCCCAGTGGGGCACCAGCGGCACCGGAGTCGCGGAGCCGATCCAGCTCCCGGTACGCGGTCGGGGTGGACAGGCCGGCGTCGGCGATCGCCACCACCCAGTGCCAGGAGGTGGGGCGGGCCAGCACGGGGCTGATCGCCTCACCCCGGCCGGTGCCCAGCGCGGTGCCACCGTAGATCAGAAACGGCACGTCGGAGCCGAGGTCGGCGGCGATGCCGGCCAACTCGTCGCGGGACAGCCCGGTGCCCCAGAGCGCGTCGCAGGCCACCAGCGCGGCGGCAGCGTCGGCGCTGCCACCGGCCAACCCACCGGCGAGCGGAATCTGCTTGCGCAGGTGCAGTCGGGCGTGCGGCAGCACCCCCGCGTACCCGGCGAGGGCGTGCGCGGCGCGGATCACCAGGTTGGTGTCGTCCAGGGCCAGCTCGCCGGTGCCCTCACCCTCCATGGTCAGGGCGAGGGTGTCGCCCCGGCGGGCCGTCAGCTCGTCGTAGATCGAGATGGCGTGGTAGATCGTGTTCAGCTCGTGGTAGCCGTCCCGACGCAGCGGGCCCACCCCGAGGTGCAGGTTGACCTTCGCGGGCACCCGCACCCGCACCGGGCCGACGGCCCCGCGTCGCTCGTCGTCGTCCGGTCGCCAGGCCTCGGTCACGGGGTGCTGTCCCGCAGGCGCAGGCGGATGTCGAACGGCTTGGCCACTTTCAGCTCCTCAGCGTCCTGGGCGGGCACGGCGTCAGCCTACTTCCCGGCCGGCGTACCGACCGGAGCCGACGCGGCGATGGCGGCGAACTGCTCGACTGTCAGTGACTCCCCGCGGGCGCCGGGGTCGACGCCGGCGGCGGTGAGCGCCGCGGCGGCCCGGTCCGCGCCACCAGCCCAACCGGCCAACGCGGCGCGCAGCGTCTTGCGCCGCTGCGCGAACGCCGCGTCCACCACGGCGAAGACCCGCTCCCGCGGTACGTCGGTGCGGGGCGGCTCGTGGCAGGTGAAGGAGACCAGGCCGGAGTCGACGTTGGGCACCGGCCAGAAGACGTTCGGCGGCACCTTGCCGGCGCCCCGAGCCTGGGCGTACCAGGCGAGCTTCACCGACGGAATGCCGTACACCTTGGAGCCGGGACCGGCGACGAGCCGGTCGGCGACCTCCTTCTGCACCATAACCAGCCCGTGTCGCAGGGTGGGCAGCACGGCGAGCAGGTGCAGCACCACCGGCACGGCCACGTTGTAGGGCAGGTTCGCCACCAGCGCTGTCGGTGCCGGGTCGGCCAGTTCGGCGGCGGCGATGCGCAACGCGTCCGCACGGTGCACGGTGAGCCGGGCGGCGTCGGCCCCGGCGTGCCGCGCGGCCGTCTCCGGAAGCGCCCCGGCGAGCACCGGGTCGATCTCCACGGCGTGCACGTGCCCGGCGACCGGCAACAGCCCCACCGTCAGCGAGCCGAGCCCGGGCCCCACCTCCAGGGCCACGTCGTCGGGGGTGAGGCCGGCGGCGGTCACGATCCGGCGCACCGTGTTCGGGTCGTGCACGAAGTTCTGGCCCAGCTTCTTGGTGGGCGCGACGCCCAGCCGGGCGGCGAGTTCCCGGATCTCCGCCGGGCCGAGGAGACCGGTCATGGCTGGCAGCGTAGCGACCGGGCCGCGGCCGACCGCCGGGCCGGGCTCACCACGGACCGAAGGCCCGGTCGCCGGTCGCGGAGATGGCCGCGCACAGCTCGTCCAGGTCGCTGCCGGTGGTCGCGGCGAGCGCCCGGACGGTGAGCGGAATCAGGTACGACGCGTTCGGCCGGCCGCGGTACGGCATCGGGGTGAGGTACGGGGCGTCGGTCTCCACCAGCATCTGATCCACCGGGGTGAGCGCGGCGGCCTCGCGCAGCGCCGTCGCGCTGCCGAAGGTGACGGTGCCGGCGAAGCTCAGCAGGTAGCCGCGGCGGACGCACTCGCTGGCGAAGTCGGCGTCGCCGGAGAAGCAGTGCAGCACCACCCGGTCGGGAGCGCCCTCGTCGTCGAGGATCCGCAGCACGTCGGCGTGCGCGTCGCGGTCGTGGATGACAAGCGTCTTGCCGTACCGCTTGGCGATGGCGATGTGCGCCCGGAAACTCTGCTCCTGCGCGGCACGCCCCTCGTCGCCGGTCCGGAAGAAGTCCATCCCGGTCTCGCCGATCCCCCGGACCCGGTCGCGGGCCGCGAGTGACTCGATCTCCCGCAACGCCTCGTCGAGGTCGCTGAGCCGGGGCGCCTCGTTGGGGTGCAACGCCACAGTGGCCAGCACCGCGGGGTACCGGTCGGCGGTGTCAGCGCCCCACCGGGAGGAGGCGACGTCCACGCCCACCTGGACCAGCCGGTCCACGCCGACCTTCGTGGCCAACGCGATTGCCACGGCAACCGGGTCGTCGGCCGGCCCGCCGCCGGGCACACCGGCCTCGCTGACGGTGATGTCCAGGTGGGTGTGGCTGTCCAGCACCGCCCGGGGCAACGGCTCGGGGGCGGGCGGAAACTCTCCGGCCCGCCGGGCGGCGCGCTCGCGGCGGGATTCAGTGGGCTCGCTCATCAGCGACAGCATCACACACCGGGCCTGTCCATCTGCCCGCCACCCGACGTTCACCCCGACTACGCCGCGCGACTCTACGGTCGCTCACGAGCGGACGCGACAGCGTGCGGACCCATCCCACCGAGCAGCGAGGCGACGGCATGAGCGTCACCCCCCAGGCCGGTGGCAGCGCCGGCGAACGGACCGGACTGCACGTGGCGTTCGGCGGCGGCGTGTACCCGGCCGAGGAGATCGCCCGGGGCGCCGCGTACGAGTTGTTCAGCGCCGACGAGGTGGCCGGCTTCGAATGGGCACCCCGCCCGGGGAGCGCCCTGCCGTGGCACCGGTTCGTGCACGTCACCGAGGTGACCGCCGTGCACGGGGGCACCGAGCCGGCCGACGAGCCGGAGACACCGCTGCTGATACCCGCTCACCGCGAGCGGGGTTGGGCGTACCTGCACCAGCTCAGCCAGCAGCCGGCGGCAGCGGGCGACCCGATGCTGGCGGCGGCGCGCGCGTCGGCGGTGGTCCGGCGGGGCACCCGGATGATGAAGGTGCTCTCGGCCCAGCAGCTCGCCGGCTACGTACGGGGTTGGCTGCCGCACGGCTTCTGCTACCGCGAGCACGATGTGGCGCACCTGCGCACGCCGGCGACGACGACGGTGCTGCGTACGGATGGTGACGCAGGCCGGGACGGCCCGGACGTCGCGTACGCGCTGCGCTGGCGCGCGTCCGACCCGGGCGACTACGACGTGCCGGTGGGCCCGGCACACCGCGGCCTGACCGCGCTGGCCTCCCGGGACCGGCTCGGTGCCCCGGTGCTCGGCACCGGCTTCGTGCCCAGCAACGGTCAGCTCATCCCGGAGTTCATCACCCGGGACTTCGCCGACCTGCCGATGCCGGCGAACGCCGCCCTCATCGCGTACCCGGCGGACGGGATGGAGGTGGTGCTGTACACCTACCAGGCCGAACAGCGCGGGTGGCTGCGGATGGTGGGCCCGCAGTGGCGGCACCTGCTGGCCGCGGTGCCGGGCCTCTCCCCGGACCAGGAGTACGTGCCGAACGCCGACGCTCCCCGCTCGACCCAGTTGGTCGGCATGTACGGCGACAGCGAGTACGAGGCGGTCGCCGACCTGCCCGGTGGGTTCCGGGTGTTGGCGATGACCCGGGCGGCCCGTTACCCGGTGGACGCGGTGGCCCGCCGGCTCCGGTTCGCCCAGTGGCGGGGGGTGCCGTGCCTGGTACTGCGGGAGGAGGCCGGCTGGCTGCGGGTGCGCCTGCGCTACCCGAACCCGGACACCGTGGTGACGACCGGCGCGCAGTGTCAGGAACGCGGCGTCTACGAGGCCTGGGCGCCGGGCGCCGAGGTGACCGACGACCAGGTGATGGACACCCGGTACGCGATGTGACAGCGCGCGGCGGCGGGTGCTCCGCCGCCGCACGTCGTGTGTTCAGTCGGCCAGCCGGGCCAGTTCCTCGTCGACGATCGACGGGTCGAGCTTGCGGAACACCGGCTTCGGCGCGGCCAGCGGGCGACCCGCCTCGATCGACACCGACTCCCAGCGCGCGCCGACTGTGTAGTCCCCGGTGAGCACCGGGTACGCCGGGCCGCCGTCCAGGTCGTCGACCTGCTCGATCACCGGCATCGGCGCGTGCACGCCGGTGCCGCCGAGCAGCTCGTGCACCTGCTGCGCGGAGTGCGGCAGGAACGGGGTGAGCAGCGTGTTGGCATCGCTGATCACCTGAAGGGCGACGTGCAGGATGGTGCCCATCCGGGGCTTGTCCGCCTCGTCCTTGAGCTTCCAGGGCGCCTGCTCGGAGAGGTACCTGTTGGCCTCGGCGACCACCTTCATGGCCTCACCGATCGCCTGCTTCTGCCGGTGCCGGCCGATCAGGTCGCCGACTGTGCTGAACCCGGTCCGGGCGACGGCGAGCAGCGCCTCGTCGGCCTCGGTGAGCCCGGCCGGGTCGACCGGCGGGATCGCCCCGAAGTTCTTCGCGGCCATCGAGACGCACCGGTTGACCAGGTTGCCCCAACCGGCGACCAACTCGTCGTTGTTGCGGCGCAGGAACTCGGCCCAGGTGAAGTCGGTGTCGTTGCTCTCCGGGCCGGCGGCGGCGATGAAGTACCGCAACGCGTCGGCGTCGTAGCGCTCCAGGAAGTCGCGGACGTAGATGACCACCTTGCGGGACGAGGAGAACTTGCGCCCCTCCATGGTCAGGTACTCGCTCGAGACCACCTCGGTGGGCAGGTTGAGCCGACCCAGTTCGCCCGGCTCACCGTCGCGGGAGCCCTCGCCGGAGTAGCCGGAGAGCAGCGCCGGCCAGATCACCGAGTGGAAGACGATGTTGTCCTTGCCCATGAAGTAGTAGGACTGGGCGTCCTTCCCCGCGCCGTCGGCGGACCAGTACCTGCGCCACGCGTCCGGGTCGCCGGAGCGACGGGCCCATTCGATCGAGGCGGACAGGTAGCCGATCACGGCGTCGAACCACACGTAGATCCGCTTGTCCGACCGGTCGCGCCAGCCGTCGAGCGGGATCGGTACGCCCCACTCCAGGTCACGGGTGATCGCCCGGGGCTGGAGGTCGTCGAGCAGGTTGCGGGAGAACCGCAGCACGTTGGGCCGCCACCCCTCGCGGGTGTCCAACCACTGCCGCAGCACCTCGGCCAAGGCCGGCAGGTCCAGGAAGAAGTGCTCGGTCTCGACGAACTTCGGAGTCTCTCCGTTGATCCGCGACTTCGGGTTGATCAGGTCGATCGGGTCGAGTTGGTTGCCGCAGTTGTCGCACTGGTCGCCGCGGGCGCTGTCGTACCCGCAGATCGGGCAGGTGCCCTCGATGTAACGGTCGGGCAGGGTGCGCCCGGTGGACGGGGAGATCGCGCCCATGGTGGTCTTCGGCACGATGTAGCCGTTGCGGTACATCCCCTCGAACAACTCCTGCACCACCGCGTAGTGGTTGCGGGTGGTGGTGCGGGTGAACAGGTCGTAGGAGAGACCGAGGCCGTGCAGGTCCTCGACGATCACCCTGTTGTACCGGTCGGCCAGCTCGCGCGGGGTCACCCCGTCGGCGTCGGCCTGCACCTGAATCGGGGTGCCGTGCTCGTCGGTGCCGGAGACCATGAGCACGTCGTGGCCGGCCATCCGCATGTACCGGGCGAAGACGTCGGAGGGAACGCCGAAACCGGAGACGTGGCCGATGTGGCGGGGGCCGTTGGCGTACGGCCAGGCCACTGCCGCGAGAACGTGACTCATGAGCAGTGAGCCTAGTGACCCGTCCGGGGCCTTCGCGAACCAATGGGGGGTGCCCGGCCGTCGGACCGGGCCGACCACCTCGCCCGTTGGTCCGATTTGTCGTCGACACGCGGCTCACCTGCCGGTTTCACCTCCTGGCGCGGTGTGCAATGAACGTCGTGACGGGCAGAGGAGCGGCGCGGGACCACGAGGACCGTCCCACCGGGTCGACGGTCGGCGACGACCCGGGCCCTGAGCCCGCCGCGTCACGGGTCGCCGGGGTCGCGCCGCAGCCCCGGGTCGTGCCCAGCGCCGACCCGGGTTCGCAGCGGCCCACCCCGGCGGGAAGGTCCGCTGCCCCGGCCCGCCCCGCGCCGGCGGCCCCGTCACCCACACCGACTCGTCCGACCCCGGGGGCACCCGTTCCCAGCCCGGTCCGGCCCGGCTCGTCGGGCCCGCCGGCCGGCGCGGCACCGGTCGGCGCGGAGCCCGTCGAGGTGGAGCCGACAACCGGCGCTCCGGTGGACGCGGTGCCACGTCGGGTGCCGGTCCGGCAGCAGGGTCGCCGGCAGCGCGACAATGGGCCCGACGGCGACCCGCCGAACGACGGCGGCGCTTTCTGGGCGCCGATCGAGCAGGTGCACTGGGACGGCACCCCGGTCCGCAAGGACCCGGCACCGGCGCGGCTTCGCGGCTTCCGGCTGGCGCTGCGGCGGCCACCCGGCCGCACGCCCCCACCGCCGGATCCGCTGCCCGGGCTCGCCGCGCTGGTGGTGCTGAGCCTGGTCGCGGCCTTTTTCGCCTGGGTCAGCGCCGGCCCGTTCTGGCTCGCGGTCGGGCA
The DNA here is from genome assembly GCF_040649335.1 of Micromonospora sp. NPDC048986. Lineage (NCBI taxonomy): Bacteria > Bacillati > Actinomycetota > Actinomycetes > Micromonosporales > Micromonosporaceae > Micromonospora > Micromonospora sp. NPDC048986. The sequence goes on from NZ_JBEZFJ010000001.1 coordinate 20,202, forward strand.
CGCCCGGACTGGCACCGTGGTGATCGACGACTGCTCCGGCGGCGGGCTCACCCTGCGATGCCGGGGGATCTTCACTGCCGAGGACGGGCGGTTCATCGCCCATGGTGTCCGGGTCAGCGGCGTGCCCGTCGAGGGGAGCACGGCCGGCACCGCGCTGCCGGCGCGGATGACCGGCCCGGACAGCGGCACCGCGTACGCGGACGTCGGTGTGGGCCGGCACCTGCGGTGGCTGCCCGGTCTGTTGGTGGTGCTGGCCTGCGCCGCCGGCATCGTCCGGTGGACCGGGTCGGCCCGGCTGCCCGGTCGCCGGCACCGCCGCTGGGCAGTGGCCGCCGCCATCGCCGGCCCCACGCTGATCACAGTCGGCTTCCTGGTCGCCGCGTGGTGAACCCGCCGGCCGGCGGACCGGGCCGCGGCGGTCAGCTGTGCACGATCGTGTAGACGTCCCGGCGGCGCAGCGCGTACTCGGTGGCGACGTCGGTGATGGCGTCCCGGCGGGACCGGCCGGCGGCCTCCCGCTCGGCGACGGCGGCGCGCAGGGTGTCGTCGTCGGGGCGTTCGGCAGCGGTCACCGGAGCGCCGGCCACCACCAGGGTGATCTCTCCGCGCGGGTCCCCCTCGGTGGCCCACCGGGCCAGCTCGCCGAGGGGGCGACGGAGCACCTCCTCGTAGGTCTTCGTGAGTTCACGGCAGAGCGCGGCCGGCCGGTCGGCCCCGAACGTGTCGGCCAGGTCGGTGAGCGTCGCTCCGATCCGGTGCGGGGCCTCGAAGAAGACCAGGGTGCGCTCCTCGGCGGCGAGGGCGCGCAGCCGGGATCGGCGGCCGCCGGGGGTACGGGGCAGAAAGCCCTCGAAGCAGAACCGGTCGCAGGGCAGCCCGGAGACGGCCAGCGCGGTGGTGACAGCGCTGGGCCCGGGGGCGACGGTGACCGGCGCCCCGACGTCCAACGTGGCACGGACCAGTCGGTAGCCGGGGTCGGAGACGCTGGGCATCCCACCGTCGGTGACCAGCGCCACCACGTATCCGCCGAGGATGGCCTCGACCAGCTCGGGGGTGCGCCGCTCCTCGTTGCCCTCGAAGTAGGAGACGATTCGACCGCCGACGGTGAGGTCGAGATCGCGGGCCAGCCGGGTGAGCCGGCGGGTGTCCTCGGCGGCGACCACGTCGGCGCTGATCAGCACCTCCCGGAGTCGGGCCGAGGCGTCGGCGGGGTTGCCGAGCGGGGCACCGAGCAGAATCAGGCGCCCAACTTCGGACATTTCACCCACGAATTCGTCTCCTTCATTGCTGGGAATACCGGTATCAGGGACGACGGACGCCACCGGACACCTTGGCAGCCTACGATCGCCGGGTGACGAGTGCGTCGACAGCGCAGAGCCCGAGCGCCGATCCGGACAAGATGATCCAGGCGACGGGCGAGCCCGGTCCCAACCAGGAGCCGACGGCACCGAGCGCCGAGGGCGGCGGGGTGGCCGCGACGGTCCGGCGACGGTTCGCCACCGTCGACACCCAGGTGGATCGGTTCTCCTGGCTGGCCACGGCAGTGGTGGTGGCTATCGCGGCGATAGTGCGCTTCGTCGGGCTGTCCAGCCCGAAGGGCAAGATCTTCGACGAGACGTACTACGCCAAGGACGCCTACGGGCTGATCTCCCGCGGCGTGGAGTGGAACTACAAGGACAACGTCCCGTCGTACGTGGTGCACCCGCCGCTGGGCAAGTGGTTGATCGGCATCGGCGAGTGGGCGTTCGGTTATCAGGACGCCGATTCGAAGGTCTCCGTCCCCGGGCACCTGATGACCACCGCGCCGGAGTTCGGTTGGCGATTCTCGGCGGCGGTGATCGGCACACTGTCGGTGCTGCTGCTGGTCCGCATCGGCCGGCGGATGTTCCGCTCGACGGTGCTCGGCTGCGCGGCCGGCCTGCTGCTCGCCCTGGACGGCTTCCACCTGGTGCTGTCCCGCGCGGCCCTGCTCGACATCTTCCTGCTCTTCTTCGTGCTGGCGGCGTTCGGCGCGCTGGTGCTCGACCGGGACGCCCGCCGTCGACGCTGGGCTCGGGCCCTGGACGACGGGCTCGATCCGAGCCAGCCGGGCCGGGCCGGCCGCCCGCCGACCGGTTGGCGCACCTGGCCGTGGTGGCGACTGGCGGCCGGGGTGCTGATCGGCTGCGCCTGTGCGGTGAAGTGGAGCGCCCTGTACTTCGTGCCGGCCTTCGCGCTGCTGGTGCTCCTCTGGGAGGTCGGCGTCCGCCGCTCGGCCGGCGTCCGCAGGCCCTGGCGGGACACGCTCGTCGACGAGTTGCCCTGGCTGGTGCTCGCCGGCGTGCTCATGGTGGGCACCTACCTCGCCACCTGGTCCGGCTGGCTGTTCACCGACGACGGTTACTACCGGCTCGCGTCGGCCTACCCGGGCTCCCGGCTCAGCGACCGCCCGGTGATCGGTCCGCTGATCAACCTCTTCGAATACCACCGGGCGGCGTACGGGTTCCACGCCCAGCTTGATGACGCGCACAAGTACCAGTCGTGGCCGTGGCAGTGGCTGCTGTTGGGCCGGCCGGTGGCGTTCCACTACGCCGGCGACGGCGTCTGCGGCGCGGCGAGCTGCGCCTCGGAGATTCTGCTGCTCGGCACCCCGCTGCTCTGGTGGTCGTTCCTGCCCGCTCTGGTGGCGCTGGTCTGGCTGGGTGTGGCCCGTCGGGACTGGCGGGCCGGCGCGATCCTGCTCACCGTGGCCGCCGGGCTGCTGCCGTGGTTCTGGTTCGCCCTCGACGGCCGGACGATGTTCTCGTTCTACGCCGCGCCGGCGGTGCCGTTCCTGGTGCTGGCCGTGGTGTACGTGCTGGGCGCGCTGATCGCGCCGGCCGGGGGTGACGTGGGTGCGGTGGCGCCGCTGGTGCCCGGTGATCCGAGTTATGAGCGTCGACTGGTGGGCAGCATCGCGGCGGGGGCGTACGTGCTGCTGGTGGCGCTCTGCTTCGCGTACTTCTATCCGATCTTCGTGGGCCGGGTGATTCCGTACTCGGACTGGCTGTCCCGGATGTGGCTCGACGGTCGGTGGATATAAGCATCGACAGGCGACGCGCCGCACAGCGCGACGGAAGAAGGGCCCGCACGCCGAAGCGTGCGGGCCCTTCTTGACAAAGACGCGCGCCCCGATCGCCTGCCACGGGGGAAGCGGGCGATTGGGGCGCGCAAGAAGAGCTTAACCACCGCGCACCACCGGCACAACGGGTCGACTTGGGTCAGATTTCCGACGGATGCTGGCCGAACCGACACCTTCCCTCGTGCAGTTGACCGAGGGTGACCCGGCGTGGACCCTGAGCGCGGGCGCGGCCGGTCAGAGGCGATCCCCGGCTCAACCGGAGTCGCCGGTTCCGCGTGCCTCCACCCAAACGATCATCCAAAGTGGATCTCACTACACTGCGGGTCGTGATCAACTTCAGACGATCGACGGCGGTCCTTCTCGGACTGTTGGCGACCACCGCGCTGACCGGGCCGGCGCAGGCCGACGAGGAGCCGGTGCCCGAGCCGCCCCGGGTCGAGCTGGTGCTCGACGTCAGCGGGTCGATGCGCGCCGCCGACATCGACGGACGCACCCGGATCTCGGTCGCCCAGCAGGCCTTCAACGAGGTGGTCGACGCGCTGCCCGAGGAGACACAGCTCGGCATCCGGGTGCTCGGCGCGACCTACCGCGGCAAGGACAAGAAGGTCGGCTGCCAGGACACCCAGCAGATCGTGCCGGTCGGGCCGGTGGACCGGTCCGCCGCCAAGGCGGCGGTGGCGACACTTCGGCCGACCGGGTTCACTCCGGTCGGACTGGCGCTGCGCTCCGCCGCGCAGGACCTCGGCACCGGGGCCACCACCCGGCGGATCGTCCTGATCACCGACGGCGAGGACACCTGTGCTCCGCCGGACCCGTGCGAAGTGGCCCGGGAACTGGCCGCCCAGGGCACCAGCCTGGTCGTCGACACCCTCGGCCTGGCCCCCGACGACAAGGTTCGCCGGCAACTGCTCTGCATCGCCAGCGCGACCGGCGGGACCTACACCGCCGCGCAGAGCGCCGAGGAGCTGACCGACCGGATCAAACAGCTCGTCGAGCGGGCCGGAGACACGCACACCCGGGCCCCGACAGTGGTCGGCGGCACCAGCGCGTGCGACTCGGCGCCACTGCTCGCCCCCGGCGTCTACGCCGACCGGGAGGCGTTCTCCGAGCATCGCTACTACCGGGTGCCGGTCCGCCCCGGGCAGGAGCTGCGGGCTTCGGTGAGCATGGCGCTGGACCGGGCCGTCAACCGGGACTACGGGGTGCTGCTGCGGGCCACCGCGGCCGACGGCCGGGAACTCGTCCGCGGCGCCGACGCCGGCAGCGGGCGGGCCGACGTGCTCTCCGCCGGGCTGCGCTGGTCGGCCACCGCCGACGACGAGGATGCCGCCGAGACCGAGCAGAGCTCCGCGCCGGTCATCGAACCCACCACCGTCTGCCTGGTGGTCAGCAACTCGTTCGCCCCGCGTCCCGGCACCGCGGCCACCCCGGGCATGCCGGTGGAGTTGACGATCGACGTGGTCGCCGCCGCACCCGCACCGGACGGACCGGACCTCGGCCGGGGCTGGGTGCTGCTCGCACTGCTCACCATCGCCGGTCTGCTCACCGGTCTGCTCGCCGGTCTGCTCACCCGCTGGTGGGTAGCCACCTGGAGGGAGAACTGATGCGTACCGCACTGTTCCGGTCGACGGTGGCGCTGCTCGCCGCCGGCGTGGCCGCGCTGCTTCCCGCTGCGGCCACCGCCGCGCCGACCCCCTCCCCGGGTGCCACGCCGGTGAACCGTGCCGGCACGTCGTTCCTCACCGCCACCCCGATCACCGCCGGCCAACCGGTACGGGTGGACGCCTCGATCGGCGACCACCTCTACTGGTCGTTCCCGGCGACGGCCGGTCAGGTGCACGAGATCACCGCCACCGTCACCTTCCCGAAGGGACGCAGCGGCGCCTCCACCTGGACGGTGGACGTCTTCGACGGGTTGCGCCGACGCCAGGCGTGCACGGCGGGGGCCCAGACCCCGACAGTGGACGCGAAGGCGTCGAACGTGGTGCTGGGCTGCACGCTGCGCGAGGTGCGGTCGTGGGCGGAGCCCTGGTCGGCCGACCCACTGCCCGGCACGTACGTCGTCCGACTCTCGGTGATCGAGCTGCCGGAGCCGGACCTGGGTGCGCCGATCGACGTCGACCTGCTGGTGGGCGCCATCGCCGACCGGGGCGCCTCGGCCGACGACGGCGAGTTGGCCGCCCCGCTGGTGCCGAACACCAAGGCCGGAACGGTGCTCAACGCCGTACCCCCGGTGGACGCGGAGGCCCACGACGAGAGCGGCTCGCTGGCGGACTGGTTGCCGGATCTCGGCTCGCGCTGGGTCTGGACCGGCATCGGCGGCGTGCTCGCCGCGGTGGCCGGCGTGTTCGGTTTCGCGGTGACCCGACGCCCTCGACGTCGCTGAGACGCCACCTCTGGTGGCCCCGCCCGGCGGCGGGGCCACCAGAGGATCAGCTACGCCGGGAGCCGCGCGGCAACCAGCCGATGAACCTGTCCTGGAGCGACATCACCGGGGCGGCGCGCAGATCCTCGGTGGCGGCGGCGAGGCAGGAGCCCAGATAGACGCTGAGCATGGCGCGGTCACCCCCGTACTCCGCCAGCAGCCGGGTGCGCTTCGTCGCGCACGGCCACTCGTCACCGCAGGAGCCGCAGCTCCAGCAGGGGGTCTTCGGGGCGTGTTCGTCAGCCCGCACCCCCGGCCGTTCCAGGCCATCGGTCATCGCACGTCCTTCCAGATGTCCACGGGACTGGCGGCTGCCGTGCCGGCCAGCGTTGATGGTGGTCCCCCCGGAGCCATCAGGGAGGGCGCTGCGCGTCCCTCCGGTGTTACATCTTTGCGGTACCTTCATCGGTCGTGGGAGTCGGAAATTTGACGGTTAACTCGATGCGTCATTCCTACCGACCAGTAGGCCACCGGAATGCGTGACCTGCTGCCGTCGACGGTCGCCGTCGCCGTCGCCGGGCCCGAGGACTGGACCGGCGAATTGCTCCCCGCTGAGCAGGCATGCCTCGGCGAGAGGGCGGTGCAGACCCGTCGGCGGGACTTTGCCGCGGGAAGGATGTGCGCCCGCAGGGCATTGCGCGACCTCGGCCTGCCGACGACCGCCGTGCCGGCCGCCGCCGACCGCGCGCCGGTCTGGCCGGCCGGGGTGGTCGGCAGCATCACCCACACCGCCGGCTACTGCGCAGCGGCGGCGGCGCACACCACCGACGTCAGGTCCGTCGGAATGGATGCCGAACAGCACCGCGAGGTCGATTCGGGAGTACGCCGACTCGTGCTGCTGCCCGAGGAGGAGGCCACCTGCGCACGGCTGCCCAACGGCACCTACTGGCCGGTCGTGCTGTTCAGTGCGAAGGAGACCGTCTACAAGGTGTGGCATCCGGTCGTCCGCGGCTGGCTGGGCTTCCACGACGCCCAACTCGATATTGATCCGGATGCCGGCACGTTCACTGCTCGGATCGCACCGGCCCGGGTGGACGCGGCAGGGGTCGACAACCCGCCGGCATCGATCAGCGGCCGCTTCGTGATCGCCGACGGGCTGGTCCGCACCGCCGCCGCACTTCCGGCACGTTGACCCCGCCTGGTTACTCATAGCGATGAATGGAATACCGATAAATATTGGCGTTCGGTGACCGATTGAACACTGTCCACGCTGGCCAGAGGGGCTTCGGATTGTTGCGGTGGGAAGCCCTCTGGAGTGGCGGCTGGACGCTCCACCACCCACGGTAACGTCGAAGAGTTCCCGCACCGCACGTACCGAAGCGTCAAGGAGTACGGTGACCCACCCCCAGCCTCGCGTCAGGCCGCACGACCCCCGACAGCCGAACCCGCAGCCGCCGACCCGCTCGTTCGCGGCGACACCGCAGCCGCCGTTCTCGGGGGCTGCGTACCCGGCGGCCGGCGGGCACACGGGCGATGGCGGCGGATATCGGGCACCAGGTGGCTCCGGCTACCCGATCATCGCACCACCACCGGCGCAGACGGACCGCGCCAAGAAGTCCGTCGTGGTCGTCGCGGTCACCGCGGCCGTACTCACCCTGCTCACCTGCGCCGGCGGCATCGTGGCGGTCGTCATCGGCACCAAGGGCACCTCGAGCACCGTGGGCGAGGCACAGGCCACCCCGCCGACCCCGTCGACGGCGAACGGCGACACCCGCGAGATGTCGCCGGGTGACACCCTGGTCGTCAACCGCGAGGCCGGCACCGTCGAGATCACCGTGACGAAGTTCAGCAGCGCCACCAAACCCTGCAAGTCCCACGGACTGAAGCCCGGCGAGGGCATGTACGTGATCGCCGACGTGACTGTTGCTGTCACCAAGGGCACCGCGTCGACGAACCCGCTCTACTTCCAGTGGGTCGCCGCTGACGGCACCAAGACCACAGCCATCGGTGGAGCCTTCTCCGGCTGTGGCAAACCGATGCCGGCCGTCGACGACCTGACCGCTGGCACCAGAAGCACCGGCAGCGTGGTGTTCGACGTGCACGACACCTCGGGCGCATTGGAATACCAGGACCAGTTCCAGACCGCCGGTTCCTGGAAGCCGTGACGCGCTGACGCGGCGTGGGGCCGACCCCGTCCGGGCCGGCCCCACGCGGTGAAAGAGTTGGTGGGTCAGCAGCCCGTCCAGCGCACCGGGGTCAACCGGTCGGCGAGGACGTTGCGGAACCCGACGATGGTGCCCGAGTCGGAGATGGACCGCGCACCGACGACCACCCCTTCGCCGCCGCCCGGCAGAACCCGGGAGGAGGAGCCCCTGGCAACGCGGTCGCCGCCCACCACGACACCCTTGGTGTTGATGCCGGTCAGTGCCGGCATCTCCTGGTCGAGCAACGTGTGCGAGCCGTTCCGGAGGTCCCACCGCACCCTGGTCGAGGTGGTGCCGCCCAGCCATGCCTGGCCGATCGCCCAGCGGCCCGCCGCCGCGCCGGCAGTGCTCCACTCGGCCCCCGGGAACGTGAGCGCGTCGATCCGGCCGTTCGGCCGGCGGACCCAGCTGTTCCAGTCCCCGAAGGGTCCGGCGCTACCGACGATGGTCCCGTTGTCGGTGATCCCACCCGCCTGGGCGTCGACGGGGGCGTCGAGCACCTCCACAGTGCCCGGACGGGCGGCCGGCCAGCGCAGCGCGACCAGTTCCCCGGGGACGATGTCGGAGCCGTAGCCGACGATGTCGCCGGCATCGTTGATGGCGCTGACGAAGATGCCAGTGGACGGCAGCACCGGCAACCGCTCAAGCTTGCCGTCGCGGTACCGCCACGGCTGCGCGTAGCCGGTCTCCGCCGATCCGTTGCCGATCACGACGCCGTCGGTGTTGATGTCGACGGGGGTGGACGTGGCCTCCGACTCCAACTCGGTGACCCGCTGCCCGTCCCAGAACAGCAGCAGATACTGGTTGTCGGTTTCACCGACCCGCAGCGCGGTGCCCGCGACGTAGCGACCCGTTGGGTCGACAGCGTTCGCGTCGGCGCGATAGGTGTCGGTCGGGTACGGCAGCGTACTGATCTTGCAGTTGCGGGGGGTCGCGCCGGCGGGCGCGGCGGTCGCCGACGCGGAGACAGCGACACCGAGAGAGGTGGCCAGCAGACCGGTCGCGGTGGCTGCGAGCATCCTGCGTCGAGTGCTTCGATTCATCCTTGCTCCCCGTGTGGGGCCCGGTGCTCCCGGGCATTCGGTTGATACCCGGCTTCACAGGTGAGCTGGCTGCACGGTTGCGCACTGTCAGCCAAGAGACAGAAGTGGATCCGCTGGAACTACCGCCCCCACGCCTCGGTGTCCGTGACGACCGGCCGGCCGGTGCGTACCGATTCGTCGATGGCGAGGCTGATCAGGTGGTCCTGGCAGGCCTCGGCGAGCGGATACGGAGCCGGGCCCTCCTCCCGAGCCCACGCCCCGGCGCGGGCGACGATGTCGGCGACAGCGATGTCGTCGTCGGACATCCCGCTGCCGACGAACGGATTGCGGTAGACCACGTCACCGTCGAAGCTGATGTGCTTGAGGTCGAGACCTTCCAGATTGAGGTCGAGACCGGTCTGCCGCCGGGTCAGGAACGACTCCACGGGTGTGCTCGGGTCCACCAGGCGGACCACCCTGTCGTCCACCAGCTCACCGCGCGAGCCCCGGACCACCAACCGACGGGTGCGCAGCGGGTTCCACCACTGGTTGTCGGTGAAGTCGTACAACCCCATCCGCCCGCCGAAGTCGATGGTCGCGAGGGTGGTGGAGAGCTGCTGCGGGGTGTCGTCGCCACTCCAGCCGGCCGGCGAGAGCGGGTTGGCCAACGGCGCGACGAAGGCGCGCGCGCTCACCTCGGCGCTCCCGTGACCGACGCCGAGCAGACCCCGGATCAGTGAGACCGCGTGGTACAGGTGGGTCGAGGAGATCTGGACCGAGGTCGGCTCACCGAGCACCCCGGCGCGGACCAACGCCAGCCGCGCCGCGTGTCCGGGCATCAGCAGGTACTGCTCGGCGACCTGCACCAGGCCGCTGCATCCGACGTCGGCCCAGAGCGAACGCAGACCCGCCAGGTCGGCGGCGGGCGGCGTCTCGGCGAGCACCGGCACGCCGGCCGCCACCAGCTCCCGGGTCGCCTCTGGAGTCACCGGCCACGGCACCGACACGATGACGAAGTCCGGCCGCTCGTGGGCGAGCAGCTCCGCCGCCGTGCGGAAGGTCGGCACGTCCCAGTCGGCAGTCACGGTAGCTCCCCGGGACTCGGTACGCGTCACCACCCCGGTCACCCGGAACCGCTCGGGGAGCAGCCGGGCCAGGCGGAGAAAGAACTCACCTCGCCAGCCGCTGCCGACGATGCCGAACCGGGTCTGGGCCACCGAAGTCATCTGGGCTCCTCACGTAGAGATCCGGATGCTAGCCGTTCTCCTTCGCTACGGTTGCGCTGATGACCACCGAGCCGATGCGGGCCGTGCCCGTGCCAGTGCCCGACGCCGGGCCGCCCCTGGACTACTACCTGGTCCTACCTCGACTCGACGACCGCGCCCCAGCCACCACTGTGGAAGGGATCGTCGTCGAGGAGTTCACCCGCCACCACGACCTCACCACGACGGGGCTGGACAGCGCCGGGTGGACGCCGGACGCCGGCTGGTGGAGTTGCCCCACGCTGAGCCGCGGCATGCGCACCGACCCCGAGGTGCTGGGGCGGGTGCTCCCCACCTCCCGCCGGGAGGCCGAGGCCGCCTACCGCGCGCTCGGTGGTGGGCAACTGCCGGACGAGCCGCTGCTTCGTACGCACTTCCTCGACCATCAACCGATCGCCACCGCCCCGCCGCTGCGGCTCGGCCCGGCGCAGCCACCAGCCGGTTTCCACGAGCGGCGGGTGTACCGCGTCCTCTTCGCCAAGGATCTCCGCGCCGAGCAGGTGGCGAGCCTCCGGACGGCCTGGCGGAGACCGGCGGACGGCAGTGTCACGTCCGCCGCGAGCGGTCGCCTCGACGCGCACGGCGACCAGTTCACCTGGGACCTGCGCCGCGTCGGCCACTCCCTCGCCTGGTGTCTCGACGTCACCGCGCTGCTGCGGACCGACGCCACCGCGGCGCTCGGCTCGACACTGTCCGAGCTGACGAACGTCCTGCGCCAACACGGCCTGATACCCGTGACGACCGAACGCTTCTCCTAGGGTCTGGCACCGCCATCGGACGACACTGGGGGCTCGAATCTCAGTCGACCTTGAGCCCATCCCGCTCGCCGAGCTGGTGACCGCCGCGCGGGCCGATGTCTGGGGTCAGGCGTGCGTGGTCCCCCAACCCGCCGCCTACGCCCTAGAGCTACAGGTGCTGTCCCCGGCTTGTTTCTCCGCCGTGCACGAGTGGTGCGCGGTCACCATCGAGGGCAACCGTCAACTGATCCAACCCCAGCGAACCCAACTCCAGGGCCTGACGATGGAATGCGCGCCGGTCGCCGGGGAAGGACGAGCGGCCTGCCAGCCAGGCGCGCTCACCCACCTTGTACGCCAGCGCCTGCCCGGGCCGGCCCAGGTAACGCCCGAGTTCGGCGGACGCGTACGGCCCCTGATGACAGCGGTCCCGCAGCAGCTTCAGCGCAGCGTCCGGCGTCCACATTGCTCCGTCGCCAAACGGCATCGGCAGTCGCAGGTGCAGGCCGATGTCGAGCACGACCCGTGCCGCCCGCAGGAGCTGCATGTACAGATACCCCAGTCGAGCACCCGGCTGTCCGTAGAGCCCGAGTTCGTCCATGAACCGCTCGGCGTACAGTGCCCAGCCCTCCTGGCTGCCGGAGAGGCCGCCGAGCAGGTTCAGCCGCTGCCCGAGGCCCGCCCGGCAGACCTCGGAGCCGAGGTGGAGGTGGTGGCCGGGAACGCCCTCGTGATAGGCGGTGCTGTAGGCGTACCAGGTGGGGAAGCTCGCTGCGTCCTCGGGAACTGACCACCAGACCCGGCCCGGCCGCGCCAGATCCCGCGACGGCCCGATGTAGGCAATGCTTGACGACGTGGTCAACCGCGACTCGATGCGCCGCAGCGGGGCGGGGATGTCGAAGTACACGCCATCCAGTTGCTCGGTGGCGCTCTCCAACAGCTCCTGCAGCCACGCGGCGAACGCCTCCCTGCTGTGCAGCGTGCCGGGCGCGTCGGGGCTGGCGAGCCAGGCGAGCACCTCTGGCACGCTTCCGCCCAGGGCCTTCGCTTCCGCGATCAGCTCTGCCTCTGTCGCTCGGAACTCGTCCCAGCCCCAGTCGTACAGCTCGCGCAGGTCAGGCTGGGCAGCGAGGAAGGTGCGCACCCAGAGTGCGTACCGCTGCTGGCCGAACGCTTCATCCTCAACGGCCCGCGGTGCCAGGTCCGCGGTCAGCACCTCGGCCAGTTTCTGGTACGCCTCTCGCGAGCCCGTCGCTGCGGCCTGCAACGACGCCCGCTGACGCCCCGCGCCGTAGCGATCAACCAGAGCGACATCGTCGTCGATCCAGTTGCGGCAGCGCTGCGTGACGAGCTCCACCTGACGCCGCGGCGGCACATTGCCGCGCTCCGCGGCAAGTAAGAGGCTGCGGGCGTACCCGTCCAGGGCCGCAGGGACCGCGGCCAGGCGTGCGCCGACACGAGCCCAGCCCTGCTCGAATTCCGCGCCCTCGGCGCCCCGGGCGGGTACCGCCGCCTCGACGGCCTGGCGGATGAGCTGGAGTGGACCGGTGGCCGCCGCGTGCAGTTCGCGCAGGTCCTCCCCGGCGTCGTGGAAGGCGATGCGCGTATGCAGCCGTTCGGCGAGGTGGGCGTGCAACGGGATCGCGGCCGGCAGTGCGTCACCGGAGATCTCAAGCTCGCGCAGGGATCGGGCTGCGAGGTCGGCGCGGGCCTGGTGGCCCTCCGGGCTGTAGTCGGTAAGCCCGTCGACATCCTGCTCGCCAGCCTCGACGACCGCTGTGCAGGGGTCGAGGCCGGCCATGTCGTACAGGAGGCGATCCGCGAAGTCCTCAAGCATTGGGGCAATGCTAGGGCCTACGTGCACCGGTGGCCCGAGAAAGACCGCCGCCCCAACATCATCAGCGGCGCGCTACGCGACGAGCGCGCCAAACAAAAACAGGGCCCGGAGGCGTTTCCCCAGGTCGTACGTGTTGCTGGTAAAGCTGAGGGATTTGAACCCCTGACCCCCTCGATGCAAACGAGAGGGCCACTTGTCATCGACGCGAGCAAGATCGCTGGCACGCGTCGCTCCGAGGTAAGAACGGATTGGGACACGCTGCGCCACTACCGCGTGGCCCTCTTCCTACTCACCAAGGACGGCGTCCGCCAGGTCACGGTCACTCTCGACTTCGAGACCACGGAATTCGGCGATCAGCAGCGCCTCACCTACCAGTACAACTCGGTCGTGGCGGCGCACGTCGTCGATGCCCGCAACGGCGAGAAAGCTCCCCTGACCCTGACGAACAATCCCCGGGACGAGCTGACGATCACTGGTGAGTGGCCAGGCATGCCGGAGCTCGGCGACGACGATCGCATCGCCTCCCAGGTCTCCCTCGACGCCTCGGGCCTCGAGCGCACCCTGCATGTGCTGGAAGGCATCGCCGCCGAAGGCAAGGAGTGGATCACCCACGAAAACCGTCGGGAACGCGCTGGCCTCCGCCGGCTCGTCTCGGCGATGGAGGACTGATTGATTCCAGGCGAGATGCGACCATTCACGGCGAGCGCCCCGGTCAGCCTGTCCGTGGGCCGGCAACCTGCCACAAGGCACTGACCGGCAATGCGCGGAGCCTGTCGCCAAACGGCAGTGTCGAGCGAGGTCCCGGTGTAGAGGACGATGCCGGCGATGAAGTCGTCGCCGAGGCGGTCGGCGAGTCGGCGTAATCCGCGGAAATCGTCGGATCCGACGGTTGTGGCTGCCTTGACCTCAATCCCGACCACATGCCCGGATCTGTTCTCGAGCACCGCGTCGACCTCGTACCTGCTCTGGTCGCGGTAGTGAGAGAGGTCGGCAGACTGCTCCGACCAGGTGAGCTGCCGGGACAGCTCGGACAAGACAAATGATTCGAGCAGTGCGCCGAACGGTGCGCCGGGCCGGAGCAGTGCGCGGGCGTCGGTCGCGATCTCGTTGGCGGCGATGCCCGAGTCGACAAAGATCAGTTTCGGCGCGGCAGTTGAACGGGTGCCAAGATTTCGGGACCAACCGGGGATCCGCTTGACGAGGAAGATCTCTTCCAGTGCCTGGAAGTATCGTGCGATCGTCGGGCGGCTCAGTCCGAGGGCGGATTCGAGGGCATTGGCGGCGATGGTGGTCGCGGATCTGGCGGCGAGTAGGCGCACCAGCTTGCGCAGCTCGCCCTTGTGCTGGATGTCGGACAGTTGTCGTACATCGCGATCGATGAGCGCTTGGACATACGCGTCAAAGAACCGTTGGCGGCGCCGCGGGTCGACGCGGTTCGTGGCCTCGGGCAGGCCACCTCGCACGATCCTGGCCGCGTAGTCGGCGCGGGTCACGTCCGACTCGTGTCGCAGTTCGGGGCCGAGCGCGAAGACGGCGTCGACGAACCCGTCCGGCTCGCCGTCGAGTTCACCCTGTGAGAACGGCCAGAGCTCGACGGTTTCCATCCGGCCGGGCAGCGCGTCCGGGGCAGCCACCATGCCGAATAGCCGCGATGAGCCGGTGAGCAGATAGCGACCGGGACGGACGTCCTCGTCGACGGCCGCCTTGATGGCCAGCAGCAGTTCCGGAGCGCGCTGGATCTCGTCGATCACCAGCAGTTCGGCGGAGTCCACGAAACCAACCGGGTCGGCGATCGCCGCGGCCCGGTCCTGCGCCCGGTCGAGATCGCGGCGCTCGGCGAGCCGGTCGCCCGCGACGATGCGAACCAGGGTGCTCTTGCCTGCTTGGCGTGCTCCGCTGATCAGCACGACGCGGGTGTCAGCGAGTGCAGCGTCGACCTGCACGGCGGCGTGGCGGGGGATCAAGTGCGGTGTGGGCACGAGTCATGATAATCGGGGGGTTACGATCTGCGGGCAGGTCCGCTTTCGATCTGCGGCTCGACGATGTTCGGTTTGCGGGCCTGTGGCGTTCAATATGCGGCGGCACACTGATCGGCGAGGAACATCGTCGACCGCCACGTGGCTCGGCCGCACTGACTTGCCGCAGTCTTGGTCAACGGGCGGTGAGCGTCGAACTCGCCGTTCGGCTCGAGTTCTGCCGCCCTGTGCCGCGGTCTGTGGCTCTGTCCGGCGGTCAAACGACGGTCAAACGATCAAGGGCGGTTCTCCGTCATCCGGAAACCCGCCCTTGACCTGCTGTTTCTTGGTGGAGCTGAGGGGATTTGAACCCCTGACCCCCTCGATGCGAACGAGGTGCGCTACCAGTCTGCGCCACAGCCCCCCGCCGGCGAACCGGCTTCGGTCCCACCCGGCTTACACTGGGCGGGCCGGCAGCAAGGCTAACAGGTCGTCGGCCTCCACCGCGAATCCGCCCCCGGCCCGGCGTTCCGGCCCACCCGAAGATCGACTCGGATTCCTGGAAACCGGGGCATCACGGACACCACAACCACCCGACTTTCAGGAACCCGAGTCGATCAAGCTGGCCGGAGCGCGGCCGGGGCCGACGTCAGGCGCCTCGGCCGGCCTCGTAGGGGCGACCGCGCAGCCCACCCGACCGCCGGTACGAGACCGATCCACCGTTGACCGCCGCCGGCAGGTCTCCCGGCCGGTCCAGACCCATGGCGGCTCGGCGTACCCCTTCGCGCTGGGCGGCGAGGCGGCGCTGCGCCTCCCGACGGGCCGTGGCCCGCCGGGCCTGCTCCCGGCGCACCTCGGCCTGCCGGGCGGCCAACCAGGCGGCCTCCCGGGCTCGGGCGCGGCGGCGGCGACGCCCGGCGAGGGCCTGCCCCCGCAGGTGCACGACGTACAGGGCCAGGAGCAGGAAGGTGACCCCGAAGCCGACCCAGAAGCCGGGGCTGACGAACAGCACGCCGATCAACTCGACGACGTTGAGGAGCAGCAGGGCGGCGAGCACCCGGCGACGCCGGTACACGGCGGGGGTGTGCTGCCGGCGCGGCGGCGGGCGGCGACGGGACCGCTTAGGCGCGGCGGGCACCGCGCGCAGTCGACCCGAGCGGCGGCCGGCCGGTGGCGCGGAGACCGGCGCACTCAACGCGCCGGTAGTCGCGTCCTCACTAAGGGTGACTACCAGTGAGCGCGGAGGATGGACGGGTCGCCGTCCCGGCACAGTGCGGCGCCGTCGGCGGCGCTGGAGCACCCGCGCCGTCGACTGCGCCCGCTCCGCCACCAGCCGCTCGGTGGCGTCGTACCGGCGAACCAACGCCGGGGCCAGGGCGAGCAGGCCGGCGGCGGCGAGGACGGCGAGGAGCACCGAGGTCGGCACCCTCACCCCTCCCGTCACCGAATTCGAAGCAGGCGCCATCCGACCGCAGGATCTTCCATCGATCACGCCTGAGCGCGTGGATCGTCCGGCCGGGGAGCGCTTGCCGCAGCTTGCAGTTACTTGAGGTTACGGCGCACCGACCGGGATGCCACCGCGCCGCGCCGATCCCGTCCGTGGGACGAGTGGGCGGATGTCGGGAAATCCTCCTACCGCGCGTTGGCGCGAACCCGGTGCCAGCGGGCCAGCAGGCCACCCTCGGCGGCGATCTCCTCACTCGTCATCGCGTACCCGATGTGGTCCCGCCACGCGCCGTCGATGTGCATGTAGCGCACGTGGTACGACTCCTCGCGGAAGCCCAGCTTCTCCACCACCCGCCGGGACGGCCGGTTCTCCGGACGGATGTTCACCTCGACCCGGTGCAGCCCGCCCGGGCCGAACGCGTGGTCCACGGCGAGCGCCAGCGCCGTCGGGATGACCCCCTGGCCGGCGACCCGCGCGTCCACCCAGTAGCCGACGTAACCGGAGCAGAGCGCCCGCCGCACGATGCTGCCCACGTTGATGTGCCCGACCAGCCGGTCCCGGTCGGCCTCGCGCAGGCAGACCGCGAACGGCATGCCCTCACCCTCGCGGGCCGAGCGCCGCTGGTCACGGTGCACCCAGCGGAACGCGGCCGGCGAGTTCATCTCGTCCCAACCGCCGGGCAGTGACGACTCCCAGGGAGCCAGCCAGGCCCGATTGGCCCGCCGCACCTCCGACCACGCCGCCGCGTCGGAGCGCCGATAGGGCCGCAGCAGCACCGGGCCGTCGGCCAGCTCCACCGGCCAGCCCGGTGCCCGCGCGGGTCCGAAGAGACTCACCCGCACAGTCTCCCGCGCGGGACCGTGTCGCGCGCAAGTGGCTCCACCGCGTTCACCACACAGATCCAATGATCATCCGACGCGGGCCGCGAGCGGACCGGCCGGAACGCGTCACCGGCGGCGGTCCAGCAACAGGACGTCCACTGTCGAGCCGGCCGCGGCCGTGGTGACCCGCTCGCCGAGCACCAGCAGCCCGTTGGCCTCGGCCAATCCGGAGAGGGTGAACGGCCCGCCGCTGAGCGGCTGGACCGTGTACCCACCGCCGCGTCGCTCGGCGACGTGCGCCGGCCGGAACTCGCGCAACCCGGTCGGCGACGACACGGTCTCCAGCAGGTGTGCCCGCACACTGGGGCGGAACACCGGCTCGGCGCCGGCGAGCAGTTGGATGGCGGGGCGGGCCAGCACCTCGAAGCCGATCAACGCAGCACCCGGGTCGCCGGGCAGGCAGACCACCGGCACCTCCTCGGCGCCGACAGTGCCGAACCCGAGCGCGGTGCCGGGATAGAGCGCCACGTCGGTGAAGGTGACCGGCCCGGCGCGACCGCCCTCGCGGCGGGAGAGGATCCGACGCACCATGTCTCCGGGGCCGGTGCCGGTGCCCCCGGTCGTGATGATCAGATCGGCACGCAGCGTCTGGTCCTCCAGCAGCCCGCGCAACCCCTCCGGGTCGTCGTCGCAGATTCCCACCCGGTACGCCAGCGCGCCCACCTCGGCCGCCGCGGCGGTCAGCGCGTGCGAGTTCGCGTCCACCACCTGGCCGGGCTGGCTGCCCCGGCCCACGTCGACGAGTTCGTCACCGGTGGCCACGATGACCACCCGTGGACTGGGCCGGACCACCACGTGCCCGATGCCGGTCGCCGCGAAGACGGCGACCAGGGCCGGGGACACGTAGGTGCCGGCCCGAGCGAGCAGGGTGCCGGCGGGCAGTTCCTCACCCGCTCGGCGTACCCCGTACCCCCGTTTGGGGGTGCGGAAGATCTCCACGGCGGCCATGCCCTGGTCGGTCCACTCCACCGGGACCACGACGTCAGCGGCGACCGGCAGCGGAGCCCCGGCGGCCACCGAGAAGCACGAGCCGGGGGTGAGCCGGACCGGCCGCCAGCTCGCGGCGCCGAGGTCGCCGACCACGTTGAGCCGGATGGTGCGGCCGCCGGGCGTACCGGAGGGGGCCGGGACGTAGCTCGGCCCCCGACCCCCTCCGGAAATGTCCTCCCAGCGCGCGGCGTAGCCATCCACTGCCGCCTGGTCGAAGGCCGGGAAGGCGTGCGGCGCGACGACGTCCTCGGCGAGGACGTTGCCGTGCGCCTGGGTGAGGTCGAGGTCGAGTGGCGGCAGCGCGCGCAACCTGCGCAGCACGCTGCCCAGGTAGTCGGCGAGCGGCGTCAACTCGTTCGCGGCCGCCTCGGCGTCGGCCGTCGCGGTCATGTACCAGATCCGCCTGCCGCGTCGGCCTTGACGAAGTCGGCGAGCCAGGACCGGAACTCGGTGCCCAGGTCCTCGCGCTCGGCGGCGATCTGCACCACCGTCTGGAGGTACCCCAGCGGCATGCCGGTGTCGTAGCGGGTGCCCCGGTAGACGATCGCGTGCACCGGGATGCCCTCGGTACGCAGCAGCTCCATCGCGTCGGTCAGCTGGATCTCGCCGCCGCTGCCCGGCTTGGTCCGCCGGATCGCGTCGAAGATCCTGCCCGGCAACACGTAGCGGCCGAGCACCGCGAGGTTGCTCGGGGCGTCCTCGGGCTGCGGCTTCTCCACCATCCCGGTCACCTTGACCACCTCGCCGATGTCGGTCAGCTCCGACTCGGCCGGCTCGACGGAGGCGATCCCGTACCGCTTGGTCTCGGCCGGGTCGACCTCGAAGAAGGCGAGCACCACACCGCCGGTGCGGGCCTGCAACTCGATCATCGCCGGCAGCAGCGGCTCCGACGGCTTGACGAACTCGTCGCCGAGCAGCACCGCGAAGGGCTGGTCCCCGACGTGCGACTCGGCGTACCCGATGGCGTGGCCGAGACCGAGCTGCTCGGGCTGCCGCACTGTGTAGATCTCGGCCAGCTCGCTGGGCCGCCGCACGGCGGCCAACCGCTCGGAGTCGCCCTTCTCCTCCAACCTGGCCTCCAGGTCCGGGCGACGGTCGAAGTGGTCCACCATCGACGTCTTACCCCGCCCGGTGATCAGCAACACGTCACCGATGCCAGCCTGCGTGGCCTCCTCGACGATGTACTGCAACACCGGCCGATCCACCACCGGCAGCAGTTCCTTGGGCACCGCCTTGGTGGCCGGCAGGAACCGGGTGGCCAGTCCGGCGGCCGGGATGACGGCCTTGACCGCCAGGGGACGGAAGGTTGCGGCGACCGTCGATGAGGGGTTCGCTGAGTGCTCCGACATGCCGCGAGACTATCGGCCACGGCTCTGCCGCGGCGGGTGTGGCCCAGAAGACGCGCCGCCACCCGGCCCCGGCCGGGCCCCGTCCGGGCCGGCCCGCGCCGCGCCCGTCGCGCTGTCCGGCGTGTCGTCGGCCGAATCGGGTTGGGCGTGCGCCGGGCCGGCCAGCGATGATTCCGGTACGCCCACCGCCGGGTCGGACCGGGCGGGCCCGCCCGGCTCCCGGTTGGCCTGCACCGGCTGGCCGGCACGCGGCAGCCCATCGGTTGGGCTCACCGCACACGCGAGCACCGGAATCTCCCGGGTCGGCAGATCCGAGCGAACCTCGGCGACCCGGTACGTGTCGCGGCCCGCCGCCTTGGCCGCGTAGAGCGCGTCGTCGGCGGCCTCCAGCACCTCCCGCCCGGTGCTGCCGTGGTCCGGGAAGACGGCGATGCCCACCGACACGGTCACCAGGACCGGCCCGGCGTACGCCTCGATGGCGATGGGCGTGTCGCGCACCGCCGCGCCGAGCCGCTCGGCCACGATCGCCGCGCCCCGCGCGTCGGTCTCCGGCAGCAGCAGCACGAACTCCTCACCACCCTGGCGGAAGGCCAGATCGACCTCGCGGATCTCCCCGCGCACCCGACGGGCGAACTCGGCCAGGACGGTGTCCCCGGCGGCGTGCCCGTAGGTGTCGTTGACGTCCTTGAACCGGTCCAGGTCCAACGCGAGGACGCTGAGCATCCGCCCGAAGCGGCTGGCCCGTTCCACCTCCCGCCGGATCGACTCGCGCAGGTAGCGGTAGTTCCACAGCCCGGTGAGCGGGTCGGTGAGGGAGAGCCGCTGCGCCTCCTCGTGCACCCGGACGTTGTCCACCGCCACTGCCGCGTGACCAGCGAAGGTGCGCAGGGTGGCCAGGTCGTCGTCGTCGAACTCGTCGGCGCCCAGCCGGTCGTAGAGGGCCAGCACACCGAGCGCGACCGCAGCGCCCGCCTCGTCGACCGGGCCGGAGGGTGCGGCGAGGGTGACAGTGGCACCGCCGGCCGGCGCGGCGAACGGCACCGCGACGTAGGTGCGACAGCGTGGCTCACCTGTTGTCGCCTCGGCCGTCTCCGCCCTGCCCCGCTGCGGTTCCCCGGTGGCGGCGACCTCACCGATCACGCCGACGCCGACCGGCACCCGCAGCGTCTGCGACCCGTCCGCCTCCTCGGCCGGCCAGCGCCCGTCCAACCCCTCGGTGCACTGCGCGACGAGCACCCCGCCGGTCTCCACCAGCAGCACGGCGCCGGCCCGCGCGCCGGTCGCCCCGATGGCACTGCGCAGGATCACCCGCAGGATGCGTTGCAGGTCGTGCGTGCTGGCCAGGGTGTCGCCGAGCACCGCGAGGTGCCCGCGCAGCTGATCCCGGTTGCTGGTCAACGCCGCGACGTAGGCGCCGGTCTCCCGGGTCATCCGGTTGAACGCGGCGGCCAACCTGCCCAACTCGTCACTGCTGCGTACCGGCACCCGGGCGGTCAGGTCGCCCTGGGCCACCCGGTCGACAGCGCCGGCCAGCTCCGCCAACGGCCGGGTGGTCACCCGGGCCAGCCGCCAGGCGGTCAGCACCGCGAGCAGCCCGGCCAGCACGACCACCCCGACCAGCGTGGCGTGCAGCCCCGGTGGCCGTTCACTGGGCACGGAGAGCACCAGTGGCAGCGGCTGCGCGTCGGAGGGCGCGAGCCTGCGCACGTACCGGCCATCGTTGGTCTCGGTGACCTGCTCGCCCCGTACGCCGACGGCGGCGGCCAGCACCGCGTCGCGGACGTCACGGGACTCGGTCGTGTGGGTGACCCGCGCGGCGCTCGCCCCGCTGTCGAGCAGTGTGACCGCCACCCCGGTCACCGCCGCCAGTCGGGCCACGAAGTCCGGGTCGACCAGTTGCGCGGCGGTCACAGTGCCGAGCCGGGCGCCGGCGCGATCGTGCAGGTCGACCTGGGCGGCCAACGCACGGACCGGGCCGGCCGAGCCTGGGTTCGAGCTCCCGTTCGTGCCCTCGGCCGAGCCGGCGCAGTCCTGCCAGGGGGTCGACGGAGCGCCTGGCGACAGGTAGGTGATCTGGCCGGCCACATCGGTGACCAGCACCGCGGCGGCCAGTCCCCGGCCGACCAGTTGCGCGGCGGCGACGGCCGGATCGGCGGTGAGCGCCACCGCGTCGGCGGTGGCGCGTAGCTGCTGGCAGAGTGCGTCGAGCGAGGTACGAACGGTGGACGCCGCCACCGCCAGGCGCTCGGTGGAGCGGCTGCGGTCGACCGTTGCGACGGTGGAGGCGACGAAGAGCGCGCCGAGCAGGACCGGCCCGAGCACCACCACGAGGAAGGCTGCGGTCAACCGCCCGCGTAGCGTCACTCGGTCCCCCCGGAAGTTCCGCCTCCGTTGCTTGCGATGCTGACACAGTGCAACCGTGGGAGAGGCGTTGCGTCAGGAGTGTTGCGTGCCGGAATTTTCTGATGAAGCGGAAGTGACCCGGCTGGCGAAGCGGGAGACCCGGGTCGAGCTGCTCGCTCGCCGCCGGTCACTGCCCGCCGAGACCCGGGCAGCCGCCGCCGGGCGCGTGCAGGCCGAGCTGGTCGCCCTGGTACGCCGGCTGCGCCCACACCGGATGACGGCGTACGTGCCGGTCGGCTCCGAACCGGGCGGCGCCGATCTGCCCAAGGTGCTGCGGGCGGCCCTGCCGGCGGACGCCGAGTTGCTGCTGCCGGTGCTCCTCGCCGACCTGGATCTGGACTGGGCGGCGTATACCGGTCCCGATGCCTTGATCGCGGCGGGACGGGGTATCCGAGAACCAGTCGGTGCCCGTCTCGGGGTGACCGCCGTGGCGCACGCGGAACTGGTGGTCGTACCGGCTCTCGCTGTCGACCACCACGGTCGGCGGCTCGGGCGCGGCGGCGGCTCGTACGACCGTGCACTCGCCCGGGTACCCGCGGCGACCCTGACGGTGGTGCCGCTGCACGACGGTGAGCTGGTCGAGGCGCTGCCGGCAGAGCCCCACGACCGTCGGGTGCGCGCGGTGGTCACTCCCGCCGACGGGGTGCGTACGCTTGACGACGGCCCGGGTGCGGCGCACGGTGTCGCGCCCCACACGTCTGCTGGACGAACCCGGGGCGAATGACGCACCATTGGCACTCGAATACGTCGAGTGCCAACTGGCTGAGCCCAGATCCGGAGGAGAACGTGCCCACGTACCAGTACGCCTGCACCACGTGCGGTCAGCAGCTCGAGGCGGTGCAGTCCTTCTCTGACGAGCCGTTGACCGAGTGCCCGGCGTGTCAGGGGCGGCTGCGCAAGGTCTTCAACTCGGTCGGCATCGTCTTCAAGGGTTCGGGCTTCTACCGCACCGACTCCCGGGCGTCCGGTTCCGAGACGACAGCAGGCGGCACTGCCACCAAGCCGGCGAAGTCCGAGTCGTCCTCCGGTGACAGCTCCTCGTCCTCTTCGGGGTCCTCGTCTTCCTCGGGGTCGTCCTCGTCCGGGTCGTCCTCGGGCTCGTCGTCCTCCTCGGGGTCGTCTTCCGGGTCGTCCTCGGGTGGATCGGGCGGCGGCAAGGCACCGGCGGCAAGCTCCGCGTCCTGATCGTCGAAGGCCCGACACCCACCGGGTCGGGCCTCGACACCCACCCACGGCATCGGGCCTCGATCAACTCGGGTTTCCGGAAGTCGGCCCATCCCGGTCGACTCGTTAGGCCGATGTCCTTGATCGCGAGTCGATCAGGGTTGGTGCCATAACAAATCGACCCGCCGGATGGGCGTTTTCCACAGGCCGGGCGGTTGTCCACAGGCGTCCGCCGTGGGTCGGCCGAGGCGGCGGGAACTGCCTAGCCTGCCGTCCATGGGTGCCACTGCGGCGCTCGGGGGACG
Source organism: Micromonospora sp. NPDC048986 (assembly GCF_040649335.1). Classification (NCBI taxonomy): domain Bacteria; kingdom Bacillati; phylum Actinomycetota; class Actinomycetes; order Micromonosporales; family Micromonosporaceae; genus Micromonospora; species Micromonospora sp. NPDC048986. Next base: position 43,220 of record NZ_JBEZFJ010000001.1, read on the forward strand.
GGAGGCGGCAGACGCAATGGTCGATCCGGATTCGTCGCGGGCGTTGCGCCCGCTGCGCAAGTTCACCCGGCACCGCACGGACGGCTTCCGAACCGACGTCATGAGGGTCTGGTCGAGCCGGCGGGGTCAGTCAGTCCCAGTGCGGGGGGCGTTCGGCGAGCAGCCAGTCGTCGTTGCCGCCCGGCCGCTCTCCCCACCCACGGTCGGTGTCGTCGGAGGTCTGCTCGGGCAGCACCACGAAGTCTTCGCTCAGGTCGACGGCGCGGTCGTCGTCTCCACGTGCGCCGTGCGTGCCGGGGTCCTCGGTGCTCACGAGCGGCAAGACTAGCGCAGCCGACGACCGCGGACCGGACCGCAAACCGAGGGCACGCCGACCAGAACCGACCGGACCGCCGCCCGAGGGCACGCCGGGCAGAACCGACCGGGCCGCCGGTGGCGTTGGTAGCGTCGGACGGCGTGACGACCCCCAGCGGTGGCAGCACCCCGGACGACTACTGGCGACGGCCCGACACCGGTGACGATGCGGTGGCGGACCAGCCTCCCGCCGCGCCCGCCACCACACCACCGACCGGACCGACCAACCCTCAGCGGAGCGAGCAGGCCGGCGCAGCATCGACGGGGCACACTCCCAGCGGAGAAGCAGGCCTGCTGCCGCCCGGGCCAGCGCCGACGGGGGGCACTGCCAGCGGATACTCCGGCCCGCCGCCGAGCGTGCCGCCGCCGGCGGGTTGGCGTCCACCCGTACACCTGCAACCGGCGCCGCCGCGACAGCTACCACCGCAGGACATGGCCGACCTGGACGCGGCCGAACAGCGCTCGCAGCGGGTCACCTACGGCTTCGGCGCCGCGGCCGGCGTGGTGCTGCTGGTACTGCTCTGTCTGCTCTGCTCGCGAGTCATCTTCTGATGCCACCCCCGGGCATCAGCAGCGAGCAGCAGCTCAGAGGGTGGTGCCCCACACCGTCTCGGCACCGGAGTGGCCGGTCAGGTAGACGTAGATCAGGGCGGCGATGGAAAGCCCCACTGCCGCCACCGCCAGCACCGGGGTGACCAGCGCGGGCAGTTGCGGGACCCGGGGGTGCCCACTTGTCGCCACGAGCAGCAGGATGGCCACGATCCCGAGCGGCACCACGACGCGTAACAGGATGTCGCCGTAGCGGGAGTGCTCGAAGATCTGATCGAGGATCGGCCCCTGGAAGCCCCGAGCCACCAGCGCGTCGGTGAGTGCCTCACCCGACTTGACCGCGACGTAGGCGGTCACCGGTGCGGCCACGGCGAGGAGGCCCAGGGCCCAGTCCAGCCGGTGCCGCCAGCGCGGTAGCCCCACGTACGCGATGGCCAGCACCGCCAGCAGCGGCACGAACACGACGACGGCGTGGATTACCAGGACGTGCACCGGTAGACCCAGGATCTCCTCGAACATCGAACCCTCCAGGTGGATCATGGTCAGGGGTGGTCAGCCTATGGTCCGCCGATCGTCCCCAGGCTCTCGACCGGTGACACGCGCGCCGCGTCGATCGGGTTCATCCGTTGGGCCGTAATCCCGATCTTGCCTGGCTGTGTCGGTGGCCACCCGAAGCGGGCGACGGTTGTCGATGCGGGTCGGGCGTGTTGTCATTGGCCAATGTCCGGTGCCGAGGAGCTGCTGCGGTCGAGGGGCCTGCGTGTCACACGCCCCCGCCTCGCGGTGCTCGACGTACTGGCCGACGGCGGCCACCTGGAGGTCGACGAGATCACCCGGCGGGTGCGCGAACGCCTCGACTCGGTCTCCACCCAGGCGGTCTACGACGTGCTGGGCGCGCTGTCCCGGGCCGGGCTGTCCCGGCGGATCGAGCCGGCGGGCAGCCCTGCCCGCTACGAGGCGCGGGTGGGCGACAACCACCACCACGTGGTCTGCCGGGGCTGCGGCGAGATCGCCGACATCGACTGCGCGGTGGGCAGCGCACCGTGCCTGGAGCCGAACAGCGCGCACGGGTTCGAGGTCGACGAGGCCGAAGTGACCTTCTGGGGCCTCTGCCCGGGCTGCCGGGCCCGCCGCTCCGCCGACGTCTGATCATCGGCACCGGCGGCACGTGACCGGCGAGGTCGGCCCGACCGTGGCACTCTTGTGCGGTGGACTCCGATGACCTCGGCCTTTTCGGTCCGGGTTCGGTCACGTGGAAGGTGCACGAGGAGCCGATCCTGATCGTCGCCGGCCTGCGCTCGCTCTACCTCCAGGCGTTGCACCCCCGGGCCATGGCCGGGGTCGCGCAGAACAGCAACTACCGCACCGACGCCTGGGGTCGGCTGGTCCGCACAGCGACCTACGTGGCGACCACCGTCTACGGGACCACCGCCGAGGCTGAGGCCGCCGGGGCCCGGCTGCGCCGCCTGCACGACCGGCTGCGGGCCACCGACACGCTCACCGGTGAGCGGTTCCGGATCGACGAACCGGACCTGCTGCGTTGGGTGCACGTGACAGAGGTCGAGTCGTTCCTGAACACGGCCCGACGCGCCGGACTGCCGCTGAGCGACGACGAGGTGGACGGCTACTACACCGAGCAGCGCCGCGCCGCCGCCCTGGTCGGCCTGGACCCGGCCACCGTCCCTGAGACCGCCGCCGAGGTCGCGGACTACTACGAGACCGTACGGCCACAGTTGCGGATGACCCGGGAGGCCGCCGAGACGGCGGTGTTCCTCACCGCCCCGCCGCTGCCGTGGAAGCTCAGCCTGCCGGTCCGGTTGGGGCTCACGCTGGGCCCGCCACGCTGGGCGTACCTGGGGATCGCCAGCACCGCGTTCGCGCTGCTTCCGGCGTGGGCACACCGGATGTACGGAGGTCTCGGTCTACCGACCACAGCGCTGTCGGCGGATCTGACCGTGCGCGCGCTGCGGCTCGCGTTCGCCGCCGTCCCCCGCCGCTACCTGGAGGGGCCGTTGATCCAGGCGGCCAAGGAGCGGGCCGCGCGGCACGCCGCCGCCTCGTTGGCCGGCTGATCCGACCCTCGGTAGGTGAATCAGCCGTCGGCGGGCCGGTCCATGGCCGCCCACGGTTCCTTGCCCGGGACCTGTGCGCCCGTCGGGCAGTGCCGCCGGAAGTCGCACCAGCCACAGCGCGGGCTGGGCGCCACCGGGAAGGCCTCGTCCGCGTCGGCGCCGTCGGCGACTGCCCGCTCGGCGGCCATGATGTCGCGGGCTGTCTCTTCCGCGCGGGTCAGTTGTCGGGCCAGCGACTCGACCGTGTGGTCGTGGCCGGCGACAGTGCCGGTCGGCAGGTGGTGCAGCTCCACCCGGCGGCACGGCCGACGGAACACCCGCTCCGCGGCGTACGCGTAGAGCGCCAGCGCCTGTGAGCCCCGGGCGTCGTCCGTGTCCAGCCCGGTGCGGCCGGTCTTGTAGTCGACGATGACCAGCTCCGGCCCCTCCGGACCGGGCCGCGAGTCGATCCGGTCGGCACGACCGTTGAACGCCAGCACGGCGGTCTTGACCGCCACCACCCGCTCCACGCCGAGCGGGTCGGAATCAGGCTCCAGCGTCTCGACGTACGCCTCAAGCCATCCCAACGCCCGCCGGTAGGCGGCCCGCTCCTGCTCGTCGTCGCGGTAACCCTCGCGGACCCAGGTGCCCTTGAGCAGGGTGGACAGCACTTCGGGACGCCGCCGGTCGGCGGGCAACGCATACCAGTTCTTCAGTGCGGTGTGGACGCTGGCGCCGAGCGAGTTGTGCGCCCACGGCGGGCCCTTGGGCGGGGCGGGCCTGTCGACGTAGGAGTAGCGGTAGCGACGCGGGCAGTCCGCGTAGGCGCCGAGCTTGCTCGGGGTGCAGACGAACAGCCGCTCCGGCATGCCCTCGAAGCCGAGTTGCTCGGCGTCGCCGGCGCGCTGCCGCGGGGCCCGGCCGCCGGCGGCGGGCCGCCCCGCTGATGAGGATCGTCGCACGCCTGAGATCCTGCCATCCACCTCCGACACCGTGCGCGTGCCGTCAGGCCATGTTCACGTACTGCGTGACGAAGGCAGCCACCGCGTCGGCGATGAGCTGCACGGCGATCGCGGCCAGCAGCAGGCCGGCGATCCGGGTCAGCACCTCGATCCCGCCCGGCCGGAGGATCTTCACGATGCCGCCGGAGAAGCGCAGGACGATCCAGACGGCGACCATCACGGCGAGGATCGCCACGGCGATGGCGCTGAACTCTCCCAGCCCGTCGGCCTGCTGGACGAAGAGCATGGTGGCCACGATGGCGCCCGGGCCGGCCAGCAACGGCGTGCCCAGCGGCACCAGCGCGATGTTGGAGGTGACCTGCTGGCTCGGGTCGTCGGCCTTGCCGGTCAGCAGCTCCAGGGCGACGAGCACGAGCAGCAGTCCACCGGCCGCCTGCAACGCCGGCAGGTCCACGTGCAGGTAGTCGAGCAGGGTCTGCCCCGCCACCGCGAAGATCACGATGACGCCGAGGGCCAACGCGACGGCCTGCCAGGCTGCCCGGTTGCGGTCGCGGGCGGGCAGCGGGCCGGTCAGCGCCAGGAAGATCGGCATCATGCCCGGCGGGTCGGTGATCACCAGCAGGGTCACGAAAACCTCGCCGAACAGCTTCAGATCCACGTGATCAACCTAGCCGCGCCGGGATGGGCGAAATACCCGGATCAGCCCGAAGCGACCTCGGTCACCCCATCGGCGACGATCCGCTCGTACGCCTCGACGCTGGTGCTGAACGCGCCGAGTTGGACCGTCTTGTGGGTGCCGTGAAAGTCCGAGGAGCCGGTGACGAGCAGACCCAGCTCGGCGGCGAGCGCCCGGACGTGTTCCCGCTCGGCCGGGCTGTGGTCCTCGTGGTCGGCTTCGAGCCCGGCGAGCCCGACGGCGGCCAGCTCGGCGATCAGCTCGTCGGGCACCACCCGGCCGCGTCGGGTGGCTCGCGGGTGGGCGAAGACCGGCACGCCTCCGGCCGCCCGGACCAGCCGAACCGCCCGGAACACGTCGATGTCCTCCTTGGGCAGCCGGTACCGCTCGCCCAGCCAGTCCGGACCGAACGCCTCCCGGACGCTGCCGACCAGGCCGGCGCGGATGAGCGCCTGCGCGATGTGCGGGCGTCCCACCGTGCCGCCACCCGCGCCGGCCAGGATGTCCGGCCAGTTCACGTCGATGCCGTCGGCCCGCAGGAGGCCGACCATTCGTTCGCCACGCTCTTCCCGGGCGGCCCGGACCCGCGCCAGCTCGGCCACCAGCTCCGGGTGGCCCGGATCGAACAGGTACGCGAGCAGGTGCAGCGGCACCGCCGGCTGCGAACCGGACCAGCGACACGACAACTCCGCACCCCGGATCAGACGCAGACCTGGCGGCAGCGCCCCCACTGCCGGCGCCCAGCCGGCAGTGGTGTCGTGGTCGGTGATCGCCAGCACGTCCAGCCCGGCGTCGAAGGCCGCGCCGACCAGCTCGGCCGGGGTCAGTGTGCCGTCGCTGGCCGTCGAGTGGGCGTGCAGGTCGATCCGGGGGTCGGGGCCGGTACGCGAGGTCACCGCCCGACGTTACCGAGGAAACGGTGAGTCCGGTTCACATGGGTCACCAGGGGTCAGAAGCCGTCCACCAGGATCGGCCGCTCTCCGGCCGGCACGTCGGGCACCGCAGCGGGGCTGGCGGGCTTTCCCGCCCGCGCCTGAGCGACGTCGACCCGGACCAGCTCGCCGGTGCCGTCGAGGTAGGAGGCCTTGGTCTCGTCGCTCCACACGATCGCCCCAGTCATCGGCGGCCCGGCCGCAACGGCTGTCGCACCCGGCCCGAGCCGGTGAAGGTCGACCAGCAGGGACCGGCCGGCAGTGCCGCTCCCCCCGTTGACCAGCAGCCACCGCCCGTCCGGCGAAACCGCGCCGACGCCGTCCTGGCTCAGGTCCGGGCCGCAGCCGCTGCGGACCGGGTCCAGGTGACGTGTCGGGGTGAGGATGGCGAGGCAGGTCCGGCCCGGATCGGTTGTGGTGACCTGGCCGACGAGCCGCCCGTCGGGCAGCCGCCCGTAGACGTTGAGGCTCTTGCGGTCGAGGGCGTCGGGCAACGGCCCCGCACCGGGCCGCCAGAGCGTGTGACCGGCGCCGGCCCTGTCGAGCCGGACCAGCACGCTGTCACCGACGAACCGGACGGGCTCCGCCGCCGCCGGCACCGGGGTGCGCACCGACCCGATGAGTTGGGTGCCGACCACGCCCGCCATCAGGAGATCGTCTCCGTCGCGCCAGGCGACCTGGAGGCTGTCCGGGGCCAGGACGATCGCGCCGGCACCGGCCAGCAGCACCTGGACCAGCCCGTCGTCCTGCACCACCCAGAGGGAGCGTCCTGCGGTGCTCGGCGCGCCGACCACCAGCCAACCGCCGCCGCTGGGCAGCCGCTGGACGCGTTCGGCCGGCCCTACGTCGGGCAGCGCCAGCCGACGCCCGTCGGCGCTGACCAGCGTCTCGCCGACGAGAGGAGAGGTCGACGTCGTGGGCGAGGGGGCGGGGCCGGGAATGCCGGCCGTCGGGAGCGGTCGGTTGGTCGGGTCCGGGTCGCCGATCACGACGATGGGTGAGCCGTCCCGCCTGGTCTCGGCACCGAGCTGGGCCATGCCGGCGCTGAGCAGCACCGTGGTGACCGCCGCGAGGGCGAGGCCGGCGACGGTGCGTCGACGCCGGATCCGGTTCGCGCGACGGATGGCCTGGCCGGCCGGATCGACGCTCAGTGGGCGGACAAGGGCGACCTGGTGCGAGAGTGTCTCCCGCACCGCCCCTTCCAGCTCGTCAGGCCGCACCTGGTATGAACGCTGCGGGCCGTCCGTCAGGTTGTCGCGTCGGCCTGGGAACTGACTCACTGCTGTTCCCCGGAGCCCGTGCCGACGGGCACGGCCGCCGGGGCGGTGGGCAGGACGACCTGCGGGTTGATGGCACGCGGCACGGCGGGGCGCGGGGCGGTCGGTCGGGGCACGGGTGAGGCGCCCGCCCGTCCGGGACGGGGTGTGGCAGCGGCACCGGTGGCCGGGACTCGTCCGGTCCGGGAACCCGAGCTCGTCGTCCGGCCGTTGGCACCGGTCGAGGCCCCTGCACCGGCGCCAGCGGCAGGCCGGCCGGCGATGCCGGCGGCGGCTGCCAGCTCCGGGGCGTCCGCGCCCAGTCGCCGACGCAGCGTGGCGAGCGCCCGGGATGCCTGGCTCTTCACAGTGCCCGGCGAAATGTCGAGCATCGCGGCGGTCTGCGCCTCCGACATGTCCTCGTAGTAGCGCAGCACCAGCACTGCCCGCTGCCGGTTGGGCAACTCCCGGAGATGCCGCCAGAGCAGGTCACGGTCAAGTTGCTGCTCGATCTCGTCGACGCCGGCCCGCTCGGGCAGGACCTCGGTCGGGCGTTCGCCGTGCCAGCGCCGCCGCCACCAACTTGTCGACGTGTTGACCATCACACGCCGGGCGTACGGCTCGACCGCCTCGATCCCGCCGAGCCGCTTCCACGCGAGGTAGGTCTTGGTCAGCGCCGTCTGGAGCAGGTCCTCGGCCGTGGCCCAGTCGCCGGTGAGCAGATAAGCGGTGCGTAGGAGCGCGGCGGAGCGGGCCGCGACGAACTCGCGGAACTGCTCCTCCAACGAGTCCTTGCTCGTCACCGCCCACCTCCACACCCCTGCCGTCCTGGCAGAGTGCCACGTCAGGGGCGCTCTGGTCCATGACGAAAGGTGCGCACTTGCTCCGATGTTCGGTCGAAAACCTTCACGCCCCGTCGTCGGCCTTGGCCTCGTCGGCCTCCTTGCCGAGCCGCGCCTCGACGGCCTGCGGCTCGTACATCTCCTCGACGACGCGCAGGTAGAGCTCGTTCGGGTTGGGCAGGTTCTTGATCTCGCGAAGCGCCTGCTCCTGGCCGGCGGACTCCAGCACGAAGGTGCCGTAGTTGAGCGCTCGACCGGTCGGGGTCTGCTCGTACTTCATGTCGGTGACCCGGACCAGCGGCATCATCGCCACCTTGCGGGTGACGATGCCGTTGACCACCATGACCCGCTTGTTGGTCAGGATGAACCGGTCATACCACCAGTCGGCGACTTTCCACGCCACCCAGCCCATCACCGCGAACCACAGCAGCACGGCGATGGTGGTCAACGCGCCGACGTCCTGGCCGGCGAGGAAGCCGGAGAGGTAGCCGAGCACGAAGGTCGCCGCGACGCCGATCAACAGCGGGTTGGTGAGGTGGATCCAGTGTCGCTTCCACTCGCCCCGGTAGCGCTCGGTGGGGAAGAGGTAGCGAGCCACCAGCGAACTGGGCTCGTCTTCCAGGGGCAGCACCCGTCGAGGGGTCGCGCCGGTCGCGTCGGCACGCAACCCGGCCAGCTCGTCCTCGGAGATCTGCGGCGGCTGGTAGCTGGCCTCCGGATCACGGATCCACCCCCGACCGGACCGACCCTGGCCGGCATAGCCGGGCCCGTCGCCATAGCCGACGTCGTCCGAAAGGGACGGACCGTCGGACAGGCCGGGACCGGCCCCGTAGCCCGGGCCGTCGTCAGGCCCGATCCGCGGGATCGGCTCGGTGTCGCGCTCGCGGCGTTCCCGGTCGGGGTCGTCCGGGTCGAAGGGTGGACCGGAGGGGCTGCCCATCGGCGGTTAGGCGACGAGGCTGGTGAAGAAGTCGCCAAACCCCTGGGCGATATCCATGATCCCGCCGCCGAGCGACTTGAACACGTCCGCCGCAGAGTTTGGCCGATAGGCGACGAAGAAGATCAAGAATGCGATTCCGGCCCAGGTGAGGACCTTCTTGACCATGGCGGGCCATCCTCTCGCGCGGCGCCGGGTCCCATTACCGCAGCGGCACCCAGAGTATCAGTGTGGTGTCGTACAGTGAATATCTGCGTCCGTTCTCCGTCAATCCGGAAGAGTTGTCAAGCTCTACCGGGTAGATACGGGGACGGTGCGCCGTACACGAGCTCGGGCGGAGTCCACTCGGTCAGGTCGTGTAGCACGACATCTTCCGCGAGCAGGTGACCCGCACTCGCCGGCCAGGCTATCGCATGGAGCCACATTCCCCGAGCTTCGCCGGCGTACGCGCTTCGATCCGTTGGTGAATTCACCAACCACAGTGGAGTGGGGTGCCCGCCGACCTTGATTTTCGCCTGTCCGACGTGGTCAGGGTGACCCGACCCCGGGTCGGTCAACGCGTCCACCAACTCCGGTCCCGGATCCGGGCCGGCCAGACCGGCGAGCCGGGTGCCCAGGCCGACACCGGGTTCCTCGGCCACGAAGACCAGATCGGCTGGACCACCACCGAGGGGCGCGGGACCCGCGCAGGCCACCACAGTCGCCCGCACGCCCGTCCGGTCGTCCCCGGCGTACGCCACGCCGGTGAGTGTCCAACCGGGTGGCAGCGGCCACGGGCACCACAACGGTGTCACCGGTGGATCGCCGGTCGCGGTGATCCGTTCCACCACGCTCGCCACGATGTCCGCTCCGATGTGCTCGGGCACGTGCAACGGCGGCACCGGGCCACAGCGCACACACCTGGAGTCGGTGTTCATCAGATCCGGCGCCCGTACCGGGCCCCCGCATCTCGGACAACTCACCGCGACACTCACATCCCCACCGTCTCCCCGGACCGGCGGCACGTCAAGCCGGAACGTCCGATTCGGCACCGTACGTGGGTCAGTCCGGTGGCGTACCGGCGTGCGCGCGGATCCAGGCGTGCATGGCGATTCCGCTGGCCACGCCCGCGTTGATCGACCTCGTCGAGCCGTACTGGGCGATGGAGTAGAGCCGGTCGCAGGCGGCACGGGCCGGCGCGGAGAGGCCGGGGCCCTCCTGGCCGAACAGCAGCACACATTCCCGCGGCAGGGTGCCGGTCTCCAGCGGACGTGATCCGGGCAGGTTGTCGATGCCGAACACCGGCAACTGCCGCTCGACCGCCCAGGAGACGAACTCCTCGATCGTCTCGTGGTGCCGTACGTGCTGGTACCGATCGGTCACCATCGCGCCGCGCCGGTTCCACCGTCGCCGTCCGACGATGTGCACCTCGGCGGCGTTGAACGCGTTGGCGTTGCGCACCACGGTGCCGATGTTGAAGTCGTGCTGCCAGTTCTCGATCGCGACGTGGAAGCCGTGCCGGTGCCGGTCCAGGTCGGCGACGATCGCCTCGTGCCGCCAGTAGCGGTAGCGGTCGACGACGTTGCGCCGGTCCCCCTCCGCCAGCAGTTGCGGGTCGTAACGGCTGTCGTCGGGTGGGTCCCCCGGCCAGGGGCCCACGCCCACCTCAAGCTGGTCGTCGGTCACGGTCATCAGAGGGTACGGACCGCGTCGGCGCCCGTCGCGGAGACCTGCCGGTCAGCCCAGGTCGAGGGCGGCACCGAGCCGGTCCAGGAAACGCCGGTCCGCTGGGCTGGCCGGTGGGTCGACCCGGCGCGCGCCGGTGCCGGGCACCGCGCGACAGACCCGGGCCGCCACCGACTGCACCCACTGGCGGTACGCGGCCGAGTCGGCGGGGTCGGCCCGCCGCCGGAGGACCCGGCTCGCTGCCCGGCAGGCGGCCAGCAGGTCCACCAGGTCGGTGAGCCGCTCGGCGGGTTGCGGGGTGCCGTCGTGGCGGGCGTAGATCGTGGCGACCACAGCGCGGACCAGATCGCTGTCGGAGGCTCGGCCCGCGGCCACGGCGTCGAGGCCGGCCAGGCCGGCCATCACTCCACGCTCCGTCCGGCCAGGACCGGGCGCCACGGCGGCCACGAGAACCCGACCGGGCAGGCCGGTGAGCAGATCCCACTCGGCGGCGGAGTAGACGGCGGTGGTCAAGGGTGCGGCCCGGCGGCCGGCAGAGGACGGCTCTCCCGCTACGGAGTGGCTCATCGAAACCTCCGGCGTCAGCATATGCCCCACAACGGGAACAGGGCCCCTTCCCCAGCAGACCCGCGGTGGGGAAGGAGCCCGGTGTTCGTCGACGGTTGAGCCCGCCGCGACAGTCAGCGCGGCTCGGGGAAGCTGGGCCGCTCCGGGTCCACGCCGTCGGGCACCGCAGCGGCCGCGTACTCCCGCTTGGGGACCATGACCTTGCGCCGGAAGACGCAGACCATCGTGCCGTCCTGGTTGTAGCCGCGGGTCTCCACCGACACCACGCCCCGGTCGGGTTTCGAGCCGGACTCACGCTTGTCCAGCACCGTGGTCTCGCCGTAGATGGTGTCGCCGTGGAAGGTCGGCGCGACGTGCCGCAGCGACTCGACCTCCAGGTTGGCGATCGCCTTGCCACTCACATCGGGCACCGACATGCCGAGCAGCAGTGAGTAGATGTAGTTGCCGACCACGACGTTGCGCTTGAACTGGCTGGCCGTCGCGGCGTAGTGCGCGTCCATGTGCAGCGGGTGGTGGTTCATGGTGAGCAGGCAGAAGAGGTGGTCGTCGTACTCGGTGACGGTCTTGCCCGGCCAGTGCCGGTAGACCGCGCCGACCTCGAACTCCTCGTAGTAGCGACCGAACTGCATGCTGGTCCCTTCGACGGGCGGCGATGGAGTTCGGCCCAGCATGCCTTACCGATGGTTAAGGAGACCGGCGGGGCGCGGCGGCGGCGGAAATGTCACACCGGTCACTCGCCTGGGGGGAGACGCAATGAGCGGCGGGGCCCTCCCCGGCACCCGCCGCCCACGCTCTGATGTGAGGAATTCTGCCCTACGCCTGCGTAGGTTCAACAGAGATCGCGGTCACATTTATCTTTTTGTAACACTACTGTGCGTGACGAAGCGGAGGTTGATAAGCGATCTCCGCAGGCCGGATACCTCCTCGTCAAGGCCCAAGTTACCGATTCGTAGAGCTCAATCGCGTGGATCTCCCTGGAAACGCTCCCATTACCGCAGGTCACGCAAGTGCGTCATGCACTTGCGTTCCGCAGGTCGGGTGTGAACAGATGCCTGTCGATGGTCCCGGGCACCCCCCGGCAGCCCCGTGCACGTTTCGTGCCCCACCACCCGGGAATTCGATACGGTCAGCCCTGGTTCTACGGGACGTAGATAAACCGCGGTGATCGGAGAGTGCAATGGCAACCGTTGAGCTGACCTCGACGAACTTCGACGAGGTGACCGGCAACGACGGCATCGTCCTGGTCGACTTCTGGGCCGACTGGTGTGGTCCGTGCAAGCGGTTCGCCCCGGTCTACGAGCGCTCCTCGGAGAAGCACCAGAACATCGTCTTCGGCAAGGTCGACACGGAGGCTCAGCAGGAGCTGGGCGCCAAGTTCGACATTCGCTCGATCCCGACGATCATGGCGATCCGTGACGGCGTCATCGTCTTCGCCCAGCCGGGCGCCCTTCCCGAGTCCGCGCTGGAGAACCTGATCGAGCAGGTCGAGGCGCTGGACATGGACGACGTCCGCAAGCAGCTGGCCGAGCACAACCACTGAGTCGTCACCACGACGACACGCGAGGCCGGGCCCGATGCGGGCCCGGCCTTCGTCGTACCCCGCCAAGTGCCGCATGATCACCTGCCTGGTCAGGCCGGACTGGCCGTCGGAGGGACCCGAGGGCGGCGGTACATCCCGTATCGTCACGACCCGATGGAGAACCTGACCACCCGCGGGCGCGTGACCCGGCTGGGCGCTACCGCAGTGGGCCTCGCCCTGCTCGTCGTCGGCACCTTCTGGGGCGGCGACGACGACTTCCCGTTCGGCCCGTTCCGGATGTACTCCACCTCCAACCCGCCGAACGCACCTGCGCCCGACACCCGCGTCGAGGGGGTGAACAGCTCCGGGGCGGTGATCGACCTCGACCAGAACGCGACAGGCATCCGGCGCGCCGAGATCGAGGGTCAGCAGGCCCGATACGCCGCCGACCCGACGCTGCTCACCGAGGTCGCCGACGCGTACGCCGAACGCCATCCGGACGCCCCCGCGCTGGTCGAGGTCCGCATCGTCATTCGCTGGCACGGGATCCGCGCCGGCCGGCCGACCGGCAGCCACACCGACCAGACCGTCGTCCGCTGGCAGGCCACCCGATGACCCGCTGGCTGACCGAGGCAGTGCCCCGGGGGCGGGTGGCCGCCTTCCGCACCCTGGTCTACCTGTTCGTCGCCGCCGATCTGGTGGTCTTCACCCCCTGGGTACGCACCCGGGTCAGCGTTCCCGGCGACCTCTACCAGCCACTCCTGATCGGCCGCCTGCTCCCACTGCCGACGCCAACCGAGACGCTGGTGACGGTGATCTTCTGGGCGTTGCTGCTGCTCGCCCTCCTCGCCGCCACCGGACGAGCGCCCCGGCTGCTCGGCTGGGCGGTGTGCGCGCTCTACCTGGAGTGGATGATCATCGCGATGAGCTACGGAAAGGTCGACCACGACCGGTTCGGGCTGCTCGTCGCACTGGCAGTGCTGCCCACCGCCGGTCGTGCCCGACACGGCGACACCACCCGCACCGAGGCCGGTGGCTGGGCGCTACGCGTCACCCAGATCGCGGTGATCTGCACGTACTTCCTGGCCGCCTTCGCCAAGCTGCGCTTCGGCGGTCTGGACTGGCTGACCGGCTCGGTCCTGGCCCGCGCGATCATCCGGCGCGGCACCGACCTGGCGGACCTCATCGCCCAGGTGCCGTACCTGCTCATCGTCGCCCAGTTCGGCATCGTGGCGTTCGAGCTGCTGAGCCCGATGGTCTTCCTGCTGCCACAGCGCTGGCGACTCGCCATGGTCGGCTTCTTCTACTCGTTCCACGCGGTCACCATCGCGACCATCACCATCTCGTTCGCGCCGCACCTGGCCGCGATGACCAGCTTCCTACCGTTGGAGCGGGTACGCCCGTTGGTCTGGGGTCGCCGGCTCGTCAGGCGTGGCTCTCCCGAGGCGGCGACGACGGAGGAGCCGCAACCGCACCGGGCCGAGGTCGACCCGGTGGCAGCCGGCGCGGGGCCGGCGCTCGACGATCAGGCGCCGGTGGTCGGGCGACCGGCCGGCCCGTAGAGCCGCTCCCGGGCCTCCTGGGGCAGGGAGCAGGCCGCCGTGCCACCGGGAAGTCGGTGCCGGTTGCGCGCCACCCAGCGGTACAACGGCCAGGCCGCGACGCGTACCGGAGGAATCCGCAGGCCGGCGCCGGCGACCCGCCAGAGCGGACCACTCGCGGCGAGCAACTTCGCGATGGCGTCCGGGCCGGCCGCGCGTGAGCCGTCCGCGCCGACCCACTGCACTGCCTCCTCGCACTCGGCCACTGTGAGGCCGAGCGCGTCCAGGTCGGCGAACTGCCAGGGCACCACCCGGGCGGCGGTGGGGATGCGGCGCTCGATGAACTCCGCACAGCTCGTGCAGAACGCGCAGTCCCCGTCGTAGACGAAGGTCGACGTCTCCATGGCGTCCATCCTCCCCTCTCCGACCACCCGGACGCCCACCGGTGTACGGCGGGTCACTTGCGCTCGCCTCGTACACGTGTTCGAATAGTGCCCATGCGCTGGGACAACCTCACCGCTCCCCCGGTCGAGGGAGACCCCGAGCGGGCAGCGCCAGCGACGCCACCCCTGCCGCTGGCGCTGCCCGGCGCCGTCGCCCGCACCTTCGACACCCCCGAGTTCGCCGGGATGACCTTCTACGAGGTGCAGGCCAAGTCCATCCTCAACCGGGTGCCCGGGCAGTCCCGCGTCCCGTTCGAGTGGACGATCAACCCGTACCGGGGCTGCTCTCATGCCTGTGTTTACTGCCTGGGTGCGGACACCCCGATCCTCATGGCGGACGGCCGCACGAAGCCGATCAGCGCACTGGAGCCGGGCGACCGCATCTACGGGACCGAGCGACGGGGCGGGTACCGCCGATACGTGATCACCACCGTCCTCGACAAGTGGTCCACGGTGAAGCCGGCCTACCGGGTCACCCTGGCGGATGGCACGACCCTCATCGCCAGCGGGGACCACCGGTTCCTCTCTGAACGTGGCTGGAAGCACGTCACCGGCGCCATGCAGGGCAACGCCCGACGCCCCTACCTGACCACCAACAACCGCCTGATCGGCACCGGCCGTTTCGCCGTTGGGCCCAAGGAGTCACCCGACTACCGCCGGGGCTACCTGTGCGGCATCCTCCGCGGAGACGCGCACCTGGGCACATTCTCGTACTCGTACGGGACGGTGCACCGGTTTCGGCTGGCGTTGGCCGATGACGAGGCATTGAGCCGCAGCGAGCGCTACCTCGCGCTCGAAGAGATCAAGACACAGCGCTGTGATTTCACCCCGGCCAGTCCCACACGACGCGCAGTGGCCGCCATCCGAACCTCTGAACAGCGGGACATCCTGGCGATCACCGAACTCGTTCGTTGGCCGGCCGAGCCCAGTGACGACTGGCGGCTCGGCTTCCTGGCCGGCATCTTCGACGCGCAAGGCGGTTGCAGCAGAGGCGTCCTGCGCATCAGCAGCAGCGACGACGCCATCCTCGACCAGACGACGGCAGCATTGCGCCATCTCGGTTTCGCGTGCGTGCGAGAAGACGGCGGCCTACCCAACCGTGTGCGGGAGATCAGGCTGACCGGGGGTCTCGCCGCCCGGCTCCGGTTCTTTCACCTGACCGACCCTGCCATCACCCGGAAGCGGTCGATCGAGGGCGGCGCACTGAGGCATCAGGGCGCCCTCCGGGTCGTCGGCATCGAGGCACTCGGGCTGGAGCTGCCGCTCTGGGACATCACCACTGGCACCGGGGACTTCATCGCCGACGGAGTGGTCAGCCACAACTGCTTCGCCCGAAACACGCACACCTATCTCGACCTCGATGCCGGCGCGGACTTCGACCGGAAGGTGATCGTCAAGGTCAACGCCGGCGAGCTGGTCCGGCGGGAGTTGGCCGCGCCGCGCTGGCGGGGCGCGCACGTGGCGATGGGCACCAACGTGGACTGCTACCAGCGCGCCGAGGGCCGCTACCGGCTGATGCCGCAGATCATCGCCGCCCTGCGAGACGTCGCCAACCCGTTCTCGATCCTCACCAAGGGCACGCTGATCCTGCGGGACCTGCCGCTGCTGCGTCAGGCCGCCGAGGTGACCACCGTGGGCATCTCCTTCTCGGTGGGGTTCGTCGACGAACACCTCTGGCGCACCGTCGAGCCGGGCACTCCGCACCCACGCCGCCGACTCGACGCCGTCCGGGCACTCGCCGACGCCGGCTTCTCCGTCGGGGTGCTGATGGCCCCGATCCTGCCCGGCCTCAGCGACAGCGACGAGTCGATCGACGCCACCGTCTCGGCGATCGCCGCCGCCGGCGCGACGAGCGTGACCGCCCTGCCCCTGCACCTGCGTCCGGGCGCCCGGGAGTGGTACGCGCACTGGCTCGCCCGCGAGCACCCGCACCTCGTCCCCCGCTACCGCGAGCTCTACCGGGCCGGTGCGTACGCGCCGCAGGCGTACCAGCGGGAGTTGACCGCGCGGGTGCGGATCGCCGCCCGCCGGCACGGGCTGCACCGCGGGGAGCGGGGCGACAACCGCAGCCTGCCCGAGCCGCCGCCGTCCACGGCCGAGCAGCTGACGCTGCTGTAGTCGGAGCTACAGTCGGCTGGTGCGTACCGCTCAGCAGATCCTCGCCGACTCCGCCGTGATCGCCGTCGTGGGCGCGTCCCGCGACCCGTTCAAGGCCGCGCACGGCGTGCCGTTGCAGATGCAGCAGTACGGCTGGCGCATCATCCCGGTCAACCCGACGGTCGACGAACTGTTCGGGGAACGGGCCTACAAGACCCTCGCCGACATTCCGCACCCCGTCGACCTGGTCGACGTGTTCCGACCGGCGGCCGACGCCGTGCAGGTGGTCCGGGACGCGGCGGCGATCGGCGCGCCCGCCGTCTGGCTGCAACTCGGCATCGTCTCGGCCGAGGCGCGGCGCATCGCCGAGGAGGCCGGCATGGACTACGTCGAAGACCGTTGCCTCATCGTCGAACGAGCCGCCGCCAACCTGACCCGCCTCCCCTGACCCACCCCCGCGCGATCTTGCACTTACTGTCCCGGCATACCCGACACAGAGGTCAATCCGGCAACCGAAAGTGCAAGATCGCGGAGGGTGGAGGGGGTTAGAGCTTGTATTCCTTCAGGAGGCCCCGGCTGATGATGGTCTTCTGGATCTCTGAGGTGCCCTCGCCGATGAGCAGGAACGGGGCCTCCCGCATCAGCCGCTCGATCTCGTACTCCTTGGAGTAGCCGTAGCCGCCGTGGATCCGGAACGCCTCCTGGACGACCTCGGCGCAGTATTCCGAGGCGAGCAGCTTGGCCATCCCGGCCTCGACGTCGTTGCGCTGGCCGGCGTCCTTGAGCCGGGCGGCGTTGACCATGAGGGCGTGCGCTGCCTCGATCTTCGTGCCCATCTCGGCGAGCTTGAAGGCGATCGCCTGGTGCTTGGCGAGCGGCTGGCCGAAGGTCTTGCGCTGCTGGGCGTAGCTCACCGCCAGTTCGAAGGCGCGGATGGAGATGCCGCAGGCACGGGCGGCCACGTTGACCCGGCCCACCTCGATGCCGTCCATCATCTGGTAGAAGCCGCGGCCCACCCGGTCGGCGCCGCCGAGGATCGCGGAGTCGGGCACTGTCACGCCGTCGAGCACCATCTCGGTGGTCTCGACGCCCTTGTAACCCATCTTCTCGATCTTGCCCGGGATGGTGAGGCCGGGAGCGGTCTCGCCGAAGCCCGGCTCCTTCTCCAGCAGGAAGGTGCTCATGTTGCCGTAGACGGACTCCGCGCCGGTGTCGGTCTTGACCAGGGTGGCGACCACCGAGGAGTAGGCCCCGTTGGTGAGCCACATCTTCTGCCCGTTGAGCACGTAGCGGTCGCCGTCGCGGACGGCCCGGGACTTGATCGCCGAGACGTCGGACCCGGTCTCCGGCTCGGACATGGAGAACGCTCCGCGCACCTCGCCGGTGGCCATCTTCGGCAGCAGTCGGGCCTTCTGCTCGGCGGATCCGTGCTGGGAGATCAGGTACGCCACTATGAAGTGGGTGTTGACGATGCCGGAGATCGACATCCAGCCTCGGGACAGTTGCTCCACCACCAGCGCGTAGGTGAGCAGCGATTCGCCAAGGCCGCCGTACTCCTCGTCGATGGTGAGACCGAACAGCCCCATCTCGCGCATGCCGTCGAGGATGTCGGTGGGGTACTCGTCGGCGTGCTCCAGCCGCTGCGCGTGCGGGATGATCTCCTTGTCGGCGAAGTCCCGAACGGTCTCCAGGATCGACTGTTGCACATCGGTCAGGCCGGGCGTCTGGGCGAGTCTGGCCATCTCAGCCTCCGGGGATCCGCGCACTACTCATGGGTAACTGAACGCTGGGTCAGTATCGGCCCCTCGGGTCGACGAGGCCAAGGTGACCAGTCCACACAACCGCTGTGAAAAGGTTCACCGCTGCGGGTAGCGTCCGGCAAGAGGGACTTTTCCGGCACCGGCAGGAGGAGGACAGCTGTGAGCTACCCGCCGTCGGGACCGCCGCCCGAGGACGAGCCGCCGCCGTCACCCTACGAGCCACCGAAGGACCAGTCGCCGTACGCGCCACCGCCGGCCGACCAGCCGCCGTACACGCCGCAGCCGGACCAGCCGGCGTACGAGTTGCCAACGGAACGGTCACCGTACGGGCCACCGGCGGGCGAACCGTCGCCGTACGTCCACCAGGGGCCACAGCAGTCGGCGCACTGGAGCCAGCAGCCGCCGTACCCCCCGCAGGGCCCCTACGGTCAGTACGGCCCACCGCCGTCCGGGCCGGGTCGGGGCACCAACGTGCTGGCGATCCTGTCGCTGGTGTTCGCCTTCGTCTTTCCGCCGGCCGGCGCCGTCCTCGGCCACGTGGCCAAGCGACAGATCCGCACCAGCGGCGAGGAGGGCGACCAGCTCGCGACCTGGGGGCTGATCCTGGGCTACGTCTTCACCGGGCTCACCGTGCTGGCCTGCTGTGGTTGGCTGGCGCTGGTGGCCTTCGGCAACACCGGCGACAGTGCCGGCTACTGACCAACGGGCCGGTGCGGGCCGGCGCCGTCAGCGGAAGCGGGCCTCGCGGACGCTGTTGCCGCCGTCCACCACCAGCATCTGCCCGGTGATGTACGAGGCGGCCGGCGAGCAGAGGAAGCTGATCGCCGCGGCGACCTCGTCCGGTGTGCCCGGTCGCCCCACCGGGGTGCCCAACCCCTGCTTGATCTCGGCCATGGTGGACGCCGCGGTGTAGATGGTGCCGGGCGCCACCGCGTTGACTGTCACGCCGTCGGCGATCATCTCCATGGCCAGGGCCCGGGTCAGCCCGACGACGCCGGCCTTCGCCGCGGCGTACGCGGCCTCGGTGGGCAGGGCGTTGACCGGGCCGGCAGTGGCCGACAGGTTGACGATCCGACCCCAACCCCGCTCGGCCATCCCCCCGATGAACGCCCGGCTGCACAGGAACGCTGTGGAGAGGTTGCGGTCGATCTCGCCGCGCCACTCGTCGTAGGTCAGCTGCGCCACCGGCCGCAGCACCCCCTGGCTGGCGCGACTGGCCAGGCCGGCGTTGTTCACCAGCACCTCGACGTCGCCCAACTGTTCGGCGACCGCATCGGCCAACGCGCCGACCTCGGACTCGTCGGTCAGGTCCGCGACGAAGCCGGTCACCCCCAGCTCGGTCGCCCGCTCGTGGATGCGTCGGGTGGTGGAGACGATGGCCACCCGCGCGCCCAGGTCGGCGAGTCGCCGGGCGGTGGCGTACCCGATGCCGTCCGGGCTGCCCGCCCCGGTGACCAGGGCGACCCGCCCGTCGAGGCGCATGGTGACCGGGTCGGTGAGCGCGACCGGCTCGTCGGGGCCGGGGCTGCCCGCCGGGGCGGCCGTCCGGGCGCGCCGGGCCGCGCCGGGGCGGCTGACGTCCCGTCGGGGTCGACTGCCGGAGCGGTCCGCGGCGCGCGCGTCGTATGCCATGTCAGGGATCCTGCCCGTTACGACCGGCCCGAGCAACGCGGCACCCGGAAGCAGGGGCGTCGGGTTTGGGCGTCGCTGGCTACCCTGTCTCCGCACCCCAACCTGACGGAGAGTTCGTATGACCAATCCCCCGCCGCCCGGCAACTGGAGCGATCCCACGTGGTCGGCCCAGCCGTCGAGCCCCGCACCGGACCCGACAGTGGTGGCCGGTCAGCCGGTGCCCCCGCAACCTGGCCCGGTCGACCCGTACGCCCCCGACCCGTACGCCCCGGTCGACCCGTACGCCGGCGCGAAGCACCCGGCGACCCAGCCGATGCCCGGTTACGCGCCGCCCGGATACACCCCGCCCGGTTACCCGCCGCAGTACCCCGGCTACGGCTACCCGCAGCCGCCGAAGACCAACGGCATGGCCATCGCGGCGTTCGTGCTGGCCCTGATCGGTTTCACGTCCTGCATCACCGCGCCGATCGGCGCGATCCTCGGGCACGTTGCGCAGAAGCAGATCCGGCTCAGCGGCGAGGGCGGGGCGGGGATGGCGAAGGCCGCCATCATCGTCGGCTGGATTCTCACCGGGTTGCTGGTGCTGGTGATCGCCATCTACGTCGCCGCGATCATCTACGCGATCGCGACGAGCGACAACAGCAGCAGCTACTGACCGGCTGCGGGCCGGCGTACCGCCGGTTGTCGGGCCGGACCGACAGCCGTCGGCGGTCGTCCCGGCCCGGCCGGTCAGCGCTCCGGCGGGGTGAACGACGAGGTACGGCTCATCCCGGCGGCCCGGCCCTTGGCCGCGACCACCAGTGCCATCTTGCGGGACGCTTCGTCGATCATCTCGTCGCCGAGCATCACGGCGCCGAGCCGGCCGCCGGCCTCCGAGGTGTAGTGCTCGTACGCGTCGAGGATCAACTCGGCGTGGTCGTAGTCGGCCTGCGCCGGCTGGTAGACCTCGTTGGCGGCGTCGATCTGCCCCGGGTGCAGCACCCACTTGCCGTCGAAGCCCAGCGCGGCCGAGCGCTTGGCCACCTCGCGGAACGCGTCGACGTCGCGGATCTGCAGGAACGGGCCGTCGATGGCCTGCTTGTCGTGCATCCGCGCGGCCATCAGGATTCGCATCAGGATGTAGTGGTACGGGTCGCCCGGGTAGTCCGGGATCAGGCCGCCGACCACCATCGACTTCATGTTGATCGATGCCATGAAGTCGGCCGGGCCGAAGATGATGGTCTCCACGCGCGGCGAGGCGGCGGCGATCGCGTCCACGTTGACCAGGCCGGCGGCGTTCTCGATCTGCGCCTCGATGCCGATCCGACCGACCTCCAGGCCGATCGTCTTCTCGATCTGGGTGAGCGTCAGGTCCAGCCACTGCACCTGGGCGGCGGTCTGCACCTTCGGCAGCATGATGCAGTCCAGGTTGGCGCCGGCACCCTCGACGACCTCGATGACATCCCGGTAGGTCCACGGGGTGGTCAGGTCGTTGACCCGGACCACCCGGGTCTTGCCGGCCCAGTCGCCCTCGTTGAGGGCGGCCACGATGTTCTTGCGCGCGTCCGGCTTGGCCAGTGGGGCGACGGCGTCCTCCAGGTCGAGGAAGACCTGGTCGGCCGGGAGGCCCTGGGCCTTGCCGAGCATCTTCACGCTGGAACCCGGCACGGCGAGGCAGGACCTGCGGGGGCGACCGACTGCGGCCATGGGTGCGCTCCTTCCAGCGTCCGGCGGGCATGCCGACGCCACCTGACGACAGATCCGAGACCTTAACGATCCCAAAGGGCGTTGTGACGCCACGGTAACCTCGCGCCATGACCGGGGTGAATGGACCTGTGGAAGATCTCACTGGGCGTCGACTGGTGGTGGTGACCGGGGCCAGCTCCGGCATCGGGCTGGCCACCGCCGTGCACCTGGCCTGCCGGGGCGACCAGGTGGTGCTGGTCGGGCGGGACCCGGCCCGCCTGCAGGCCGCAGCCGAACGGGTCCGGGAGAACTCAGGTGAACGTCCGGAGCTGTTCCGGGCCGACTTCGCGATCCTCGACGACGTACGTCGACTGGCCGAACAGCTCCGGGCCGCGTACGACCGGATCGATGTGCTGGCCAACAACGCCGGGGCCATCGCGCTGCAACCACTGAGGACTGTCGACGGTTTCGAGATGTCGATCCAGGCCAACCACCTGGCCCCGTTCCTGCTGACCAACCTGCTCGCCGACCGGGTGGGCCGGGTCGTGGTGACCGCCTCCGGCGCGCACCGCTTCGGCGCACTGGACCCGGACGACCTGAACAAGCCGCTGCGTGACTACCGGCCGATGGGCGCGTACGGCACCAGCAAGCAGGCGAACATCCTGTTCACCGCCGAGGCCGCCCGGCGCTGGCCGGACGTTGCCGCGTACAGCTTCCACCCGGGGGTGGTCCGTACCCGGTTCGCCAACGACAGCAGGCTTGTCGCGTTCGGCATGCGTTTCATGCCGTTCCGCAGCCCGGAGAAGGGTGCCGAGACCCTGGTGTGGTTGGCCAACCAGGAGCGCTCCCGGCTGATCAACGGGGGTTACTACATCGACCGTCGGCCGCGTCGACCGCTCCGGAAGGCGGCCGATCCGCAGCTCGCCGCCCGGCTGTGGGCGGCGAGCGCCAAGGCTGTGGGTCTCGATGACTGACCGGGCCGGTGTGCTGACACTCGTCGCGGTCGTCGAGTTCGCCGGCGGGGCAGAGGCCGCCGGGCAGCGCTACGAGGACGCCGTGCTGGCCCTGCTCGAACGGCACGGCGGCCGGTTGGAGCGGCGACTGCGCGGCACCGACGGGCAGGCCGAGGTGCACGTGATCCGGTTCGACGGGCGGGCCGGCTACGAGTCGTTCCTCGCCGACCCGGACCGGGCGGCGTTGCGTACCGCCCTCGGCGAGGCCGCCCCGACGACCCGGGTCATCGAGGTCCGCGAAGCCTGACCGCCGACGGCAGTGCGAGCCATGGATTTTCCGGCAATCTTGCTGCGGAGGTGCGGACCTGCGTCTTCCCTCACTTCATCACGGGGTGGCGGGCGAGGACAAGACTTGATCTTGATGGGGTGGACAACCACCATCGAGGCATGGATTTCGATGCGATCGCCACCGCGCGCCGGGCCCTCTGGATCGGCGGCGGGCAATGGGCAGGCAAGTCGACCGTTGCCGTCAACCTGGCCATGCGGTTCGGTCTGACGGCGTACCTCTACGACCGGCACGACGCCCGAGGCCACGACGACCGGCGCATGGCCGACCGCGTTCGACGTGGTGAATCGCCAGCTGACCCCGGCCCGGACGCCACCTGGGTGCACACCGATCCGGCGCGGATGGCGGCCGAGACCCTGGCCGGCTTTTCCCGTCGCTTCGAATGGGTGCTCGACGACCTCAGCGCCCTGGTCACCGGACGGCGGGTGGTGGCCGAGGGCTGGGGGCTGCGACCGGAACTGGTTGCGCCGCTCGTGGAGTCGGTACGGCAGATGGTGGTGCTGGTGCCGACCCCCGGGTTTCGCGCCCACCAGATCAGCCGGCTACCCCGGGCCAACGCTGCGATAGCCGGGGTGAGCGACCCCAGTCTTGCGAACCGTCACCGGTGGGAACGCGACGAGTTGGTGGCGGCGGACGCGGTCGTGCAGGCCGAGCGACTGGCCGTCAGGGTGATTCGGGTCGACGGCAGCCTGGACGGCGAACGACTGACCGACCTGGTGGCCGACCACTTCGCCGCGTACCTGTGAATCGCCCTCAGGCCAACGGGGTCGGGTCGGCGGGCAGGGCGGTGGGTTCGACTGCGCGACGGCCAGCGCGGGCACCGCCGAGCACCACCACCGCCACCCCGACCAGCAGCAACGCCATCCCGAGCAGCGCGTACGGGCGGGGCAGCTGACCCAGCCAGGCCCAGCCGAGCACCGCCGCGCCGGGCGCCTCCAGCAGGATCAACACGCTCACAGTGGTCGCCGGGATCTTCCGCAGGGCGTAGTTGAACATCGAGTGCCCGAGCAGTTGGGCCCCGGCCACCAGGGCCAGGATGGCCAGCCAGGTACGGCCGTCGAAGCCGGTCAGCCGTACGCCGCCGACCAGGCACAGGGCCAGCAGGATCAGCGCGCAGATCCCGTAGCAGATGGTGGTGTAGGTGGTGGTGCTGATGCTGACCCGGGCACGTTCGCCGAAGGCGGTGTAGACGGCGGCGAACATCGCGCCGACCAGCGCCAGCACGTCACCGAGGACGGCCCGGCCGGAGACCCCCACGTCCACCCCGGTGGCGACCGCCGCGCCGCCAACCGCCACCGCGATGCCGATCCACACCACCCGGGGCAGCGGACGCCCCTGGGCGCGGGCGATGAGCCCCTGCCAGACCGGCTGGGTGGCGACCAGGGCGGTGGACGTGGCGACCGAGGTGAGCTGGGCGCTCGGCACCCAGGTCGCGAAGTGCCCGGCCAGGGCGACGCCGGAGAGCACGCAGAACAGGCCCTCCCGCCGGCCGGCGCCCACTGTCAGTCTGCGGAACTCGGCGCGGCGTCGGACCAGCGCGAAGGGGCTCAGCACGGCCACCGCGAGCAGGTTGCGCCAGAACGCGATGGCCAGCGCGGGGGCGGCGGCGTACGCGATCAGCGGCGCGGACGACGACACGGCGACCACGGCCAGCCCGACCGCGCCGGTGGTCAGCGGGTCCAGGGACGGCCGGGGTGAAGGTGGGGGCACGGGACGTAATCCTCACACGTATGACGGTCAGCACGGAGGGTCATCACTCCGTTACGATCACGCGGGTTCGCGCCGACGACCCTCGACCGCCCGGAGGCGCTCCCCCATGCCCAGCTACCAGGCGGTGCTGTTCGACTTCTTCGGCACCCTGACCCGTTCGGTACAACGCGGTGTCGCGCACGTCGGCACCGCCGAGCTGCTCGGGTGTCCCACCGAGATCTTGACCGAGGTGCTGAACCGCACCTACTACGAGCGGGCCAGCGGGCGGCTCGGCGACGCGGAGGCGACACTGCGCTGGGTGTGCGCCCAGGCCGGCGTACACCCCAGCGACCAGGCGGTACGGGCGGCGGTGGCGTCCCGGCACCGGGCGGTCCGCGCCGACACCTGGCTACGGGCCGACGCGGTGCCGGTGCTGGCGGCTCTGCGCCAGCGCGGCCTGCGCACCGGCGTGATCAGCGACTGTACGCACGAACTGCCGGCCTTCCTGCCGCAGCTCGCGGTCGCCCCCCTGCTCGACGTGCGGGTCTTCTCGGTGCAGGTCGGGCGGTGCAAACCGGACCCGACGCTCTACCTGACGGCCTGCCAGCGGCTCGGGCTCGCGCCGGGCGACTGCCTCTACGTCGGTGACGGCGGCAGCCAGGAGTTGACCGGCGCCGAGCGGGCCGGGATGACCGCCGTCCGGCTCGCCGCACCGGATCTGGCCACGCACATGGTCTTCAACGCCGACCGGGACTGGCGCGGCCCCACACTCGGCACCCTGGGCGACGTGCTCGCCCTCGTCGACGCCGACGCCACGGTGGCGGGCGTCGGCGGTCGGACCGGCTGATCAACCGATCAGCGGCGGCGGACCCGGTGCAGGCGGAACGGCTTGCGGGTGGCCCGGACCGCCGGAGTCGCCCGGGGTGGCTCGGCCTGCGCGTCGGCCGGTAACTCCGCTCCGGCCAGCGGCGTACCGGCCGGGGCAAGGCGGTTCACAGCGCATCCGTCGGCGGCCCATCGGGCCACCAGGTCAGCGGTCGGACCGGGCGCGTTGAGGCGCTTCGCCGCCACCAGCGGCGCGGTGACGTCCCACGCCTCGGTGCCCGGCTGCAACCGGCTCACCCGGGCCGGCCAGGTGACGATCCGGCCGCCGTGGTCGCCGCGCAGGGTGACCTGGGCCTCGGTCGCGTCGGCCAGGCCCGGCGCGGCCTGCTCGCCCGGCCCGCTGACCACCAGCAGCGCGCCCTCCAGCGGGGCGCACCAGAGCGCAAGCGCCGGACCGCCCGCAACACTGACCCAGGCCACGGCGGCCTTCTTCATCGCCTCGTCGACCAGTGGGGTGCCCCCGGGGGCGTCCTCGTCCGTCACACCCGCATCCTTCCGCATCGGCGCCTGCGCTCAACCCACGAACGGCGGCACGGCGATCTCGCCGCGGGCCACCGGCACCACCTGGCCGGCGACCGTCGCGCCGACCGCCACCCCGTTCGCCGCTGTGACGGTGCAGGCCAACGCGGACGGACGGTTCATCTCCGCGCCCTGACGGACCGCGTACTCCGACCGCCCCTCGCCGGGCAGCAGACCACTCGCCACCAGCCAGACACCGAGGCCGAGCGCCGCCGAACCGGTCGCCGGGTCCTCCGGAACGCCGATCCCCGGCACGAAGACCCGGGCGTGCGCGGTTTGCGCCGCCGCGTCCCAGGAGAAGACGCTGACGTGCGACACCCCGTACCGCTGCGCCGCCGCCGGGTCCACCCGGGCGCGGGCCACCGACTCCGGACGCACCGGCAGGTACGGGAACTCCAGCCCGCAGCCGGCGACCCGTGGCGCGGGCCCGATGTGGTCCCCGGCGACCAGGCCGGCGATCTCCAGCAACGGCTCCGGGTCCAGCTCCGGCCCGAGCGTCGGGGCACCACCGGTCAGCGTCGCCCCGGACGCGGTCACCTCGATCGGCAGCACGCCGGCCCGGCACTCCTGGGTGACCTGCCCCACACCGAACATGCCCCGCCGGCAGGCGGTGACCGCCGCGCCGACGCTGGGGTGACCGGCGAACGGCAACTCCTCCACCGGAGTGAAGATCCTGGCCCGGTAGGTGACGCCGACCTGGGTCGGCGGCAGCACGAACACCGTCTCGGACAGGTTGAACTCCAACGCGAGCGCCTGCATCTGCTCGGTGGCCAGCGCCTCCGCGCCGAACACCACCGCCAGCGGGTTGCCGGCGAAGGGGCGATCGGTGAAGACGTCCACGATCTCGTAGGCCACTGTCGACATGTTGATAAACACTAGGCGCTTAGGCTGGTGCCCGTGAGTACGCCGACCCGGGTCTACATCGCCCGTCTCGCCGGAGTCGCCGTCTTCGACCCGAACGGCGACCAGGTGGGCCGGGTTCGTGACGCCGTGGCACGGCTGCGGGCGACGAAGCGTCCGCCGGAGGTGGTGGGCCTCGTCGCCGAGATGCCGATGCGTCGTCGGATCTTCCTGTCCATCAACCGGATCACCTCCATCGACGCGGACGCGGTCGTGCTCGGCTCCGGCACGCTCAACCTGCGCCGGTTCGAGAAGCGCCCAAACGAGCTGTTGGTGCTCCAGGAGCTGCTCGACCGGCGGGTGCAACTCGACCCGGGCGGCCAGCCGGGCGCGGTCGTGGACGTCGCGATGGAGTGCACCAGGGGCGGCGAGTGGTCGCTGACCCGTGTCGCCGTACGCGAGCAGACCGGTCGGCTCAGCCGCCGCGGCCACCTGCACCAGGTCGAGTGGGACCGGGTGCGCGGGCTCAGCGGCATCGCCGACAACCGGGGCACGGCGAACCTGCTCGCCGTACTGGAGGACATGCGCCCCGCCGACCTGGCCAACGCGTTGCAGGATCTGCCCGACGCCCGACGCAACGAGGTCGCCGCCGCGCTGGACGACGAGCGACTGGCCGACGTGCTCAGCGAGCTGCCGGAGCACGACCAGGTGGAGATCCTCGCCGCCCTGGACCGGGAGCGGGCCGCCGACGTCCTGGAGGAGATGGACCCGGACGACGCCGCGGACCTGCTCAACGAACTGCCCCCACCCGAGCAGGACGTGCTGCTGGACCTGATGGAGCCCGACGAGGCCGACCCGGTACGCCAACTGCTGAAGTACACCCCCGGCACGGCGGGCAGTGTGATGACCTCCGAGCCGGTCATCCTGCCGCCGGACGCCACAGTCGCCGAGGCGCTGGCCCGGATCCGGGAGCCGCAGCTCTCCCCCGCCGTCGCCGCGCAGGTCTTCGTGACCCGGGCGCCGCAGAACACGCCGACCGGCCGCTACCTGGGCATGGTGCACTTCCAGGCGCTGCTGCGTGAACCACCCGCCGACCTGCTGGGCAAGGTGGTGGTCAACGACATCGACCCGCTGCGCCCCACCACGCCACTGCCGGAGATCACCCGCCGGATGGCCACCTACGACCTGGTCGCCATGCCGGTGATCGATCGCAACAACCGGCTGGTCGGCGCCGTCACTGTCGACGACGTGCTGGACCACTCGCTGCCCCGGGACTGGCGGGACCGCGACGCCCTGGCCGCCCCGGGCACCGCCGACCCTGCGCTGGACGGCGCGGATGGCTGAGCAGCGGCGGAACGAACGGCTCGACCAGCCGCGCGAGCCCCGGGGCGTCAAGCTGCCCCGGTTCGACGCGGAGGCGTTCGGTCGGTGGTCCGAGGGCATCGCCCGGGGCATGGGCACCGCGAACTTCATCGTCGTCATGACTGTGGTGATCGCGATCTGGTTCGCCTGGAACACACTGGCCCCGGCGAACCTGCGCTTCGACCCGTACACCTTCACGTTCTTGACCCTGGTGCTGTCGTTGCAGGCCAGCTACGCGGCCCCGCTGATCCTGCTGGCCCAGAACCGGCAGGCCGACCGGGACCGGGTGGCCCTGGAGGAGGACCGGCGGCGAGCCACCGCGCAGAAGGCGGACACCGAGTATCTGGCCCGGGAGATCGCGGCCCTGCGGATCGCCCTGGGTGAGGTGGCCACCCGTGACTTCCTCCGCTCCGAGCTGGCCCGGCTGGCCGAGGAACTGGACGAGATGGGGCAACGCCGGCAGCGGCTGGAGCGCCGCCAGCAGGAGAAGGACAGCCGCCAGGAGCGACGTGGCCAGCGGCCGACCGACGGTGTCGGCCTGGAGGAACCCCGCGACGACCTGGACGGCGACTTCACCCGGGACGCCCGGCCGGACGGCACCGGCCCGCGCCGGTCAGAGAGCTGACCGACGGGTCATCGATTGGCTCACACCGCCCCGGGCAGCGGCGGCAACGGATGCCCCGCGACGTAGCATTGCGGGCATGTCAGCACCAGTGAGCACCGTCGAGGACGCGATCCAGGCCGCCCTGGCCACCGTCAACGACCCGGAGATCCGCCGGCCCATCACCGAGCTGGGCATGGTCCGCTCCGCCACGATCGGTGCCAGCGGCGTGGTCCGCGTCGAACTGCTGCTCACAGTCGCCGGCTGCCCGCTGAAGGACAAGCTGCGTACGGACATCACCGCCGCCGTCGCCGCGGTGCCCGGCGTCACCGGCGTGGAGATCGACTTTGGGGTGATGACCCCCGAGCAGCGGCAGTCGTTGCAGTCGCAGCTGCGCGGCGGTGGCGCCACCGAGGAGCCGGTCATCCCGTTCGCCCAGCCCGGCTCGCGTACCCGCGTGTACGCGGTGGCCAGCGGCAAGGGCGGCGTCGGCAAGTCCAGCGTCACCGTCAACCTGGCGGCGGCGCTCGCCGCCCGTGGGCTCTCCGTCGGCGTGGTCGACGCCGACATCTACGGCCACTCGGTGCCCCGGATGCTCGGCACTGAGGCGCGGCCCACCCGCGTCGAAGACATGATCATGCCGCCGCAGTCGCACGGCGTGAAGGTGATCTCCATTGGCATGTTCACGTCGGGCAACGCCGCCGTCGTGTGGCGCGGCCCGATGCTGCACCGGGCACTGCAGCAGTTCCTTGCCGACGTCTACTGGGGCGACCTGGACGTGCTCCTGCTCGACCTGCCGCCGGGCACCGGTGACGTGGCCATCTCGCTGGCCCAGTTGCTGCCCAACTCGGAGATCCTGATCGTCACCACTCCGCAGACCGCCGCCGCAGAGGTGGCGGAGCGGGCCGGGGCGATCGCCCTGCAGACCCACCAGCGGGTGGTCGGCGTCATCGAGAACATGTCCTGGCTGGAGCTGCCGGACGGCTCCCGGATGGAGATCTTCGGTGCCGGCGGTGGCGAGGCGGTTGCCGAGTCGCTGAGCCGGACCATCGGCGCCCAGGTGCCGCTGCTCGGTCAGATCCCACTGGACACCCGGGTCCGCGAGGCCGGCGATGCCGGCAACCCGATCGTGCTGGCCGAGCCGGAGTCCCCGGCCGCTCAGGCGCTCGGCACGATCGCCGACCGGCTCGCCCTGCGCCGTGAGTCACTGCTCGGCAAGCCACTCGGCCTCAAGCCCGCTGGCCGCTGACCACCCGGAACACCGTCAGCCCGTCGGCCACTGCTGGCCGGCGGGCTGAGTCGCGTCGGTGGATGGCACGGGCCGGCGGGTACGGGTCGCTCAGGTGGCGTCGTCGTAGCTGACGCGGGGGGCCGGAGCCGAGGGGCTGCTGGTGGCCGCGCCGGACCGGGCCTCGCTCGACCGCAGGTCGGCGGCGTTGGCCACGTCCTTCAGGTCGTTGTGCACACCGCTGACGTCCGCGCGCAGGTTGTCGTAGACGCCCTGCAGCGGCTTGCGGATCGCCGCCTCGTCCTCCTCGCTGAGGAGGTGCTTGCGGATGAACGCCTTCGGGTGCAGGTCTTCCAGTTGGATGTCGGTGCCCAGCTCACGGCTCAGGTCGCCGGTGGCGTTGCGGGCCATGTTGCGCAGGTTGCGCACCAACCGCAGGCCGTCGGTGATCACGGCAGGGAGCCGGTCGCCGAAGATCAACAGCGCCAGGAGCAGCAGCGCACCGATTTCCCACCAGTTCAGGTTGTCGAGCATTCCGCGGGCCTCCTCTCGGCGTCAGCAGCAAGACTACGCACGGCGGACCGCTTTCGGGCAGGGGGTGCGCCGCTGTTCGTCTCGCTTCCGAGGTGAGTCACTTCGCGTCCGCGGCGAGAGTTACCGAGGTGTTCTGCCGGGCGGAACCCCGCCGATACTCGACTGTCACGACCGAGCCCGGCGCGTACTTGCGGACCAACGCGGTCAGATCCGTCGGCTCGGTCATCGGCCGCCCGTTGATCTTGAGGATCACGTCGCCGACCTTCAGTCCTGCGCCGTCAGCGGGGCCGGACGGCTCCACCTCGGCCAGCCGCAGGCCGCCGCCGACAACCCCGGTCGGGCCGTCCGCCCGGGCGCCGATCACCGTACGCCGGGCCTTGCCGGTGCCGATGATGTCCTGGGTCACCCGCTTGGCCTGGTTGATCGGGATGGCGAAGGCGAGCCCGATATTGCCCGCCTCCTGCCCCTCGGCGACAAGTGACTTGATGGTGGAGTTAACTCCGACCACCCGGCCGGCGCCGTCGACAAGTGGGCCGCCCGAGTTACCGTGGTTGACCGCGGCGTCGGTCTGGATGGCGGCGTAGTAACGCACCGGGCCGCCCGGCTCGCCGGCCTGCATCGTCCGGTCCAGCGCACTCACGATGCCGGCGGTGACCGTGTTGGCCAACGACAACGGCGAGCCGATGGCGAGCACGGGGTCGCCGACCGCCAGCGCGTCGGAGTCGCCGAACTCCACAGGTCGCAACCCCTGACGACTCACCTTGATCACCGCGATGTCCGACTCCGCGTCCTGACCGACGATGGTCGCCGGTGCGGTGCTGCCGTCGTTGAAGACCACCGAGGCCTTGCCGGTGCCGCCGGCCACCACATGATCATTGGTGATCACATGACCGTCGGCGCTGGCGATGAACCCGGAACCCTCACTGGTCCCGCCGAGGCTGCTCACCCGTACGGTGACCACGCTGGGCAGGACCCGTTCGGCGACCCCGGCCAGCGACTCCGGCTTGCGCTGCGCCAACGCCGGCACCTCAGCGGGCGCAGCACCGAGGATCGCCGCACCAGCGCCGCCGCGCACCGCGAACGCGTAGCCCAACGCACCGCCGAGGGTGCCGGCCAGCAGCGCGGTGATCACGGGAATGAGCAACAGGTGGCGCAGTGTCGGCCGGCCCGGCGCGTCGGGGTCGCTGACCGGCTCGGGCTCGGTGCCGGGCGCCACCACCCCGGGCACCACCACAGCGGCCGGGGCCGCCGGGTCGCGCCAGGGGTCGGCGAGCGCGTCCGACCACCAGGCCGACGCGTCGGCCGAGTTGGGTTCGCCCGCAGCCGGCGCGGGCCAGCCCGGGGTCGGCGCGCCGGAAGACGCCGGCCAGCCCGGTGTCGGCGCGCCGCCTGGCGAGGCGAGGGGCGTGCGGTCAGCCCCCGGCATGGTCGGCGGCCCCACCGACGGGGCTCCTGCCCCGGGCGGTCGCGCCGGAGCCGGAGTCTCACCGCCCCGGCGCCAGTCCCAGCCGTCGGTCACGTCGGTGCCTCCCAGTCCGTCCCCGGATCCCGTGCCGCGTCGCCCGGCCACTGGCCGGTCTGGTCGCGGCTGACGGGATACCGCCTCCAGGATTGCACGGATGGACGCGGTGCAGTCAGCGGTTGCCCCGTGATCGCTTCCGGCGGAGGCGCAGCTGCGCCCCACAACGGTCGCCTCTACGCTCACAGTGCCAACCCGCCCCCGCACCACGCACCGCCCCCGGAGGTGCCCCATCGCCACGGCCGCCGGTTCCGGCAGTTCGACGACACAGGCCCAGCACTTCGCCGAGTCGTACGTCACCGAGGATCTCGTTCTGCGCACCGCCCGCAGCCTGGCCCGGGAGGTGGGCCTCGACGCGGTCACCCCCGGCGCGGGGGCGGCGCTGCGACTGCTGGCCGCCGCCGGAAACGCCCGTGCGGTGGTGGAGATCGGCACCGGCACCGGGGTCAGCGGCGTCTGGTTGCTGCGCGGCATGCGCGTCGACGGCGTGCTCACCACCATCGACGTGGAGGTGGAGCACCAGCGGATCGCCAGGCGGATCTTCGCCGAGGCGGGTTTCGCGGCCGGGCGTACCCGGATCATCACCGGTCGGGCGCTCGACGTGCTGCCCCGGCTGGCCGATGGCGCGTACGACCTGGTCTTCGTGGACGCGGAGGCGACCGGCTTCCACGCCTGTGTGGAGGCGGCGCTGCGGTTGCTGCGCCCGGGAGGCGTGCTGGCGCTCAACGGCGTGCTGGCCAGCGACCGGATCGGCGACCCGTCCGCCCGGGACGCGGAGACGGTGACGGTTCGCGAAACGATCAAGGCGGTCCGGGAGTCGGAGCACTGGATTCCCGCGCTGCTTCCGGTCGGGCACGGCCTGCTCGCCGCTGTGAAGTGCTGATTCGAGCCCAGGACGGGTCAGAGCCTCGGTCGCGCCGAGGCTCTGACCCACGCCCTAGTTGACGTCGGCGAGCCAGCGCAGCAACGAGCGGACGCCCCAGCCGGTGGCGCCGCGGCTGACCTCGGCCTGGTCGCCGTCGGCCCAGGACGGGGCGGACATGTCCAGGTGCAGCCAGCGGTCGCGTAGTTCGCCGGTGAACTCGCGCAGGTAGAGCGCGGCCAGCACCGAGCCCGCACCCTGGGTGGGTGCGCTGTAGAGGTCGGCGATCTCGCTGCCGAGATACTCCACATAGTCGGTGTGCAGCGGCATCCGCCACGCCGACTCGCCGGCCGCCTCGGCCGCCGCCAGCACGCTGGCGGCCAGTTCGTCGTTCTCGCTGTACAGGGCGGCGGTGCGCTTGCCCAGCGCCACCGAGTTCGCGCCGGTGAGCGTGGCCAGGTCGAGCAACAGGTCCGGCTTGAGCTGCTGCACCGCGTACGCCAGCGCGTCGGCGAGGACCAGCCGACCCTCGGCGTCGGAGTTCGTCGTCTCGCTGGTCGTACCGCCGTAGTGCCGGATCACGTCGCCGGGGCGGAACGCCGAGCCGCTGACCATGTTCTCGGCCAGCGGGGCCAACGTGGTGATCCGGACCGGCAGCCGCAGCGCGGCGGCGCCCAGTGTGGCGGCGACGACAGCGGCCGCGCCGGCCATGTCCTTGCGCATCAGCTTCATCGACGCCACCGGCTTGATCGAGATGCCGCCGGTGTCGAAGGTGATGCCCTTGCCGATCAGCACCACGTGGGTGCGCGCGTTGGCGGGGTGCCAGTCCAGTTCGACCAGCCGTGGTCCGCTGGCGGAGCCACCGCCCACGGCGAGGATCCCGCCGAAGCCCTCGGTGGTCAGCTCGGCCGGGCCCCGGACCCGCAGTCGCAGGTCCGGAAGGTCGGCGGCGGCGGAGGCCACCTGGTCGGCGAACCACTGCGGGGTCTTCACCGACGAGGGAGTGTTTGTCAGGTCCCGGGCGAGATGGGTCATCGCGGCGGTGGTTCGGGCCGTGGCGACGGTGTCCTCGTACCCGGTGGGGTCGTCGAGCAGCAGGTCGACGCCGCTGAGCGCCGGTCGGTCACCGGCCTCGGTGAGTCGGAACCGGTACGGGGCGAGCAGCAGCCCCTCGGTCAACCCGCGAACCGCGGCCGGGGTGACCTCGGCCGGCAGCGCGATGGTGATATGCGTCTCAGCCGAAGCTGAGCGGGCCAGTGCCGCGCCGGCCGTCCGCCAGGCCGCCTCGTCGCCGTCACCGGTGCCGAGCAGCAGCAGCCGGCCTGGGGTACGCCCGGGGCGCAACTGGGTGTGGATCTCGCCGGCCCGGCCGGTCAGCCGGGCCGCTGACGCCAGCGCGGCCGCCTCGTCGGCAGTGCCGTCCGGGCCCGCCACGGCGGTCGGCACCGGCTCGGCCGAGGTGCCGCCTTCCGCCGTCGAATCGGCGGAGCGGACGGGCAGGACGAGGACGTCGAGCCGGTCGGGCTCGGCGATCAGACGAATGGCGAGCACGCGGAACCGTACCTCCAGGAAAGTGTCGCGGGCCGACGGCGAACCCACCTGCCCGCAGCGTTGAAGACCCTGAGCCACCGGTGATTCCGGTGGCTCAGGGCCTGAAGAACGTTCCGGGCGGCGCGAGCCGCCCGGAGCACTCCTTACTCAGCCGGCCGCTGCCTTCAGTGCGTCACCGAGCGCGTTGGCCTCGTCGGGAGTCATCTCGACGACGAGCCGGCCACCGCCCTCCAGCGGGACCCGCATGACGATGCCCCGCCCCTCCTTGGTGACTTCCAGCGGACCGTCGCCCGTCCGCGGCTTCATCGCCGCCATGTTGTCTCCCCTCAGACCTACACCAGGGTCGGTGGGTTGCCCCACAGCCACTTCGTCACGACCACCCGCAACGGTCGCGGGGGTGTCGACTGACGATTTTCCCTGATGAACACCGCCGGACCCAAACCGGAGCAGCATTGATGTAACAGCATCTAGCTTATCTTGAGAAGGCCTGTCACAATGTGCGGTCATGCAGGCACGGTCGGCACTCTTCGACCTGTACGGCGACCACCTCCGTCCGAGGGGTGGCCGGGCACCGGTTGCTGCCCTGGTCAAGCTACTGGCGCCGCTGGGAATCGCACCGCCAGCAGTTCGCACCGCCGTCTCCCGGATGGTGCGTCAAGGCTGGCTCGAGCCCCTCCGGTTGGTCTCCGGACCGGGATATTCGATCACACCGAAAGCTGCCCGCCGACTCGACGAGGCAGCTGCCCGGATCTACCGGACCGGCCGGGTCACCTGGGACGGCCGGTTCGATCTGCTGGTGTTGGAGGCCCCGGGCTCCCGACGGGACCGCCAGCGGCTCGCCGCCAACCTGAGCTTCCTCGGCTACGGGACGCTCGACGAGCAGACCTGGGTCGCCACCCGCCCCGCAGAGGACGTCGACCTGCTCCTCGCCGAGACCGGCATCCGGTTCGAGCGGTTCACCGCCTCGCACTTCTCCGGCACCCCCGGCGCGATGGGCGTGGTCCGGCGCGCCTGGAACCTGGCCGAGATCGGCCGCGCCTACGAGCGGTTCGTCGCGGACCAGCGCCCGCTGCTCGCCGCCGTCACGGTACGCAGCAGCGACGAGGAGGCGTACGCGACGCGGTTCCGCCTCGTGCACGCCTGGCGTACGTTCCTCTTCCAGGATCCGCAGCTGCCCCCGGCGCTGCTGCCCGAGCGGTGGCCCGGCACCGCCGCTGCCAGTTTCTTCGACCGGCACGCAGCCCGCCTGCGCCCGGCCGCCGACCGGTACGTCGAACAGTGCCTCGACGCCGGCAACCGCATCGTCCGACAGAAGGGTCGTTAGACACGTGACCGAGCCGCTGCTGGTCGACCGGACCGATGCCGTCGTCACCCTCACGCTGAACCGGCCGAACGCGATGAACGCGCTCGACGTGGCGCTCAAGGAGGCGCTGCGGGACACCCTCGCGCAGTTGGAGACCGACAGGTCCTGCCGCGCTGTCGTCCTGGCCGGAGCCGGCGGATCGTTCAGCGCCGGGCAGGACCTGCGCGAGCACGTGGCCACACTGGAAAACTCCGCCAACGACCCGCTGGGCACCGTGCGGGCGCACTACAACCCGATCGCCGCCCGGCTCGCCAACCTGCCCAAGCCGGTGATCGCCGCGGTCCGTGGGATGGCCGCCGGGGCCGGCGCGTCGCTGGCCTTCCTGGCCGACATCCGCATCGGCGGCCCGTCCACCAGCTTCCTGATGGCCTTCGCCAAGGTCGGTCTCGCCGCCGACACCGGCGCCTCCTGGACGTTGCCCCGACTGGTCGGGCACGCCAAGGCGGTGGAGCTGCTGATGCTGGCCGAGCCGGTCCGCGCCGAGGAAGCCTGCCGGGTGGGCCTGCTCAACAGGTTGACGGACGACGACGAGCAGGTGCTGCCCGTCGCCCAGGAGCTGGCCGCCCGCCTCGCCGCCGGCCCGACCGTCGCCTACGGGGCGATCAAGCGACAGCTCTCCATCGCCGACGCCGGCACCCTCGCCGACGCCCTCGCCGCCGAGGCGCAGGCCCAGTCGATCTGCGGCGCCACCGCCGACCACCGATCGGCCACCCTCGCCTTCGTCGGCAAGCAGAAACCGGTCTTCGAGGGACGCTGAACGCGATCCGGACGCCTCCCTTACCGTCCTCGAACACGGGACGCCTAGCGTCGGCGGGCATGAGCGATCGTGAAGCGGTGGCGCACCTGCTGCGCCGGGCCACCTTCGGGCCGACCGCGGACGAAGTGGACGCGGCCGAACGGGCCGGGCCGGCGGCAACCCTGGACCGGCTGCTCACCCAGCCGGCGACGGACCGGGGCGCGGCTGCCACACCGACCCCGACGCTGCCCCCCGACCCGTACGCCGAGCTGACCAAGGACTCCACCCGCGAGCAGCGGCAGCAGGCCAACGCGGAGCGCCGCAAGCAACTCCAGCAGGTCACCGAGTGGTGGCTGAACCGGATGGTGGCCGCCGAGGACGGGCTGACCGAGAAGTTGCTGTTCTTCTGGCACGGGCACTGGGCAACCAGCGCGCAGAAGGTCAAGTCGGCGCGGCTGATGGTGGGCCAGTTGGAGACGCTGCGCCGGCACGGCCGTGGACCGCTGGGCCCGCTGGTCGCCGCGATGGTGCGCGACCCCGCCCTGATCCTCTGGCTGGACGGGCAGAAGAACACCCGCAAGGCACCGAACGAGAACCTGGCCCGCGAGCTGATGGAGCTGTTCACCCTCGGCATCGGCGCCTACAGCGAGGCCGACGTGAAGGCCGGCGCGCGGGCGTTGACCGGCTGGGTGGTCGACCGCCGTACCGGGGTGGCCCGCTTCGAGCCCAAGCGGCACGACCCCGGCGAGAAGAACATCCTCGGCCACAGCGGCCGGTTCGACGCCGAGGCGTACGCCGGTCTGCTGACGGCCCAACCGGCGGCGGCGACCTTCGTGGCCGGTCGGCTCTGGTTCCGCTACGCCGGCCCCGAGACCCCGGCGCCGGAGGGTCTGGCCGGCGCGGACACCATCGCGACAGTGCGGGCGATCTTCTCCGCGCCGGCCTTCGCGCAGACCCGGGGCACGCTGGTGAAACAGCCGGTGGAGTGGTTGGTCGGTGCGCTGCGGCAGCTCGGCATCCGACCGTCAGCGCTGCCCGAGCAGCAACGTAAACAACTGCTGGCCGGTCTGAACGCGCTCGACCAGGTGCCGTTGCGTCCACCGAGCGTGGGCGGTTGGCCGGCCGGGTCCGCCTGGCTGACCACCTCGTCGTTACAGGCCCGGCTACGGACCGCAGGTTTGCTCGCCGCCGCCACAGCACCATCGGTGCTGGCCCGGCTGACCGCAGCGCCCACCGCCGGCCGACCGGACGCGCTGGCCCGACTGCTGGTGGTCGACGGCTGGAGCGGGCGCACCCGCGCCGCTCTCACCCCGCTGGCCGGTGAGCCCCGCAAGCTGCTGGCCGCCGGCCTGGTCAGCCCCGAATACACAGTCAGCTGAGCGGAGGAGTCGACATGGACACAGTGACCCGACGCAGGTTCCTGCTGACCAGCGGAGTGGTCGGCGCTGGCGCGTTGGCCGCCGGGGCCGGCGCGTACAGCCTGCGGGACCTGCTGGACACCAGCGGGGACCGCGACCCGCAGTCCCGCACGCTGGTGCTGGTGACCCTCTACGGCGGCAATGACGGTCTCAACACCGTCATTCCGTACGCCGACCCGGCCTACCGGGCGGCCCGCCCCGAGCTGGCGTACCCGGACGGGGAGGTGCGGCGGTTGGACGACGACTTCGGCCTCAACCCGGCACTGGCCGGCCTGCACCAGCGCTGGTCCGGCGGTGGGCTGGCGATCGTGCGCGGGGTCGGCTACCCGAAGCCGGACCGCAGCCACTTCCGGTCGATGGACATCTGGCACACAGCGCAACCGGACCGGCCCGGCAACACCGGCTGGCTCGGGCGGTGGCTGGACCGCGCCGGTGGCGATCCCCGACTGGCTGTCTCCTTCGAGCCGGCGCTGCCGCCGCTGCTGGCCGGGGCCCAGAGCGCCGGTGCGGCGGTGCCGGTGTCCGACCGCAAGGCCGCAAAGGGGCTGCCCGCGGCGACACTGACCGCGTTCGCCGCCGCCGAGGCGGGCGAGTCGGCGGCCCGGGGTCGGGCCGCCGCCTGCTTCGCCGACCTGCGGTCGGTGGACGAGATGATCCGCCAGGTACGCGACTCCGCCGACCCGGACACGGCGGACCCGGACGGCGAGCAGGCTCCCGCGACGGCCACCGGCGGGGCCCGCACCCCACTGGACGCGCAGCTCGACCTGGTGGCGCAGTGCGTCGAGGCGGGAGTGTCCACCCGGGTCTTCTCGGTGTCGTTGGGTGGCTTCGACACGCACGCCGACGAGAAGCAGTTGCAGGCAGTGCTGCTGGGTCAGCTGGACCGGGCGTTGACCGGGTTCGCCGACCGGATGAGTCGCACCGAGGCGGGCCGGAAGGTGGTGGTGGCGGTCTACTCCGAGTTCGGCCGTCGGGTACGGGCCAACGCCTCGGACGGCACCGACCACGGCACCGCCTCGGACATGCTGCTGC
Source organism: Micromonospora sp. NPDC048986 (assembly GCF_040649335.1). Taxonomy (NCBI): domain Bacteria; kingdom Bacillati; phylum Actinomycetota; class Actinomycetes; order Micromonosporales; family Micromonosporaceae; genus Micromonospora; species Micromonospora sp. NPDC048986. Next base: position 82,106 of record NZ_JBEZFJ010000001.1, read on the forward strand.
TCGGCGCGGGCGTCCGGGGCGGCTGGCACGGTGCAGCACCGAGCCTCACCGACCTCGACGACGGCGACCTGAAATACACCACCGACTTCCGTGACGTCTACGCCACGCTGCTGGAGCGGGTGCTGGACACCGACCCGGGTCCGGTCCTCAGCGACTGGCGGGGACGCGTGGAGAAGCTGTTCTAGGGCGTGTGTCGACGCCCCTGGCCGGCCTGCGGCGGGCCCAGACGACGGCCGGCCGCGTTGGAGGTTGGCCCGGATACAACACCGGTATCCGGGCCGCCTCCGCCTTGCCGAACCGCCGCCTGGACTCCGCCTCGGCTCGACCGAGGACTTCGACACACGCCCTAGTCGTCCTCTTCCGGGTCCTGGTTGGCCTGCTCGCCCAACACGAACGCCTGCATGGCCAGCTCGTCGCCGGCCGGCGAGACGAAGGCGGGCAGCTCACGGGGGCCCAGCTCCTGCACGTAGGACCAGAACAGCCGAACCGCCTCGGCCGGCGTGCCGGCCTCGATCGGCAGGTCGAGGCTGACCAGCCAGGTGCGCCGCGCCGGGGGCGGGCCGAGCTGGTCGGCCAGCGCCCGGAAGGCCGCCGGCTCCACAGCGGTGACCTGCTCGTCGAGCGTCAGCAGGTCGGCCGGCACCGGTTCGTCGAAGGCCCGCCGGGTGTACGCGACGACGAGCGTGCCCGGCTCGACCGGGGACTGCGGGTCGTCCGGGTCCTCGCGGTGGCGTCGACCCGGCGCGGTGACCCGGCCGAGGGCCACCAGCCGTGGCGGCGCGTCGACCAGCACTGCCACCTGGTCGCCCGGCCCTGGCCGGGCGACGTCGGTCAGCCCGGTCAGCTCCAGCGTGTCGTGGTGCACGAGCCGCTCGGCCTCGTACCGTTCGGCGGGCAGCAGCACCGCCCAGGTGCCCACCCCGTCGGCGTTGCCGGCCGCACCGGCCCGGTGCGCGGTCTCGGTCGTCATGCCTGCCATCTCATCACGCCGCCGCTGCAAGGGTGACGTGACAGCCGACGATGTGATCGTCGACCATCCCGGTGGCCTGCATCAGCGCGTACGCGGTGGTCGGGCCGACGAACCGGAAGCCGCGCTTCTTGAGCGCCTTGGCCATCGCCGTCGACTCCGGGGTGATCGGTGCCAGCTCGGCGAACGAGGCGGGGCGAGTTGGCCGGGGCTCCGGCGCGAAGGACCAGAGCAGCGCCGACAGGCCCTCCGGCAGTTCCAGTGCGGCGCGGGCGTTGGCGATCGCCGCCTCGATCTTGGCCCGGTTGCGGACGATGCCGGCGTCGGCGAGCAGCCGGGTCACGTCGGCGTCGTCGTAGCGGGCGACGGTCGGGATGTGGAAGTCGTCGAAGGCCAGTCGGAACGCCGGACGCTTGCGCAGGATGGTCAGCCAGGACAACCCGGACTGGAACGCCTCCAGCGTCATCCGCTCGTAGAGCGCGTCGTCGCCGCGCAGCGGCCGCCCCCACTCGGTGTCGTGGTAGATGGCGTAGTCGGGGGTGCTCGACCCCCAGGCGCAGCGAGCCAGCCCGTCGGCGCCGATCACCAGGTCAGTCACCCCGTACACGCTAGGGCATCCGTCCGACACCCCATTGCCACCGGCGGCCCGGCTGCCTATGGTGCTTGTTACCGACCGGTAGGTCGAGGTCACCCGACGGTGCGCCCCGGCCGGTGACGGCGAGCGGAGGCCGCACGGTGAAGGAGTTCCCGGACGTCATCGCCTGGTCGATCCCGGCCTTCGTGCTGCTCATCGTGCTGGAGCGGGTCTCCTACCTGCTGCACCGCGACGACGACGAGGTCGGCTACGGCGGCGCCGACACCGCTACCAGCATGGCGATGGGCCTGGGCAGCATCTTCGCCGACCTGCTCTGGAAGGTGCCGATCGCCGCCGCGTACGCGCTGCTCTACGCGCTCACCCCGCTGCGGGTCGCCGAGCTCTGGTGGACCTGGCCGCTGATCCTGCTCGGGCAGGACTTCTGCTACTACTGGTCGCACCGCGGCCACCACGTGATCCGCATCCTCTGGGCCTCACACGTGGTGCACCACTCGTCGCAGCGGTTCAACCTCTCCACCGCGCTGCGCCAGCCGTGGACCGGTCTGACCAGTTGGGTGTTCTACATCCCGCTGATAGTGGCCGGCGTCCACCCGGCCGTTGTCGCGTTCTGCGGCTCGGTCAACCTGCTCTACCAGTTCTGGATCCACACCGAGCGGATCGACAAGATGCCGCGCTGGTACGAGGCGGTGTTCAACACCCCGTCGCACCACCGGGTGCACCACGCGTCGCAGGGCAGCTACCTGGACCGCAACTTCGGCGGCATCCTGATCGTTTGGGACCGGCTCTTCAAGTCGTTCGCGCCGGAAGGGGAACGTTGCGTGTACGGCCTGACCAAGAACGTCGGCAGCTACAACCCGGTCCGGGTGGCCTTCCACGAGTACGCCTCGATCGCCCGGGACCTGCGCGCCGCGGTGACCTGGCGGCACCGGGTCGGACACCTGTTCCGCGCACCGGGTTGGCAGCCGGCACCGGGCTCCCCGGTCAGGGCAGCCGGCCCTGCTCGACCAGGCGGGCGAACCTCTTCAGCGCCTGGGTGAGGCCGAGCTTGGAGCCGGGCCAGAGCACCGGCCACGCCAGTCGACCGGCCGGGCCGCCCGGCAGGTGGAACCACTCGTGCCAGACGACCTGGGTGCGGTCCCGGTCCAGTTGGGTGCAGCGCAGCACCCCCGGGCCGCGCAGCAGCTGGCCGTGGTGCACGACGCCGATCTCGTACGGCTCGTCGACCCGGACCACCCGCATCTCGTCGCGCAGTGTCGCCCGGCCGAGCGCGGTCACCGCCTCGATCCGGCTGCCCTCGCGCCCGTCGCCCTCGACCACCCGCACGCGGGTGAACGGAATCCAGTCGGACTGACGTTCCCAGGCGAGCAGCGCGGCGAACACCCGCTCCGCCGGGGCCTCGACGATCACCGTGGCGGTCACCTCACCCGCGCCGGGTCGGGCCGCCTCGCGAAGATCGTCAGCGCCCTCCGGCTCGGTCACGCCGACTCCGACCTGACCACCGCGTCGCGCTGCTCGGTGCCGGCCGTCTGCTCACGATCGGCCGACTCGTCGTCGGCGGGCGCCACCCCGTCGGAATCCGCCGGGGACGAACTGGCGGCGGGCAACGGGCCGGGAGTCGTCGAGCCGACCGGGGCCGAGCCTGCCTCGCCGGTCAACGGCGCATCCTCGCCCGGCTCCGCTGCGTCGCCCGACTCGGCCGCGTCGCCCGACTCGGCCGCGTTCGCGGTGCTCACCTTGCTGGCAGACTGCTCGCGGGCCTGCCGCAGCACGTCCGCGTCGTCGGTGCGCCCCTCACGCAAGGCGATGACCTCCGACTCCAGTACGCCGATCAGCTCGGACTTGTAACCGATGTCGTAGGCGGCACGGCGCAACGCCTGATCGACCTGGTCCATCCGGTACCCGCGCAACCCGGTGTCGAAACGGACCGCCCCCACGTCGGATTCGCGCAACGGGCGGGTGCCCGGCAAGGCCACGGCCTGCGAATCCGGCTCGGCCGGCACCAGCCCGGGATCACGCCCACTGACCAGCACCGTCACGCCGAATATCACCGCCGCGACGGTCAACGCCACGACCAGGAGGAGCAGAAGCTGACCCATGTACTGATCGTGGCATGGCAGCCGTCCGGGAGCGACCCCGCCACCCGCCTCGATCACGATCGGTGCCGACGCCCGCCCGGAATCGTGGACGGGCGACCGACTAGCGTCGGGACCGGCCGGCGCGGCGGCGACGGCGCGAACTTCCAGGAGGCGGGCATGGCCGGGGCGCTTCGGCTGGGTGGGCACACGTTCGCCCCGGGCGAGCTGGTGGTGATGGCGATCATCAACCGCACGCCGGACTCGTTCTTCGACCGCGGGGCCACCTACGCCGCCGACAGCGCGCTGCGCGCCGTGGAGCGGGCGGTGGACGAGGGCGCGGCCATCATCGACATCGGCGGCGTCAAGGCCGGCCCCGGCGCGGACGTGGACGTCGCCGAGGAGATCCGGCGCACGGTGGACACCATCGCCGCCGTCCGAGCCGCGTTTCCGGAGGTGGTGATCTCCATCGACACCTGGCGCGCCGAGGTGGCGACGGAGGCCGTGGCGGCCGGGGCCGACCTGCTCAACGACACCTGGTCGGGCGTCGACCCGGCGTTGGTCGGGGTGGCCGCCCGGACCGGCGCCGGTCTGGTCTGTTCGCACGCCGGCGGGCTGACGCCGCGGACCAGGCCGCACCGGGCCGCCTTCACCGACGTGGTCGCCGACGTGGTCGCGACGGTGACCGGGCTCGCCGAGCGAGCTGTAGCGGCAGGGGTACGCCCCGACGGCATCCTCATCGACCCGGCGCACGACTTCGGCAAGAACACCCGGCACTCGCTGGAGATCACCCGCCGACTGGACGAGCTGACCACTACCGGCTGGCCGGTGCTGGTGGCGCTCTCCAACAAGGACTTCATCGGTGAGACGTTGGGGCTGCCGGTGGCCGAACGGCTGGAGGGGACGCTCGCCGCGACGGCCGTCTCGGCGTGGCTGGGTGCCCGGGTCTTCCGGGCCCACCAGGTCGGCCCGACCCGCCGGGTGCTGGACATGGTGGCCTCGATCCGAGGCGACCGCCCGCCCACCGCCACCCGCCGGGGGCTAGCCTGACCGGTCGTCGCCGTAACCGCCAGCGAACGGGCGGTCGGACCGACACGATCGCCGGAGGCAGTGGCGCTCAGGTCCAGCGGAGGATGTTCCTACGCCAGGCGTAGAGGATGCCCAACGCGAGCACGGCCACGAACACCGCCATCTCCACCACCGTCACCAGACCGAAGCCCGGCCGGTCGAAGACCACCGCCCAGGGGAAGAGGAACACCGCTTCGACAGCGAACAGCACGTAGAGGTAGGCGTACACGTAGTAGCGGATCTGCATCTGCGCCCAGTCGGCACCGACCGGGTCGAGCCCGCACTCGTAACTGGCCCGCTTGCCCGGCGGGTCGGCTGGACGCGCCGGGCGTAACACCCGGTTGGCCGAGAACGCCGTAACGAAGAAGAGAACGCTGGCGAGCAGCAGGAGCCCGAGCGTCGCGTACGAGCCCAGGTATCCGTTCACAGTCGGCAGCCTACCGTCCGCCCGGACGGGCCGTCCCAAACACGTTACGGATTTGTTTCCAGATGGGACTAGTGCACCGGGGCAACTGTTACCGAATATTGGACACCCACCCATGTCACCGGAGGACAGATGGCCCGCGTGAAGGCATCGCCCGGTAACCGGGCGGAGGGGCGACGTTCCACGCCCCTGCTGGCGACCGCGCTCGCGCTCGGCCTGCTCACGGCGCTCGCCGTGGGGCCGGCCTGGGCCAGCGCCGCCGCACCGGACGCGGAGCCGGTCGCGACGACTGCCGAGCCGGTCAACGAGCCGGGAGGCGAGGGGCCCCCGACCACACCGGCGGAGGAGCCCACCCCCACCGAAGACCCGGGCGGTGAACCGGAGCCGACCGATCCGGCACCGGAGACCGCCGCGCCACCACCGGAGACGACGCCACCGGCGCCGGTGACCACCGCCCCGGAGGTCCCGCCGCCGGCGCCGACCACCAGCGCGCCCGCGCCGGGCGGCACCACCCGGCCGCCCACCCCGGCTCCCCCGGTGCCACCGACGGCGCCTCCGGCCCCGCCAACACCGCCGGCGCCGACGGTCCGCCCGCCCGCCCCGGGTTCGGCGCCGGCGCCGCAGAGCCCGCTGGGCGTGAAGGTCACCACCGGCGACGTCACCCTCACCGAGGCGTACTGGAACACGGCGAGCACGGCCGCCACCCTCCAGGTCACCGTGCACAACACCGGCACCACTACGGAACAGATCCGACTCTCGTACACGCTGCCCTCCGGGCTGACCGACGCCGGCACGAAGGGTTGCGCCGCCGCCGGTGGTGGGACGTACCGATGCGGTGCCTGGACCGCCGGAGCGGGCGTCCGGTTCAGCACCATGCTGCGGCTGCGGGTCGCCGGCACAGCGTGGAAGCAGATGCCGCTCAGCGGCTCCGTCCAGGTCATCGCGGACGCGCCGGGAGCGGCCGGGGAGGCGACCGACGACCAGGGCTTCGCTGTGCTCTTCCCGGCGGGCCCGCCGGTGCCCGGGATCGCGCTCGCCGCCGACGAGGTGGCCTTCGACATCAGCGGCGGCCCCAGCACCCTCACGCTCCGGCTGGGCAACACCGGCGCGGTGGACGCCGCCGGCCGGGTCGAGGTCGTCCTGCCGGCCGGGGTGACAGTGCCGACCCCACCGCTCGGCTGCGTGGCTGTCGACCCGACGCGTACCCGCTGCGACGCCGGCCTGGTGCTGGCGGGCACTACCGCAGAGGTGCAGTTGCCGGTGGAGGCGACGCCGCAGGCGCAGCGGGAGGCGCCGCTGTCCGGGGCCGTGATCGGTCAGCTCGATCCACGCAGCGGCCCGACCCGTCGGGTGCAGATGAGCTTCCGGATCACCTCGGCGGCCGCGCTGGCCACGCCAGTGCTCTCCCCGCCCGCGCCGACCGGCTCACAGGGCGTACTGCCCGCCGGTGCCAGCACCAGAGACGGTGGGTTGACCTCGGTGCAGCGCACCGCGGTGATCCTGATCGCGGTCTCCACGCTGCTGGTGGTGCTGGCTCTCACGCTGGCCACGACCTCGCTGCGCCGCCGGCTCGGCGGCCCGCCGTCCGAGCCCGCTCCCAACCCCGCCGACTGATCGACTGACGACCCCGGCCCCGCGCGGCCGGGGTCGTCGGCGCAAGTCGGTGGTGATCTGAATTACGGCGGGCGGTGCGTAACCCCGCAAACGCGGGCATTTCACGCCCCAATCCGGTCCCAGTCGGCGGACCTCCGGGGATGGTTAGGGCTCCCTTAGACGTAGGCTCTCAGGTGAGGAACGACAGCGGCCGGACCAGCCTGGGGCGGTGCGGTGAAGCGTTGCGTCAGGGAGGTTCCGTGGCCGGGCAAGCCCCGCAGTCGCGAACGAAGGTGGCACAGTGACCAAGCAGATCCGTCAACTCGACCGGGTGGTCATCCGGTTCGCCGGTGACTCCGGCGACGGCATGCAGCTGACCGGCGACCGGTTCACCTCGGAGACGGCGCAGCTCGGCAACGACATCTCCACACTGCCAAACTTTCCCGCCGAGATCCGGGCACCCGCCGGCACCCTGCCCGGCGTGTCGAGCTTCCAGGTGCACTTCGCCGACTACGACATCCTCACGCCGGGCGACGCGCCGAACGTGTTGGTGGCGATGAACCCAGCGGCGCTCAAGGCCAACCTGGCCGACCTGCCGCGCGGCGCGGACATCATCGTCAACACCGACGAGTTCACCAAGCGCAACCTCGCCAAGGTCGGCTACCAGACCAGCCCACTGGACGACGACTCGCTGGTCGGTTACGTGGTGCACCCGGTGGCGCTGACCTCGATGACTGTCGGTGCGCTCGCCGCCCATCAGGTGTCCAAGAAGGACGCTGAGCGGTCGAAGAACATGTTCGCGCTCGGCCTGCTCTCCTGGATGTACTCCCGGCCCTACGAGTCGACGCTGCGCTTCCTGGAGCGCAAGTTCGCGGCCCGTCCGGAGCTTGTCGCCGCGAACGTCGCCGCCTTCAAGGCCGGTTGGAACTTCGGCGAGACCACCGAGGACTTCGCGGTCCGCTACGAGGTCAAGCCGGCCAAGATGAAGCCGGGCACGTACCGCAACATCACCGGCAACGCGGCGCTCTCGCTGGGGTTGGTCGCCGCCGGGGTCCGCTCCGGGCTGCCGGTCTTCCTCGGCGCGTACCCGATCACGCCCGCGTCGGACATCCTGCACGAGCTGAGCAAGCACAAGCGCTTCGGCGTCATCACAGTGCAGGCCGAGGACGAGATCGCCGCCGTCGGCGCCGCGCTGGGAGCCTCCTACGGCGGGTCGCTCGGCGTGACGACCACCAGCGGCCCCGGCGTGGCGCTCAAGAGCGAGACGATCTCCCTAGCCGTGGCGCTGGAGCTGCCGCTGGTGATCGTGGACGTGCAGCGCGCCGGCCCGTCGACCGGCATGCCGACCAAGACCGAGCAGGCCGACCTCAACATGGCGCTCTACGGTCGGCACGGTGAGGCACCGGTCGCTGTGATCGCGCCCCGGTCACCGTCGGACTGCTTCTTCGCGGCGCTGGAGGCGGCCCGGATCGCGCTCACCTACCGCACCCCGGTGATCCTCCTGTCCGACAACTACGTCGCCAACGGCTCCGAGCCGTGGCTGCTGCCGGACGTGGAGTCGCTGCCCGACCTGCGGGTCGAGTTCGCCACCAAGCCCAACGGCGAGGACGGCACCACCTTCCTGCCCTACCTGCGCGACCCGGAGACCCTGGCCCGGCCGTGGGCGATCCCCGGCACCGCGGGCCTGGAGCACCGGATCGGCGGTCTGGAAAAGGCCGACAAGACCGGTGACATCTCCTACGACCCCGCCAACCACGACTTCATGGTGCGCACCCGGGCCGCCCGGATCGAGACGATCCCGGTGCCAGACATCGAGGTGGAGGACCCGGACGGCGACGCCCGGGTCCTGGTCCTCGGCTGGGGTTCGACGTACGGGCCGATCGGTGCGGCGTGCCGCGGGGTCCGCCAGCGCGGCCTCTCGATCGCCCAGGCGCACCTGCGGCACCTGGCACCGATGCCGGCGAACCTCGGTGAGGTGCTCCGCTCGTACGACAAGGTGGTCATCCCGGAGATGAACCTGGGCCAGCTGGCCCACGTCATCCGGGCCCGCTACCTGGTCGACGCGATCAGCTACAACCAGGTCCGCGGCCTTCCGTTCACGGCCACCGAGCTGGAGACGACGCTGGAAGAGGTGCTGAAGAATGTCTGAGCCCGTCGCCGTCAAGCTCACCGCGAAGGACTTCAAGTCCGACCAGGAGGTGCGCTGGTGCCCCGGCTGCGGTGACTACGCGATCCTGGCAGCCATCCAGCAGTTCATGCCGGAGCTGAACATCCCCCGGGAACGCACCGTCTTCGTCTCCGGGATCGGCTGCTCGTCCCGCTTCCCGTACTACATGAACACGTACGGGATGCACTCGATCCACGGTCGGGCCCCGGCGATCGCGACCGGCCTGTCGGTGTCCCGGCCGGACCTGTCGGTCTGGGTGGTCACCGGTGACGGCGACGCGCTCTCCATCGGTGGCAACCACCTGATCCACGCGTTGCGGCGCAACGTCAACCTCAAGATCCTGCTGTTCAACAACCGGATCTACGGTCTGACCAAGGGCCAGTATTCTCCGACGTCCGAGGTCGGCAAGATCACCAAGTCGACGCCGGCCGGCTCGGCGGACGCCCCGTTCAACCCGCTCTCGCTCGCCCTTGGCGCGGAGGCCAGCTTCGTGGGCCGCACCATCGACTCCGACCGCAAGCACCTCCAGTCGGTGCTGCGGGCCGCCGCTGAGCACGAGGGCTCGGCGTTCGTGGAGATCTACCAGAACTGCAACATCTTCAACGACGGGGCGTTCGAGCAGCTCAAGGACCCGTCCACCCGGGACGACTACCTGATCCGGCTGGAGCACGGGCAGCCGATCACCTTCGGTGCCGACGGGCGGTTCTGCGTGGTGCACCCGCCGGGCGGCTTCGGCCTGGAGGTCCGGGACACCAGCTCGGTCCGCCCGGAGGAGATCGTCGTGCACGACGCGACTGTCACCGACCCGGCGTACGCCTTCGCCCTGTCCCGGCTGCCCGGCCTGGATCTGCGCAACACCCCGATCGGGGTGTTCCGCTCGGTGGACCGACCGTCCTACGACAGCGTGGTGCAGGCTCAGCTCGCGGCCGCCAAGGCGACCGTCACCGAGACCCCCGAGCAGCAGCTCGCCGGCCTGCTGGGCAGCGGCGACACCTGGACCATCAACTGACCGGTCCGCACTGACGAGAGCGGCCGCCCCGATCGGGGCGGCCGCTCTCGTCGTACCGGCTGTCTCAGCGCTGGGCGGTGGCCGGCGTCCAGAGGTTGTCGATCTCCTTCTCGGCCGCCGCGAGGCTCGCCTCGTGCAGCGGGATCAGCTCGGCCATCGCCGGCACGGACGGGGCCAGGGTCAGCTCGGCGCTGATGAAGCGCGGCTCCATGCCGGTCATCGACAGGCCGTGCGGGAGCCACGGTTCGGCGTGGTCCCAGCCGTAGCGCGGGGTGCCCTCGCCGTAGCCGCCACCCCGGGTGGCCAGCACCACGAACTCGCGTCCGCCGAGCAGGCCCTCCTGCGTCGTCGGGTCGTACGCCAGGCCGGGAACGATCAGGTGGTCGACCCAGGACTTGACGCTGCTCGGCGCGCCGAAGTTGTAGAGCGGCAGTCCGAGCAGCACCACGTCGGCCTGCTTCACCTCGTCGACCAACCGCTCGCTGAGCTCCCAGGATTCGCGCTGGGCGGGCGTGTGCTGGTCCGGTGGCGTCATCCGGGCGAGGCCGCCCTCCGAATCCAGGTGCGGCAGCGGTTCGGCGCCCAGGTCCCGGTAGGCCACAGTGCCGTCCGGGTGCGCCGCACGCCACGCGTCGACAGCGCGGGCGGTGAGCCGCCGGCTGATCGACCAGTCACCGCGGATGCTCGAGTCGATATGCAGTAGGTGCATTATTCCCCCTTCAGGAATAGTCTGTGAAGCACCAACTATTTATAGCAGGCCGATGTTCCGCTGAGTCGGTAGACTGGGTCACATGTCCGCCCAGCCGCTCGACTCCTCCGAGCACCGTTCGGGCGCACTCCTGGACCACCTGGCCCGGCGGATGCGGCTGCGGTCGGAGTCGGTGCTGGCACCGCTGGGGCTACGCCCCCGGCACCTGGTCGCGCTCACAGTGCTGCGCGCCGGAGGTGGCACCGGTCAACAGGCGCTCGCCACCATCCTGGAAATGGACAGCACCAACATCGTCGGGCTGCTCAACGACCTGGAGGCCGAGCAGTTGATCGAGCGGCGGCGCTCCCCCGAGGACCGCCGCCGACACGTCGTCGAGCTCACCGAAGACGGTGCGAAACGCCTCAGCGAGGCCGAATGCGCCCTGGCCGGCGCCGAGAACGAGGTGCTGGGGGCGCTGACTCCCACCGAGCGGGAGACGCTCTACGAGCTGCTCAGCCGAGCCTCCACCGGCACGACGGTCAACTGCACCGAGGCGATCTGCGTCGCCGACGACACCTGCTGACGCCGCGTCAGCACAGCGGCGGAGCCGGCACACCGGCCGACAGCGGCGCGGCCAGCACGCCGCCCCCGAGGGGCCGAGCCGTCACGCCGGGACACCGGAAGGCGGGACGATCAGGCGGTGGTGGCCGACTGGGGGCGGTCGTCGCGGACGTGCACCAGCATGTCGCCGGTCTCGATCACCGCGCCGGCCCGGTCGGCCAGGGTGACCACCTTGCCCCGCCGCACCAGGGCGATCACCAACGACTCCAGCTCGCGCGGCGAGCGACCCACCTCGTCCCGCTCGGCGGAACGCATCGCCAGCGCCATGCCCTGGCCTGGGGTGAGCAGGTCCTCCACCACGTCGATCAGCGGCGGCGCCGAGGTGGACAGGCCGAGCAGCCGGCCCGCCGTGGCCGAGGAGACGATCACATGGTGCGCGCCACTCTGCTTGAGCAGCGGGGCGTTCTCCGCCTCCCGCGCCGCCGCGATGATGCGGACCTGTCCCGCGGTGAGCTGCCGCACCGTCAGCGCGACCAGCACCGACGCGTCGTCACTGTCGGTCGCGATGATCACGGCCTTCGCGCTCTTGACGTGCGCCTCGTTCAGCACCGACGACCGGGTCGCCGAGCCCTCGATCGCCACCAGCCCAGCGGAGGTGGCCTGCCGCAGCGCGGCGGCACTGCGCTCCACCACCACGATCCGCGAGCGGTCCAGACCGTTCTCCATCAGGGCGGACACAGCGCTGCGCCCCTTGGTGCCGTAGCCGCAGATGATGACGTGGTCCTTCACGGCTCTCCTCCACCGCGACAGGCGACGGCCGGTCCGGTACTGCTCGGTCAGAACTTCCAGTGTGGTGCCGACCAGGATGATAAGGAAGATCACTCGGGCCGGGGTGATGAAGAGGACGTTGACCAGCCGGGCCGACGGGGCGGCCGGGGTGATGTCCCCGTAGCCGGTGGTCGAGAGCGACACGACGGCGTAGTAGAAGCAGTCGAGCAGGGTGAGGCCGTCCTCGTTGACATCGCGGTAGCCGTCCCGGCCCAGATAGACAGCGGCGACCACGGCGAAGACCAGGCCCAGGGCGGCGGCGAGCCGAAGGCTCAGCGCGCTCAGTGGGCCCCGGCGCTGTGCGGGAAAATGGATCACCGTCGAACCTGCTCCCCCACCGTCGCCTGCACGCCCACAACATAGCGGGTAGGCGGTCGACCGTACGCCCGGGTCGCGGCGGACAACCGGCAACGCTCCCGCACCCGCCTACCAGGCGACGACGAGAACCGGTGCGGGCCGACAGACGGAGGGGCGCGACCCTCGTGACAACGAGCGGCAGACGGCGAGCCGAGACCGACGACGAATACACCGCGTGGTGCGGCGGCGGCCGATCGACGAGCGGCGGTTGCGGTCGGCGCGGGCCCGGACGGGTCGGTCCGGACGACCGACGACGGGCATGATGGGGGGGTTCCCGACGACGACCGCGAAAGTGAGGCCCGCATGTCGTTACTGCGACGAGTGATCGGCGGGGTGCTGCGCCGCCACCGCCAGCGTCAGGGCCGCACACTGCGCGAGGTGGCCACGTCAGCCGACGTCTCGGTGCCCTACCTCTCGGAGGTCGAGCGGGGTCGGAAGGAGGCCTCGTCGGAGGTGCTGGCGGCGATCTGCCGAGCGCTCGGCATCAGCCTCGCCGACCTGCTCGGCGAGGCCCGCGACGACATGCGGCGGGTCGAGCCCCGCCTCCCGGCCGCGCCGCGCGCCGCGCTTACCCAGCTGGAGCGGGTCGATGCGACTCGCCGGGAGATCGGCAACGCCACCCTGCTGGTGGGACCACGTGTCGGCGGGTTCGTCCTGCACCACGGGCCGGTCCCGAGCGAGCCGACCCTCAGCATCGTCGAAAGAGCCTCCGCTGGTGGCTCGCGCCCCGGTCCGCGTACCGCAGCCCTTGCTGACAGCGCAGAAAGCCGGCTGGGCCTGCGGCGGCTGACCGCCGCGTAGGCCGCGCGGGTTCTGCCGTCGGCGGATCTGCCGGCGGCAGAATCACTGGGCCGCCGGCGCCGTCGCCCGCACGCTGGAAGGGCCGGTCCACCGGGCGGTCCCCACCACCCGCCGGCACGGCGGAAGGCGACGACACATGATCGGGTACAACGTGCGAATGCTGGAGGGCGGGCAGCCGTCCTTCGGTGATCACGTGTTCGAGCGGCTGCTGCGGGAACGGATCGTCTTCCTCGGCACCGAGGTGACTGAGGAGTCGGCCAACCAGATCTGCGCGCAGATCCTGCTGCTCGCCGCCGAGGACGACGACCGGGACATCTACCTCTACATCAACTCGCCGGGCGGTTCGGTGAGCGCGGGAATGGCTGTCTACGACACCATGCGCTACGTCCGCAACGACGTGGCGACGCTGGCGCTCGGGTTCGCTGGCTCGATGGGGCAGTTCCTGCTCTGCGCGGGTGCGGCCGGCAAGCGGTACGCGCTGCCGCACTCGCGGATCATGATGCACCAGCCGTCCGGCGGGATGGGCGGCACCGCTGCCGACATCACCATCCAGGCGGAGAACATGCTGCACGTGAAGCGGACTATGCAGGAGCTGATCGCCCAGCACAGTGGACGGACCCTCGACGAGATCCAGCGTGACTGGGACCGGGACCGCTGGTTCACCGCCGAGCAGGCCCGGGAGTACGGCCTCATCGACCAGGTGGTCACCCGAGCCGAACAGCTGCCGACACTCTGATCAACGTCTGGTGGCCGCGGTACCGCCAGAGCACCTTGACAACGGTACGGGCGGGCACACCGTCACGATCCAGCACGTGGACGGGTACCGCAGCCAGCACCTGCACCTGGCCGCGCTCAACCTCAACAGCGGGGTCCGCGGCACTCGGGCCGCCGCTCCGGGGCTACACGGAGTCAACTCATCCACGCCGTCTGACTGGCCCACTGATCTTTGAGGTGCCCCCGGCAGGATTCGAACCTGCGACACACGGTTTAGGAAACCGATGCTCTATCCCCTGAGCTACGAGGGCGCGAGGGCCCAGTCTAGCGACCTGGGGTTCACCTGGGGTGGCAGGGAGTGGCCCACGTTTACCCACGTTCCCCGGACCCCTGTTCGCCCAGCCCAGGACCACACGCCGAGCACACGAACCCCGGTTTGCGACCGGCGGTCGGCCGCGGTGACCCGCGTTGGCACCGGTTCACCCGGGTTGGCATCCGCTGGAGAGCACACACCGCGCACACCATCGATGATCAAAGACGTTCCGTCCATACACGCCTTCAGCGTCGCCGCCGGAGGGCCACGGGGTGCTAACCCCGGGGCGCTCGGACTCCGCCGTGATACCGACTACGACGTTCCCCACCGAGCGTCCGCTCATGCCGAGTTGAGTGCATTTACAGATCAGTACGGCGACGATCTTCTTAACAGGCGCCGCTACCCCATCTTAAGCTTGACATCATTTCTTATAATTTGTCGATGGCCACAGGCTTCATAAGGCAGCGCGACATCAATGAGGATTCCTTGATTTCGGGCGCATTGTACTTCGATCGGCTCGTCGTTCTCACTCCAGGGGTGTCAGACGAGTCTACCTACCCCCTGCCCCCATTGCCCACCTCCGTTAGGTGTGAAAGGCTGCTTAACGGTCTCGTACACCATGGAATAGTCCGTAAGATTCAGCTCTCGCGCGACGACAAGCGCCGAGCCGCGTCCGCGCTGGTCGACGCTGTTCGCCGATGGGGGGAGGAGCTAAGAGGGGTGATGAAATTTGACGGACTTAGTCCAGCCAAAGGAATGGTAAGAACATTCGGGATCTACAACGATTTCATTCCGGACACGCTTCGAGAGGCGGTCCTCGACGAAGGGATAGGATCCTTCAAGAAGAACCTGTACCAAATGTGGGATCGATTGCTGGTCGCGTCCAATCTTGGCCGCATTTACTACAGCATGCTCTTGGACGACCTCGCGCGGACCAATCTCGCAGAACCGATGAGTGTCTATCATTCCCCACTGGTAGGTGCGTTCAGCTGGACTGACGACACCCTTCATCAGACACTCCTCCGGCCAGACGGCCAGTTGCCAACCGTTGATCTAGGGAGAGATCTGTCGGCGCTGCTGGGAATGGCTTCCGTACGAGCAGTGCTGCCGGCAGCGTCTGATCGTCTCTCTGCGGACGTTATCGTAGGCATAAGATCCAAACATCGGGCTGAATTGATTGCATTCCAGAATTACATGCAACAAGTCAGCACCGGCTCATTCTTATCGGGCGAGACCGGCGTGATCAACGCCGACGCCCTCCAGGAAATCCTAGCCGTTAAGTACGAGCGGGAGGTTTACCCTGGAATTGTCGAATTACAAAAGTCGCTAAAGCAAAGTCGACTAAACGCATGCTTTGGAGTTATATCGACCCAGGCAGCCATGCCGCCAATCGCGGCCGCAGCAATTAGTGAATTTGCTGGCGGAAATAACATGCTCACCGCAGTTGCAACAGGTGCCGGATTCGCCTTCGGGATTAGTCAATCAGCAGTGCGGACTGCCGGCGAGTTGCGCGGATTGAGGCAGGCAAGCACTTCCTCGTACCTGCTCGCTGTCCGCAGCGAATCGTTGCCCAGGGGATTTAGGCGACTTAAGAGAGCCGGGCCTCCGTCTCATCTAGAGCATGGAACTGCAGCACTTCCGAAATGATCCCTAACGCCAGTTATTCAAGCTCACTTTCATGCTGCCCCACCGCGCGCCAGTCGGCGGTGAGCCGTCCTGCGGCGTGACGCACGTCGGATCCGGCCCGACGCACGCTCATGCCGATGCGAGCGGTCTTTGGTCTTCCGCAGCCGACCCGATCACCCCGCTGATCGAACTCGACCTGCTTTGGTCGCGCGATCCCTATGTGCATACTTTCGACAACTGCATAAGCGGATCTCAGACGGAGTGAAACACCATGGACGTGAGGGCCTGCCGCCGTCTACGGTTGTGCAGTGAGTGACGCGAAGCGAGACGAGGCAGCTAACCCTGCACTTCGTGCGGGTGACTTGATCGATCAAATGTTCACGCTCTGGATCTTGCCGCATATCGAGAGGAGCAACCTAGATGTCTCTCGTAACCAGATCGCCCAGGCAGTAGTAATACTCCATCCCAACGGTGCGCCGGAAGTGCTGCTGAACGATCAAGCCGAGCTGGTGGCTAAAGCGAAGGTACGCGGGGCTGTAGCAGTGGGTGAACCAGTGACCACGAAGAATGTCGAGCAGGTGTCAGCGCTGCGTCCTGCTAACGTCCCGCCTAGCGCCGGGTGGATCGCATTTGCCCTACTCCCAGGTAGCGGCATCATGGTGGCGTTCGACTTCCGATACAACCGCGACCGCGCGGCCGAACTGCTGGACCGAGCGCAGGAGTTTCTGGCGACCGGATGCGAGGCACTGGCGTCAGGCCGGATTGGGCCTTCGGTCGAGACAGCACTGGCAGCCGGCGAGCTAGCGATAACGGCCATGGCCTCCCTGCAAAATGTTATGCACAAAGGGCGTAACTCTCATGGCGCACGCCAGGCTTGGTTGAACAGTTATACGCACGTCGGAAACGGTACACCTGACTGGTATAAGGCAATGAGACATCTGTTAGAGGCTCGACCGTCTGCTCGATACGGGGATCCGCAGGGAAGAGATTTACCAACCGCGACCGAGCTGGCGGAATTCCTCGCTCATGTAGACGACCTAGTCCAGTATGCTATCCAGCAGGCCGCTGACCATGACTTCGAGGACTCGTAGCGGCGCCCTCCGCCGAGAGGCTCGACGCGCTTGAGGGCCGCCGGCACCTGGAGGCGGAAGGCGTACTCTTCTGCCGCGATGATGCTGCCATCCGAGCCACAGGTCCCCTCGAGGCTGCGGCATCGGTGCCGCGTTGGTCGGCGGTTTTATGGCCGGGAGTCTCATCCGGGATCCTGGGCGGCGAACCGCCGCTGGCGGTAGAGGCGTCGCGGCGGCCCGGTAGCTACCAAGACGCCGTGGCGTAGGGCAACGATTCGGTCGGGGCGGCGGGCGTGGATGCCACTGGCCTGTCGGATGTCGCCGATCCGCAGCAGCGGTGAGAAACTTCCGGTCGGGTATCAGTAGTGGGCGAGTGGCTTTGGTGGGTCCAGCCGAGGACGCACGCCCGTCAGGGGTGCAGAATCCTGTCGTAGTCTTCGTCGTACCACCCGTCGGTGTTGTGCTTCTGCAAGGTGCCCACGACGCGTGTCAGCATGAGCACGTCGCCGTTGAGGGTCAGGGCGGAGTCCTCCGTCGTGCCGGCGAGGATTCTGGCCACGGTTGCCAGCATGTGGGGCTTGCCCTTGTCGACCAGGGTGTCCTTGCGCATGTAGAAGCTGATGTCGACGTAGGTCTCCGGCTCCCATTCCCACAGAGCGCCATCGTCGTCCTCGGCGCTGTAGTAGCCGTGCCTTCCGCCGGTGATGTCCACGACGTACCCGTGCTCGTCGTTTAGGTCGGCGCTGAGCATCCTGCCGCCGGACGCCGTGGACCTCTCGACTGCGCCGGGAGCAGCCAGTTCCGCCAACTGCTCCAGTGGAACGTCGCCCGCCAGTGTCAACCGGTACTCGACAGCCATTTGCACCCCTTCGTCAGTCTCGCCGGATGATTTGAATGATCGCACCGTCGCGCGTTACCGCCGCCAGTTCCTTGAGCCCTGCTACGGGCCAGTCGTGGAACTGCTTGTGCAGGGCGGCGAGGTTTCCTCGCCAGTCGTGGAGGTTCAACATCACGCGTTGGGTCTGCTCCGTGTCGACCTTCCTGGACACGGCGCTCCAGACGGCGCGGGGCGGCACAGGGGCAGTGGGCGCGTAGCAGTCGAAGACATGCCCCTCGATGAGGAAGTCGGGTGCCTTTTCCGGCCTCCCAGAATCCCCGGTCTCGCGTCGCGCGTCCGCGACCTCCTGCCTCGTGGGGTTCTGGTGAACCCGGTACCCCTTGCCGGCGACCCTGTCGGCACACTCGTTCTCCAACTCCAGGGCACGCCGCTCCCGCGGCTTCTCGTTCGCGGAGATCCGGGTTCGACGTCCGGCAGGTGACCCGCCGAGCAAGCCGGTGGGACGCCTGGTCCACGGGGTTCCTGCGTCAGTGTCCGTGGAGAGGGTGCCGCCCGGGGTGGGGGTCGTCGGGGATGGGCTGTCGGTGGTATGAGGGGCGGGGCTGGCCGGTGGGTGACCGCCAGCCCCTGTCAGTTTCCCGACGAGCCCAGCTGCCGGGCCTGCGCGATCGCCCCTTCGATGGCCTGCCGGGCCCCGCCGGTGCGCTGAACAATCAGCACCAGGACCTGCTTGATGGCCTCCAACGCCTGCAGAAGCGGCCCGGGCTGCCCACCCTGCAGGACCACGGCGACGAGCTGCTGTGCCTCACCGACTCCGGTGATGGCCCCAGCCGCTGCGTCACGGGCGACGTCCATGGCGCTCTGCACGGGCGCCAGGCCGGCGATCGTCTCCTGCGGGGTGGCCTCGTTCGGCACCGCCGCGGTTGCCTTCGTCGCCTCACCGATCGAACCGGCGAGACTTCCCAGGCCGCCCTGGATGCCGGTGATCGCGTTGCGCACCCGCGCCACACCCGCCGCCACGGCGACGAAGCCCGCGCCTGCGGCCCGTAACGCCACCTCCTGCGCCTGGCTGTCGGCGGCGGCTGCCAGCCCCTGCGCGCGTTCGACCCCGGTCATCAACGCGCGGAGTTCACCGGTGATCTTCTCGATCTGCGACACGTGGGCGGCACCTCCAATCGATGAAAGCGAAAGTGGTCGACAGCTGAAACTACCGGGCTCCTTGCGAGGCCACTAGACACCGACGAGATCGTCGACACCACAGACAGATCCCCTAACTTTCGGTCATCTCTGCATCTGCGAACAGATGCAGGGTGTCGTTGTGGCTAGTCAGAGTTGGATCATGCTGACCTCGATGCAATGAGCCGTTGTACGCGGGTGCCGGCCGAGGTCCAGGCGGCCTCAATGATCGGCAGACAGCGCGTCCGGGCCGGGTCGTCCTCGGGCAGTTCGTGGTGCAGGCGCAGCTCGCGGGTCAAGACCATAGCGAGGTTGAGCGCGAATGCGGCCTCGATGCCCGCCTCACTCACGATCGCCTCGATACGCTCGCGGATCAATGGCGTACTCGCGCCGACCTGGGTGTGGAGCATCGCAAGGTCGAAGCCAGGAAGGAACAAACCGGTGAACTCCCAGTCGACTAGCACCGCCGTGGTCTCGGCCTCGTCATCGCTGTCGGAACGGCCGGCATTGAGGAGGATGTTGCTGGCCAGCGGGTCGCCGTGATTGAGCTGTGCCGGCGCGTCGCAGCGGGCCAGCAGACTGTCCAGAGCCTCTCGCTGGCCCTCAGTGAGGTATCCCTTGGCCTGGTACCGAGCCACGCGGTCGGAGTAGTCGAAGGTGGGCGAGATCCGGACGGCGGGGTAGGCCCACTCATTCAACGCGGTGATGCAGTCCAGGACGGCATCGACCTCCCGGGTATCGAGCTCACGCTGGGGGTAGCGTTCGAACGCGAGGGGCGGTGCGTCGACCCATTCCAGGACCAGCAGTCGATCACGGTCGGTATGGAGCAGCCGAGGAACGCGGACAGGCGGGGTGGTGTCACCGAAGACCTCGTACACGTCCAGCTCGTGCCGCCAGCTGGCTGCCCAGAACGGGTCCGGGTCGATCAGATATTTCACCGCTGCCGGTTCGCCGCGGAACGAGCCTCGCGCCAGCAGGGTCTTGTCCGTGCGCCGTAGCACCGTGTCGATGGTCAGCCCGATCGTGACTGCTAAGCCAGGCAGATCAGGCGGCGTGTGCGACATCGGCGGTCTCCTTGATTGAATCGATGAGCCGTTGGCGAAGGCCGATCTCGAAGCGCTCCCCGTGCTGGACCACGGCGATCTGCCGACCCGTTGCTCATTTTGGGCTTGTCTGTGGCCGTCTGATTAGTGGAGTGTTGATCGTCGAAGATGGCCGAGCTCCTGGGAGTACGAACGCTCAAGTGGAGCCCGAGCCGAGATACAGTCCTCGACTTAGTAATCAAGAAGCTCGATAGAAGCGGGGTAGCACACATCAAGACCGGCTGACAACGGCCGGCCAGCCAGGGGCCCCCGTGTCGGATCGGGAGGCTTGAGAACCACCGACGTTGTAATGGTGGCAGTCGGTCAGTCGGGCCGTCGTCGATAGTGCAGCCCTGGTGCGCGATCGAGATCAAGAACAAAGCCATTGGACACTGGCAGATCCTCATCCGCCGACGAGGTATCGAGTGTCAGCGTGTAGCCGTCCGCAACGTACGTGGACCCGGTGCAGGTGAGTCGGTCGAGGGTTCCCCGACGCCACAAGTACAGCGAGCCCGCACTGCGGGTCAGGCGTACGGTGCCGGGAACCTCGTCGCAGACATAGGTGCCGAGCGACGTGTGAGCCGCTTCGGCGTCGGCGCTGCCCGTGGAGGTGGTGGTCTTGGGCGCAGGAAGGCTTCTCAACGCGCGAGACAGCAGTTCGCCCGGATCAGCGCCGGATTCATGGGTGGGGTCGGCGAGGGCAGCGGCGAGCACGCGGTCGGCGGCGATTCCGGCGTGGTTTGACAGGCAGATAACGCGGAGCCCTGAGTTGGTGAGATAGACGGCTGCGGAGAACCCCTGCTCGTGGCCGTAGTGGAAGACGGCGGTGCGGCCGGGACGAGGATCGGCGTACAGCCCGGCACCGTATGTGAACGGCGCGTGGTCGCTGGACTGATAGCCGAGGTGCTGGTCGAACGGGAGCGCGTCGTCGGCCCGGCAGTGCCATTCGTGCCAGAGGTGAGCGAGCCAGCGGTCCAGGTCTGCGGCGGTGCACCACAGGGAGCCGGGGCCGGGCAGGGTGACTGGGCGCTGCTGGTGCTGCCATCCGCTGGCGACGGCCTGGTAGCTGGCGGCGGCGCCGGGGATCACCTCGCGTGGATCGGTCTTGAAGCGGGCCGAGGTCATGCCGAGCGGGGTGAAGACCTGCTCGCTGGCGATCTCGTGGAGTCCAGCGCCGTATACGTGCGTGAGCGCTTCAGCGAGGAGGAGGTAACCGGTGTTGCTGTAGAGGAAGCGGTTCGCTTTGACGGCGCGGTGCTGCTGACGGTAGGCGAGTTGCAGCAGGTCGTCGGCGGTGTAGTGGTCGAGTTCGCGGAAGCCGGCCAGGGACAGCAGGGACTCGGCGTCCCGGATGCCGCCGCGGTGCTGCATGAGGTCGCCGACGGTGACGTCGGGGATGTGGAAGCGGGGCATGATGCCGTCGACGGGCCGGTCCAGGGTGAGAAGGCGATCGCGGGCGGCGCGGATGCACAGGTACGCGGTGATCTGTTTGGCGACGGAGCCGATGTTGAAGGCGGTGTTCTCCCCGATGGGCGCGGCGAGTTCGAGACTGGCCAATCCAGTATGCGCCTGCGCCGTCGGATGGCCGGCCTGGCCGACGCGCAGGATGACGCCGGGCTCGCCCAGCCGGACCGCGAGGGCGGTCTCGGTAGCGGGGACCGAGGTGTCGGTGGAGTTCACAGGCTGAGGGCTTCGCGGTGGACAGAGCGCAGGCGTTCCCGCAAGGCGGGGTCGTTGATCAGGGCGAGTGCGCGGTCGTGGTCGGCGGCGGTGGTGGCAAGCAGTCCGCGCTGCTGGTCCAAGTAGGCGGTCAGGAATCGGTACAGGTCGCCGCTTGTTTCGGGCAGGACACGAGCGGCGTAGATCATGGTGAGGGGGAAGGCGAAGCAGGCGTGCAGGAAGCCGAAGGCGGGCCTGCTCGTCTCCTTCCAGGGGGAGTAGAACCTGACTTCGTCGCTGATCTCGCAGGCTGTGGCGCCAAGGGCGTCGTTGAGCCAGTTGTGGCCCGCCTCGTGAATCAGGTCGCGAGCCAGGACGACGGGCTCGTTGATGTGGTCGCAGAAGATGGTGCCGGGCAGCCGGCTGAGGGTCCAGCTGTCGAGGGTGTCGCCGAGCTTCTTGTGGCGCAGCAGGCAGACGACGACTGCGTGGCCGGCGAGAAGGTCTGCGAAACCGGTCTTCGCGCCGTTGGCGTATGCGGCGGCGGCCAGTTCCCGTAGATCCGGCGGGGCGGCGGTGGTTTCCGAGTTCAGTACGTAGTAGGGGGTATCGGAGATCGTCGAGCGGGGCAGGCGGTCCAGTTCGGGGGCGAGGACGATGCGCGGACCGACGGAGGTGGGGGTCGATAGCGCTGAGGCGTTCGCGTCCGGGTGGGCGCCGTACCAGTTGAAGGTGGCGGTCTCGCGGGAGCGGGCGGCGGCCTCGGCACCTTCGAGGACGTGGTGGGCCAAGCAGTAGTCGGCGGCGTCCGACCCCGAAGAGTCGGGGATGTTGACGGTCGGCCGGGCGGCGGGCTTGAGGGCGGCGCGTATCCGGCGAGTGCGGTCGCGGTGGTGGGCCTGAATGGGGGCGAACGAGAAGGAAATGGCGGGCGCTTCCACGGGGTGGGTCCTTCCGACGGGCTGGGGCTGGGGCCGGCCCCGTGAGGGTCCGGCCCCAGGAGGTACTCACCGACGGCGCGCCGTCGGTGTGATGCGGGGCGTTCAGACGTCGGTGCCCTCGGGTGCCGCGGTGCTCGCCGGGGCCTCAGCGGTCGGCCAGCCCTCGGCGGAGACGCTGGAGGTGTGACGGGTGCTGCGGACGGTCTCGTCGTCGCCGCGAAGGTCGTCCACGGCGGCGAGGAAGTCGCTGATCCGGTCGTTGTCCATGAGTGCGCTCGTCCTTTCCGAAGAGGGGTTTAGGTCGTGCACCTTCTGGAGCCGATTCCTGTGGCGGCGAGCGGGCGGTGGGCACCGCGTCTCCTTCCGATGGGTGGTGGGTCAACTGCTGCGCTGGGCCGGCGTGGCGGCGGGAGTGGCCGCCTGGCGCAGGGCGTCGCGCAGCTCTCTCATGGCGGGCCGGTCCTCGGGTGCTTGGGCGAGCGCCGCGGTGATGATCGGGCGGAGTCCGGCGGGCCCGGTGTGCAGCAGGGAAGGGCCGTAGCGGGGGATGTCGGCGCACAGGTAGCGGTAGGTCAGGACTCCGAGGCTGAAGGTGTCCGCCGCTGGGGTGGCGCGGTCGTAGGAGGTGGCGTACTCCGGCGGCCAATGCACCTCCGGGCCCCGAGCGGCGGGGCCGCGCGAGGTTTTTGTGCGGCGCGCGGCGCCAAGGTCGGTGATCAGCCCGTGGCCGTCGTGGATGAGGATGTTCTCCTGGTAGACGTCGCGGTGCACGATCCCGCGTTCGTGCAGGGTGCGCAGACCCTCGGCGACGTCGGCCAAGATACTGAGCCCACCCGTCACCTGGTCTCGGTTGAGGGCGGTGGTGAGGTACCGCCCGAAGTTGCCGCCGACGAAGTGGGGCATGGTGTACCAGTCGAACCGGTCGGTGCTGCCCTGCTCCAGCAGGGGCACGACGTGCTCGGCGCCTTGGGCGGCGTGGGTTACGGCGATCTCGTGGCGGAAGTCCTCACGGGTCAAGGCCCTTTCGGCCTCGGTCATCTCCGCGTACCAGTAGAAGCCGTAGGCGGCCTTGCGGGTGGCCTCGTCGAGGTCGGCCAGAACGTGGTTGCTGCCGAAGCCGGCCTTGAGAACCACCGGAGGCGTCCCGTTGCGGCTGGCGAGCACGAGCGTGCTGGCGCGAGTGAAGCAGAGGAGGTCGTGGACGTGCCAGCCGGCGTAGCGAAGCTGGTCAAGGACCCAGGCGGCGGGGTGCATCGGGTGCAGGTGCATGGGCTGCCTTCTCATGTTCGCGCCGCATCCGGTGCGGTTTGGCGTAGCCGCTCCAGGCAGGCGGCGGCCAGCCGGTCGAGGTCGGGCTTGGTGGTGCACGGGCGGCGCAGCACGGGCAGGCCGGTTGCCTCGGTCCACGCGTTGACTGCCTGCTCATACAGGTCGGCATACCGAGCGGCGGTCGGGCGGTCCTCCCCGAAGCGACGCGTTGTGGGCCGCTCGGACAGCCGGGCATGGCACAGCTCGGGCTCGGTGGTGAGCAGGACGATCAGGTCCGCCCGCGCGGCCGTGACCTCGGCGAGCTGCTGAACGTAGTGGGCGACAGGACGGTCGTGCAGCAGGGCGATCAGGCAGGCGGTCGACAAGGTGAGCCGGTCGGCGATGACCGGGCCGAGGGACAGCGCGGGAGCGAGGTTATGGCGAGCATGGAGTTCCAGGTCGCGGCGGGCCGCGGCCACCGCCCGCACGCCGTCTGCTGCTGGACGGCCGGCCCGCAGGCTGACGATGGAGCGGGTCGCTTCCAGCGACAGCCAGGAGAATTGGCCGATGTGCCCGAGGCGGATGCTCTCGCAGGCGGCGTTGGCCAGGATCCGGTCGCGTAGCGTGCTCTTCCCGGCTCCAGCGATTCCTTCCAAGGCCAGCAGCATGCCTCGCTCCTAGTTCTTCTCGGCGATCAGCCAGCTGATGAACTTCGCGACGCGGCCGAGAGAGACCGGTTTGGTGCCGTGGGTGAGCTGGGAGCCGTAGAGCAGGGCGGTGCCGGGGGCGGGGCTCACGCTCCATCGGGTTCGGGGCATGGCCGCATACCAGTCAGCGGAGTGGTCGGCGCCGTCGTGGGCCAGCCACATACCGCCCGCGTATCCCTGTTCCCGGGCGTCGTGCTCCAGCCGGGTGTTCCACAGGCGGTCGCTGGACGTGCTTTCGACGTAGAACGCGCCGCCGGCCTCGGCCTCACGGATCACGACGCTGATGCCGGCGATCTGTCGCGGCCAAGCAAACGGGTCGGGGGCGATGCCGTCGAGGTGGCCGGTGATGTGCTGGCCGGGGCCGTACTCGACGTAGGTCCACGGCCGACAAGCGGTGATCGACGGCATGACGCGGGACAGAGCGGGGCGGGCACGGTCGAAGGCATGCTGAAGCAGTGCCTCGGCTCTGTCCGGGATCCTTGGGACCTCGATCCGTCCGGCCGGCTCGTAGACGGCCATGGCCTGCTCCTTGGAGCGACCGGGGATCTCATGGATGGAGTTGGCCCGCCTCGCGCCGAAGCGGAGCCGGGCCTCATCGCTGAGGAAGTCGTTCATCATGGCTGTGAGCTGGTCCCGCTCCTCGGTGTCGACGAATCCCTCGATGCTGCCGACCGCGACGGTCTCGGCGATGTGAATCACGAGTAGGTCCTCCTCGTCTCGAGCACGCGGCGGACGTCGTCCAGGCCGGTGCAGTGATTGAGCCAACTGGCCACAGGGTGGTGAGGGTTAGCGGCCGGATTGGCCCACAGGGCCAGCAGCTCGCCGGTCAACGGCAGCTCCTCCGCGCCGGGCAGCGGCTCCCACACCGTCAACTGGTCCAACGCCGGGCACCAGGCGACGTGCTGTGTGGCGAAGGCCCGCCCCAGCCGTGCCGCCGCCATGAGCCGGCAGGAGCGCAGGAGCGTTTCGGCAGGCTCAGCCCGCTGGTAGCTGCGGTGCTCGGTCTGCGCCCATCCAGCTCCGACCGCTGCGGCTGCGACCACAACGCGGCAGGTAGCACAGCACGCGCCGTTGGCCATCGGGCACGGATGATCATGGGCGGGGAGGGTGGCTGCGACCTCAACGAGGGCCGCCCAGGCGGAGTCCGTCAATAACTCACTGACGGTGCTGCGGCCCGAGTCCGGGCCATGGTTGCAGCACACCGGACCAGGCCGGCGCGCGGCGCTGGGAAGGAGTGCGGGCTCGATGAACAGGGCGTGGAAGTACACGATCCGCCCCAGCAACTGATGGATCGTCAGCGAGGCCGTGACGCTACCCACGCCGCCTCCTCGCTGGTCGAAGCAGTGCTCTGAGGTGCTGGGCAATAGCACCCGTCCTCGGTGGGCCGCTCGCCGCGTAGCGCGTCGGTGACGGCGCGGGTGGCCGCGTCAACGGCATCGAAGTACGCCGGCCAGCCGTGCCTGGCGCCCCGGCGCAGCACCAGGTCGAGTACGGGGCTCGCACGTCCGGTGGTCTCGCACCTCAGCCCCGCACGCCCGACGGCCACCTGCACGGCGGCGGGTAGGTCGGTGGTCACAGCGGTGATCGCGCGGCACAGGGCGGCAGCAGCTCGCGCGTACTCGGTTCGGTCACGCGGCAGGATGCCGACCCGGCGCTCGGCGGGCGGCAGATCAAGGCCTGGATAGAGATGTCCCTGGCAGCTGTCGTACGTGATCAGGCGCCAGTCCTGGGTGACGGCGTCGACCAGGGAGCGGACGCCGGGCTCGATCGCCCCTCGCCACTGGGGGTGGGCCGGGTCGAGGTCATCGGCCTCGTGCACGCCGGGCAGGCCAACGGTGTTGATGTTGCCGTGCGAGCTGGTGCGCAGCCGTACAGGTGGGCGGTTCGCCTCGGGGTGGTCCCAGTGGGCGAGGAAGGAGGCGACGTCACGCATGCTGTTCGGCATACGCGGGTGCGAGCGCACCTTGCGGCACCAGGCCCCTGCCGGGTGGGCGGGCTGGGCGAGGAGTGCGGCGATGCCGTCGATCATCCGCATCCGGTAGTCGCAGTAGGCGTCCTGGTCACCGGCCTGGTCGTGACGCCAGCGGGTGGCCACGCAGCCGCCGCCGCACGTTGACTGGTACGTGCAGGTGGTGCACCGCTCCATCAGGGCCTTGCCCTGGTTCAGCAGCGGCAGCCGCCGCTGAGCCGCGACGACCGCCTTCTGTCCGGAGGGCTGGTCCAAGAGGGTGAGCTGGGCCTGCGGCCAGGGCAGTTCGTCACAACTGCCGAGCCGTCCGTCCGGATAGAGCGTGAAGACGTGGTCGCACTTCAGGTTGGAGAAGTGACAGAAGCCGGTATCCAGCCCGCGCAACCGTCGAATGGTGGATACGGACGGTTCTAGCTTCAGCCGGGAGAAGTGGCCAGCGCCGATCCAGCGAACGGTGGCGGCGAGTACAAATTCGGCGTACTGGTCCGGGGTGGTCGCCCACCCGGGCCCTTGCGAGCCGCGCAGAGCCGCGCGCTGAAGGATCCGGCTCGCGGGAACGCGTTGCCCTTGGGCAGCGGTAGGGCCTTGAACGGAGGAATCGAAGCAGGGTACGAAGCTGACGGCGTTGACCGCCTCGAAGCCGGCGAGGTGATCCAGGACGGCCTCGGCACGGCCGAGCACGGTCGGAGTGACCGCGGCGATCACGCCCACCTTCCGGCCGCGCCCAGCCAGCAGCCGCAGGGCGTTGGCCACGCGCGGGTAAACCGGCTGGCCGTCGTATCCAACCCGCCAGGCGTTGCCCGCCGCGTCCCCGTCGAGGGAGATGCCGATCTGGAGGCGCGGGCACAGGGCGTCAAACAGATCCAGCCACTGCTCATCGAGCAGCATGCCGTTGGTTTGCATCGATACCCGCACGACGCTGGGCTGGGATGCCAGTTCGCGCAGGACCTCGGCGACATGGTCGCGTCCGGCCGTCAGCGGCTCGCCGCCATGCAGTTCCACGGCGAGCACACGCCCCGAGAAGAGCTCGGCGAGTCGACGCACTTGACTCGCGTCGATCCGGGCTCCGCCCGGGGCCTCCTTGCGTTTCTCGTAGCAGTACAGGCAGTCGATGTCGCAGGTCTCACCCCGTAGCTTCAAGATCACCGATACGGCACTGTCGGCGTCTTCGACGTCGAGGCCGCGGTACAGATGGGCCATCGGGTGATCGGTGGTGCCGTGCATCGGCTGCCTCCCAGGGGTGGCCGTGACCGGACGGGATCAGTCGTACAGGCGTCCCAACAGGGCGCCCTGGCCGGACTGGAGGATGTGGGCGGCCTCCAGCGGAATCCAGAAGCATTCGAAGTGCGTCGGCTCCTGCTCTCCGTCGTGGTCCTCCTGGCTCATCCACCGCTCCGACGTCGGCTCGGTCAGTTCCAGGTGGAAGACGTGGCGGCGTTGGAGCTCGAACCGGTACGGGCTGATGTCGTACTCGGTCTCGCCGAGCTTCCGCACGATCTTGAAGTCCTTCAGGCCGGTTTCCTCGCCGGCCTCGCGCAGCGCCGCAGCCTCCGGCGTCTCGCCGGCGCGGATGCTGCCGGCCGGAACCTGGATGCCGACTTCCTCGTAGCTGTAATCGGTGTGCCGGAAGACCAGCAGCTTGCCGTCACGTACGACGTAACAGAGAACCTTTTCCTTGGTGACCCGCTCCGGCATGGGAGAACCCCTCTTCATTCGTTGACTTCAGAAGCTCGTAGGCCCGGAGGTATTAACGGAACCGCATGCGGTACTGAGCAGCGCCCGCCGACCTGCTAGGCAAACGACCTTGAGTCTAGGTTTGGTAACCGAACGTCATGAAGAGCCAAGTGATCCATCAGGAGGGGCGTTGCACTGGGCTCATCGCCTGATGCCCGAGCTTCGGGCTCTATCCCAATCCCAGCACCCGCCACGACCACGGAGGATGGCTTCGTCTCGTGCTCCATAACCACCTCCGAGGGTTCCTCAAGATTCGAAGCGGATTTGACGAGTGGTCGGTATCCCGTCCTCCACACCCTCGCCCTTCGAGCCGCAGTCGTGAACACCGAGCATGCGGACGGAGTGGTTGTCCGCATGGCGCTCGCCCCGTGAGCGGGTTCGGATCGACACCCTTTCGTCGTTCCTGGTTGCGCCGCGCCGAACGCTGAGTGACCCTATGTGCGCGATGTCCATGCTGCTCAATGCCATCCGGAAGTGGGCAGCCTGAAAGGCGGTGTCATGGGCCAGACCCCGCGGGCGCTTCAACCGTCCATGTCTGAGCGACACTTCTTCGGCGCCGAGTTGCGTCGGCTGCGGGAGCACGCCGGCTTTTCGCAGGCGCGGCTGGGTGCCATGATCCGATTCAGTGCCGACCTGGTGCGTCGAATCGAGACGGCGGACCGGTTCCCCTCGCGGGACTTCGTCGAGGCATGCGACAAGGCGTTGACGACCGGTGGCGCCTTGATGCGCCTGCTACCGCTGCTCGAGAAGAATCGGGTCAACGCGGCCAAGCTAGCGACGGCGCCGACGGGCGCCATCACCCTGCTCTCCACTCAGCCGGCGGATACCTCGGGGTTGACCGACATGGTCGTCCGGGTTCCGTTCCAGCCAGGTGTCCTCGATCGCGCCGCTCTGGACTGGCTGAACGCTACTGCGGGGCCCCGACTGTCTGCGGCCGGCCGGCCCGGCTCACCTGATCAGGTTCGCGAGGAGGACCTCAGCTCCGCTGAGACCGCTCTGGCGATGTTCCGGCAGCTGGACCACACCCACGGTGCCGGACGAGTCCATGCCCAGGTGCAGCGGTACGTCGAAGGCGAGCTAAACCGATTGCTGGCAAACAGCCCCGCCTCGGAAGCGATCGGTCGGCGCCTGTACAGGCTGGCGGCGGGCTTCTTCGAACTGTGCGGGTATCAGGCAGTCGACACCGGAGCCCACGGTCTCGCGCAGCGCCGCTACTTGCGCGCTCTGCGGCTGACGCAGGCCGCCGACGACTGCCTCTACGGCAGCTACCTGCTCGCCGTGAACATCGGCCACCTGGCACTGCACTGCGGTCATCCCGAGCCGGCGCTGCGGATGGCGCTCACGGCGGTGAGGGGTAGTGAGACTCAGGCGACGCCCGCCGTGGATGCCGCGCTACACGCCGTGGTGGCGCGGACGTACGCCCGCCTCGGACGCGAAAGCGACTGCATGGCCCACCTCGAAGTCGCAGAGAGGCAACTGAATCGCAGCAGGACCGAGGACGAGCCGCTGTGGATCCAGTACTTCGATCCGGCCTATCTCGCCGACGAGCTTGCCCACTGTTTCCATGATCTGGGCCGGCCGCAGCAGACCCAACGGCACCTGGGCGATGCCCTTGCCGCGCTGAGTCCCACACATGTCCGCCGACTGGCCATCGACACCGCGCTCCTGGCCTCATCGTTGGCTGCCGCTGGCCGCATCGACGAAGCCTGCGCCGCCGGCCGAATGGCGGTGGATCATGCCGCGCGGACCACCTCGCACCGCTGTTTAGAGCGCATCGTTGAGGTGCAAGCCGATCTTGAGCCCTACCGGTGTGAGCCGGAGGTCCGTGAGTTCGGCGAGTACGTGCGTTCTCAACTACCGCTGGCTGCGGTGTAGTTCCCTTAATCGGCAGCCGCAGCCGTCATCACGAAACGGTAGTGCGCGAGTTCCGCTTCCAGCGCCTTGCCCGCCTGGGTGGAGGTCGCGACGTAGTGGCCGACGTCGGGGAGAAGCAGCATGTCGTGGGGCACGCTGTGAGCTGTCAGCTGATCGGCGAGTTCCCGCACATCCTCGACCACAGCCACGTCATCGGCGGTGCCGTGGACGAGCAGCACCGGCCGCTGAACGGTTGCGGCGTTGACCCGCCCGGCACTGCCTCGCAGCCGTCTGGCGTGCGCGCGCTGGAAGCGGGGCACGGTTTCCGCCCAACGGTCGGGATCCACGATCGCTGACACGGCCGTGGCGGCAGCGAACGGACCGCTCTGCGCCACGGCGTGCAGGGCTGTGTATCCGCCGGCGCTGGCTCCGCGAATGAAGACTTGACCCGGTACGGCTCGTCCTGTTGCGAGCAGGTGGTCCGCCACCGCCGCGCAGTCATCAACGTCGTCGAGGCCCCACCGGCCGTACAGCGCTTCCCGGAAGACCCGGCCGTACCCGGTGCTGCCGAGATAGTCGACGTCCACGACGGCGAACCCCCGACTGGTGAAGAACTGCGCCTGCCAGTCCAAGCGCAGGAGGCACGAGGCGGTCGGCCCAGGATGCGCCCTCACGATCACCGGTGCCCGCCAGTCCGCCGCCGAGGCCGTTGGCGGATACACCAAGGCAATTACCTCTCGATCACCCGCGACATGAACCCGCAGTTCCGTCGGCGTCGATACTTGCGCCCCGTCGAGTTTGGCGTGCTCCGACCGGGCAAGCACCTCCACCTGAGGATCGGCGGCCGTGAGGTGCACGAGCGCGACCTGTGGGGCCGCAGTCGGCGACGCCCCGATCAATGCCACCGTCGTTCCCTGAACGGCCAGATAGGGCTTGATGGACGTATATGGAAGGTCGACCGGGCGAACAGTGCCGTCAGGGTCGATGACGACGAGGCGGTGCCGCGGCCCGTCCTGCACCGCCACGACGATCCGGCCGTCGTCAAGGAAGTCGTACGACGCGTAGCCGAGCTCCCACGGCTCTGCGGCGCACTCACCTGCGATCGGTGCCACCCGCTTCACCTGGTGGCCGTCCCACCGGTAAAGGTTCCACCAGCCACTGCGGTCTGACACGAAGTACAACGCCCCGTCGGGACCCCACCTAGGCTCCACCGCCGACTCTTCCGAACCGCCGGCGAGCATTACCGGGTTCCCTACCTGGCCACGCGGCGAGTAGGAGGCGACCCATATCTCACACCTATCCCAAGGCATGTCGGGCTCGCTCCAAGTGGTCCAGGCCAACATGCCTGAACCCGGCCGAGGTGCGCCGAGAAATCCCCGGCATGCTGCGAGAGCCCGTATGTCCGGGACGCCTGTGAGCGACACCGCGATGAGGTCGTCACCATGCTCTGACTCCCGCACAGCCAGTAACTCGCCGTCGCCGATCGTCAGGTCGCCGAAGGATCCCAGACTGACCAACTCGAGTTGATCGTCGTGAAGACGGCTCCGGTAAAGGCCGTCTCCGCCGACACACCACAACGTCCCGTCAATGACAGCGAACGCCCCGCCTCCGTACGCGTGAACGCCGCTGGTGACGTCGAAGCCCTCAGGACTGACGTCTCGCGCACCCTCGCCGGGCCGCCAACATGCCACCGTCGCGACCCCGCCGGCTTCGGGGCGGGTCTCCAACCAGTACAGCGCGCCATCCCCGGCACGCAGCTGGTCATAGCTCACAGAGGCGCGAACCGCGTCCTCCGTCGAGACCACAGCGATCCTGTCTGCCAGCCTCACGGGTCCTCCTCGAACAACTCCGTACGCGACCGTAAGACAGCGCCCTCGTCGACCG
This sequence comes from Micromonospora sp. NPDC048986, assembly GCF_040649335.1. Lineage (NCBI taxonomy): Bacteria > Bacillati > Actinomycetota > Actinomycetes > Micromonosporales > Micromonosporaceae > Micromonospora > Micromonospora sp. NPDC048986. The sequence continues at coordinate 114,051 of NZ_JBEZFJ010000001.1, forward strand.
GCCTCGGGTGCACCGGCGACGGCGTAGAAGAAGTTGTCGTGCCGCCGAGCCGGCGCGAGTGCTCCCCAGGCACGGTCGACTCTACGCGCAAGCACTTCGTCCCTGCCGCTGGACGGTACGGCTCGAACTGCCGCTGGGCAGCTCAAGTTCGGAGCGACAAGTTCAATGCGGACAACATCCTTTGTCCGCATTTCCGGTATCGACCGCGCCATTCGAATCGAGCGACTATTCGGAGCGTGAAGCAATTCACGCGCGGCCCAACATTGGACGTTTCGCCGCTGCCGACGAGCTCTTCGGAAGGGTGCAATGCAGCTACAAGATGAATTGACACGCTACGGCTACCGCCAGGAGTTAGCCCGGGGGCTGCGGTTCCGGGACCTGGTCGCGTACGGGTTGGTGTACGTGGTGCCGATCGCCCCGATGGCGATCTTCGGAAGCGTCTATGCCGGCTCCGGTGGGATGGTGGCCCTGGCGTACGCGATCGGCGTGGTGGCGCTGGTGTTCACCGCGTTCTCCTACGCGCAGATGGTCAAGGCGTTCCCCATGAGCGGCAGCGTCTACAACTACGCCGGTCGGGGCATCAGCCCGCCGGTGGGTTTCCTGGCCGGCTGGGTGATCCTCCTCGATTACGTGCTCGTGCCTGGCCTGCTGTACCTGGTGGCGTCGATGGCCATGCACGCCACGGTCCCGTCGGTGCCGGTGTGGCTGTGGCTGCTCGGGTTCGTGGCGGTCAACACGGTCGTCAACTCGGTCGGGATCCGGATGACCGCGGTAGTCACTCGGGTCATGCTCGTCGGCGAGTTGATCGTCCTTGCGATCTTCTTGGCCATTGCCGGCTGGGCCCTCGCCTCAGGCAGAGGCCGGTTCAGCTGGGAGGCGTTCTACAACGCCGACACCTTCACCTGGTCGCTCGTCGCGGGCGCGGTGTCGATCGCGGTGCTGTCGTTCCTCGGCTTCGACGGCATCAGCATGCTGGCCGAGGAGACCAGGGGTGGTTCCCGGCAGATCGGCCGCGCCATGGCCGCCGTCCTGATCCTGGCCGGGGTGCTGTTCATCGTCCAGACGTGGCTGGCCGCGATGCTCGTCCCCGACCCGGCCGGTCTCCTGGCGAACGGTGACCCGAACGGGACCGCGTTCTACGACGCCGCCGCCGTGGCCGGCGGGAGTTGGCTGGCGACCCTGTGCGCGGTCGCGACGGCCATCGCCTGGGGGCTGCCGAACTCGATGGTCGCGCAGGTCGCCACCTCGCGGCTGCTGTACGCGATGGCCCGCGACCGGCAGCTTCCCGGCTTCCTCGCGAAGGTGTCGATCCGCCGCAACGTGCCGATCAACGCCACCCTGCTCACCGGCGCCGTGTCCCTCGCCCTCGGCCTCTACATGGCCACCCGCGCCGACGGGATCACCCTTCTGTCGTCGCTGATCAACTTCGGGGCGATGGTCGCCTTCCTCGTGCTGCACGTATCCGTGGTCGTGCACCACCTCATCCGCCAGCGCAGCGGCAACTGGTGGGCTCACCTGGTCATGCCCGGTATCGGGTTCGCGATCCTCGCCTACGTGGTGGTCAACGCCAATATCGCCGCGCAGCGCCTCGGCCTGGCCTGGCTCGCCCTCGGCATGGTCGTTCTCGCCGGCCTGTACCTGGTCGGCCGCCGGCCCGCGCTGTCGGGTTTGGCGCCCGCGCAGCCGCAGGCCCGTCACGTGGAACGGGTGTGACCGGCATGGACACGATCACTTACCGTCCGGCTCGCGATGAGTTGGCCTACAGCTTCGGTGGCCGGATGCCGGTGGCCCACGTCCGCTCCGGCGACGTGCTGCGGGTGTTCACGGAGGACTGCTTTGGCGGTTTCGTGCGCGGGCCGGCGGATTTGCCGTCGCGGGTGTGCCGGATGCCGTACCTGAACCCGGTGTCGGGGCCGTTCTTCGTCGAGGACGCTGAGCCCGGCGACACCCTCGCGATCTACCTCGCTGCCATCGAGCCCGCCCGGGACTGGGGAGTCTCGTCGACGTTCCCGCACTTCGGAGCACTCACTTCGACCTCGCACACCGCTACGCTGCAGCCGCCGCTGGATGAGCGGGTGTGGGTGTACGACATCGACCGGCAGGCCGGGACGATCCGCTTCCACGCCACGGGCAGCGACCACAGCGTCGACCTGCCGCTGGATCCGATGATCGGCACGATCGGGGTCGCGCCCGGCGGGTTCGAGGCCCGCTCCACGATCGTCCCCGACTCCCACGGCGGGAACCTGGACAGCCCGGAGCTGCGCGCCGGGGCCACCCTGTACCTGGGGGTGAACGTGCACGGGGCGATGCTCGCCCTCGGCGACGGGCACGCCCGCCAGGGCGAGGGTGAGGCCTGCGGGGTCGGGGTGGAGATCGCCACGACCACCACCCTGATCATCGAGGTCATCAAGGGCGTCCCGACGGTGTGGCCCCGCCTGGAGACAGACACGTCGATCATGTCCGTTGGTTGCGCCCGGCCCCTGGAGGACGCGTACCGGGTCGCGCACCGCGACCTGGTCGGCTGGGTGGGTGACCTCACCGGCCTGGAGCAGCTCGACGCCTACCAGCTGGTGTCGCAGGCGGGGCGGGCGCCGATCGGCAACGTCTGCGACCCGAACTACACGGTCCTCGCCGCCGTCGACAAGTTGCTGCTTCCGCAGCCGCAGGCCGCCTACGGCGGGATGCACGCCCGCCTCCGACAGCACGCCGGCGGGCCGCGGTAGAGGGACTGGACCAAATGACCTCCTCGATCCCCCAGTTGCCGTTGCGCGACGAGTTGTTCCTGCTCGGTCACGACGACGACACCGGTCAGCCGCACATTCACCGCCGGGCCCTCGCCCTTGGCCTGGCTGGTGCGGTTCTTATCGACCTGTTCCTCGCCGGGCGGATCGCTCTCGACACCACGGACGACACCCCATCGGGCGAGGAGCAGCGTCTCTGGCTGCACCTGGACCGCCCGGTCGGGGACCTGATCGCAGACACCGCCCTGGCCTCCATCCGCTACGCCCACCCGACCCCGCCCCTGCGGGGGTGGCTGCGCGGGTTCGCCGACGACCTGTACGACCGCACCCGCGCCGGCCTGCACGCTGGCGGGATCCTGCGCCACGACGTGCGCCGCCGCCTCGGCGGGCTGGCCCGCACCGACCGTTATCTGCCCGCCGACCTCAAGTGGCCGGTCGTCGCCCGCGCCCGGCTGCACTACATCGCCACCGGCCGTGATCAGCCCGACAACCACACCGCCGCCCTGGGCGGCCTCGTCGCGACCCTCGGCCTGACCCAGCACCTGTACCTCGCCGACGACATCGCCGCCCTCACCGTGCAGCTGCGCACCATCGCCGCGCAGCACCACCGGCAGGTCCGCGACATTACCGCCGCGGTGGACGCCGTCGTCGGTGACCTCGCCACCGCCGCCTACCGGTGAGCCCCGCGCCATCCCACCCGATCCGCTGCCCTTGGAGGCATCTCATGGACGTCATTCCGCGTATCCGTGCCGCCCGGTGGGCGGACAAGGAACCGGTCGCCGCGATCGTCGCCGACGCCCTGCATTCCGGCCCGCTCGCCCAGTGGCTAGTGCCGGATCCGACCTGCCGGCGGCGGATCCTGGCCGATGTGGCAGTGATCTGGGTGGAGCACGCCATGTTCTTCGGCGACATTCAGATCACCGACGACCTGAGCGCCGCCGCGATGGGGTTTCACCGCTACCGCAGCATCCCGCCACCGTCGAACTACCGCAGCCGACTGGCCGACGCCGCCGGCCCGCACGCGCGGCAGTTTGAACTCCTCGACCAGCTGCTCACCCAAGTCCGACCCACCGAGCCTCACTACCACCTGGCAGTGCTCGCCGTCCTTCCCGCCGCCCAGCGGCGCGGCATCGGCGCGGCGATGCTCACCCACCACGAGAGCCGCCTCGACCGCATCGACATGCCCTCCTGGACCGAGACCATCCACGGCAGCCAGGACGTGTACCGCCGGCACGGCTACCTCCCGAGACCCGCGCTCACCCTGCCCGACGGGCCGCTCATCGCCCCGATGCGCCGCAACCCTCACCCGGCTCGCGGAGCCTGGCCCGTGAACACCGCCAGGCCGGCAACCGTCACCGCGCCCGCGCCCGCCCAGTCCGACGCGCAACGCTAGACAAGGTGCGGACGCCCAGGTCACCGCTCCCACCGACCGTCCCGCCTCGGCGCACGCCAGCCGCGCTGGGCCCACGCCGGGACGCTCAAAGCCGGTCGCGGCCCGCAGAGGGACGGCAGCCGCGACCGACGTGGCCGGCGACGATGGTCCCCCGCTGTCGCCGCTGGCCACACCCTCCGCCCGAATGCGCAGCCCCGGCCGCGACCGCCTGCACCAGCGCAGCGGTGCTACCCGCACCCAACCCCCGAACATCAATAGTAGGAAGGAGCGCCGATGCCAACGCGGACGCCAGTCCTCGCCGCGTGGACACCCGCCCTTGTCGCCGAGGTCGTGGCCGCTGCCCTCGAGCACGCCACCGTTGACGGCCTGCACCGAGCGTTCCGGGACGTGGCTCGCAGCTGCGGCCTGTCACCGGCGACGGTTGAGGAATGGGTTGCGCGGGCCCGCGCGGTGCAGGCCGCGCCCGTGCCACCCGACCTCCTGGCCTGCCACACCTGCGCACGATCCATGATCCTCATCCAGCTGCCCGGCTGTGGCTGGGCATACCTGTGCGCGCCGTCCTGCGGACGCACACCCGTGCCGCCAGACGAGATCCGCGACGCCGTCGCCGCGGTGATCCTGCACCGCACCCCACACCTCGTTCCACCGGGCATGCCGACCCAGGCCGCCTCCTGCGCGCTCGGCCCGATCCACCGCGTCACCGTCGGCGCGACCGGCACAGACCTGCACATCACCTGGAGAGCTGTCTCCCGGTAGATCACCATCCGATGATGGCCATGGCCCAGCGCCTGCACCTGGCCCAACGCCACGCCCCATCACCGACCACCGCCGCGCCCATCCCCACCACCCCGCCATCGCGCGCATGACAGCCGCCCTATACCGCATGCAAACCACAGCCACCGACCCGCTGGGTCACCCCACGCGCTTCGCTATGACCGCGACGCCCGGCGCCAGCTAGACCGCCCGCACCTGACCACCCACCGGGACAGCCTGCCTGGGCGCACCCGCACCAGACTCGCATCGGAAGGACACGAGACACCGTGCTCCGCACCACCCCCACCACGCGCCGACGGTCGGCGGGGCTAATCGCCGGCCTCCTCCTCGCCGGCTGCCACCCCGGACCCTCCGCCCCCACACCGGCCACACCAACTCCCGCGACGCCACCAGCGTGCACATCCCCGGCGCTCGCGGCGACTGCGCCGGGCCTCACCCCACAGCAGCGCCTGCGCCTGCTCGCCGACACCATCACGGCCGCCCCCGCTGATCAAACCGTCGGCCTGCCCTACACCTACCTGCACACCCAATCCTGGACCCGCGCTACCAATGTCATCACCCGCTCAGACCTACAGCGCTGGCGCCGCGATGCCGATGAATCCGGGCGCGAGGTGACGCGCCGGCTCCCCGACGTGCGTGGCCTCGCCCACCGCCCGACATCCGACGAGCGCCGCCAGTTCGCCGCTGCCGGCCTAAAGACGACGCGATACGTCAGCGGCGATCTCGAGCCGTACCTTCCCGAACCGCTGACCACCGATTCTGCGAAGCTTGCTGGTGCGCTGGCCCCGCGCGAGCTGGCCGGCGAGGCCGCATACCCGCGCATGCTCATCCACGGCGTCATCGGCGTCGCCATCAGCCAATACCTCGACCGAGCACAGCGCGCAGCCACACTGCGCGTCCTCGCGGACGTGCCGACCATCGCCTACCAGGGCGAGCGGACTGACCTCACCGGCCGAACGGGCCTCGGCTTCACCGTGACGGCCGACAACTCCCAGACGCAGCTCATCGTCCACCCCCGCACGGGCGAAATCCTCTCCGCCCACGAACAGGTGCACGGTGCGAAGCCCGGCCTGTTCTCCTACCTGCTGATCCTCGAACACGGCCACACCGCCACCGACACCGGAACACCCTCCGGGCGGCCCTGAGCTGCCCCCCACTGGGAGGGGCGCATCGGCTTGCAGGTGGTGTCCGGCTCCTCCAGTCCCGGCTGGCCCAGTCCCTGTTGAAGGCGTGGATCGCTGGCGGCCTTCAGTCGTCCGCTGCCCGCTTTCAAGAACCGGCCGGAAGGGCGGAGCTGTCTCGCCGCGGCGCCGTGTACAGCGCGGTGACGTAGTGGTCGATCGCCGTCGCCCCGGGTTGGCGGGCGATCACCTCGGCGACGCCGTCGAGGAACGCCTCGCGCTGGTCAGTTCTCAGCTCGCGGACGTTCGGGAAGGTCCCCCACAGCCCGCGCGCGCCGTGCGGGGTCAGCTGGTGCTCCCACCGGATCATCTCGACCTGGACGGGGCCGAACCAGTCACCTGCCCGCAGTTCCGCCGTGCGCTCGTCGACCCGCAGCGGCGCTGGCCTACCGGCCGCGCCGCGCCCCTGCCCCGGTAGCCATCGTCGGTACACCACGTCCAGCTCCGTACGCCAGGGCGGGCTGCGGTCGGGGTCGCCGAAGACCGTCCACCACACCGCCAGCCCTCCGCCCGGCCGCACCAGGCGGGCCAGCCGTCGCACCGCTGCGCCCGCGTCCAGCCAGTGGAACGCGGTGGCGCAGACCGCCAGGTCGAAGGTGTCGTCGGGCAGCGCCACGGTGGCGAAGTCGCCCTCGACGACGGTCACGTCGTGGCCGGTCAGGTTCGTTCGCAGCCGAGTTGCCAGCCGGCCACCGAGTTCCACCGCCAGCACCGACGCGCCGGCGTCCACGAGGGGACGGGTCACCTGCCCGGTGCCGGGTCCGATCTCCAGGACGCGCGCACCCGGTCGCAGCCCGCACTCGGCAAGCACCTCGTACACCCGCCGCGGGTATCCCGGCCGGGCCGCCTGGTAGTTGTCCGGGTCTTCGTCAAAGCTGCCCCGCCGGCTCAGCCGCTGGTCGTCACCGCCCACGTCGCGAGCGTATTCGCTCGGGCGACCGGGGAGGGGCCGGCCGCACACGGTCGTCCGCCGCCGCTTTCGTGAGGTGGGGTTTACCCCGCCTTGCGGCGTTTCTGGTTGATCTTCTTCGCGACAGCATCGGCGGCGTCCTGGTGCATCCGCCTAGTGACACTCTGGTAGGTGTCGCGAGTCAGGGTCGTGGTGGAGTGACCGAGTTGCTCGGAGACGACTTTGATGTCGATGCCGGCGTCGAGGGCGATGGTGGCGGCGCTGTGGCGTAGGTCGTGCAGCCGGGTCGGGGGTAGCCCGGCTTTGCGGACAAGCCGCCGGAACCGTTGGGTGACGGCGCTTGGGTGCCACGGCTGCCCGTCGGGGCGGACGAAGAACAGTCCGGTGTCGGGCCACGCCGGGCCGGCGGCGAGTTGCCACTGGGCGCGGTGGGCCCTGTAGGCGGTGAGGACCTTGACGGTGTCGGCGTCGAGGGCGACGTCGCGGTTGCCGGCTCTGCTCTTCGGCGGTTTCTGCACAGCGGTGTAGCCGTGGGTGGCGATCTGGTTGTTGATGGTGGTCTCCCGTCGGTGCAGGCGAACCTCGCTGTCACGCAGGCCGCACGCCTCGCCGCGGCGGGGTCCGCGGTAAGCCATGTAGTGCCACATCGGGTGCAGGTCGGGAGCGTGTTGGGCGGCGTGGTCGAGAAAGTCGACGACCTGGTTGTCGGTCCACACCATCACCGGTCCGGGCACCTTTCCGGTGTCCTTCCAGCGCTGCACGCGTTCGTCCTCCCACACGATCGGCTGCGGCCGATCACCCGGGGTCTTGACCAGCGCGGCAGGGTTGGAGCCGACGATCAGTTCGTCGGCGAGGGCATCGTTGATGGCCTTGCGCAGGCAGGCGCGGATGCGCTGCCGCGTCGTGGGGCCGGTGGGCCGCACCCCGGCGACGGACCTGCGCACCGCCGGGTCGGGGCTGATCTTCGCGGCGCGGATGTCGTCGTTGCGGCGTTCGATCGCGGCGAGCATGGCACGGACGTGGCTGGTGCGCAGCTTGTCCAGCGGGACCTCGCCGAGGTGCGGGATCAGGTGCACCCGCACGATGGACTCGTAGCCGTGCAGGGTGTTGTCGTCCACGCTGAGGTGAGTCAGCCAGCCGGTGAGATAGTCCGCGACGGTGGGCGCGTCAGCGAGAGGGCCGTCGCCGCGCAGCCGCTGGCGGATCCGGTCGACCTCAGGCAGGGGCCGTTTGGTGCGTGCGGCGTTCTGGAGCAGGTCGCCGATCTCGGTCCGGCGGCGCCGGTCGCCCTTGGCGAGGGCGAGCAGGTCGCGGGCGTGGTCGAGTTCGTCTGCGGCGGCCCGCCGGGAGGGTAGGCCGGAGCGGCGTAGTTGCCGGCGCGCGCCGTCGGGGGTGGGTGGGAGTTCGAGCTGGTAGGTCCAATGGCCGTGCTCGGAGCTCCAGGCGCGGTTGGGGCGACGCAGCTTGGGGCAGTCGTTGCCGAGTGGCTTGCCGGTGTCGGGGTGGCGGCAGCCGCAGCGTTTGAAGATGCTTCCGTCAGGCATGGCAGGTGGTGCTCCTCGATCAGGTGGGGGTGCATCGGTTTCGTCGATCGACATCCACGCGTGATCCGCGGGCACGATCAAGTCGCCGGGACCGTCAGACGACGGTCCCGGCGCAAGGTCGGTTCTGGAAGAGGGCCGCGCGTTGGCGCGGCGTGGGGGTTTGACGGGTGGGCCCCGGTCGGCGCGCAAGGCGCCTAGGGTGGGGCGCTCGTGGCACCGGCGGCGCGCTCCGGCGTGGTGCCGGGGTCCTCCAGGTGCAGGGCGGCGAGTAGCGGCGCCGTCGGTATCCGGTAGTGCGCGCCGACGTGGAAGTGCGGCACGGGGAACGCGTCGCGGCGGATCAGCTTGTAGGCGGCAGAGCGGGACATGCCGAGCACTGCCGCGGCGGTGGCCAGGTCTGTGCTGGCGCCCAGGGCGCGTATCCGCTCGGCGGTCCACGTCGGCTCCCGCTCACCCGCGGCCGCCTCTTTCCCAGACTGCGGTGGCACGGTTCGAGTGCGTCTGGACGATCTCATGGTCATCTCCTCAACGGTGGGTACGGGCGTGCGGCGTCAGGCGCGGGGGCGCGCGGCGGTGAGGCCGGATGCCCGGGTGCGGACTCGCCCCTCGCGGCCGGACCGCAGGAGCAGATCCGACAGATGCTCGACCTGGCTCGGCGACGTCCAGCACGGCCGGCCGGGACGACTCAAGCGGTGCTTACGTCGGTGCTCGCTCATCTCGATGTCGGCGCCGCGCCGCGCCGCGCCGGTCAGGGCGCTGACATCTGTAAACCCGCGCCTGTGTGCTCTGGCGAACGCCTGCCTGACTCACCGCCGCTCACAGGGGCTCACAGGCCGCCCGTCCGTGCGCTCACACGGGGGCCGGCGCCGATACCAACGCCGATGCGCCGCCGCCTCGGCGCCAACCACCCGGACAGTGGCAGAAGTCGATGACATGGTGGGCGGCGTGGCGGTTGACGAATGCTCCGACAGCCTGTCCGCCGACGACTCCGCCACGGTGCCAACGTGTCACACGGCGAAGTGGCACGACCGTTCAGGCACTCATGCGGGTCGATGACAAGTTGTCCGCGAAAATGTCCGTCACCGACGAGCGCGGACACCGCTGGCGAGCGGTTGACACACCCGCCCACGCGGCGCGGTGATGTCATGTCGGTTGGCCATCGCCGCCACGGGACGGACTTCCGCCAACCTGCGCCAGTGTCACTCCAGGCCGGTGACACGCGAGGACGGGTTGTCCCGGGCCTGATCAGCGACCCGCCGGACAAGTTGTCAACGACGAGCATCGATGACATGCGCGACGTCAACGGACACCGGTCCAGGCACGGAGGACATGCTGTGCCCACCTTGAGGCCATGGCCGCGCGCACGATACCCATCGGCACTTCTCGACGTCATGTGACCGCTCGTGAACGCGTGTCCGGACAAAGTGACACCGCGCCCATGCCGACGTTCCTGTCCTCTCGGATGCGGTCGCCAACGCCCGCACGGACAACCTGTCAATCGACCGCCCTCGTTGACACCGGATCGCCCGCTTCCCGGGCGAGGCAGCCGGGACCGAGGGTTCTCCCACTGGTGCGCACACCTCGGCGGTCGACATGGGTGAGGCGCCGGGCATGACGCCCAGGGACGAGGACGCGGCATTTGGTCGGGGTTCGCGCCACGCCGGCGTCGTCCGCTGGCCTACTGGGCGTGCCGGCAGCGGATGCCAAGCCGCTGTGAGTCGCTGTGAGTCTGTGTGAGCGGCTGTGAGTCGCTGTGAGTGGGAGGGTATAGGGCCCCGGAGACTCTCCTGTCGGACACTTCTCGCACCCGCCCCTACGCTCACAGCCCTGCTCAGCACCCCTAGCGCGAGTGACCAGCGGCGGTGCGACTCCAGCGGTGAAATGGCTACGGCGCCTTCGACGGCACGAAGTTATCGGCGCTGTCAGTCCGACGCCAGCCAAGGTGGTTCGGGTGCCAACGAGAGTGATCCGACCGCCGATGACGAACGAGATTCGCTGACCAAACGGGCGTGGCCAGCGGCTGTGAGTGACTGTGAGCCGCTGTGAGTGACTGTGAGCGGTGGGCGCGGCTCGACGATCGTGACCTCTTCGCTGAGCCGTCCGGGTGCCGCCCACGGTGCGCCTCGGTGGCTCACAGCCCTGCTCAGCCGTACCGCGGCCCGTCCGCGTCGCCCGCCAGGTGCCGGACTGACGCCCGGAGTTCGGGTGGGGCGCTACGGCGGTCCGGTGGGGGCAAAAGCGGGCCTGACCTGCGCTGTGATCGGTTGTGAGTGGGTCGTGGCGTAATCGGCATCCCAGCGTCGCCGAAAAGACGGCGACCCCTCGATGGTCTCTGACCGAGGAGTACTGATCATGAGTGTGTCCGACACGATCTGGCCCGCCGCACCCCTGGACGCCGTCGACGTCGCGTTCGCGGCGCTGACCAGCGACCCGGCGCCCCTGTCCCTCGACCTCGACATGTTCGGTCCGGATGACGGCCTGCCAAGGGGTTTCGTGGCGCTGCCGGCGCTGCGGGACTGGCTGCTGGCGAACCCGCGCGCCTACACGGCCCGCGACGCGGTGTGGCGGGAGTTGATCCGTCGTGCCCGCCTGGACGGGCCGCAGTGGGTCATCGCCGCGGTCGGCATGGCGATGCCGGCGCTGCGCCGCTACGCCAGGCGCTTGTCTGACGGCTACCGCGGTGACCCCGCCGACATCGGCGCGGAGATCCTCGCGGGTTTCCTGGCGGCGCTGCGGAACCACGTGGCCGTGGCCCGCCGGGCGCCGTACGCGTCGTTGTGCCGGGCCGGGTGGCGCGCCGGCCACGCGCTGCGACAGCAGGCCAGCGAGTTCGTTCCGGTCGAGGACGTGGAGCGCGTCACGGGACCGCGGACCCCGCAGGTGCCCTACGGGCATCCGGACGTGCTGGTACGCCGCGCGGTGCGCCTGGGGATCCTCGACGCCGACGACGAGCAGCCCTACATCGACGTGCGACTGGGACGGCGGGCCATGGACCCGATCGCAGCCCGGATGGGCATCAGCACCGACGCCCTACGCATGCGGTTGGGTCGCATCGACACCCGCCTCGCCGAAGCCCTCGCCAACGGCATGCTGAACGGCGCGGCGTCCCCGCAGGCCGCCGAGGCGTTGGCGGCGCAAGCCGAACGCCGGGCCAGTCTGCGCGCCGCCAGCCGCCGTCGCCCCTCCACCACCACCGCCACGTCGACGGCAGTCGCGTAGGTCGGCTCCCTCTTCTCGCGGCACCGTCACCTCCCCCGGTGAGGGCTCCTAGGACGGATCACCTCAACTGAGAAAACCCCTCGTTGTGAGTGGCTGTGAGTGGCTGTGAGTGGGACAGGCGTTCGCCAGAGCACACAAACGGCGGTTCCTTTAATGACGGCGCCACAAGCCGCGCTCCGATTCTCGCCGTACCGAATAACCGGCCGGTGATCCGGCCGCGCGGACCAGCCAGCTCCGTGCCCGGGCTGCCGTCCGGGCACGGAACGGCGATCTGGCAACGCCCTGTCACGCGCTGCGACGCACGACCGCGGGGGCGTGATCCGCCCGAGGTGTGCCGCATCGACGCGGTCACACGGGCTTTCATCCGTCCCTGCCACCCTCTATCCGGGTGGCGCATCTTGGAGGTACCGGTCATGTCAACCACCTACCATTCCCAGTTCACTGTCCCGTCCACCCGACCGATCCCGGTGGAGCTGCTCCTGGCTGAGAGCGGCCGCATGCGCCTGCGCGACTGGTGGGCCGTCGAGATGCTCGCCGAGCACCGCGTCCTGACCACCGCGCAGCTCACCGCACTCGGCTTCGCTACCACCACGGCGTCGGCCACCCGACGTCTGGCGATCCTCGCCCGACGCGGCTGGATCGACCGCCTCTGGAACACCCGCGCCGCGGCCACCGCCGACACCTCGTGGTGCCTCGGCCCAATCGGCGCCCAACTCACCCCACTCGACGAAGACCGCGACGTCACACCGGCGCAGGCGTACCGGGCCCGCGACCGGCTCCGCGAACACGCGGGGCTGCCCGGCTTGCTGCAGGCCAACACCTTCTTCGTCGACCTGGCCACCCACGCGCTCACCAAGCCCGGTAGTGACCTACGCACCTGGTGGTCACCGCGCACCTGCCGACACGTCACCGCGGCCCGACATGCCGCCTGGCACGGCGAGTACATCCACGACCGCGACCGCCACGCGTTCTGGTACCAGCCCGACCCCGGCGAGATCCGTCCCGCCGACCTCGCCGACCACGTCCACACCTACCGGCGGCTGGCCGAACAGACCGGCCTGGCGACCCTGCTGTTCCACGCCGCCGACCCGCAGCGCGAGCAGGACCTACGCCGCTACCTCGAGCGCCGCAACACGCGGCACCTCACCGTCGTCACCAGCAACCCCGAGCGCGGCCACCCGGCCGACCCGGTCTGGCAGCCGATCGGCGAGACACACCGCCTCGCCCTGACCGACCTTCCCCCCACCCCCGAGCAGTGGCCGCCCGACACCGTGACCTTCAAGGAGGTACGACCCCGAGCCCCGCACCCCATCTACGACCCCGAACGCCCCTACAACGAATCCGTCGCCGACGGCGAGTACCACTACCCGCCGCGCCCCTGACCAACCGACCGCTGCTCCTCGACCGGCCCACCCGGGCCGGTCGAGGAGCAGACCGGGGCGGCCAACAAAGCGATCACCCGGTCACTGTCAGGAGGACTACCGGAGGTTGCCGTTCGCTTCGAACCCGAACGGCAACGCCGACGGCTCTCACACCGCAGGCCGCAGCCGCTGCGACCAACTTCGATCGACAGGCGACTGTCACCGGAAGTTCGTCACACGCGCGAGACCAGGCAGGTTGGCATGTGCAACAAGGCTTGCGGACAGCGCCTGGGGACCTCCGGCTGCTTCCGCCCGCTGGCGGCCGCGGGGCGCACCAACCTCACACCCACTCGCACCTCTGACCTTGGAGCAACAACGATGATCACCCCGCACCGCGAACCTCACCAGCGTCACCGGCCCGACTCACACCCACCCTCACCGCACCGTCACGCCCAACCCGTTGTGCCCGGCGCTTCAATGGTCAGTGCCGATCTCCGTTCTACCGTCCGTCTTGATCCTGACCCCCAACCCGACCCCTCACGGCCGCTCACAGCCCAGGTCAGCCCCGCTGTCAGGAGTCTGGGACCGCTCCAGACAGACCCTCCAGTCTCGGGTCTCTCCCCCAGGGCTTGTGCCCATGGGTAAACACCTACCGGCCGCGGATCCGCTGCTGCGTCTGCAGGCCAGCATCACCGCCCGCGACGACCGGCTCCTGGGCTGGCTCTACGACCACGGCGTGCTCACCACCGACCAGATCGCCGCCGCCCTGTTCCCATCCCTGGACTTCACCCAACGCCGGCTACGCCGCCTCACCGCCCTGCGGGCAGTCGACCGGTTCCGGCCCAACAAAGCCGACGGAGGCTCCCACCCCTACCACTACGTCCTGGACCAACTCGGCTACGACCACGTCCACGCCCAACGCGGACTCCCACGAGGCCGCCGGGATCAGGCACGCCGCCGCAAACACTTTCTGACCAACCGACCGGACCTGCCGCACCTGCTCGGCGGTAACCAGGTCTTCATCGACCTCGCCGCCCACGCCCGCACCCACCCCGACACCGAGCTGGCCCGCTGGCAGCCCGCGTCCGCCTACCACGAACCCGGCACCCTCTACCGCGAAGGCGGCGACCCGAACATCATCATCGCCGGAGCGACCGGCTTCCCCCGCCCGGACGGCGCCGGAATATGGACCGAGGGCAGACGGTCCGTGCCGTTCTTCCTCGAGTACGACACCAGCGGTGAGAACCTGCAGGTCCTCATCGACAAAATCATCAAATACGAGCGGCTCTACCTCCTGAGCACTTGGGCATGGCCGGTGCTGTTCCACCTACCCTCCGCACGACGCGAGGCGAACCTGCACCACCGGATCGCCGGCACCGACCCGAAGGCGGCCATCGCCACCACCACCGCCGAACTACGCACCGCACTCGCCGCCAGCCCCGCCCACCAGATCTGGCAACTCCCCGGCCGTACCGGCCGTCACCGCCTCATCGACCTGCCCTACACCGACACCCACCACGACGACCAATACCCCACCCACCACCAGCCCACCCTGGACGAGCGGGCCGCCTAATGAGGGGAGCGGAACACGAGGGGGCTCGTAGGCGACCCCGCCGGCCGCCATCGCCGCTCCGGTATGGCTGCTTCCCGACGAGCCCACCTTCCGCGCGACGTCGCAGCTCGCTGGCCGCGTCACCGCCCAGACCCGCGCCCAACGTCACTACGACGAGGCAGCCGCAGCCTCCGTCCGGCGAGAGCGCATCGACCTCGTCGGCGACATCCTCGACGCCGCCGACGAGGTCACTCAGCTCTTCTACGCTCCCGCCGTCGCGCAGCTGCTCACCTCCTGGTACCCCGCCACCCTTTCCGACCTGAACGACCAAGACCCCGAACTCGTCGACACGGTCCTGGCTGGGTGGCCAACCGCGACGACCCGGACCTGACCCACCAAGCCCGCGCCGCGCTGCTCGACTGGCACGTCAAGGCCTAGACCACTCAGGCCGAACAACTCCGTACTGCCGGCGACCGCCACGGCGGCCACCCCTGGCTGCGCGCCGCCGCCACACTCGCCGACCGCTACCAGTTCCTGCCCACACGGGAGCTCAGCCTCCTACACCACCGTCAGCCCAACAGCTGGGAGCACGTACAGGCGGCGGCGCTCGATGGTATCCAGCCGCCCGCGAGAATAAGTCGCCGCCGTCAGAGAGCACCCGTGCGGCCGGTGGCAGACCGCCCATCACGGCAGACACCCCTACGACCAGCCTTGGCCGCCAATGCTGCCTAGAACTACACGGCTGTCTCCGAAACAAGCGCCGCGCTGGGCGCGCTGCGCAGGCTTTGCGGCGTGCGGGTTTGGAATTCGGCCACGAGTGCGCCCAGCCGTGGAGCCTTGAGATCCTCGCAGTCGAGGCGGCGCTGGCTGCTGACGCGCGGCGGCGGATAGCTGCTGCTCGCCC
Source organism: Micromonospora sp. NPDC048986 (assembly GCF_040649335.1). Lineage (NCBI taxonomy): Bacteria > Bacillati > Actinomycetota > Actinomycetes > Micromonosporales > Micromonosporaceae > Micromonospora > Micromonospora sp. NPDC048986. Next base: position 129,630 of record NZ_JBEZFJ010000001.1, read on the forward strand.
GATCGCTGGCAGCGGCATGGGACTCGGTGCCGTACGGCTCGCCGCCCTACTCGGTGCCGCCCTCGGCACGATTGTTTGGGACGCAGTGCTGCTCAGGGCCGCCTGCCACACCGTCTCGCCGCGTCCGCCGCCCTCACCCGCCGGGTGAGCTGGGGCGAGGGTGGTGGCGTGGTCTTCGGGCTGCACTGCGCGGCGCCTCTGCCATTCTTCTGCATGCAGCTCAGGAAAGGATCGGTCGCAGGGCGTCCACCCTCGCTGCAGGCCTTGCGCATCGGATCAGTGACCGGGCGACAGCCCCGCCGCTGCATCTCGTGGTGGATCGTTGACGAACCTTTCAGGCGCGGACAGAGTTGCTCTCCATAGCGGTCCTGTCGGCTGATAGGCAGGGGAGCTCTTCGAGCACGAACGTGCCGAGGCAACTTCCTAATCCCTACGGATTTGCCCATTCCCTACTGGCGAGGAATGCCTATGGTGCCATGGCCAGGCCGGCGAGGTCGGGCGGCGGTTGCCAAGCAACCTGTTGAACGCTGTACCAACAGGCTTCCTTCTTGCACCACTCCGTGATGTTCGCCGAGTCGGGCGGATCGATGATGACCTGGCGGACGAGCTCGGTTGCGTTCGGGATCACGGCGACCACCGAACTGGGCAGGCTTTGTAGACGCCAAACCAGGTCAAGGTCGATTCCCCCGCCGAGCCGCTCCAGGATGAGGGCCATGACGTAGGCGGCGGTCTGACCGGGGTAACCCCCCAGCTTCATGCCCAGGACACGGGAGCGGATCCGTTGGAAGAGGATGCCCTTAGCGATGAGGTGTTGGAAGTACTGGACGCTCGGCTCGTCTCGCTCGTCGAGGTGGCACTGCAGCGTCCATTCGTGGAAGCACTTCTCGGCGCCAAGGCTGACGGTGTGGGGTTGCCGTAGGTAGGCCATCTCGTACTTGGCAGCGTCTGTCTTGCCGAAACGCTGGGCCGGGGGATGCTCCTGCTCGAACCTACCCAGCTGGCCTCTGCCGCGCAGTCGGCTGCGCTCTACCTGGTACTGACCCCGGACGCGTTCGTAGTACCAACGGGTCTGGCGGGTGGCGCCGCCGACCGCCGGTGCCCACACCGCCCGGGAGACGCGTTCGAGACCTACGTGGAAGGCACCATTGGCCTCGAAATCGGCGGGCCGGATGGCGTTCTGCGAGTTGGCGTAACGCGATATACGCGGCACCAGTTCGTCGAGCATGTCGGCCGGCACAACGGTGATCTTCGCCATGACGTGGACGTCGCTCAGGTCCGCCTTGAGCGTGGCCGCGTGGTGTAGCGAAGCAGTGGTCTGCCCGCCGTTGACGATCTGCAAGTCGTGCAGCCGTGTGAGCACGGTGGCTCCGTCGACCGTTCGGACCGCGACGTCGGTGGCGGTGGCCGAAATGCCGTTGTTGTAGGCCAGAAAGCGGCCAGGGGCCGTGCGGAGGGTCGTGTGGATCTCTTTGTTCACGCGTCCGCGCGCCTGTAGATAAGCACGAACATTGCGCTGCAGCAGTCGGCCGCTGTGCTGTTCGTAGAGATCAGCCAGCAGCTGCCCCGGCAGCACGGCGAGCAGGCAGCGATAACCATCGGACTGCTTCGGTGACTCCAGTACCGGCACCACCTCGCCCATCGCCTCAAGGTCAATGACGATTTCCTCCTGCACACGCCCTGAGGTTGCCAGCCGGTGCAGCCGGGTGATGTCCCAGACGTCGTACGTGGCTGGTAGTCCAGCGACTGTGCCCGCGTCGAGGCGGTCGAGCGTGGTACGCCCGTCGGTGACGAGCAGTATCCGAACCTTTCGGAGCTGTTGCCACTCGGCGTGGATCCTCTGCGCCATGTCGTACGCAGGTGAGGACTCCTCCATCCGTCGGTGCAGGCCGTCGCGGCAGGCCTCGGCGAACGCGGCAGCACGGCGGAAGAGCTGGTCGACCTGGCTTCTGGTGACTGTCGTGGCTCCCCGATCGGTCGCCCTGGTCACCAGATCGAGAACGGTGCCGTCCTGGCCGATGTGGTACCCGGCGACCTCGAGCGACGGGCGGCCCGTCTGCCGCAGGTAGCAGACGTGCAGGTCCTCTAGTGCCCCGTCGGCCATCAGCCGTTCGCCGACCACGCGTACGAACATGTCGCCGTTCATGCTCTCAGGCTCGAGGGCCAGCCGCTGGTTGACCTCGACGCGAAGGTCCTCGGCGAAGTCCGCAAGGTCCGTGTTACCAGTCACGGCACCTCCTCAGGGGTGTGCTGACGCAGCAGCTGCGCCAGGTCTCGCTCGGTGAGGAGGAACGGGGCGCACTGGTCGAGTTCCACCGAGTAGCTCACCGAGCGGACCCCGGTGGGAACATCGCGAGAGGTCAGGCGTGGAAAGCCTGGAACCACTCGGTAGCAACGTCGCGCCGTGAGACCGTAGCGCTCACGCTCGTACTGGTGGCGGTGCACGTCGAGCCAACCGGCGTGCATCAGGCGTTCCTCCAGCAACAACCGATACCCGGCCAAGGCAGGGTCGGCACGCACAGAATCGATGATCTCGGGCAGGGTGACGCCCCCGTCGAAGCCGGAGCGCACGCTCTGGTGTACCAGGCACAGGAGGTCGATGTCGGCGCTGTCGAGCTGGCGTTCGTTGCTGATCCGGCAGTGTTCCGGATCGCGGTACGACACACACTTGACCTCCAGCGCGGCGCGGCCGTACCGGAAGTCCTGTGGGGCGCCCGTCGGCCCCACCCACGCCTGCAGGGCCGCTGGCCCCCAAGCGGGCAGGGCGATCTCGCGAAGGGCGACGAGTTCCCCGAAAAGGCCCAGCTGAGCCTGCGCCGAGAGGCCGGTGTTAAGTCCGGCCGCCAGCATCTTCTGCCAGCACCGAATGCGGTGTACCAGCGCCGCTGTCGGCTGGACGGCGGCGGTACCTGCGTGGTGGACGAGGTCGGCCACCAGAGTGCAGAACAGCTCGGCCTCGACGTTCGGCTCGGCCTGCACCCGGACGGTTCCGCCCTGGGTGCTGCACCTGAGCCCGGCGGTGTTCAGTAGCTGCTGGTCGTCAACGGCGTCAGCGGCGGTGACGACCAGGGCTCGCGTCCGTTCGGGCAGCGCGACCTCGACGTGGATGTCGAGATGACGCAGATCGGCACGCAGCCGGCGCCGCAGGACGCCGGGCTGGTCGGGGGGCGCGAGTTCCATCTGGGCGAACAGGCGGGCGATCTCGTCAACGGTGGGTGCGGTCACTCGAGATCGTCCTCGGACTGGCCCAGTTCCTCGGCGCGGAGGCTCTTGGCGAGGTTCTCGATGAACACGTTGTTGACCTTGTACTGCAGGCGCTTGGCGTTGTCGGACCGCGGGAACGGAACCGCGAACCCAATCAGGAGGTCATCGTCCTGGTTGGTACCCGGGTCGACGCGATAGACCACGAGCAGGCCCTCTGCGGGGTCCCGCATCCTGCGCAGCACCTGTCCACTGGGGCGTTTCACCGTGGTCTGGTCTCCGGCGAGTGCCTGGGTACGTTTCTTCGCGACGGCGAGCTGCTCGGCGTCGAAGCCGATCGCCTCGTCGGTGGGGCTGACCAACACGCCGACCTCGTGCTCCCTGCACCTAGCGGGGTCGCTGTTGGTGGTGTTCTTCCGGGTGATACGCCGCAGCTCGACGCCGTCGATGGTGTCGGTGGTGTCGGCCTTGCCGGCGACGATCGCTACGATCCACCGGGTCAGCTCGCCCTTGCTCTCCTGGGCCTCGATGTACTCGACGAGGACCTTCGGGGTGGCCTGGACGTTCCGCAGCGACGCCCGGAAGTCGTTCAGGAATTCCTTGACGACGGCAGCGGGCACCTCGGAGCGGAAGTAGCCTCGTTGACCGCGGGGGCGTCGTTCAACCGGAAGCTCGGGACAGTTGAGGGTGTTCTCGACCAGCCGGTCGAACACCGTCTTGTTGGCTGCCTTGGTTACGGGATCGGAGAGCATAACGAGTGTTTCGGGTCGCTCACCGGAGAAGGTGAAGGACAGCGTGGTGGCAGATCGTCGCTTGGCTGCGGCGGTGACCTGGAGTTGACCGTAGCCATCTTCGATCTTGAGCCCGACGTCCCTGGGGGTGTCGCCGTTCTCCGCCACGGTGGCGACCACGTCCATCAGGTTGCGGTTGGCGCGGGTGATGTGGACGTAGTAGTCGACCAGTTCCTGGGTCGTGTACAGGCGGGTGACGTCCAGGTAGCCCGGCCGATAGCCGAACCAGCGGCCCATCTGCAGCAGCGTGTCATAGGCCTTCGACGCGCGCAGATAGTAGGAGACCGTCAACCCCTCCAGCGTGAGACCCCGGGACAGTTTGTCGCCCCCGACGGCAACCACAGTCACCGGCGTGGATCCGTACTCGAGTACGTCCTGCGCAGTGCCGTTGATCGCCTTGACGTTGCCCGCCGCCTCCGCAAGCACCTCGGGCAGGATCTCCTGCACCTCCTTGAGGACCACCGGCTCGCCCACAGCGTCACCGAGGTTGTCGCGGGCGGCGAGGTCGAGGTGCACGGGAACGAAGTCCTGCTTCCAAAGCTTGGACAGTCGTCGTCGCAGCGCCGCACCGGCCGCGCCGTGGTCCCCCCACGTGTCGCGCATGTGCGCGAGGTGCTGACGGACCTGGTTGACGACAGCGGTCTGAATGTCGGTGAACCGGGTGACATGGATGAGCATGGAGTTGTGGTCGGGCCGACCGCCCTGCCGGGCGGCACGGACCTTACGCACCGCGGTAGCCAGCACGAAGGCGTCGATCGCGTTTACCAGTGAGGCAGGCAGCCGGGCCGGTGGCCGGTGGCCGCCCTTGTGCTTGTCGGGCATCCACGTTTCGTGGTCGTCGACGACGCTGATGATCGGTAGGGGCTGACGAACCTCGTCGGCTGTGGCGTCCTCGAGCCCGAAGACGGTCTCCGGGCCGCAGTAGTTCGTCGGCGGCCGCAGTGCGAGGACCAAGTGGCGCGGAAACAGATCGGGACCGTGCTCCGGATGGTCGGTGTCGTGCGGGATGAAGATGTTGCCGAACGGGGTGGCCGTATAGGCGAGGTAGGCCCTCTTGTCGAACAGACCAAGCAGGTCACGGATGGCGGCGTTAATCGCGGTGGGGTCGTGCTCGGGATCGCTGTGCGTCTTCTTGTCAGGAGTCTTGCGCGTATCGATCGACGCGTCGTCGGCCTCGTCGTCGATGAGCAACAGCGGCAGGTCGGCCAAGGCGCCGTCCTTGTTGAAGTTGGCCAACCAGCGAGTCAGGTTCTCCAAGATGCTCTTGTACTTCTTGACAACGATCAGAACGCGGTTCTTGCGCAGGTCGACGGCGGTGCTCTGGGCCACTGCCTTCTTGAAGTCCGACTCAGTGGTCGTCAGTGGGAAGCACTGCACGGGATGGCGGAGGCCCAGGGTGCCCACGCCGATGTCGCCGAGTCCCGCACCCTCACCCCGGGTGCGGGTGACCCTGGTGTTGAACCCGAGGAACTCCAGATCCAGCCGTGCCTGGGTCTGGGTGCGCAGGCTCTCGTGTCGCCCGGCGAGCACGATCACCACGTGGTAACCGGCGTCCACAGCCTTGCAGATGGTGCCGGTGTAGTTGGCGGTCTTGCCGGACTGCACCTGCCCGTAGACCAACCCGTAGAAGGCCCACGGGCCGGCGCGTTCTGGGTCCTCCAAGCGGTCGAGGATCACATCGGTCGCCTCGTCCAGGGCCTCCACCGGCTGGGGTTTCCAGCTCCGACGGGACGCGAGCCAGGTGCGGTAGCGGTTCCAGTAGTCAAAGGAGATCTTCTCCCGGCGCTCCGGGTACCACGGTTGGTGGGCGTCGGGACTGGTCACTGCCACCGGGCGAGGTACCCACACGTCGAATCGCGACTCCAACTCCTCGACTAGCCGGTCAACATCGACAGGACCAATCACGCTGGCAGGCTTCGCGGCGGTCTCGGCCGCCTCGCGGATCCGCTCGATCGTCCGATCGGTACGAGGCTGGCTCAGCAAAAGCTTCTCGGCGACGTCGAGGGCCATCGTGAACGGATCAATGAGCACCTGCTGCTCCTTCGGCGTCCAGGGCGCGGTCGAGCGCCTCGGGGAAGCGATTGAACGGCTCGGTCGACCGGAGGGCGGCGACAACAGCCTGCCGGCTGTGCGGTTCGTGGGGTAGCGCGGCGACCGCGGCGCGGAAGAGTGCGGCCACCTCGTCTTGGCCAGCGCCGTCGAGAGGTGCCTGCGCCGCGCGGTCGGGAGCGGCCGACACCTCGGTAGCGATCAGACTGACGGGCAGTGCCTCCTCCACCAGTCGTAGGGCCACCTCTACAGCCGCCTTTTCCTGGGCTGCCAGCGCAGCTGCGACAACTGGATGGTCCCGGTTGATCTGGTAGCCGATCTGGCCCCGCCGGCTGCGCTGTTGCCAGACGAAGGTCAGTGCACCGCTGTCCCTCCGGCTGGAGGGAACCACCGACGTGCCACGGTGGCGGAAGACCTGCTCCGAGCGCGTGCGTGTGAGCACTGCGATCTCGCGTAGCCGGTCCCGTAGTACTGGTGGCGGGCTGACCCGGGCCTTGCGTATGTCTACCTGCCAGTAGTGGTCGTCGTCGCTGGTGACCTCGACCGCTATGCGTGCGAGCTGGCATTGCGGCGTGCGGCGCAGGCCGGCGAGTCCGAGCCAGCCTCCCAGCGTAAGGAGACGGTTGTTGCGGTAGACGTAGAAACCCTGGTGCGAGTTCCAGCCCGACGCGCCGGTGGCTGCCAGGGTCTCGACGTTGGTAAGGCGAGATGGGTGCGGCAGGACGTAGGGTGTCACGCCAGCGGTCGACAGCCCGCCCTCCACCAGCGCGGAGCCGAGATCCTGGGTCGCTGGGTGCGCCGTCAGAAAGGGGTCCCAACCCCGCACCCGTTGGCCACCGACGGCCAGACGAAGGCGTCCGTCGCGCAGGAAGCGACCAAACACCGCTGCCAGGTGGTCGCGCACGCGGGCCATGCCGTCGGTCAGCTGACTCCCGTGACCACAACGGTCGAGGTCGCGCCACAGCACCATCGTCCCCGGGGAGGCCATCCCGAGTTGCTCTGCTATGCGTAGCGCCTCGTCATCAAGGCTGTCGAGGACGTACCAGTCGCCCCGCTCAGCGACGAAGCCTAGGTCCCAGGTGCGGGCAGCCGTGGTGCCCGCATCCGTGCGCGTGAGAACGGTGAGCCTGCGGGCCTGCGAGAACGAGGCGGTCTTCAGCCCGAGGCCGAACCGGCCTAGGTCCCCGCGTGGGCGCGCCGCCAGAGGTCCATCCACGCCTAGGTGCATAGCCCGGTGGAGCTGGTCCTCGGTCATGCCCCTGCCGTCGTCGACCACCGCCACCCAGCCGGTGCCCCGATCAGCGTTGTACTCCACGCTTACCGAGCGGGCACCGGCAGTCACACAGTTGTCGACCAGATCGGCAATCGCGTCCGGTAGGTGATAACCCAGGGCACGCAGGGACTCGATCAGAGCAGCGGCGTTGGGGGGTGCGTGCAGTGCGCGCGGCTCGACCGTCATCGGTGCCCTTCACTCGTGTTACAGGGCGCCAGCATACGACCTCTCTCCGACGTTCTCCGCCCCACGAACGGGGCGGGATCACCGCGACCTGGTGAGGTTGGGGGCACCGGGCGTGCGGGCGGTCGGACCACCTAGAGTGTCCAGACCGACGGGCGCCACCGAGGACGACCCGGACAGCGCTGCGACGTGACGAAAAGCGATCATCGTCGTACAGTGTGCCTGACCGGTCGTTCATACACGCGTGCGACCGCAGTCTGCGTGAGGTATCGAATGGGGGGACGGCGTCCGGGTGGCCACCTATGGTGTGAAGCTGCAGCGGAGCGACGACCTTCGACTCCTCCCCCGCGAGGACGGCTGCAACCTGGAGTCATTCCCGCAGTGGTGCGAACAAAGGTTGGCTGCGGGAGGGCGTCTTGCTGTCGACCTGTTCTCCGGGGCCGGCGGGTTGAGTCAGGGTCTCACCGATGCAGGTTGGACCGTCGCCGCCGCCGTGGACCATGACCGCAAGGCGCTGGACACTCATCGGGCGAACTTTCCAGGGCTGGCTCTGGACGTCGACCTCGGAGACAAGGTCGCCCGAGCCGACCTTGTGCGACTCCTCCGACGGACCGAGATCGACCTCGTCGCCGGAGGACCGCCCTGCCAGCCGTTCAGCCGGGCGGGACGCAGTAAGATCCGCAGCCTCGTTGATGCCGGCAAGCGCGACGCCGAGGACCACCGCAAGGAACTGTGGCGTGCCTTCGTCGACGTCGTCCTCAAGGTCCGCCCCCGTGCGGTGCTCATGGAGAACGTGCCGGACATGGCACTGGGCGATGAGATGTTTGTGGTGCGCACCATCGTCGCGATGTTGGAGCAGGACGGCTACCGCACACAGGTGCGACTTGTGGACGCATGGCGATACGGGGTTCCTCAGCACCGCCAACGGCTGATCCTGCTCGCTCGCCGCGACAGCGGATCGTTCGCCTGGCCCCAGGAGGTTGAGCAGTTCACCACCCTGAGGGAGGCCATCGGTGACCTGCCACGGCTCGAGCTCGGCACCGGCGGACGCCGGATGGAGCACACGTCCAAGGACCTGAGCAAGTTCGCCCTACGCATGCGCCGCGGCGCCGAGACCGATGTCGTTTTTGATCACATGACCCGCCCGGTGCGCGACGATGACCGCCAGGTCTTCTCGCTGATGACCTCGAAGACCCTCTACTCGGCTATCGACCCGAGCCTGCGTCGGTACACCGCCGACACCTTTGATGACAAGTACAAGCGCCTGGACTGGGACGACCGGAGTCGGTCGATCACCGCGCACATCGCCAAGGATGGCTACTGGTACATCCACCCGGAGGAGCACCGCACCCTCACCGTCCGTGAGGCAGCACGCATCCAGACGTTCCCCGACAGCTTCCGTTTCGCCGGAACCCGGAGTGACGCCTTCCGGCAGATCGGCAACGCCGTACCGCCGATGCTCGGTGAGGCCGCCGCGCTGGCGCTGATGGCTCAAGAGGAACCGTCAGACGACGAGCACCGCGAGTGGAGTACCGTCCGCAAGATTCTCGCTCAGCACGCCACCCGTCAGCGTCTGGGCGATCACTGGTACCTGCTGCCTTCGCAGGGTCGCCCACCGGCCCTGGCGGCGCTGGTGGCGATGATCGGTGGTCAGCCTGGACTCGGCGCCACACTGGAACCCCTGCGAGACACAGCCCTCCTGACGCGGCAACTGCTGGAGCGCGTTCTTGACGGTAGGACCACGTCAAGGCTTCGTAACGCCGTTGAGCGGCTCGCCCCGCTGCTGGACGACCCCGACGTCGCTCACGACCCCGACCAACTGGAGATCAAACTCCGACTGCGGGCAGCCGAGGCAGACCTATTCCGGCTACTCCTCGGCGAAGACCGCTTGGTGCCCAACCAGACGGCGACCCGTGTCGCAGCACGAGTGGTCGGCAGCGACTCACACACGACGAACCGGCTCACCGCCGGCAGGCTCGACCTTGCGCTGCTGGTCGGGTCCGGGGTGCACGCAGCATCGCGCATGGCGGCCGTGCGACTACTGGGAGCTACCGTTTGCCGGACTGAACCCAGCAGGCAACTCTGTCGAACATGCCCACTTCGCAACAACTGCCACTTCGGCGCGCGCTTCGTCAGCTCTGGAAAGCCCGCTGCACCTGTCGGGCCGCAGCCATCACATCAGCTTTGATCTCACACTCCCACAGTCGCAACACCCGCCAACCTGCATCTGCTAGGGCAGCATCATTGCGGCGGTCCCGCTCCTGGTTGTCACGCAGTTTCTGACGCCAGCGATCCGCATTGGGTCCTCGGAAGGCCCGCGGTCCGTGCTGGGGACAACCGTGCCAGAAGCAGCCGTCAACGAACACTGCCAACCGTCGCCCCATGAACACGAGATCGGGTTTGCAGCGGCCGACCACCTGTCGCTGTAGCCGGAAACGCATCCCGAGGGCGTGCACGGCGCTGCGGAGGGCGATCTCTGGTCCTGTGTCGCGTACCCGGCGCCCGCGCAGATGTGCGCCGGCCTGGGTCGAGACCCAACCCCGAGCGTCGGTGCCGCTACCAGAGCCCGCCTGCCCCATGCCACCAGGATAGTGATCGGCATGGCCGACCACCCGGCCGCCACATGGAGCCTGAAGAAGCCTTCCCAAGGCAGACCACAACCGGACCGGCTTACGGCCACTTCTCGGCAGGTCGTCGTCGTCCTGCTGGCGACCCGGTGATCCAAGCGGCCAAGAACCTCCCCAAGGCTACGACGGGCAGGGCTGCCAGGAAGAAGCGCCTAATGACTCGCCAAGGCTCAGCAGTTGAACAGTGACTGCTGCCCGTCCACTTCCACGCGATCCTCCACGGGTTGTTCATCATTCGAGGACGGCCCCCAGCACAGGGGCGGCGGCGGATCGTGTTCAGCCTTGGCCAGAATCGCCGCGGCCAAATCCATCATCTCCTTGATCGACCACGCATGGATAGTCAGAAACTGCGGACGTAGGTCATCGAGGTCGAATCCGCAGGACGCGCGCTCAACCAGCGGCTGCAACCAGTCCGCGTGCGCCCGATCGATGGCGGCCACAACCACCGGCCGATCGACGCTGAGACGTTCGAGTATTTCGCCCAGCTGATCGAAGCACAGTTTGCGGGCGGGGGACTCGTACGAGTCAGACGGATGATGGCTGCCCCGGCCCCGCCATGGTGGGCGACGCCAGCATGGTCCCAACGCCGGCAGGCATCTCAGACACGAGATGCGAGCCCCCGGCGACATCACCACCCGCTCTCCGTTGCGGGTCAGGTTGCGCGACCTGCGGCTCACGATCGTCAGCCCGCCAGCCGAAGTGGGCCTGAAGATGCTCCAGCGCGACATAGGGCCGCCGACGCAGAGCCACGTCTCTAGCTAGGCGAACAACGCGGTGGCGACGTCAGGCGCGAGCGGTATGCCGGCGCGCCAGGCCTCGGCCGCAGTCTTGATCTCTTCGTGGGCGGTCACCGAGCCACGGCCGTCAAGAAGACCTGTCAGGGTGACCCGGAGCGTCACCCGTGCCAGATCGCGCCCGAACGACGCGACAGTGTCCACGGCATCCGACGAGGCTGGGCCACCATGGGCGAGCGCATTCCGCAGCCGCTGGAGGCGATCGACCTGCAAGGCCCAGTCCAGCTCCAACTGGCTGCACCACTCCTCCAGTGTCGCGGTTGTTGCCAGCCGGTCGGCGAGGGTGGTCAACCGGCGACTGGTTCGGGTGTGAACCGGGTGCATCGATCGGAGGGCGGGCAGGGCCGCCAAGGCGTGGTCCAGGTGACTGGTGTAGGCACCTCGACCATGGTGCACTTGAAGCTTGCCGCGGAGGCTGGTCATCTGAGCGCGGTGCTCGGGCGCGACGGCGTGCGGCTCACCGGCAGCTTCGATACACGTATCGAATAGGTGAGCCCGAACCCGGCTTCTGACCCACTGCTGCTTCCAGGTGCATGTGAGAAACTCGTACCACTTGCCGCCGCCGACAAGGGAAGCGACCCACTCCACGACGCGTACGTCGAGTACGACGCGGGGTAGGTTCGACTGCTCCCCAGCCTCCTGCCACCATCGCACCAGGTTGATCACCTCGTGCAACTCTTCCGGAACCGGCGAGAGCCGCGCTCCCAGCGTGACGGAGAGATCCTCCAGCACATCGCCGGTCGGATCTTCATGCGGCACCACCTCTGGCTCCGGCTTCGGTGCAGAAAAAAGTGGCATGCCGGTAACACGACCATCGACTGCGTGGATGTAACCGCTCCACGGAGTCCAGTTGCGGGTACCGGTGTCGAACTTCGCGACCGCAACGGTCGCGTGGGCGAGGTCCGTGGCGCGGCGGATCGGATCAGCGAAGCGCCCATGACCCAGATCGACACGGGCGAAGACGAGGCCGTCGTCGTTGGGGATGTCCTTAAGCCTCAGCCACCCGTCGGTGCGACGGAGCTCGGCAGGCACCCACTCCTTTCCTGGCCCGGTCACGCCGATCATGGCCTGCATCATCGGCGCGCAGTAGAAGGTGACCGGACCCACGGCGAAGTACGAGGTGCCGATGTGGGCCTGGCCGAACGCGAGCCATACGACGTGATGGCCGCCGTGCGCACGCGAAGCGATCAGTTGCTCACACAGTACGAGTCGCGCGGCTTCGTCCAACCCGGCCGCCTCATCAAGACCTGGCCACGTCGCCACGTCGTCCCGATCGAGATCACCGATATGAACACGGGCCTCGGTCACGAAGGCGGCGCTGTCGTGCAGTACGCCGGCCAGGATCCGCCCGGTGATGCGGAGGTTGATCTCGGCATTGGACAGCAGTGAACGGAACAAGTCGCGGCGGCTGCCGAGGTCGTCGGCGGAGATTCCGCTCGTCCGGCAGGCGTCCACCAGGTCGCGCCAGGCCGCCACAGCTATCGCCGGCTCCGTGAGCCGGGCCAGCAGCTTCTCTACCGTCGCCCTTGGCGCCGGCGCCCCCGCCAACCACCCGCCCACCGCCCCGTCGACTTTTCCCTTCTGCGAGACGATCGCGATGAGCCGTTGCGCTTGGTCGTCCACATCGAGAAGATCTTGGCCCAGTTCCGTCCGCAGATGCTGGCCGCACCTGCCGGCGGCAAGGCGGAGGTCTTCCATCGCCGACCTCCACGGTTGCTTCCGCTCACCGCTGAACGGCCCGGCGATCCAGCTTCGAACCTCCGAAAGGGCGAGCGGCAGAGCCACAGCGCCGGCCCGGCCCCACGGCTGGTCATCAGAACGGGTCCACCAACCAACCGCGTCGTGCAGCTCATCGACCCAGCTCGGCGGGAAACGGAACGCAGGCCCGGAAGGAAACACAGAGGCAAAGTATCTCAACGTCGGAGGCCCGCCGGGGAGTGGGGCAGTGCGGCCCAAGAGGCTGTAGTCGATGACCTCGCCCTCATATGCGCGGATCCGACCCACCTGCGGACGGGTGGTGGCCGGGGGCCCATCGGACGCTGATGCACGCCGCCCGGTCGGTGGCGGCCTTCGGGAGTGAGCCGATATTTCAGCCCTCGTCGGCCCGGGGCGCTCACCCCAGCCGACGAGCGCCCTTCGGTGAGTGCTGCAGCGAGGGAACCCCGCGGTGGGCACGTCATGCACAAAACTAAAGCGGATGCGCTAGAGTCCTGACTGGATCTGAAGTGTCAGTCTCTCTGGAGGGCTAGTTGAGCGAGGAATCGCCGGTCTCGGCCTGGGCGCGGTCACACTTCGGGCAGGACGCTGAGGTGGTGCGGCGTGGCCTTGTGGAAGGGCTGCACCACGCGCAGCAGCGGGCTGTGTTGATCCAGGAGATGTCAGGTCTACCGTCCAAGCAGCCGTACGGCGGCATGTGGCCGGCAACGTACAAGTCCCTGGAGGAGCAACTTGTAGGCCTTGAGGGGGCGTACAAGTTCCGGCCGCCGAATGCCTCGTACAACCTGATGGTCGTCCGGGAGCGGCTGCTGCTGCCCTTCAAGCTCGCCGACAACCTGAACGTGCCGGTGAAGCAGGCCCGCTTGGCGACGAAGATCGGCCGGAACCTGTCGCTTGCACTTTCCGCAGCGCAGCCGCCGGATGACCTCCTGAGCCTTCTGGGCGAGGACTTCGAGTTCGACCCGGTCGCAGTGGTCAACGAACTTGTTCACCTGAGCCCCGCCACTAAGATCATCTACGTGCCCTACGTTGCTCACGCCGATGCCGGCCTGCTGAAGTCCTGGTGGGGTGAGGGCCTCATGCAGTCCGACGGCACGATCGCCTGGCTTGTCGGCCAGCCGGAGGAGCTGCCAGCGGCTAAGGGCGCCACGCCGGAAGGCTCCACCGGCGCGTTCTCGGGGCTGGCGGAGGTTGGCGGCTCGGGGCGGGCCTTCGACGAGGGTGACCTGCCCGCGCTCGACTTCCCGACGCACTCGCGTCCGGTAGCGGCGCCGACGGCTGAGCGGGAGCCGGGGTCGGGAAAGCCCACCGCGAACAACGGCAATGCGTAAGCACGAACAACTCCGACTCATCACACCGATTGTTGCCGCTGGTGGGACGGCAACACCCGCCGCCATCGCCGACGGATTTGACCCCGGCCGGCTGACCCAGGCCCGGCAACTCGCAGCCATGACCAAGAGAGCACTCGCCGACCGGATCGGCGTCACGGCAGCGGCCATCGGACAGTACGAGCTCGGACTCACCAAACCCCGACCCGAGTTGATCGGGCCACTCGCCGAATTCCTCAGCGTGCCTCCGCCGTTCTTCCTCAGAGGCCGCCCCCATGCCCGCCTCGACGCATCTATGGCTCACTTCCGCAGCTTGCGAGCGACGCGGGCATATCAGCGGGCGAAGGCGATCTCCTTCACCGAACTGGTGTGGGAACTGACCTACGCGCTGGAGAAGCGAGTCCAGCTTCCCTGGATCGACCTACCCGGCTTCGCCGGCGGCGAGGTGCACTCCGGGACCGAACTTCCCCGCGACCCAGCTGCCGCGGCCCAAGCGCTACGCAGCCACTGGAAACTCGGCAACGGGCCGATCAGTCACCTCGTCCGTCGGATGGAAGCCCACGGCATCGTCACCGTCACTCCACCAGCTGACGACGACGCCACCACCGTCGACGCCTTCTCCACCTCACGCCTGCCCCGGCCGATTGCGGTCTTGACCCCGAATCGCGCGAACAACGTCTACCGCCATCGTTTTAGTGCCGCCCATGAACTCGGCCACCTCGTACTCCATGGCGACACCGCGCCCGGTGACATCCAACAGGAACGTGAAGCCGACACCTTCGCGGCCGAGTTCCTCACGCCCCGCAACAGCATCCTGCCCGCCCTCCCCGGCCGCGCCGACCTCGGCAAACTCGTCGAGCTTCAAGGCGAGTGGGGAGTCTCGGTCAAGTCGTTGCTGTACCGATGTCGCGAGCTGGGGCTGTTGTCCGACTCCGCCTCCAGCCGTGCACACCAAAGACTGCACCTCTTGGCCGATCAGCCAGGCTTCCGTGCCGAACCCGCGGCTGCCTATCCGGGTGAGCAGCCGGCTATGCTCAGCCGAGCTTTCGACCTGGCTACCGGCAACGGCCTGACGATGCAGGCGCTCGCCGAAGAGCTCGCGTGGCCGCTGCCCTGGGTGAGAATGTTGCTGGGCGTAGCCGACCAGCGACCGGTCCTCAAACTGGTGCGGTAGACGATTGATCTCGCGCGACAGCGTCGGCGACGATCGCGTGGTGATCCGTGGGTGATCGGATGTCGACGACCGTTGCAGTACAGCGGGAACGAAGCACGGCACGCCGGGCGGATCGTCACCAGCCACTCGATCGTCGGTCGAGTGGTCATCGATGACGGTGCGTCGCTGGGGCGAGATCAGGCCCGCCGGTTAGGGCAGCCGCCTGTTCACGGTCAACGCACTGGCCCTGCCCGGCATCGCGGCACCAGTGTGGTTGCTCGATCCGGCCGCCGCCGCCTGGAAACGTGACGAGGAGGAACGCGTCCTCGGCTCGGGCTTCCATCACGTACTCCCGCAGATACCAGTCTCCAAACAAGGCGTTGCAGGAAGGGCAACTGAAGGCGGTGTAGGAACCTCTGGCGGTCGCGCTGTAGCGAGAACCGAGATTGGCGAGCGGCACGCCCAGACGACCCGCCTCCATCGCCACGCGGCGACGCACGTCGGGCCGGGCTTCCGGGCGGTCCTGTGCCCAGATCAACGCATGGCGGATCTCGGCTCTCGTTCCGCACGGTCCATCGATGACCTCCCGTTCGACCTCCCAGAACAGCGAGACACCACTGCACCGATAGCAGGGATACTCGAAACAGGACACCTGCGTGATGGCCGGCTGGCCGGTCGCCACGTGGGTACGAAAACCGATCCGGCCGGTGAGTAGACCGATGACGGCGTCGGCCAACGGCATCGCGGTGCCGTTGACGACCGTGGTGACGCTGTCGGCAGCGAAGGCGGTGTGGAACACGGGCAGGTCGCGTCGTGGAAGCGGGACGCTGCGCTCGTACCGGGTGAACCACACGCCGTGGACACGGTCGGCGGCATACCGATGCTGACGGTGTTCGAACTGGTCCCGGGTCTGCGCGCTCCACTGGACTTCGAATGCGAACTTGCTCATCCCTCCAGTGGCCAATACGTCGGCGACCCAACCTTCACCACGCGCCTCCGGTTCGGCGTCCCATCCGGCTGCCCGAGCGGCCTGCACGATGATGTTCTTGGCGTAAAGGTGCTGACCGGTCTCGGCTGAATGGCTCGCGCAGTCGCTCGCTGCCCTGTGCGCAAAATGCCGCACACCGAGCTTGCTCGTGCGCAGGTACGCCACAACGCCGCAGTACGGCAGCCGCACGGAACACCGGCCCGCTCGAACGTCCGTCCGTAGCGACTGCCATTGCTCGTCGGACAGCAACGTGCTGACCGTCCGTACGCCATCGACCATCGCGAGAAGAGGCACAGGTACATGCTCAGTGCCGGGTACGACAGTTCCGTGATGCTGTGCCCCCAGCGGTTGTGGTAGCCCTTACCGGCAACCATTGGCAGGGCACGGGCGGTGTCTGAAGCCCCGCTCGCCGCGACCACGTCCTCTCACGACGACCAAACGGCAACCCTCGGGCTGGCCGATCCCTCGGCTCGTCAGCGTTGGTTGATGAGCAGGGACGTAGCGACGTGCTGTCGGCCGAGGGCGTGGGCAACTTGAAGCGCTTGACACAGCTCGCGACTCCCTGAGCGCCTATGGAAGAGGCGACGACCGCGGATGCCACACCGCAACGCACCGGATGTCCATAGCGGCGCGACAGGCTCGCCGCTGTCGACGCTCTTCTGCACATCGCCGTGATGTCACTGGCCGCGGGTCGCTTCCGGCGCGGGCACAGTGCCGCCGGCGCTACGCAGCGGCGAACTCGTTTGCCGATACGGTGAGCTGTCCGGATGATGCGAATGCCATCCGGTCGGCAGTGCAGGAGGCACGGTGCGCGCCACGTTGATGGATCGTGCGGACGGCGATCAGATCGACCTCATCCTGACGCATCCGGCGCACCAGGAGACCCTGCGCGCCTTGATCGATCTGATCCGGACATTACGCGCCTGCCGCTCTGCCGAGGAGTTGTACCACTTCCAGAGTCGGCTCCGTGGCATGGTCCTCGACACCGAGCAGCGTCGTTCCGCGATCAGCCGGCAGATCAAACGACTGGATAGGCACCGCTGCCTCACCGCTGACGCACCCGAACTTGGCACATCCCTCGACCGTACCGACCGGGAATCCTGGATATTGGAGAGCGACGTCTACGAGCGGATTTGGCGCCAGCTCAAGTCGATCGCGGACGCACTCGCCTGGAAAGTCTTCGGCTACCAGCGCAACATCATCGTGGCGCTGTCGCGCGCCGACGCCCCCGGCCCGATGTACGGCAAGACCGGCCTGGCCGCAGAGCTCGAGGTCATCGAGACCGCGTGGCGCGAGAACCGTGAGTTCGTGCTGCACCACGACCTGACCAACGTCATCCGTGTCGGCGACGTCACCGTCCTCGACCGTGACGGCTGGGCCTGGCTCCGCGAGATCAAGACCAACCAGCGGTATCGAGTTCCTGCCCAGGAGCGGCTGCTGGCCGACACCTCGCAGGTCCTCGCCGACGAGACCGGCGAGTTGCCCAGCGGCTACGCACCGGTGCGCACCACCATCGACTACCGCACCGACTTGGCGGGCCTACGTGACATCCTCGGCTTGGCGCATGCGCGGACGGGTATCGCCGGAGGCGTGGTCTCGTCCGGCCGCGCGGTCGTGGCGGCCAGTCAGTTCACCGCCGCCGGCCGGTACACCGCTGAGGAGTTCGGGACTCGGTTCAGCGCCGAACTCGCCCGGGTCCGCCGCCGCATCGGCGCCGACGACCCTGGGCACACGCTGACGCTGCTGAGCATCGACCAGGCCGGTCGTACTCTCGTGCGCCCACCCTGGGCGATCTACCCGATCGAACCCGAGGTCGCGGCCAGCCTCATCGCCGACGGCATGTTCTTCGCCGTCTGCATGAACCCGAACAGGATCATCGACTCGCTGGCCAACGCCGGTGTCGAAGGGTCCTGGCTGCAGCGTCTCGACGGCACCGAGGACCCCTCGAAGCCGTTGTTGAACGTCGCCGTACGGTCGGGCAACCGGCTCTGGTCGACACCCCTGAACTTCGCCGCGATCGCGGAGCTGATGCTCGAGCTGATCGATCTCCGCACCTGGAGCCAGCAGGTCGCCGCGATGCTCAGCGGCGAGTTCGCTGCCGGCACGCGGCCCTGGCCGTGCTTCGCCAGGGAGGCCAGAGTCTGGGCCTGATTGCCCGGACGCCGGCTGGTTCGCTCGGTGTCATAGCCCGGCGGATCGGATCGGCTCGCCAAGTGGCAATGGCGCCGTCAGACAAGGTTAGGCCGTTGTGATCAACGCTGAGCGTCTGTTCTCGGCGCTGCCGGTCAGCGGGGTGAACTCGTACTCTCCCTCGGCGTCGGGCGTCATCGCGTAGCCGGTGTACGCGCCGGTGAGCGCGGGTGGGGCGTCGTGACGGTGTGACGTGAGATGTACATCCAGGCGTTGTCGACCAGCCGTACGCACGCGATGCCGTGGGCCTTGGCGCAGTCATCGGCACCACTCTGGAATCCGCTGGCGGCCACCACCACGCTCATCTGGGTGCCGGTGAACTGGAGCTTGGGGAGAAGCACTTGAACATCGGAACCGTTTGTGCGACGGGCGTTCACCACCAGCGGCGCCTGACCTTGATCTCGCGTACGGGTATCTCGGAGGGGTCTAGGGGGCGTTCGACGACGGGGCGCATCGTGTGGGGTGTGATGCGGTCGCGTTCGTGTTCCTCGGCGAACCGGGCGGCCTGTTCGTGTTCGCCGAGGTTGTCCAGGGCCTTGAGGAGGTCGGTTACCAGGATGTCGAGGCGGTGGGTTTCGGCTTCGCCGGCGAGGAACCGTTCGTGGTAGGTAACTGCCCGGTGGCCGCACCACTGGCGCAGTAGTTCATGACGGGGCCGGTCGTGGCGGCGGTACCAGTCGTACTCCCATTCCGGTGTCGTCGACCGGCTGTCGCGGCCGACGCGATGCTCATCGCCGAACTTGCATTTGTGGCGGGACTGGGCTTCCTGCTCGATGACGAGGTCGAGGACCTGGGTCGGATGGGCGTGGCACGCGGCCTCGACCAGTTGGAGGGTGCCGGCCGGTGACAGGATGGTCCGGCCGTCGTGGTCGAACCATTCAGCCGAGGCGAGGATATCGTCGGTCGGGCCGTCGATGATCTCGCTCAGCCGGGCTCTGTCGCGGATGTCGGTGGCGCATGACACCGGGGACCAGAGCAGTTCGGCTACGTCATCGCTGATCAAGAGGCCGAAGATCTCCTCGACGCAGGCTTCCTCTGTGCGGTCGAGGCTCAGGTCGTCGATGCGCTGCCAGTTGGCCATCAGCGCGTCGAAGGTCCCGACTTCGCTCCACGGCACCCGCAGCCGCGACCCGGGGACCTTCTCCACCCGTTCGTCGGGGTCGTCGAGGAATCTGATCTCGAGGCGGGCGCTGGTCTTCTTCGGCTCGACGGCCAGGATGCGGACGCGTTCGGACGGTGCGGGGTCCGACTGCCGGTACGCCCATTCGTCGCCCACGGTGAAGCGGGAGGGGTCGATTCTCATCCAGCCGTCCTTCGGGTAAGCGTCGCTTGTTGCGTGGTGCCGGGTCGTGCTGGCGGTTCGCGCCGCGATGGCGGCAGGTCCCAGCGCAGGCTCGTGCGCATCCGGCCGGCGTGTGGTGACGGTTGAGGTGGGCACGCACTTCAGGCGGGCGCGGTCGAGCAGCCCGTGGTGCCACGAATCGGCTTGCCGGCGGGTGCCGGCGTGGGCCTGCCGGTCGTGATCAGGGCGGTGCTCCTTGCGTGGTCCGTGCGGGCTCCAGCCATTGAGGGACGGGCGCAGGTCGTCGGGTCCGGGTTCGGGGTTGTAGTTGATGTCAGCCAGCACGCGGGGACTGCGGATGGGGTCGATCCGGTCGGCGGCGGTCCTGCCCCACGCGACCCAGCTGGCGAGGTACCCGCCGGCGCCGGTCCTGCCCTCGGCCGCTTGTTCAAGGGCGCTGCAGAACGCGCGGATGTCAGCTGCGGTGGTCCACGCCTGGTAGGCGTTGCGGAAGGTTTCCGCGCGGATCTTTTCGGCGGCCCGGACGCGGGCGTCGGCCATCGCGGCGTGCCATTGCGCGAGGCTGGCCTCCTCCTGCCGTCTGCGCTCGGCCGCGGCTTCCTCCTGCCGCCGCCGGTGCTCGGCCGCGGCCTTCTCCCGCGCGGCTTCGGCTGCCCGCCGTTGCTGTTCGTCGGCGGTGACGCCAGCCTCGAACCCTTGGATGATCTGCGCGACGCGCTGTTCCAGACGTACGCGTGCGGTGTCGGTCCAGGTGTCCCGGTTGTCGTGTCCGGCCCGGGCGATCTCCAAGCGGAGCCTGCCGGAGTCGACGACGTCGAACTCCGCGGGTTTCATCCACGGCCGCAGGCGCAGCACCTTCAACTCCTCGGCGGTGGGTTCGTGCGGGACCTGGTCGCGTTCCTCGGTCAGGGTGACCGTGCGTCGGACCTGCCCGGCCTGGAGGAACACCCGCGGGTGTTTCGCCTTGGTGTTAAGCCCGAGCCGGTGCCCACGCCGGGCCGCCTCGCCGGCGAGCTGCCGGATCAGCAGCAACGCCCGGGGCAGTAGGCCCGGGCTGACGGCGAGGTTGGTCGGATCGGCTTCGAGGGCGCTGAACGCCACATGCGGGTCGGTGGTGACACGTCGGGTGTTGAGCCGGATCCGGTTCCAGTCGGTCTCGTCCGCACCGGCATCGGCGTACAGGCGAATGACGATGTCCCCGGCGTCGCGGCCAGTGTGGCGCAGATGGTGACCCGATGGCACAAGTCCCTGCTGCTTGATCGCGTGAATGATCCGCCGGTACCGGGCCCGCGTTCCACTGTCGGGACTCTCGATACGGACCATGCCGCCCCCGTGCTGCAGGCGGTCGAGCAGTTCGCAAGCCGATCGCAGCAGGTCCGCCGACGAAGCGCCGCCGGCGATGCCGTCGGGTGCCGGCGTCTCCGACCGCGGGAGGGAAGCACGGTGGTCGGGATGATCGGGATGGTGACCATGCTCAAGGTAGAAGCGACCGGCATCAGTCGAGCACGCCCTCCACACCCCTGCCTTGCGTGTCACCGTCACCAGGTTCCGGTCCTGAAGCGCACGCGCCGACCGGCGGTACGCAATGCCGTCCGGGCCGCTGAGGCCATCGCCGCCGTGGATCCGGCGAAGCAGGTCGAGCTGCCGCTCATTGAGCGAATCCCATCGCTGCACCACCCGACAGTAAGGGGCACGGCGTACTCGATGGAGCTGGACACGGCCGTATATGGCAGCCCGGACCGAAGAACGAGCCGAACTGTCGGCTCCACCTGAAACTGACCCGTGGTGGTCAAGTCCGACCGGTACTCCCGAGCAAGGGGCGGCTCCAGTAGACACCCCGCCCCTGACACTCTCAGGGCCCACACGCCCGCGGCTTCCCGTTCGGCCGCCCTCGACGCACCGGGGAACCTCAGGCCGTTCGACGGCTGGCTCCATGTCGGACCCTGCTGGTTCACTGGCCACGAGTGACTGACGAAAGAGGCGTGGAGTGACCGATCAGCCGGACAATCCCTGGCGGCAGCACCCGAGCCTGCTGCGGGTAGCCGCGTGGATCCCTGACGTCGACGAGAACCTGGAGCGGTGGGAGGAACTCGAGCAGACTGCGGTGCAGTGGATCGAGGAGCAGGCTGCCGCCGACGGGGTTACCCCGGTGGTGTTCTACAACGCGGCGAAGGCGCATGGGGGCCCTGGCCCGGTCCACCGGCTGGCGAGCCGCTACCGGTTCAGCTACCCGCTCGACCGAGACCGGCCACGTGGTGCTTTGATGGCCTACCACCCCGACGCCCGGTCCCTGCGACGAGCGGCTGACCTGGCGCGCGGATCGGCGCTGGTGGTCCTGGAGAGCGCGATGACCCCCCTGGCCGGATGGGCTGCCGGAACCCAGGCAGAGGACCTGTCCGGGGTGTATCCGCAGGTGCCGGTGCTGGACCCCGAGGCGCAGAAGGCTCTCGACCGTGCCGTGCTCTTCGGCGGGCACAACAACTGGACCGGAAGTCACGAGCGTGAGCACGCCCGCAAGGTATTGGACGCCGTGCTGCGCGGCGGGCTGATCGACGTCGACACCGCTGTGGGGTATGCCCTGGCACACGCCGGGGTCTCGGAGATGGGCGCGAAGAACCTCCGCAGCAGCCTGGAACGCAAGAGGCGGTAGTTCCACCCCGGAGGAGACAGAGCAGATGAAAGGTACCGGGCCGGCTTCACGCGCCGAGGCCGACGCGCAGCTGCGTGACCGGGCCGAGCGCCTCGTCCGGGCCCAGCTGATGACCCGGGAGGATCAGGACTTCGCGCGCAGCCAGAAGAGCATGATCGGCCAGACGATGCGGGAGTACGGCGGCCGCTTCCTGTTCGAGCTAATTCAGAACGGGTACGACGCGCAGCCGCCGGACGCCGGCAGCGGGCGCATCGCGGTGGTGCTGGCGCGCGGCGACGGCACACACGGCACTCTCTACGTCGCCAACACCGGGCGCGGGTTCACCGCCAGCAACGCCCAGCGGATCCGCTCACTCGGGCTGAGCGACAAGCCGATCGGCGAGGGTATCGGCAACAAGGGTGTCGGCTTCAAGAGCGTGCTCCAGATATGCGCGACTCCGGAGGTCTACAGCACGCTGGACAGCGGAGATCCGGGGTTTTGCTTCCGGTTCGCTACCGAGGATGACGTGCCAGGGCTGGTCGGCGCAGATCCGGTGCTCACTCGGCAGATCATCGACGAGGTTTCGCTCTACAGCATCACCTTGCCGGCCGAGGGGACGCCCGCTCGGGTGGCCACGCTCTGGGCCGACGGCTATGCCACCGTGGTGCGGCTGCCGCTCGACGAGGGCGCCGTCGATGCGGTGGCCGAGCGCCTCGACGAGCTTGAAGCGTCAGAGGTGCCGCTCATGCTGTTCCTGAAGCGGCTGGAAAGTGTCACGGTCCGGAGAGAGGAGGGTTCCGCCAGCGAGGAGCGGGTGCTGACCCGGGTACGCAGCAGCGCGCCGGTGGCGGCCGGTGACTTCACCTGCGACCTTGTGACGATGGACGAGGACGGCACATATCTGGTGCTGTCTCGGCGGGTCGATCCGGCCGCCTACCGGCGTGCGGTGCAGGAAGCGATCGACCGGCGTCAGCTCGACCCCAGGTATGCCGAGTCGACGGCGGCGGTCGAAGTCTCGGTCGCGGTGCCGTACGGACCTGCGGACGCGCACGTCGGCCGGTGTTACACCTTCCTGCCGATGGGCCGTAAGGCGCCGTCGCCGTTCGCGGGGCACCTCAACGCGCCGTTCTTCACCGACCTGTCCCGCACGGACATCGACGAGACGAACCCGCTGAACCGGCTGCTGCTCACCTCGGCGGCGGGACTCTGCCTCGACGCGGCCGAGGCGCTCACCGGCTGGCCGGACGACGCCGCCCCTGCGGCTGTGCTCGATCTTTTGTGCTGGGACGACGACCGTCTGGGGCTGCTCACCTCTCGCGCGGAGGAGCAGGGCCGACCGCTGGGCGAACGCCCGCTGTTGCCCGCGCAGGCGGCCGGCCGCTGGCTCACACCAGCTGCGGCATGGCGCTGGCCAGTATCCGACACAGGCATGCTGACCGCAGCGTTTGCGACAGCAGCCAGCGGCGCCGAGTTCCTGCGGGAATTGCCGATGCGCCGGCAGGCGCGGCTGAGGAGCCTGCTGTCGCGGCTCGGACTTGACGTGACGCCGGAGCCGGAGCGTCTGGCCGGCTGGGTCGAGCAGATGATGGCGGTGATGCAGCGCGACCGCAGCCCGATCAGCGACTGGGACCAGGCCTACGCGGACGTCGCGCGCCTCTTCGAGAAGGCGCCCGAGGCGTTGCGGGCGCGGCGCATTCTGCTGACCGACTCGGGCGAGCTCGCGCCGTGCGCCGGCCGGCGGGCCGACGAGACGCCCGCGAGCCGGGAGGCCGCGCCGTTCTTCCCGCCGACGACCCAGCGGATCGCCGACGAGGACGACGTCGACCCCGGCGTCGACCTGTCGCTGCCGGCAAGCCTGTCCAGCCGGCTGTTCTACCTGCACGGCGATCTGACCTGGCACGTCAACCGGCAACAGACCCCGGCGCGCAAGTTCCTGCAGGAGAATCGGCTTGTGCGCGGCTTCGAGACGCGGGGCATCCTCGAACACATCCGTGCCGTGCTCGCCGACAGCCGCGCGCAGCGGGTCGCCCGGGACGCGCTGACGTTCGTCTTCAACCTGAGCCGCAGCGGTGCCCGCATCAAGACCAACCTGGCCGCCATGAGCCTGCGACTGCCGACCGCGAGCGGCGCTTGGATGGCCGCCAAGGACTGTCTGTTCTCGTCCGATTGGCCGGGTACCACCGGCGAGGAGCTGGCCGCGATCGCGGCCACTCCAGAGGACCGGTCGGCTGAGCTGTACGCGCTCGCAGGCCGGATGCTGGCACCTCCGGCGCAGGTCATGCGAGCCGGCGACCATGTTGCCGACTGGGTTGCCTTCCTGCGGCGCATCGGCGTTGGCGAGGTGGTGCCGCTCAAGTCTGTATCCGACGGTCGCGGGATCTACGGCAGCAACCTGACCCGCGATCGGCTTTCGACCGTGCCCGGGCTGCCCGATCCGGTCCGCGACCAGTGGGCGAAGGTCCTGCCGACGACGTCCGCTGCGTGGTATCCGTCCACCCCCTACGTGGTGAAAGGCCCGCTCTGGTGGATGCCGGGACAGGCCGACTGGGAACGGCTGACCGACCGGGTGCGCGTGCACCTGGCACGGCAGATCCTGCGCGGACTCAAGGGCGCCTGGCCGGCCGACGCCTTGGCGACCGTCTGGGAACGCGACCGGCCCGGCGACAAGAACCCGCAACGGCGACGGACGCCGCTCGGTGCGTTCCTGCGTACGGCGGCCTGGTTGCCGACGCAACGACTCGGCCAGAGCGGCGGGGCTTTCGCGAGGCCAGCCGAGTGCTGGACGTTTCCGGTTCGCAGTGACGACGTGCCGCCGCGGTTCGCGACGCTGCTCGCCAAGCCGGTGCGGGATCTGCTCGACGACGACCCGGTGGCGCTGCGGCGGCTGACGGAGCTGGGTCTGGGCGTGTGGGGCCGGGAGGGCGACGCTCCGCGTCTGGTGCGCCACCTGGGCGCGCTCTTTCACACCGGCGCGGTTACCGAGATATATGCGGCGCAGTTCCACAACACGTACCGGGCGGCGTGGGCGGCCTGTGCCGCCCGTGGCGCCGAGGTGGAGCCGTTCCCGCCGGACACCCGGGGTTACCTCGTTGTCGACGTCGGCGGCTCGTCGACAGCCCTGCCGATCGAGCCAGCCGGTGGCGACCAGGAGCCGCCCGACGTGGTAGTCGCGTCGCGGGACGACGAGCAGAGCCTGCTCCGGCTGATGGCCGACTTCGGGTGGCGGGTCCTCGAAGTAGACGCGCATCCCGAGACGGTGACCGCCATCTTGCGCCGCCGCCTCGGCGACCGGGTCTCACGTGCCAGCGGTGTCACGCCGGTCGTGCTGCTGGACGGACATGAGTTCGGCCCGCCAGCCGTCGCCAGCGCCCGACCGATCGTCGGCATCCTGCCGTGGCTGCCGCTGTTCGTGGCGACGCTGCTCGACCACCAGCGCAGCCAGTTCAGCCGCTTCGGTCAGCGGGCGTTCGACGACACGCTCGACGCGTTGCGGCGGGTGCGGGTCGCCTTCGCTAGCAAAGTCGAGGTGCGCCTCGGCGAGGCAACCCGGCGGCTTCCGGACCGGCTGCACGGGGTGCTGCCGATGCCGCACACCGCGCATCCGACCCTGATCGTCGAGGGCGCGGAGACGGAGCTGGACTGGGACATGCTGGAGGCGATGGCGGAGCCGCTGGCATACCTCATCGGCCGGCGGGACTACGCCCGCACCTTCCGGTGGGCCGCAGAGCGGACCCGGCGGGTCGGCATCCCCGTCGCCCAACTCGCCGACGACGACGTGGCCGAGATATGCGACGTCACGGCCGAGGACGTCCGGACGATGGCGCGGCGAATCCAATCTTCCCTGCGACCCTTACTACATAGGCTCTATCCCGTCGTCGCGCATTACCTGCACGCCGAGTCGGCCGCGCCGTTCGACCCCGACTCACCGTCGATGGAAAGCGAGCAGGAGGCCCGAGACCGGCTTACTGCGCTGGCCGACCGACTCGACCACGAGCCGGACGAGCTGTTTGCCGCCGCGCTCGACGCTCCGACGCTCGCGGCGCTCCAGCAGCAGCTGAAGATCCCGGTACGCGAACTCAACGCCACCCTGTCCGGCATGGGCGGGCGCTATCCGCTCATCGACTACGGCGCGCAGCACTCCGAGGACTTCGCCGACTACGTACGCCACCATCGCGACTCCCTACTTGATCGGCTGCGCTGGCACCGGTGGGACCGCTTCGCGGCCGGCGACCCCCAGCCGGACTGGCCCCAGCTCCGGCGGGTTGAGTTGCTCGCCCCGGACCCGGAGTGGGGCACCACCGTCGACGTCCTCTCGACCGATCTCATGGCGGCGCGCGTCGAGGAAGAACTCACGGCGCGGCTGGGCGAACAGCCGCCAGACAGCGGCCCCCCTCTGCTCCGCCGCAGCGACTGCGCCAAGGCCAACGCCGAATTGGTCGACACCGCCGCCGGCAGGCTGGCCAAACTCGTGCGCGCCTGGCTCGAACGGCACAGCCGCCCGGTCCCCGCGCCGTGGACAGACGAGGCGTCGGCAGGCCCGGCGCTGCGCGCAACGCTCGACTCGGCCGGCGCCCTCGACTTCGCCATGCTGACGCTTCCAGACGTGCCCCGCTGGCTGCAAACTCTCGGCGTCTGGCCGACGGACATGCCCGCGACCGACGACGTTGACGCGCTTGGTCTCACCCCCGACGACCTCGACCGCCAGAAAGCCGAGGAGCGGCAGCAACGCGCCGAACGGGAACGACAGCGGCGGACCGTGAACATCGACGACAAACCATTCGACCTCGACGACAGCTTCACCTCGCTACGCGCGGCTCTCGACAATTCACTGGACCGAACACCCGCGTTCCTGGCCACTCCACGCAGGTTCACCGGCCTCAAGGAAACCGACGCCCGGTCCGGCCCCGGCGGCCGGATCGCGGGTGGCGGCTTCGGCGGTGGGTTCGCGTCTGAGCTGTCAAGCCTGCAAAAGCTGGGAGTGGGGTTCGCTGGCGAGTGGTTCGCTTATCGATGGCTGGAGCGGCAGTACGGTGCCGACTTCAGCCCGGAATGCTGGGTGTCGGGATACCGTGAGCGGGTCTACCCCGGCACCGGTGACGACAGCCTGGGCTGGGACTTTGAAGTCCCCGGCCGGCGCGGCACCTGGTACTACGAGGTCAAGACCACCCTCGCCGAGGGCGGTCGAATCGAGCTGGGCGAAACTCAGGTCATCGCAGCGCAGGAGAACGCCCGGAACCGGCGGTGGCGGCTCCTAGTGATCACCAACGTCATGAATGAGAACCGCCAAATCCGTATGCTCCCGAACCCGTTCGACCCTGCGAGCCGCGGCCGGTATCGCTTCGTCGGCCAGGGTCTGCGTCTGGAGTACCGCTGGTCGTGACCGCCGGCATCTACACGGGTATCCCTGAACTCTGCTGTCGCGTAGAGTTACTGAGCGGCTTCGGCTCGTGTGACCGAACGCTTCTTAACCACGCCGCCCTGCAGTAGCGGAGCCCGACATCGGCCGATGATGCCGAAGGGCTGAGACCCCGCCAGCGGCAGCGCTCACACCTCTTCCACGCGCTCACGCATGAGCCGGTCGTTCTTGCTGTCCTTCCCGCCGCAGGCTGCCTGCCGGTCATTGACCAGGCCGTGTTGGAAGCCGCACTGGTGTGCCCTCCTGCCGAGGAGTGTCCGATGGATGCGTCCCGCCCCGACCTCGAGCCGTTGTCGTCGAAACGGTGGCTTGCCCGCCGTTTCCCGTACCGCGAGGAGCTAATCGCCGACCTACGCCACCGCATCCGCCGCGCTCCTGCGCCGATCACCGTGTGCCCGCCGAATCCGCGACACTTCGGCCACGCTATCGAGAAAACCTTCGCACTCGACCTGTGCGACACCCCGCCGTACCCACACCTGTTCGCCAGCCTGCCCAAGACCGAGCGCCAGACCCTCCTCACCACCGCCGGATACCGGCCCGACCACCGGAGAGGCGACGCGGCGTGGCGCAGGACCAACTCTGAAGTGCCAGGTGCCCGCCTGCTCACGGTGGGCAGCGTGCTCACCATCCTCGAACAAGCCCTGCGACAGCTTCCCATCACCACGCCGGACGGGGCCCATGCCACGCTGCAAGGTCCGCTGCGGCATCGCCGGACCATCGCCATCTGCGCGACCGCGACCCGTGCCGCCCGACCAGCATTCGCCGCCTTCTGGGCCAGCTACCTCAGCGGATTCCGTGCTGCGCTGCGTAGCTACGGCCCCCTAACCGCCGGTCCCGCCCTACTCGATGGGCTGAGGGTCGCCGACCTACTCGCCGGCGCCACGATCGTGGAAGTCAAGACCGGCCACCTCACCGAGACCCACCAGTTCGAGGGTCTCATCGACCAGGTCCTTACCTACACGCTGCTCGCCGCTGTGAGCGGTTACCAGGTCTCCGCGGTTGCGGCGTACCTGGTCCGCTACCACGTACTTGCCCGCTACCCGATTGATGCACTCACCACCGAGTTGGCCGGCGGACCTGTCGACACCACCGAAGCCGGCAACCACCTCGCCACCCTCATCCGGGCCGAGTATCCATAATCCGCCGCAGCGCTATACGAGACGGCTGCGCAACGGTCCTACTCGGGGCGGTGAGGCGGAAGCCCGCAGGATCGTGCCGGCCCCCCAAAAACCTGGTGCCGAGGTAGGGCTCGGGCTTCCTCCGTTTGGGGTTCTCGGCCAGGTCTTTGGGCTCGGTGAACAGCTGGGCTGCCTCCAGCACTGCAGGCGCCGGTTGGTGCGGACGAAGACCCTCTTCAGGCCAGACTGCGGGTCGATGAGCCTGGCAGGTTGGAAGAAGGCGGCGTCCTGCAGTCCGACAATGGCGCCCAGACGGTCGTGCTCCTGCCGAGAACATCCCTTGCGAGGCGGTTGGTGTGCAACTGGAGCGTGGCGTCGCCGGTCTCCTTCTTGTCCGGGTCAGGTCGGACACTGGCCCCGACCTCGGCGCCGTTGCGCAGGCGGACGATGATGTTGAGGTCGTCGTGAAAGCGGACCACGCTGTCGTCGGCCAGGTCGGACTCGCGTGCGAGGCCGAGGTGGTGCTCCAGGGCCGCCAGGTGATTCGTAATGAGCCGGAGCACTCGGACCAGTGGTGGGCCTATGCGGTGTTCGGCGGGGACTGCCTTGCTGATCCGGTGCATCACCGCAATGATGGTGGCGCTGGCCGGATGAAGTCTCTGCCCCGCAGGCTCCTTGCGACCGAACCGCGGCGGCCCTGCCACCTGTCTGGCTCTAAGCTTGGTCGGCAAGTGGGAGAATCGCCAAGGTCGCGATACGCAAGATCATTTTGGGTCATGTCGCACAGGGAAGTCAGTCGTTGACGCTAGGGTCAGGTCAGCGTCTGCGGCGGCTTCATGCACGGCAGCTGGGGGAGGTGCGGCGTACGTGGCGACAGCTGATCAAGTCAAGGCCCTGGTCAGAAGTCATGGCGAGGGTGACGATGCCCGCTTCTATTCGGTAGCCCTGCAGGTGGCCGCGAAGGCCGCTCGAAGCGGTCAAGCGCACTTCGCCCAAGAGCTGCGAGATTTAGTCGATGGACTCCGAGCAACTTCTGAGAGGGCAGACAGGCCAGTTAGCCGCCCGGTTCCTGTCGCGCGACCACGAGGTGAGCTAGCTGATCTCCTGAGCGTCGCCTACCCGACCACGCGTTTGGCAGACCTCGCGCTGGAGCCGGAAGTTCGGCAACGGTTGGAGCGTGTCTTGCTTGAGCAGCGACAGCAAGACAGACTCCGAGAACACGGCTTCGACCCTCTGCGTCGCCTCCTACTAGTCGGCCCGCCCGGGACCGGAAAGACGATGACGGCGCGCAGCCTCGCCGGCGAGCTTCGACTACCACTCTTCACCATCCGCCTGGACGCCCTGATCACCAAGATGATGGGCGAGACGGCCGCAAAGCTGCGGCTTGTGTTCGACGCGCTAGCGGAGACCCGGGGGATCTACCTGTTCGATGAGGTCGACGCTCTTGGGGGAGAGCGCTCCAGGACCAACGATGTTGGTGAGATCCGACGCGTGCTGAACTCCTTCTTGCAGTTCCTAGACCAGCAGGACTCGGACAGCCTCTTGGTGGCCGCGTCGAACCACCCTCAACTGCTCGACCGCGCGCTGTTCCGGAGGTTCGACCTCGTTGTCGGGTATCCGCTACCCACGCCCGAGGTCAGCAGGGCTGTTATCCGCAATCGGTTGGCTACTATGGGGCCCAAAAAGTGGGCGTGGAGTGCTATCGACGAGGCCGCAGCAGGCCTGAGTCACGCCGAGATCACAGTCGCCTGCGAACTAGCCGCCAAGGAGGCCATCCTGTCTGGTCAGCAGCACGTCACTCCTGCCACCCTGGCGGCAGCCCTGCGAGATCGGCAGAACATGGCCCACGAGAAGCAGTAAAGATGGCCCCTCGAAACCGCCCCCATCTCCTCCTCACGCGAGCCGCCACTGCCGAGCCATACCGCCGCCCCGGAAGCGGGGGCGACAACGGCACCGTGGCGGCACCCTCGGATCGTCAGGCTCACGCGCAACGGCTCTCCGAGCAACTGAGAGAAGTCGACATAGCCGCACAGGCTAGGCGTGCGGAACGAGAGGCGACCGTCGAAGGAGCAATCGACGGCCTGTATCTAGTGTTCGAGAGCTTTCCTGGCGTCGGCCTAGCACTCCAATCGCTGGAATCGCAGCGCAGCGGTCTCCAACCAGAACTGGTCTCGGTCCATGAAGTCGAAACGCCAACAGGACCGGTGGAGCAGGCGACCGTCTTCGTCCCAGACGGCAAACTTGGTCACTTCTTCTCCAAGCTCGAGGGCTACGCTGAGACCACTAATGACGCCAAGCCGAAGAACGCCAACCTCGTCGACCGGATCGCAGCGGTTAGGCTAGCTTCAGTCGAGGCGCTATGGACCGATCCGCCAGAGCAATTTCCAGAGCCGGATGCCCGCGTCTGGTGGGAAGTGTGGCTGCGTCGCCGCGACGGCAACGAGATCGGCCGTCTTCAGCAGTTCGCCGAGCGGGCGAGAGTCCGGATGGGCCCGCGTACCCTGGGCTTCTCGGACCGAACGGTCGTCCTGGTCGAAGCGACCGCCCGGGATCTGGCAACCGCCCTAGACGTGCTCGATGACCTCGCTGAGCTACGTCAACCTCATGAACTCGCGCAACAAATTGCCTCTGAGCCCGCCAGCGAACAGCGTGAGTGGGTAGACCAACTCGTCGACCGAACAAGCGCCGCTTCAGCCGAAGCCCCCACCGTATGCATCCTCGATACCGGTGTTCACAAAAACCATGCGCTCTTGGAACACTCACTCGACCTAACCGACTGCCACTCTTGCGATCCGAATTGGCGGCTTGACGACCACGGTGGCCATGGTACAGAGATGGCCGGCCTCGCTCTCTATGGCGATCTTGGCAAGGTCATACGATCAGCGGGACCAGTAAAGCTTCGGCACCGCCTGGAGTCTGTCAAGCTGGTACCGCCGCCTCCTCAGGAGCATCCACCCGAGCTGCATGGTGCAGTTACCGCCACAGCGGCGAGCCTTGTGGAGGTCCAAGCCCCTGCGCGTCGCCGGGTATTCTCGATGGCTGTTACGGCAAAAGCAGGACCGGTCCAAGAGGACGGCAGCCGCCGTCGCGTGACGGGCGAACCGACGTCGTGGTCTGCAGCTGTCGATGCGCTCGCGGCCGGAAGAAGCATCGACGTCACCGACAACGGCTTGGTCTATCTTGACCAAGCCGAGGAGGCAGCTCGTCGCCTCTTCCTCATTAGCGCCGGGAACGTGGAGCGCGCCAAGTTCCAGCAGGACTACCTGACCCGAAACGATGTCGAGCCGGTCGAGGACCCCGGACAAGCGTGGAACGCGTTGACCGTGGGGGCCTACACAAGCCTGGATAATCTCGCATCCGCAGGGCAAATGTGGGACGGCTGGATACCGCTTGCCCCCCGCGGTGAGCTATCACCACACAGCCGAACTTCCGTCCCGTTCAGCCGTAGATGGCCGGTCAAGCCCGACATCGTGCTCGAAGGCGGCAACGTCGCCTGCTCGCCCGCGGGAACGAGCTATGACACTCCAGAGGCCCTGCAGGTGCTGACCACCCGACACCCAGGCGTCGATGCACGCCTCCTCACAACCACCTGCGCAACCAGCGCCGCCACCGCCCAGGCTGCTCACCTAGCCGCATCGATCCTTGCTGACTACCCGACACTTTGGCCTGAGACGGTTCGTGCCCTGATCGTCCATTCTGCGGAGTGGACGACTGCCATGCAGCAGCGCGTCGACCGAGCCCGCAGGGTAGGCAAGGCCGCGGTCCATCAGCTCCACAGACGATACGGGATGGGCCTACCCAGCCTAGATCGTGCGACCCGCAGCGCAAGCGACGCACTCACCCTTATCGTTCAGGACACAATCCACCCTTACCGCGACGGAACCATGAGGGAGATGCACCTTCACGACCTGCCATGGCCCACTGACGTCCTGACAGGACTCGGAGCCGCGCAGGTCAGGATGCGCGTGACATTGTCGTACTTCATCGAGCCCAACCCCGGACGCCGCGGTTGGCAACGGAGATACAGCTACGCATCCCACGGCCTTCGCTTCGACATCCGGCGGCCTACAGAGTCCACTGATCTTTTCCGCAAGCGCATTAATCAACGCGCGCTAGCCGAAGAGGAGCGCCGACCGAGTAGCACCAATGACGCCAAGCAGTGGATCTTCGGGAGTAATCAACGAACCGCAGGCTCCCTCCATACCGATATCTGGGAAGGATCAGCGGCGGATCTCGCCGGGTGCGGCGCCATAGCCATCTTCCCCGTGACTGGATGGTGGAAGGAGAACCCCAAACGTGACGGCAGCGACTCCGGCGCACGCTACGCTCTCGCCGTATCCATCGAGACCCCGGAACAAGACGTCGACATTTGGACACCCGTCGCCCAGCAGATCGGCGTTCCCGTCGCAATCCAAGTATGATCGGACTCATTACTGCCTGCGCGTCCCCCGCAAGAGCCCGCGGGCTTGACCAAGCCCGCAGCAGGAGCGCGGCCAATCGCACGCACCGCCTCGATTGCTGACCTCCAGCGAGCGAGCCCCGCCACACCACGCGACGAGTACGACCAGTTCCGTGCCGCCCTGCAGAACCGGACCGGCCACCCCGACTTCGCCCAATATCTCACCGGACGAGCCCTCTGGGTCGGTCACCACCACCCGGCACGCGCAGCCAAACCCGTCACGCTGCTGGCCCCGGCTCTCGCGGCACCGTAGACTAACGCGGCGCGGCAACTTCGCCAGATTCCGGCATGAACGTGTCGGACCGACCAAAGTACGGCCTGAGCAGGACTTACGTCAGCTCTACTGATCTTCAGCAAGCGACCACAGCAACGCGCGTGTGCGACCCACTGAAGTGAATACAAAATAGGAACCCGCAGGTCATCAGCATATGGGTGCAGATAGAGCGTCGTCTTAGGAAACCGATGCTCTATCCCCTGAGCTACGGGGGCGCGAGGGCCCAGTCTAGCGACCCGGGCGTCCAGCTGGGGTGGCAGGGAGTGGCCTGCGTTCACCCCGCCGCCCGAACGCCTGTTGTCCCAGCACACGCGCGACAACCCGAGACCGCCGGGGGAACCGACAGGAGGAGGTCGGCAGGCGTCCGCTGCCGTGGCGACTCACCACGCACAGCATCGATCAGTCGACCGCTACGAGGTGGCGGGCCGGGCGGTGCGGCGACGTTCGGTGAGCCGTCGCGCCTTCACCACGTTGCCGCAGTCGGCCATGCGGCACCAGCGGCGGGATCCGTTGCGGCTGCGATCGAGGAACAGCCAACCGCAGCCGCCTTCGAGCACCGGGCAGCGGCGCACTCGGGTCAGGTCGGCCGTCAGCATGGCGTCCAGAGCGGCCTCGGCGATCCGGTCGGGCACCAACATGGCTGGCACCGTGCCGTAGACCAGCCGTACCTGCGACGAGTCGAGCACGAATCGTGCTCGAGCGGCCGCGCCGGACCAGCGCTGGTGTAGTCCGACCAGCGCGGCACCGGCCGCGACGGGGTCGCCCGTCGTGCCGTCGTCCCCGTCGGGGATCGCGGCGAGCATCACGAGATACAGGCCCTCGCGGATGTCCCGCGCTGCGGCCAGTCCCGCGTGCGCGGCGGCGGGCTCGTCGCGCCACGCCCGGCCAACCTGGTCGGCCTCGGCGTCGGTGATCAGGCCGACCTGGACCGACCAGCGCAGCAGGGCCGAGCTGTCGGACAGGAAGTCGTGCGGTGCGGTGCCCCCGCGCTCCAGCGTGTTGACCAGATCCAGCATTGGGTGCCCCCCGACCATCGGCAGCTGGCACACGTCGATTGGCATGTCAGCCAGGCTACCACCTAGACCGCTCAAGACGGTTACACCATCTCCAGTTCAGGAGTAGGCGCGACTCGCTGGGCTTGACACATCGGCGTGAAGATAGGGGTTGGCGGCGAGACAACGAGGGATGCGCAGCCGTCTATGCTACCGTCAAAATCCATTTAGCAGGGATCACCGACGGTCATCCAGGATCTGGGAGGTAGCCAATGGCGCACCAACGACGCGCGGTCTATGCCCTCGCCGCGTTGTCCGCCGCCACTTTCTGTTACGTCACCACCGAGGTGCTTCCGATCGGGTTGCTCACGCTGATCGCGCCAGACCTGGGACGCTCCAGGTCCGAGGCCGGTCTGCTGGTGACCGGGTACGCCGCGGTGGTCATGGTTGTGGCGCTCCCCCTCACCCGGGTCACTCGACGCGTGCCCCGGCGCCCCCTGCTCGCCGGCGCGCTCGGCGTGTTCGCCGCGGCGACGACGGTGTCGGCCTTCGCAACCTCCTACGAGGTGCTGCTCGCCGCGCGGCTGGTGTCCGCCACCACCAACGGTGTCTTCTGGGCAGTGGTTTTCCCGGTGGCGATCTCGATGTTCCCCGCGAACATCCGAGGTCGCATCGTGGCTCGGCTGTCGATCGGTAACGCCCTCGGCCCGGTCCTCGGCGTGCCGCTGAGTACCTGGTTGGGCGGGCAGGCCGGGTGGCGGGCCGCCTTCGTCGCGATGGCCATCTTCGGCTTCGTCACCTGCATCGCTGTCGCCCTGCTCCTGCCGAGCGTCGCACCGCAACAGGATGCGGGCGACACGGGGCCGATGCCGGACCGGCACCGCTTCGTCGTGCTCCTTGTCGCCACCATCCTCGCGGTCACCGGCGCGATGGGCGCGTTCACCTACATGACCGTCTTTCTGCTCGACGTCAGCGGCTTCGCCACAGCATCCCTCGGCCTGCTGCTCTTCGTTCAAGGATCGTTCGGCGTCGCCGGCACCTGGGCGGTCGGCCGGGTGCTGGACCGATTTCCGCTCGCCGTCGTGCTCGTTCTCCTCGGGCTCCTCAGCGCCGCGATGCTCGGCCTCTTTGGGGTTGGCGGGAGCAAGGTACTGACGATCCCGTTGCTGGCCGTGGCGGGGATGTCGTTCAGTTCGCTGATCGCGGGAATCCAGCACCGCGTCATGCAGGTGGCACCGTCGACCACCGACATGGCGTCGGCCAGCCTCAGCGTCGCGTTCAACTTCGGCCTCGCGGCCGGCTCGTTGATCGGCGCGGGTCTGCTGGCGACGGCCGGGGTGCGCGTCATCCCGCTGTTCGGTGGCCTGCTGACAGCCGCGGCGATCGCGTTGCTCGCCGGCCACGAAATGTCCCGCAGGAGAGGGAGGAACCACAGGCCCGACCAGAGCAGTTGGCCGAAGCGACCGACCCGCAGCCACGATGCCGAGAAACCACAGGCCGCCAGCGTGCCGACATAGCTGGCGCGGTGTTCGGTGAGCTACGCGACCTGGGCGCGTTCACCTGGGGTGGCAGAGAACGGCCCGGCGCGGAGAGTGGTCCTCCGCGCCGGGCCGCCGCATCGGCTGAGGTCAGCTGGTCACGCAGTCGGCCAGCACGCCCGGACCGGTGCCGGTGCCCTGGAAGCCGAAGTTGGTCGACTGTCGGCCCAGGACCCGTCCGTTGTAGCTCACGTTGGTGAACCCTACGGTGCCGCTGGTGCCGCTGACCTGCGCGTTCCAGGCGCTGGTGACAGCGCCGCCGGGCAGCGGGACGGTAACGGTCCAGCCGTTGATGTCCGACTTGCCGGCGGTGACAGTCACGCTCGCCGTGAAGCCGCCAGCCCACTGGTTGACCGCGATCGACGCGTAGCAGCCGTCACCGGCCGGCGGCGAGCTCGGAGGGGTGGTCGGCGGAGTGGTCGTCGGCGGGGTGGTGGTCGGGGGAGTGGTCGTCGGCGGCGGCGTCGTCGGCGGGGTGGTGGTGGGCGGGTTGGGCGCGCCGTTGGCCAGGCTGAAGGCCAGGTCAGGCTGGAACGAACCGGCAGTGAAACGGCAGCCGTCCGCCTCCCCCGGCGGCTTCACCCACAGGTACGCGTCGATGTTGCTGTCACCCGTGTTGGTCGTCGGGTACTGCCCGATGCGCCGGTCGGTGTTGTCGTCGCCGCACCAGTCCCCGCTGGCACCCCCGTTACGGCTGGTGTCGATGACCTGGCGCTTGCCCGAGATCCCCATGCCGTTGAGGGCGGAGATGACAGCCCGACCGAAGTTCGCCTCGTTGGAGGTGGAGTTGTAGTTCGACACGTTGGTGAAGAAGCCGTCGGCGTACTGGACGCCGGCCGCCCGGAGCCGGTTGGCTGTCTCACCGGCGCTGTTCCAGGTGGAGTGGCCGGCGTCGAGGTACACCTTGGCGTTGGGGTTGCCCGACTTGATGGTCCGGGTGGCCGTCGAGATCGCCTGGTTGCGCGCGTTGATCTCGGCGCTGCTCAGGCACGTCAGCAGAGCGAGCGAGTCGGTTTCCAGGATGATGATGACGGTCTGGTTGCCCAGTCCCCTGGCGAAGTTGGAAACCCACGTCTGGTACTGGTTGAGGTCCGGCGCACCACCGGCGCTGGCCCCACCGCAGTCCCGGTTGGTGATCTCGTAGACGGCCAGCACCGGGATCTGCTGCGCCGCGTTGGCGGCGCCAATGAACCCGGAGACCTCGGACTGCACTGTCGAGGGGTTGAAGTTGGCGAACCAGCGCGCCTGCGGCTGGCTCGCGATCTTGTCGCGGATGACGGCGGTACGCGAGTCGCCGGGGTTGGCGGCGACCCAGCGGACGACTGCCGAACTCGGGTCGCGGTAGAGCGACCCGGACAGCGTGCCGGCGGAGGCGCTGCTGACGGCGAGGCAGACGCCGACGGCTGTGGCGCCCGCGACGGCCGCCACGCTGATGGCCGCCGATCTGCGGCGGAGCGAGGAGAAGATAGCCACGACGTGTTGCCTCCAGATCACATAGATGTGTCTAAGTTCATGGGAGCGTTCCCAGGGACGTTAGCGGAGGCGTGCACCGCTGCCAAGACGTGAACGCACGTCGATGGACCGGATGTCCGTGTTTGGGGGCTGGTGTCGGGGTGTCACAGGTGGCGGGGAGTCAGGAGCCGTAGATGCTGACCTTCAGCTTTTCTCGAATGGCTGCCGCCTGCACCTCGTCGCGCCCGTTGTAGACATCCAAGGCCTGGTGCCACGCCTTCCACGCGGCGGCCAGGTCACCCGCGGCCTCGTAGGTGTCACCGAGGCGGGCCAACGCGCTCGCCTGGAGAGTGGTCTCGCCGACCTCCGCAGCCAGGTTGACCGCGCGTCGGCCACAGGAGAGCGCCTGAGCGTGGTCGCCCCGTTGGTGGTGGACATGCGCCAGGCTGTCCCACACGTACGCCTCACCGTGGAGATCACCCAAGCGCTGCATCAGAGCGACGGCGCGTCCGCAGTAGTCAAGAGCGCGGGCATGGTCCCCCAGCAGACTGTGATACCACCCGACCGCGTTGAGTGCGCTCGCCTCGCCAGATTCGGGACCCGCGTGTTGATGGAGGCGCAGCATCTGTTCGGCGTGCGCCAGCGCGTCGCGGTAGCTTCCCTGGCGCTCCGCCAACCAGGACAGATTGCTGTGGACCTGCGCCTGCCCGGTCCGGTCCCTGATCTCGACGTACAGCCTCAAGGCGTAACCGTGGTGCTGGCGGGCACGTTCGTAGTGCCCCAGGCGGGTGTGGGCGTTGGCGAGGCCACGATGACAGCGGGCCTCGGCCCTGCGATCCTTCAGCCGCCGCGCAGCGACGAGACCGGTGGCCTCGACCGCAGCCCACTCGTGCCACCACCCGCATCGGTTGAGGAAGGTGGTCAGTGTCCAGCCGAGTCGCCAGGCGTGCGAGTCGAACCCGTGCGAGGCTGCCATGTCGACGGCCGTGACGAGTGCCCGCCGTTCGTGCGTGTACCAGGCGAACGCCGCGTCGCTGTCGGTGAGGACCTCAGTGGTCACGCCGGGCTGCGGCGCCGCGAGGTCGATCGAGTCACGCCGGTGCGGGTAGATCAGGCGATCGGCGACATGGGCGGTGTGCAGGTAGTGGTCGAGCATCCGCTGCCGCGCGGCACGCTGATCGCGCTCGGTCTCGTGAACACCGACGAGCTCGCGCGCGTATGCGCGCAGGAGATCGTGGAGCGCGTACCGGTCGGCCGAACGTCGCTCGACCATGTGGACCGCTACCAGGTCGGCCAGCAGTCGGCTGGTCTGGTCCCGTGGCAGGCCGGCCAGGCTGGCGCAGGTCGAGACGGCCATCTCCAGGCCGTGATGCAGGCCGAGCAGGCGAAACAGTCGGGCGTGTTCGGGGCTGAGAGCGCGGTAGGAGCCGGAGAGCACGGTCCGCAGGTCGGACTGCGGATCGTCTCCGGCAAGGACGTCCAGATCCTCGCCGCTCCGCAGGCGACTGGCGAGGACCTCGATCGGGAGCTGGGCGTCGGTGGCCGCACGCGCTGCGACGATGGCCAGCGCCAGGGGTAGACCTGCGCACCTGCGGATGATCTGGTCGACGGCTCCCGCGTCCTGCACGACCCGGGCGACGCCGAGTCGACGGGTGAGCAACTCGTGCGCTTCCACCTCGGTCAGCATGCCGAGCGAGACGGGTTGGGCCCCTTCGTTCACGACGAGTCCGGTGAGCCGGTTTCGGCTGGTGACCACGACCAGGCAGGAAGGGGTGCCCGGGAGCAGCGGGCGCACCTGTGCCGCGTCGCGGGCGTTGTCCAACACGACCAGCACCCGCCGGTCGGCCAGGACACTGCGGTAGAGACCCACCTGGGCGTTGATCCCGGGAGGGATCCGGTCCGGCGGAACGTGCAACGCCTCCAGGAAGTCTCGTAGGACGTCGGTGGGCTTGAGGGCCGCCGTTCCGTCCGGACCGAACCCGTCCAGGTTCACAAAGAGCTGCCCGTCCGGGAAACGGTCGCGGACCCGATGTGCCCAACGGACCGCCAGCGCCGTCTTGCCGACACCGGCATGGCCCACTATGGACAGCACCGTGGGCTGCGGCTGGTCGGTGGGATCGATCGCCAGAGCCGCATCCAACTCGGCCAGACTGGCAGAACGGCCGACGAACAGGGCCCCTTGCACAGGTAGCTGAGCAGGACGAACAGGTGTCGCACCGGCGCCGGAGGCAAGGGTGACGCCCTCAGGACGCGCCGACGGGTCGAGGGCTCGGTCTTGCCGGAGAATCGCCTCGTACCTCCTACGCAGCTCGTCGCCCGGGTCGACGCCCAGCTCGTCGGCGAGCGTGGAAGCGACGCGCTGGTACGCCTCGATCGCCTCGGCCTGCCGCCCCGACTGGTAGAGGCCGGTCATCAGCATTGCCGCGAGCCGCTCGCGCAGCGGATGTCTCGCCACCAGATCAGTCAGTTCGGCGACCACGGCGGCCCCGCCGCCGAAGGTCAGCTCGCACTCCAGACACTCTTCGAGGACCGCTATCCGCATCTCGTCCAACACGGCCGCCTCGCGCTCCAGCACGATCCCCTTCAGATCAGCGAGCGCGGGACCCCGCCACATCGACACCGCCTGACGCAGCACGACGGCTGCCTTGCGCCTGTCATCGAGCGCTACGAGGCGTCGCCCCTCGGACACGGCGTCCTTGAATCGGGCGAGGTCCAGCTGACTCGCGTCGACGCGAAGCCGGTAGTTGGCGCGCTCACCACCCAGCAGGTGCGCCGCACCGTAGCGGTCAAGGGTGCGACGCAGCCGCCAAATTCCGCTGTGGATCTGATTGCGAGCTGTCGCGGGCGGGTCCCCGTTCCAGGCGATGGCGATCAGGTCAGCGGCGGACACCAGCTGACCGTGCCGGAGAAGCAGACCGGCCAGCAGCCTTCGCTGCCGCTCGCCGCCCAGCTCAACGCGTCGGTCGCCAGCGCTGACCTCAAGGGGCCCGAGCACCATGAAGTCGATCGGCACCGCCACGATGACACCCCCGTTGTGCAGATCGGCCCGTAGGGTAGTCATCTGGTGTCACAGTGTCAAGATCGAGCCCCGCTGATCGTCGCGCATCGTCTGACCAGCCCGGGGACGGGGCCGGCTCGCCCCCGGGCAGGCCCGATCAGACCCGAGCCAGCCCCAGCGCCCGCACGTCGACAGCTACGTCCGCGCCGTAGGAGTCGGCGATGCGGCGCTCGAAAGCGTCGGCGTCGACCGTGTATTCCTGCGGGCCCTCGACCTCCAGCACGTGCGCCGCCAGTACGCAGCCCACCTGCGCCGCGCGCTCGATGGGCAGGTCGGCGGCGAGCGCGGCGATGAAGCCGGCCCGGAAGCCGTCGCCGACGCCGGTCGGGTCGACGATGCGGCCCACCCGCGCCGCCGGAACCAGGAAGTCACCCTCCTGCCCGGTGACGCGTACCCCGTTGGCGCCCAGGGTCACGACCCGCACGCCCACGCGGCGCAGGATGTCGTCTTCGCTCAGCCCGGTCTTCGACTCCAGCAGCGCCGCCTCGTACTCGTTGGTCAACAGGTAGCGAGCGCCGCTGATCATCGCCTCGATGTCGGCCGACGGCATCCGGGCCAGTTGCTGAGACGGGTCGGCGGCGAAGGGCAGGCCCAGTCGGCGGCAGGCGGCGGCGCGGGCGAGCATCGTGTCCGGGTTCTCCGCGGCGACGATGACGAGCCCGAGCCCACCGGCCCGTGCGGCGACACCGTCGAGGCTGATCCGGTCGGGCTCGCCCATCGCGCCGGGATAGAACGACGCGATCTGGCAGAGGTTGGTGTCGGTGGTGCAGATGAACCGGGCGGTGTGTGCGCTGGAGCTGACCTGCACCTCCGAGCAGTCGACCCCGTGCCGCTCCAGCCAGCTGCGGTAGTCGCCGAAGTCAGCGCCGACCGCGCCGAGCAGCACCGGCCGGTGCCCCAGTTGAGCGAGCCCGAAGGCGATGTTGGCCGCGACCCCGCCGCGCCGGACGACCAGGTCGTCGACGAGGAACGAGAGCGAGACGGTGTCGAGGCTGCCGGCGATGAGTTGCTCGGCGAACCGCCCCGGAAAACG
The DNA here is from genome assembly GCF_040649335.1 of Micromonospora sp. NPDC048986. Taxonomy (NCBI): domain Bacteria; kingdom Bacillati; phylum Actinomycetota; class Actinomycetes; order Micromonosporales; family Micromonosporaceae; genus Micromonospora; species Micromonospora sp. NPDC048986. The sequence continues at coordinate 171,192 of NZ_JBEZFJ010000001.1, forward strand.
CATCAGATGGTCGGTCGCGATCGAGCCGGATACGGCGATCATGCGGACGGGCCCTCTCAGTAGCGGTAGTGGTCGGGCTTGTACGGCCCTTCGACCGGGACGCCGAGGTAGCTGGCTTGTTCCTTTGTCAGTTCGCTGAGCCGGACACCCAACGCGGAGAGGTGGAGTCGGGCCACCTTCTCGTCCAGGTGCTTGGGGAGGGTGTGCACACCGATCGGGTACTGGTCGGTGCTGGTGAACAGCTCGATCTGCGCGATCGTCTGGTTGGCGAAGCTGTTCGACATCACGAAGCTCGGGTGCCCCGTGGCGTTGCCCAGGTTCAACAGCCGTCCCTCGGACAGCACGATGACCGAGTGGCCGTCCGCGAACCGCCACTCATCCACCTGCGGCTTCACGGTGATCCGCTCGACATCCCCGCGTTTCGCGAGACCGGCCATGTCGATCTCGTTGTCGAAGTGGCCGATGTTTCCCACTATCGCCTGGTGCTTCATCCGCGCCATGTGCTCATTGGTGATCACGCTGAAGCAGCCAGTGGCGGTCACGAAGATGTCAGCGGTCTCGACAACGTCGTCGATGGTCGCGACCTGGTAGCCGTCCATCGCCGCCTGGAGGGCGCAGATCGGATCCACCTCGGTCACGATGACCCGCGCACCCTGACCACGCAGACTCTCGGCGCAGCCCTTCCCGACGTCGCCGTAGCCGAACACCACTGCGACCTTCCCGCCGATCAGCACATCGGTGGCCCGGTTGATCCCGTCGATCAGCGAGTGCCGACAGCCGTACTTGTTGTCGAACTTGCTCTTGGTCACGGAGTCGTTCACGTTGATCGCCGGGAACAGCAGGTTCCCCGCCTGCTGCATCTCGTACAGCCTGTGCACGCCGGTGGTGGTCTCCTCGGTAACCCCCTTGATCCCGGCGGCGATCCGCGTCCAACGGCGGTTGTCCTCCCGCAGCGACCGGGTCAACACACCGAGGATGACCTCGTACTCCTCCGAGTCGGCGCTCTCCGGCGACGGGACGGCGCCGATCGCCTCGAACTCGGCGCCCTTGTGCACCAGCAGTGTGGCGTCACCACCATCGTCGAGGATCATGTTGGGGCCCTGCCCGTCCGGCCAGAGCAGCACCTGCTGGGTGCACCACCAGTACTCGTCGAGGGACTCGCCCTTCCAGGCGTAGACCGGGACACCCGCCGGGGCGTCCGGGGTGCCGGTCGGGCCGACAGCGATCGCCGCCGCGGCGTGGTCCTGGGTGGAGAAGATGTTGCAGGACGCCCAACGGACCTGCGCGCCGAGCGCCACCAACGTCTCGATCAGCACCGCCGTCTGGATCGTCATGTGCAGTGAGCCGGTGATCCGCGCACCCTTCAACGGCTGGCGCGAGGCGTTCTCCCTCCGGATCGACATCAGACCCGGCATCTCGTGCTCGGCCAGCTCGATCTCCTTACGCCCGAAGGCCGCCAACGACAGATCCGCCACCTTGAAATCGCTGAAGTCGCCAGTCATGCCCGCACCCTCCCCCACCCGCGTCGAGGACCGTTGGAGTCCCGTTCAACCGGGCTCATGCCCCGCACACCGGGCCACCCCGGGCCCGGGTGCGGAGCAAGCGCCGTCAGGAGTTGCGGCTGGCCGGGTCGACCCGGGCGTACGTGAGCAGGTCGGCCATCGTGAACTGGCCGGAGAAGCGGGCGGGCAGGGTCGGACGCCAGTTGGGCTGCACCTTCAGGTAGCTCGCCGGGTCGAGCTGGGCGATGCCGATGAGCACCTCGGCCACGATTCGCCCACCGACGGCGCCCAACGAGCCTCCGCCGGCCTGGAGCTGCGCCTCCTTGAGGATGTAGTAGAAGAGCGGGGTGTTGGAGTCCAGGCCGAGGCCGTACCCGCTGAGCTCCGGGAAGTTGAAGCTGCCGAGCGCGGGCGCGCCGATGGTCGCGGCGATCCGCTGGCCCGACGGGATGCCGAAGGTGAGCTGCCGGAGCAGGTCGCGTCCGAGCAGGTTGGCCGACGGGGAGCCGGACGGCGGCGGTGGCAGTGGGAAGCCGAACAGCGGCGTCGAGTTGCGTACGTCGATCCACTTGCTCCAGCGCACCTGGCCGTCGAAGAACTGGAACCAGAACTGGTAGTCGAGGTAGCGGCGGGCGGCCCGCTTCCCGCCGCGCAGGTCGGCCGGGTCGGCGCCGCTCAGCGCCGGGTCGAAGAGCATGGCGTAGAACTCGTCGCCGCCGTTGCCGGTGCGGTTGACCAGGTAGGCCGGTCGTGGCTGGCTGTGGCCGAAGCGGAACGCCGCTGCGGTGAACTCGACCGGGATGAACGTCGCGTTCGGCTCCGGCTTGTAGAAGCGGCGGCCGCCGTTGAGCACTGTGAAGACGGTGCCCGAGCCGGCGATCAGCGGAAGGAACTCGTTGAGCACGATCCACTGGTAGTGCCAGGTGACGAGTTGCCGGGCGGCGCCGAATACCTGTGCCGCCGGTGTGCCCTGGGCGCGCACCAGGTCGACCACCCGGTTGTGGAAGAGGATGAAGGCGGCAGTGATCTGCGCGATCGGCAGGTTCTCGTCGTTGCGGGAGTCGAAGACGATCGCCTTGCCACTGGAGTTGCGCGGCAGGTCTTCGAAACGCCCACCCGACTCGATCTTGAGTTTGGCGGGATCGGCCGAGTTGTACAGCTCCGGGTTTCCGGTCGGCCCGCCACCGTAGAGCGAGTCGAGGTCGAGGGCCGGCGTCCGGGGGTTCGGCACCGTGGTCGGGTCGACCGGCGTACCCAGCGGCGCCGTCGTCTCGAAGGCCAGGTCGTGGTCGACGAACTGCCCGAAGTACGTCATGCCCTGTGGGATCGAGAAGTTGTCGGGGTTGTTGATGCTGTGCTGCTGCTGGTCGGCGAGCGCCTCCGCGCCGACGCTGAGCGGGTCGCGGGCGTCCATCGGGCCGCCGACGCGCGACAGGTCGATCAGTGCGTTGCGCATCTGGGTCGTCGCGGACCCGAACGCCGGCAGCGACGGGAACATCCGACCGAACCGGTTGGAGAACGCGGCCGCCGCCGGCGTCGCGTCGAGCAGGGCTCCCCCGGTGCCGGCCACGAGCGCCCCCGCGCCGACTCCGGCCAATAATCGCCGTCGGCTGACACCTCGAGAAGCGTTGTCAATTGCCATGTCGGCCACCTTCCGTCCGCGGGCGCCCGCGTGGACGCACGGGCCGCAAACCCGCGAACCGGCAGCAGTGTGAACCCTTCGGTTAGTGGCGCCCTGGAGCTTCGGTGGTGTCCGGCTGGAGGCCGGTGAGCATGGTGTCGACAAGCGAGGTGTCGTGTTTCGCGGCACGGAACAGCGGGTGGTCGAGCGTCGATCGGAGGAAGTCGCGGGTGGTGGCCACCCCTGGCCCTTCGACGGCGCACTCGTCGAGGGCGCGGGCCATCCGGGCCAGGGCCTGGGTGCGGTCGGGCGCCCAGACGACCACCTTCGCGAGCAGGGAGTCGTAGTCGGCCGGGACCCGGTAGCCGGCGTACCCGTGCGTGTCGACCCTGACGAACGGGCCGGCGGGTAGGTCGAAGCGGGTCAGCTCGCCCGGCGTCGGTACGAAGCCGCGCGCCGGGTCCTCGACGTTGAGGCGGCACTCGATCGCGGTGCCGCGTGGTGTCACGTCCGCCTGGGTCAGCGCCAGCCGTTCGCCGGCCGCGACGAGGATCTGTTGCCGCACCAGATCGACGCCGGTCACCAGCTCGGAGACCGGGTGTTCGACCTGGAGCCGGCAGTTGACCTCCATGAGGTGGAAGTCGTCGCCACCGCCGACCAGGAACTCGAAGGTGCCAGCGCCCACGTAGCCGACACCGAGCGCGCCGGTGACCGCGGCGGCGGTCATCCGGTCGACCATCTGTTGCGGCAGCCCGGGCGCGGGCGACTCCTCGATCAGCTTCTGGTGACGCCGCTGCACCGAGCAGTCGCGCTCGCCGAGGTGGATGCCGTTGCCGTAGCGGTCGGTGAGCACCTGCACCTCGACGTGGCGGGCCGACTCGAGGTAGCGCTCGATGTAGACCCGGTTGTCACCGAAGAGCAGCTGCGCCTCTGCCCGCGCGGCGGCGAACTCGCTCAGGAACGAGGCCGGATCGCGGACCACCCGTACGCCCCGACCGCCGCCACCGGCGACCGCCTTGATGATCAGCGGGAAGCCGATCTCGTCGGCGACAGCGCGCGCGTGGGCCGCCGACTCGACGGCGTCGGTCGTGCCGGGGAGTACGGGCAGGCCGAGGCCCGCCATGATGCCCCGCGTCCGGGCCTTGTCGCCCAGCGCGGCCATCACGGCGGGCGGCGGCCCGATGAACGTGATCCCGTCGGCCTCGCAGATCTCGGCGAAGTCCGGATCCTCGGAGAGGAATCCGTAGCCCGGGTGGATGGCGTCGGCCCCCGTGCGACGGGCCGCCTCGATGATGGCCGGGGCACTCAGGTAGCTGCGCCGGCTGGGACCCGGCCCGATCTGGACGGCTTCGTCGGCCAGCCGCACCACCGCCGAGTCCCGGTCCACTGTCGAGTAGACAGCCACGGTACGCAGCCCCATCTCCCGGCAGGTCCGGGCGATCCGGACCGCGATCTCGCCCCGGTTGGCGATCAGCACCGACTCGAACACTGGGTCAGCCCTCCGACACAGCTAAGGCGATCAACCGTTCGCCGTACTCGACCGGGCTCGCGTTGGGCACCAGCACCTTCACGACCTCGCCCGCGCGGTCGGCTTCGACCGGGATCATCATCTTCATCGCTTCGAGGATCGCGACCTGCTGGCCCGGAATGACCTGGTCGCCCTCAGTGACGAACGGGTCAGCTCCGGGCGACGGCGCGAGGTAGAGCGTCGCGACCATCGGCGCGCACACGTAGTGCAGACCGGCGTCGGTCTCCACCGGCGGGGCGGCCGGTACCACCGCCGCCCCCGGTGCGCCATCCGGCCACTCCACCTCGACCACCAGGTCGCCGTGCTGCAACCGGGCGCGGCGGACCGGACCTGGCGTCGACCCGATCAGCCGCGCGAGACTGCGGACCGCGGCATCCAGCGGGTCGGCGTTACCCTCCGGCATTCGTCAAACCTCCGATCTGTCGGAAGCGGGCCCGGCGATGGGCCCGCACCTGCTCGCGGTTGAGACCGGCCAACTCCGCGAACGCGTCGACAACCGCCCGGTGTACGGCCGACGCGGTCGCCCCGGGATCGGCCGGTGCCCCGCCGGGTGGTTCGGGAACCACCCCGTCGACGATGCCGAGCGCCAGCAGGTCGCCGGCCTGGAGCTTGAGCTGCGCCGCGGCCTCGTCGGCCCGACCGGAGTCGTTCCAGAGGATCGCGGCGCAGCCTTCCGGGCTGATCACCGAGTACGTCGCGTTGGCGAGCATCAGCACCCGGTTGCCGACGCCGAGGGCGAGCGCACCTCCGCTGCCACCCTCGCCGGTCACGATCGCGACGACCGGAACCGTCAGCCCGGCCATCAGCCGGATGCTGTCGGCGATGGCGAGGGCCTGCCCGTTCTCCTCAGCCGAGACGCCGTGGTAGGCGCCGGGCGTGTCGATCAGCGTCACGATCGGCGTGCCGAGCTTCTCGGCCAGGCGCATCAGCCGGGCCGCCTTGCGATAGCCGGCCGGTGTCGCCATGCCGAAGTTGCGGCTGGCCACCTCGGCGACCGTGTGGCCCTTCTGGTGGCCGATCACCACAGTGGGCCGGCCGTCGATCAGACCGACGCCGCCGACGATCGCCGGGCAGTCACTGGCCAGCCGGTCGCCGTGCAGCTCCACGAAACCGTCAACGAAGTGTCCGATGTAGTCGAGTGTGGATGGTCGACCGAGATCGCGGGACAGCGCCACGACAGCCCACGGGTCGGCCGACTCGGGGGGCGTGGTGGCAGGTACCGGGTGAGGGTTGGGCGCGGACCGGTCGGCCCCCGCGAAGGCCAGCAGCCGGCCGATGGTCGGCCGCAGGTTCGACCGGGGCACCAGGTCGTCGAGCATGCCGCGGGCGAAGAGGTACTCGGCGGTCTGGAAGCCGGCCGGCAGCGGCTGACGCAGCGTCTGCTGGATGACCCTCGGCCCGGCGAAGCCGAGGCGCGCCCCCGGCTCGGCGAGGATGACGTCGCAGAGCGTCGCGTACGATGCGGCAACGCCACCGTAGGTCGGGTCGCTGACCAGCGAGATCGTCAACACCCCGGCCTCGTCGAGGGCACCGAGCGCCGCGCTCGTCTTGGCCATCTGCATGAGCGACAGCACGCCCTCCTGCATCCGGGCCCCGCCGGAGGCGCTGACGATCAGCAGCGGCGTACGGGTTTCGAGCGCCACCTCGGCGGCCCGGGTGATCCGTTCGCCGACGCCCGAGCCGAGGCTGCCGCCGAGGAACCGGAAGTCCATCACCGCCGCGATCAGGGGCTGCCCCTCGACGGTGCCCCGGACGCAGACCACTGCCTCGTCGAGCCCGGTGCGCCGGCGGGCCGCCTCGATCCGTTGCGGGTAGGGCTTGGTGTCGACGAAACCGAGCGGATCACCGAAGGCGCCGACCGGTGGCAGCTCCTCGACCGAGTCGAGGTCGAAGAGCTGCTCGATCCGCTGGTGTGCGGTGACCTGGTCGTGGTGGTCGCACTCCGGGCAGACGCCGAGGTTGCGCTCGACCCGGCGCTGGTAGAGCAGCGCCCGGCAGCCCGGGCAGATCAGCCAGCTCTTGCCGACGGGTGTGTTGACGGTGGCGGTCATGACTGCCCGCGTTCGGCCGCGGCCTTCTCCACGATCTCCCGGATGCGTGCCTGCTGCTCACGTGTGGTCCGGTTGAGGTGGGCGGTCATGCCCTCGTCGTCGGCGTGCCCGCCCGGCCGCATCTCGAAGTCCTGTACCCACCGCATCCGCACGCCGCCGTCCGGGATCTCGGTGTATTCCCAGAACAGGTTCATGTACTTGAAGGCGCCCGTCTCCAGCCGCCGTGCCCGTACCACCCGGTCGCCGCGGTCGGGCACCCGCTCGGAGACCCAGCTCCACACCCGGCCGGCCGGGTCGGGGTGCATGGTCAGGCGGAAGACGACGGCCCCGTCGGCGGACGTCGAGAGCACTTCGGTGCTGGCGTACTCGCTGAACAGGGAGGGCCAGTTGGGGATGTCGTTGGTGAGGTCCCAGACGAGGTCGAACGGTGCGTTGATGTCGACCGCGTTGTCAGTGTGTCCGGCCATCGGGTCACCGATCCGCGAGTCGTTGGTTGACGTAGTCGACAGCGAGCCGCGGCGTCTTCATGATCGACACGGCGTCGTCGGGGATGCGCACCTCGTACTCCTGCTGCACCCGCGCCGCCAGCTCCAACAGCGCGAGCGAGTCGTAGCCGAGGTCGTCGAACGGCGCGTCGAGCGTCGCCGGATCGGCCCAGTCGGTCTGCTCGACCACACCGGAACTGGTCTCCAGGATCCGACGCAGGTCGTCGAGGGTCAGCTGGCTCATGAGTTTCCTCCCGTCGGTCGCTGCCACCCGTCGCGCACGCCGCCGACCTGCGGCACCGGCGACTCGGGGTGCGGGACCTCTTCGGTGTCGACGTGGCCCAGCTCGGGGCGCGGCGCGAGCGGGCTGATCTGGAACACGATCAGCGCGGTCTCGCCACCGGCGTTGACGATGCGGTGCCGCTGGCCGCGACGGACCATGAGAGCCTCGTCGGCAGCGAGCTTGACCTCCGCGCCGTCGACCCGGATCACCACCTCGCCGCGCACCAGATAGCAGAACTTGTCCGAGTACGGGTTGTACTGCTCCGCCAGGAACTCGCCCGGCTCCAGGCGGACCGTGCCCATGAAGCCCTCCGTCGCGTCGACGGTCTTCGGGCTGAGCAGGATCCGCACCTCGCCGCCGATCCGGTTGATGCCGGGCACGTCGGTGGCGGCGACCTTCACGATCGGTTGCCGATGCATGATCATCCCTTCTCTGCGACGAGCACTCGGAACGGCAGGTCCGTCGGGTGGACGGTGGCCGGGCCGAAGCCCGCCGCGGCGAGGGCCCGGTTGTAGGCGGCGACGGAGTGCGACTCCCCCTCGAAGGTCCAGACCAACATCAACACCGAGAAGAGGTACGGTGCCGGGTCCAGTGCCGGCGACTCGTCGCCGGTGGTGAACCCGACGATAACCAGCCGTCCACCCGGCTTGACCACGGAACCGAGCCGGGTCACCAGCTCATGCACCCGCTCCTCGGAGAAGTGGTGCGTGACGTTGGTGAGCAGCACGACGTCGTAGGGCCCGCCGAGATCGGTGGTGAACATGTCACCCGGCAGGAACGACGCCCGGTCGCGCACGCCGAGCCGTTCGGCGTGCTTCTCCGTCACGGCGAGCACGTTGGGCCAGTCCAGCGAGGTCACCGTCGCCTGCGGGTTGTGCTGCGCCAGCGTGTAGCCGTACACGCCGTGGCCGCAGGCGACGTCGAGGATGTCGAGTTCGGCGCGCTCCTTCGTCCACGGCGCGAGCGCCTCGGCCATCACCTCGGCGGTCGGCTGGGCGACCTTCGTCGCGTACGCGGCGAAGTCCTCCCAGTAGGTGTACTCCGGGGTCTCGGCGTGCACGTCGAGGACGGTGCCGCCGGCCCGTACGGCGGCGCTGAGGTCGCGCAGCGCGTCCCACTCCCAGTCGCTCGACATCACCTTGACCATGCCGCCCAGGTAGTCGGGACGGGTGCTGACCAGGTGGTCGGCGGCCGCCGGGGTGAGCGAGAAGTGCTCGCCGGTACGGTCGGTGAGGCGGATGGCGGTGAGCGCGTCGAGCAGGATGCGCGCACCCCGGGGGTGGATGCCGAGCTTCGGGGCGAGCCCGCTGGCAGTGGCCGGGCCCGCGGCGAGCGCGTCGAACACGCCCAGCTCGACAGCGGTACGCAGCAGGCTCGTCTTCTTGTATGCCTGCATCATGTCGTTGATGTCGCGGCGGGTCAGCGTCACGTGATGCTCCCTGTCTCGGGGCTCCAGGTGTAGAAGGGCGTGGCCTTCGAGTCCTGCAACTCGGTCATGCTGTCCGGCGCGTAGCGCTGCAGGTAGGCCGAGAGGCGCCGGTTGACCTCCTGGAAGTCCGCGCGGGCTCGGGCCGCGAGGAGCTTGTCGAAGACGTCGGTGTCGGCCTCCAGCAGGTGCATGTAGAGGTCCTGGTAGCGGAAGAGCGTGCGCCGCGAGATGCCGACGACGTAGGGCATGTCGCCCTTGTCGTGCTCGGTGAAGAGTTCGGCGACCGCGTCGGCGTGGCCGGGGGCCATCCGCATGACCATGAGGGCGCGGTAGGACATGTGCTCACGCTCCCCGCAGGATCGTGGCCAGGGCAGCGGTCAGGGCCTGGGCCTGGTCGTCGACCGGGCCGGCGCTGCGCCAGGCGACAATGCCGTCGGGGCGTACCAGCAGCGCCCCGCCGGGGCCGACTCCGCAGCTCGCGAGCCACGAACCGTCGTCGGCGAGGTCGCCGTCGGGTCCGGCGGTCAGCGCCTTGATCGGAAGCCCGGTCTCCGCCGAGACCGCCTCGGCCGCGGCGAGCCAGGCGTCGTCGCCCGGAGCCGTGGCCAACGTCCAGCCCTCGGTCAGCACATCGATCGTGGAGACCCGCGCGCCGTCGTGTTCGACCCAGCCGTGCGGGGCACGCGATCCGGGTTGGCCGGTGAAGGTCAGCTCGCGGGGCAGCAGCTCGGTGTCGGCGGGCGCGCCGACTATCGCGTTGGAGGTGTACCGGTAGCCCATCGTCACGATGACGAAGTCGCGGTAGGCGGCCTTGTCCTCGTCGGCGAGCTGACCCCGGGTGCGGAAGAGCATCCACGCCTGGTCGGCGGTCGCGGCGCCGACCGGACGACGCTCGGCTTCGTAGGAGTCGAGCAGGCTCTCGTCGGCGTGCCCGTGAAGCACGTCGGCGAGCTTCCAGGCCAGGTTGTGCGCGTCCTGGATGCCGGCGTTGACGCCGAAACCTCCGGCCGGCGGGTGGGCGTGACAGGCGTCGCCGGCCAGGAAGACCCGCCCTGACTGGTACGCGTCGGCGACCATGTGCCGCGCGTCCCAGGGCTGGGCCGACTCGACCTCGATCTCCAGCTCGGGGTCGCCGGCGGCGATCCGGGCCAGTTCGACACAGCGAGCCGGTGTGAAGTCGGCCGGCGACTGCCCGCGCTCGGGGTAGTAGTTGACGCCGAACATCCACCGTCCCGGCTCGATGAAGAGCAGCAGACCCTGGGCCAGCTGGTTCATCAGGTAGATCAGCGTGAACCGGGGTGCCGTCTCGGGCAGGTCGACCTTGGCGCGGAAGATGATGCTGACGAAGTTCCCGGCGACGCCGTTGCTGCGGTTTCCGACCTGGAGCAGTTCGCGCACGGGGCTCTTCACCCCGTCGGCGGCGACGACGTAGCGCGCCCGGATCGTGCGTGTCGTGCCGTTGTCGGAGACGGTGGCTGTCACCCCGTCCTGGTCCTGGGTCAGCCCGATCAGCTCGTTCTGGAAGCGGATCTCCGCGCCCGCCTCGACTGCGGCGTCGTAGAGCAGCGGCTCGTAGTGGTCCTGGCCGCACCAGATCGGCCAGCTCGGCGTGAACTTGTCGTAGTCGACGTCGTGCGCCTCCATCACGAACGACTTGTGGAGGTCGGCCAGGGACTGGGCGCCGAGCATGACCAGTGGCGTGGCGCGGCCGGCGCGGACCAGGTCGAGTTCGGCGCCCGGCCCGACGATCTTCATGCCGGCCTGCTGCACCGCGGGCTCCAGGCCGACGGTGCGGAAGATCTCCACGGTGCGGGCGTGCAGACCGGTAGCGCGGGGGATCGTCGACAGCCGGGGCCGACGTTCGACAAGGATCGGCCGGATCCCCTTGCGGGCCAGGAAGAGCGCGGTCGACAAGCCGACCGGGCCGCCGCCGACGATCAGGACGTCGGTGCTTCCGTCAGACATGAGCGTCCTCCGTGTAGACGACTTTGTAGAGGTGGCGTTCCGGCGTGGCGATCGCGCGTACCTCGCCGAAGTGGGGGTGGACCTCGGGGTTCTTGAGCATCGCTGTGAAGTGCTCTTCGCTCTCCCACTGCGCGTAGTTGACGACCCGGGTGCCGTCGAGGCTGGCGTGGATGTTCGCCGACACGAACCCGTCGACCTTGGACATCACCGCGTCGGTCGCCTCGATCAGGATGTCGACGAGCTTCTGCTGGTTGGCCGGCTCGACGGTGAAGACGTTGACCATCGTCACGACCTGCTGGTCGATGCCGATGTGTGCCATTGCGGGCTTCCTTTCCTAGATCGGACGCGCTTCGAGCAGGGCCCAGCCGCGGGACGCGGGGGTGTTGACCAGCTCGAAACCGGACGCGGTGAACAGCGCCTGCCATTCCCTGAGGTCGCGCTCCTTGCCGCCGAAGAGCACCAGCATGTCGATGTCGATGATCTTGGCGTGGTCCCACTGGTTGCGCGGCGGCACGATCTGGTCGATCGCGATGAGCCGGGAGTCGGCGTCGCCGATCGCCGCCCGGATCCGACGCAGCAACGTGACGCAGGTGTCGTCCGGCCAGTTGTGGACGATCGACTTCAGGATGTACGCGTCGGCACCGACCGGCAGTTCGTCGGTGAAGAAGTCGCCGCCCCGCACCTCGACCCGCTCGGTGACACCGTGCTCCTTGAGCAGTGGCTCGGCGTCGGCCACCACCTCGGGCAGGTCGAAGAGGACACCCGTGCCATCGGGGTGACGCTGGAGCATCTTGGCCAGGAAGTAGCCGTTGCTGCCGCCGATGTCGGCGATCCGGCCGAACCGCTCGGGTGCCAACTCCGCGGCGAACCGGTCGGCCAGCCGCCGGCTCCAGTGGGCCATGAAGCCCTCGAAGAACCGGTTGGCCTCCGGGTGGGCCTGGAGATAGTCGTAGAAGCCCATGCCGAAGACCTTGTTGAAGGCCGGCTCGCCGGTACGGACGCTGTGCAGGATCTCCGCGTACGGGAGGCGGTTGAAGTCGGCGCCGCTGAACTGCACCATCGGCCGCAGCCCGCCGATCCGGGCCGACGTCAGCCCCTCGCCGAGCGGGGTGAGCGCGAACGACCCGTCCTCCTGCTCGTCGAAGATGCCGACCGCTGAGGCCGCGCGCAGGATCCGCCGCAGCGCGTCCTCGTGCGACTCGGTCGCCGCCGCCAGTCGGGCGACCGGCACTGGTCCGTCGACGAGCAGGTCGGCGATGCCGAGTTCGGTGACCACGTAGATCACGTTGGCGATCTGTTTGGCGCTTCCCAGCACCGCGATCTGCCGTTCACGCAGATCGAGTGCCTGCTGCTCGTCGAAGTTCGCGACGGCGGCGAGGCTGGCGTCGGTCATCGTCCATTCCTTTCGTCGGTCACGACCATTGCCGCGTTGAACCCGCCGTAGCCCCTGGCGAGTACGAGCGCCGCGCGTACCGGTGTCTCCCGCGCGACGTCACGCACCAGGTCGAGGTGCAGGCCCTCGGCCGGCTGGCGGATGTTGGTGGTGGGCGGGATGACGCCGTGCCGGATCGACAGCAGCGCGGAGACGAGGTCGAGCGCCGCCCCGCCCGAGTAGAGCCGGCCGGTCATCGTCTTGGGGGCGGTCACCGGCACCCCGCGTGGGCCGAAGACAGCGGTGATCGCCTCGGCTTCAACGCGGTCGAGCTGCGCGACACCGGCGCCGTCGGCGAAGACGACGTCGATGTCGGCCGGGGTGAGACCGGCGTCGGACACTGCCATCTCGGCCGCCCGACGCAGACCCGGCGGGCGGCCGGAGCCGGGCCGGGGGTCGAACGTCGCGCCGTATCCGGCGATCACCCCGTAGACGGCGGCCCCGCGCCGGGCAGCGGCGTGTTCGTCCTCCAACACGAGGATCGCCCCACCCTCGCCCGGCACGTAACCCGACGCGTTGGCGTCGAACGGCAGGAACGCCGTGGCCGGATCCCGCCCCGTACTGAGCAGGCCGTTGGCGAGCTGGGCCGTCCAGCCCCACGGGCAGAGCGACGCGTCGACACCGCCGGTCATCACGAGTTGCACGCCCTTGCGCACCTGGCGCCGGGCCTGCGCCACCGCGTCGAGCCCACCCGCCTGCTCGGTGACGAGCACGCCGGTCGGCCCGCGCATCCCGTGGCGGATCGAGATCTGGCCGGTGTTGACAGCGTAGAACCAGGCGAACGACTGGTAGGCGCTGACGTGCTCAGAGCCCTTGCTCCAGAGTTTCTCCAGCTCACGGTGGCCGAACTCGAAGCCGCCCGACGCGCTGGCAGTGACGACACCCATGCCGAACTCGGGCAGCGCCGAAGGGTCGACCGACGCGTCGGCAAGAGCCCACTGCGCCGCCGTCAACGACAGCCGGGTCATGTGGTCGGTCTGCGCCATCAGCCGGCTCGGGATGTGATCGGCCGCCTCGTATCCGGGAACCTCGCCGGCCAACTGGGCGGGGTAACCCGAGCTGTCGAAACGGCTGATCGGCCCGATGCCGCCCACCCCGGCGACGGTGGCCGCCCAGAAGGCGTCGCGGCCCAACCCGTTGGGCGCTGCCACTCCGACACCGGTGACGACAGTGGTCATGCCACACGCGCCAGGAGCATCGCGCTCTGGAAGCCGCCGAATCCGCTACCCACGCTCAACACCACGTCGGTCTGCTGCTCGCGGGCGGTCAGCGGAACGTAGTCGAGGTCGCACTCCGGGTCGCGTTCGTGCAGGTTGGCTGTTGGCGGCACCGCCCCGTGCTTGATCGCCAGGGCCGACGCCGCGATCTCGATCGAACCGATGGCGCCGAGCGAGTGGCCGATCATCGACTTGATCGAGCTGACCGGGGTGCGGTACGCATGGTCGCCGAGACTCCGCTTGAACGCCGCCGTCTCGTGCCTGTCGTTCTGCTTCGTACCCGAGCCGTGCGCGTTGATGTAGTCGACGGCGTCGCCGGGCAACCGGGCGTCGGCGAGCGCGACCCGGATCGCCTCGGCCATCTCCCGCCCGTCGGGCCGCAGACCGGTCATGTGAAACGCGTTGGAGCGCGAGGCGAACCCGACCAGTTCGGCGTAGATCTGCGCCCCGCGTCGACGGGCGTGCTCAAGCTCTTCGAGGACGAACATCGCCGAACCCTCACCGAGGACGAACCCGTCGCGACTGTTGTCGAACGGCCGCGAGGCGTGCGTCGGATCGTCGTTGCGGGCCGTGGTCGCCTTGATCGCGTCGAAGCAGGCCACCGTGATCGGCGATATCGGGGCGTCGGTCGCGCCGGCGATCATCACGTCGGCCGAGCCCTCCCGGATCAACTCCCGGGCGTGGCCGACCGAGTCGAGGCCCGACGTGCAGCCGGTGGAGACCACCGTCGCCGGACCCTCCGCCCTGACCGACCACGCCACCTCGCGGGCGAACGAGCTCGGCACCAGATAGTCGTAGAGGTGCGGGGTGGCGTACCGGTGGTCGGTCAGCCAGTTCCGGCCGCCGTCGCTGACCACGACGTACTCCTCTTCGAGGCTCATGGTGGCCCCGACCGCCGTGCCGACGCTCACGCCGACCCGGGTCGGGTCGGCGACCTCGAAGCCGCTGTCGGCCAGCGCCTCCCGGGTGCAGACCACTGCCATCTGGGCCGCCCGGTCCATCCGGCGGACCTCCTGCGGCGACAGGCCCTCGGCGACCGGGTCGAAGTCGGCCTCCGCGGCCACCCGTGACCGGAAGGGGGTGGCGTCGAAGAACGACAGGCTACGGGTGGCCGTGCGGCCAGCGGTCAACAGTTCCCAGAACGCCTTGGTGCCCAGTCCACCGGGGGCGATGACGCCAATCCCGGTGATGACCACCCGACGGTCGGATGTGCTCGTCATGGAAGACCTCCTGGCCGCGATGTCCGTGTGAAAGCTAGGGACGGCCGGTCGAACGGCGCTGGAGCGTCGGTCGAGGGCCTGTCACGAGGCCCTGGCAAGCCCCGGGCGCAGTGGTCCGCCGGCGGCCAACACCTCCCGCTGGAGCCGCTGGAGGTCAGGCGAAGGGTCCAGGCCCAACTCCTCACTGAGCACCCGGCGCAGGTGGTGGTACGCCTGCAACGCCTCGCCACGGCGTCCCGAGCGGCTGAGCGCCACGATGAGCTGGCGGTGGAACCACTCGTTGAGCGGGTACGTGCCCACGAGATAGCGCAGCTCGCCGATCAACTCGCGGTGGCGGCCGAGCGTGATGTCGGCCTGGATGCGCAGCTCCAGTGCGCGGATCCACTGCTCCTGGAGGTGGATCGCGTGCGCCTCCAACGCCGGCCCGAACGTCACGTTGGCGCCCACCGGCCCCGTCCACATGGCCAGCGCCCGCCGCAGCACCTCGGCGCCCTCCTCGGGCCGGTCCGACTCGATGTGCGAGCGGCCCTGGTCGAGCATCGTCTCGAACACCTCGGCGTCGAGCTGACCCGGCTCGACCCTGAGCAGGTAACCGCGGGCACGGCTCTCCAGCACGGTCCGGTCCGGGGTCTCTATGCCCTCCTTCGCGAAGAGCTTGCGCAGGTGGTAGATGTAGGTCTGGACAGTGGTGACGGCGCTGCGCGCCGGATCGTCACCCCACAGCTCCCGGATTATCGAGTCGACCAGAACGACCCGATTGGCCCGCATCACCAGCAGCGCCAACACGGTCCGCACCTTCGGCGGCGTCGGCGTGCAGATCCGGCCCTCGTGGATCACTTCCAGCGACCCGAGGATCTCGTACCTGACCACAGTGGTCCCCCATTCCCCATAGCACTCGTCGAGACGCTCTCAAGCTATGGATGAGCGGGGCGTGTCGGAACGACCGCAGGTAGCGACATCGCGGGTTCTTCCGAGGATCGATGCGTGTCGAAAGTTGTACGGCGGATACCCCTTTGATCGCTCGATGCTTCCTCCAGGCAACCTCCACCAGGGGCGGGAAGACTCGCCGGGCCCCCACGCCCCTCGGGTTAGGAGTCACACATGTCGCGCCGCCTCTTCACCTCCGAGTCGGTCACCGAAGGTCATCCCGACAAGATCGCCGATCAGATCAGCGATGGGATCCTCGACGCGCTACTGGCGCAGGACCCGCACAGCCGGGTCGCCGTCGAAAGCCTGATCACCACCGGCCAGGTCCACGTCGCCGGCGAGGTCACCACGCAGGCCTACGCCGACATCCCCCGCATCGTGCGGGAAACGGTCCTGGGCATCGGGTACGACTCGTCGAAGAAGGGCTTCGACGGCGCGTCCTGCGGCGTCAGCATCTCGATCGGCGCCCAGTCGCCCGACATCGCGCAGGGCGTCGACACGGCGATCGAGCTGCGCGACGGTTCGTCCGGTGGTGGGCTCGACGCCCAGGGTGCCGGTGACCAGGGCATGATGTTCGGCTTCGCCTGCTCGGAGACGCCGGAGCTGATGCCGCTGCCGATCGCGCTGGCCCACCGGCTGGCTCGTCGTCTGGCCGCCGTCCGCAAGGACGGCACGGTGCCCTACCTGCGGCCGGACGGCAAAACCCAGGTCACCGTCGAGTACGACGGTCTCCGCCCGGTCCGGCTCGACACCGTCGTGGTCTCCACTCAGCACGCCGCCCACATCTCCCTCGACGAACTGCTCGCCCCCGACATCCGGGACCACGTGATCACGCCGGAGCTGGAGGCGCTCGACCTCGACACCGAGGGTTACCGGCTGTTGGTCAACCCGACCGGCCGGTTCGAGATCGGTGGCCCGATGGGCGACGCCGGCCTGACCGGACGGAAGATCATCGTCGACACCTACGGCGGGTACGCCCGGCACGGTGGTGGCGCGTTCTCGGGCAAGGACCCGTCAAAGGTCGACCGTTCGGCGGCGTACGCGATGCGGTGGGTGGCGAAGAACGTGGTCGCCGCGGGCCTGGCCGAGCGGTGTGAGGCGCAGGTGGCCTACGCGATCGGCAAGGCCCACCCGGTGAGCCTGTTCGTGGAGACGTTCGGGACGGAGACGGTGCCGCTCGACCGGATCGAGAAGGCGATCGGTGAGGTCTTCGACCTGCGCCCGGCGGCGATCATCCGCGACCTGGACCTGCTGCGTCCGATCTACCAGCAGACGGCCGCCTACGGCCACTTCGGCCGTGAACTCCCGGACCTGACCTGGGAGCGCACCGACCGCGCCGCCGATCTCAAGGCCGCTTGTTGAGGACCGTCGCCGGTCGCTAGAACGGCGGGCGGCGCGGGCGTGGCACCAACCGGTCGTGTGGCAGCGTCACCAGTGACGCTGCCACCGCCTTGTTGACCGCGTCGATGCGGGAGACCGCGCCGAGCTTCGCGAAGATGCGCCGCAGGTGGCTCTTCACGGTGGCCTCGGTCAGGTCGAGTCGCCGTGCGATCTGGGCGTTGGTCATCGCCTCGGCAGCGAGTTGCAGGATCTCCAACTCGACGGGGGACAGAATGGCGGACTCCGCGTTCTGCACCTGCACCAGGCTCTGACCGGAGACCGAGAGCAGCACCGAGCCGCTGCCGTCGCGTGCCTTGCGGATCGCGGCGACCAGTTCCTCCCGACCCACGCTCTTCAGCAGATAGGCGCGCACCCCGGCGGCGATCAGACGGCGCAGCAGGTCGGGGCTGTCATACATGCTGAGGATGACCACCGCGCTGTCGGGCGACACCTCACGGATGCGGCGCACCGTGACCACCGGGTCGTCGCCGGGAATCTCGACATCGAGCAACACCACGTCGGGACGCTCCGACGCCGCCTTGGCGACAGCGGTTGCCGAGTCGCCCGCCTCGTCGACCACGTCGAGGTCGGCGTGCACCTCGAGCACCCAGCGCAGCCCCTCGCGGACGAGAGCGTGGTCGTCGACTATGAGGATGGTGGTGGCGCCGGCGGGAGACCCGCCGTCGGACCGCGTCAACCTAACCCCCAGACCCCATCCCCCGCCGCCAGCGTGCACATGATTGGCACCGTATCGCGGACGTGTGACGCCACGGCTATCGTGGCGTCCTCCCGACACGAAGAACGCCACGATCGCCGCGCGACTCTGTCAGTCTCGTGTGGACAGACGAACCAACTCGCCGATGCCGAGCCCCTTGTTGGCGATGTAGAAGCTGCCGTCGGATGCGGTGGCGAACGACATCGGGGAGTCCAGGCCGGTGCTCGCCAGCTCCCGGTGGCTACCGTCGCGCTCCACCCGGATCAACGCACCCGTGGAATCCCCGGAGCTGAGCCCGTTCTTCGCGATCTCCAGCACGACCAGTCGACCCCGCTTGTCGAAGGCGATGTCGATGATGTTGGTGAAGCCGGTCGCGAAGATCGTCGGCTCCTGCCCGGGCACCAGCCGCCACACCCGGGCCCCGCCGTTCGGGAAGGGGTGCCCGGTCAGCTGTCCGACGTAGAGCGCGCCGTCCGGCCCGCGGGTGATGGTTACCGGCACGAACTGGATCGGCGTCGTCGAGCCCGGCGGCAGACCCCACTCCGGCGGTGCCGGAACCTGCTCCTGCGGCCAGACGTGTTCGGCAGTGACCGCGCCACGACGGTCGATCCGGAGCACGTCGTTTGCGGCCGCGTCGAGCGCGTAGACGTCACGCCCGTCGGCGACGACGGCGTACGGCTGGCTCTCCGGAATCACCCCGTCGGGGTTGTTCCGCCCCTCGAACGCGGAGAGGTCGCCGACGACAGACCAACGGCGCTTACCCTCGACCCGGAGGATGGTTCCCATCGTGGCCCCGGCCGCACCGAGCAGGTCGCGCGAGACCGGGTCGGTGCTGTAGCCCATCGCCACCAGGAGCTTGCCCTGCCGGTCGAAGGCCAGGTCGTGGGCACCGTAGACGGAGAAGCCCGCGCCGGTGCTGCGCAGCGACGGCAGACCCGTCACGACTCGCTTCTGCCAGCCGTGACGGACCGCCGTGATCGCACCGGTCGAGCCGTAGCAGAGGTTGGTGCCGAACGTGCCGGGGATGCACACGTCGTCGCCGCCGAGCCCGGCCTCGGCGACGTAGACGATGCCGGCCCGGTCGATGGCGACACCGCGAGGGTTGTCGAGGTTGCGGGCGACAACGGTCAGTCGCCCAGTGGTCGAGGTGGCCGCGGTGGCGGGCGCGGCAATGCCGCCCACCAGCACCAGCGGCACGGCCAGCGACAACGTTCGTCGCATCGCGTCGAGCATGGGTTCTCCTCAGCAAGCGGGGTTCGGATGCGAACGACGCTGCCGGCGATGCCTCGAGGCCCGGTGGAGGAAGGCTCGACAGGTCCCCCTACTCCGGCTGGTTGGGAGTGCCGCGCCCCAGCTCATAGGGGGATGTCACGCCCTCGTAGGCGAGGTGCATCACCATGCCGTTGGCCGCGTGGTCGAGGTTGTGACAGTGGTCCATCCAGAGCCCCGGATTATCCGCCTTGAAGCCGATTTCGTAGATCTCACCGGGGATCACGTCGAGGCTGTCGATCCACCACGGTGACCCGGTCGCGCGGACCCCGTTGCGGGACAGCACCAACGCGTGATGGCCGTGCAGATGCATCGGGTGGTTCTGGTGGCTGCGGTTGACGATCCGCACCTTCACCACGTCGTCCATCCGGACCATGAGCGTCGGCGTATGGGGGAAGCTGTGCCCGTTGATGATCGGCACCAGGTGGAGGCCTCCGTTGTAGAAGGACAGCCGGTCGTCGAGGAGCTGGGTGAACGAGCGGTCGTACGACGAGCCGGCGTCGAAGGGCCGGGATCCGCCAGAGCCGTACGAAAGCGGATCGAAGTGGTCACCGTTGTCGACGATCTTCGGCGTCGAGGCGTCACCCGGCGGCGCCAGGACCAGCCCGCCGTCGCGGTTGGCGAGGTCGGTCAGGCGCACCGGGCCTGCCGGCATCGTGAACGTCACGTCGTAGCGTCCACCGGCCGCCAACCCGAATCGCGGATCGGTCAGCGGGGTCGGACCGTTGACGTCGACCCCGTCGATCGCCGCCACCCGCACCGGCGTGCCGTTGACAGTCAGGGCCCGCGGACGGCTGTCGGTGGACGGGTTGTTGTCGGTGTTGATCAGGCGCAGCCGCACCGGCGTGCCCGGGGCGACCTCCTGGCGTTGCAAAGTGTCACTCGTGCCGAACGAGACGATGTTGTCGTCAGGCGTACGCCACTCGTGGGCCTGCACGACGAAGTCCCGCTCGCCGGGTGGCGGGCCGTCGCGCGGCTCGACGATCAGCGCGCCGAACAGACCCCGCCGGATCGCCTCGAGCGGGTTCTGGTGGGTGTGGTACCAGAAGGTGCCGACCTGCTCGGCGATGAACCGGTAGGTGAAGCTGCCGCCCGGCTCCACCGCGTTCTGCGTTGCGCCGGCCACGCCGTCCTCACCGTTGGGAACGTCGAGGCCGTGCCAGTGGATCGTTACGTTCTCGTCGGGAATCTCGTTGTGCAGTGTCACCTCGACGAGGTCTCCCTCGCGGACCCGCAGCTCCGGCCCGGGCGACTGACCGTTGTACGTCAGCGCCTTGATCTCGGTGCCCGACGACAGCCGTACCGTTGCGTTCTTCGCGGTCAGCGTGAAGGCCTTGTTGGGCTTGCCGGTCCGCGGTCCGCGCAGGTCGTCGACGGAGACCCCGCCGTGGCCGCCGTGACCGAACGAGGGGCCGCCGCCATAGTCGACGTTGTCGTGGGACGTCATGGTCATGCGGTCGGGCAGCCTGCTGCTCTGGGCCACGTAGGTGATGCCGGCGGCGACGACCAGCACCACGACGGCGGCCTGAGCGGTGGCGCGCAGGGCGCTGGCACGCCGGCCACGGCGTGCGAAGTCGGTCGCGGTGACGGCCCGCAGGCGACGCGCCTGCCAGAACCACAGCACCAGCACCGACAGCAGGATCGGCGCGGCGTGGGTCGCGATGTCGTCGAGGTAGGACGGGACCGGACGGGACACGTACGCGAAGTAGACGCCGACGACAGTCGCCACCGCCGTCACCTGGACCGGCACGACGAATCGGGGATCGGCGGCGGCGGAGCGCGTCTCGACGTCGACCGGCGCGTCGGCTCTGTTGGCCAGGGCGCGCAGCCCCGGCACTGTCCAGATGGCGACGGCCAGCATCGGCAGCAGCAGGAGTGGCATCTGCACGATCACGCGGTTGTCGGCAAAGATCCAGTCGACGGCGAGCATCAGCCCGATCGCGACGCACTTGATGACAAGCACCACCAGCGCGGCCACGAGCAGACGCAGCAACCGACGGGCGCTCTTGCGCAGCGCCTCGGGCGTCGGCCGCCAGGCCAGCCGCGTGGCGAGGATCGCCGCGGACAGCCAGATCAGGAACAGGACCCCGGCCAGGATCCCATCGGCGTTCTCTCCGACCTCAAACATGACGCCAACATACGAAGGATGCGCACGGCACGGCATCCGTTGAGGAACGGCCGGAGCGTACGGCGATCGCCGTAGCCGACACCGCCTGCGAAACAAGGGCCGTAGTCAGCTGCCAGGCGCGACGAGCCCCGTCTGGTAGGCGAGCACGACGAGCTGCGCGCGGTCGCGGACGCGGAGCTTGACCATGGCTCGGTGGACGTGGGTACGGGCCGTGGCCGGGCTCATCGACAGCCGGCGCCCGATCTCCTCGTTGGTCAGCCCGCTGGCCACCAGGCTCATCACCTCGCGCTCGCGGTCGGTCAACACCGCCAGCCGGCCGCCGTCGACAGGCGTCGGCGCGACCTTGCTGACGAACGCGCTCACCAACCGGCTCGTCACCCGAGGCGAGATCAACATGTCGCCGCCGGCCACCACCCGCACCGCCTGGCGCAGCTCGTCGGGCTCGATGTCCTTGAGCAGGAACCCGCTCGCGCCGGCGCGCAGCGCCTCGAAGACGTACTCGTCGAGCTCGAAGGTGGTCAGGACGATGACCCGCACGGCCGGGAACCGCTCGACGATCGCGGCAGTGGCCCGCACGCCGTCGAGCACCGGCATCCGCACGTCCATCAGCACGATGTCCGGTCGGGTCGCGGCGACCATCTCGACGGCCTGGGCGCCGTTGGACGCCTCACCGACCACCTCCAGGTCCTCGCTGTGGTCGAGCAGGCCCCGGAAGCCGGCCCGCACGAGTGTCTGGTCGTCCGCCAGCACCATCCGGATCGTCACGCTGTCTCCTCCACCTCGACCGGCAGCCGCGCGGCCACTCGGAACCCCCCACCCTGCGGTCGGGGCCCGGCCTCGAGCGATCCGCCGGCGGCCGTGGCCCGTTCCCGCATGCCGGCCACCCCGTGCCCCCGCCGGCTCGCCCCGGACCCGACCCCGTCGTCGACGATCTCCACGGTGACGGCGTCACCCGCGTAGGCGATGGTGACGTCGACTGTCGTCGCTTCGGCGTGTTTGACCGTGTTGGTGATCGACTCCTGCACGATCCGGTAGACCGAGAGCGCCACCTCCGGCGGGATCGGGCGCGGGGTGCCGGCGATCCCCGACCGCACCTTCACGCCGGCCTGTTCCGCGACCGCGAAGACCCGGGCCAGATCGGGCACCTCCCCGGCGTCGCGGAGCATGCCGATCGCCGAGCGGACCTCGTGCATGGCGTCGCGTGCCGCGCCCCGGATGCTCCGCAGCGCGGCCCGCGCCTCGGCCGGCTTGCTGTCGAAGACGTCGTCGGCGAGGCTCGCCTGCACACTGATCGCGGCGATCGTGTGACCGAGAACGTCGTGGACCTCGCGGGCGATGCGGAGCCGCTCCTGGGCGACCTCGTGTTGACGCTCCTGGCGCATCACGGCGAGACGCTGCTGTGCCTCGGCCAGCCGGTCCCGGCGGGTGCGGATCGTCTCGGCGAGCAGCACCACTGCCGCGAGCAGCGAGCCCTCTTCGAGGGTGGCCGAGAGGGCGGGGAAGAAACCCTCGCCGAGCAGCGTGTACCGCATGATCAGCTCAAGGACGACGAAGAACCCGGCGACGACGAGCGCCCAGGTGAACCGGCCGGCGGCCGCGACGGAGAAGAGGGCGGCGGCCAGCGGGAGGGCGGGCGGGATGCCCGGGTACTCGAGGGCGTAGTAGATCATCAGTGCGGCGACCGAGCCGACCAGCACCAGCAGCGGCCAGCCGCGCCGGAAGACCAGCAGCAGCCCGATCACCGCGCCGATCGCGTAGGCGCGCGCGTCCGGCGGCCGGGCGCCGGGCTCGTCGGCGACCCGGATCGCCACCGCCACGACGGCCGCGACGACGACCGCGATGAGGGCGTCGATCGCGACTCGTCTGATGGCCGGGTTCATGTCCGCAACGGTACGACGCGCGCACGGTCCGTTAGCGAGGGCCCCTTCCCAACCGGACACCGTCGGCAAGGGGCCCGTCGGCTCAGCCGCGGCGAAGCGAGAGCAGTGTCTGCCCGGTGGGGATCACCGTGCTGCCGTCCACCTGGAGCCCGGCCTTCTCGCCCAGTTCGGCGTACTCGCGCCAGGTCCGCGCCTTGCCCGCCATGAGCGAGAGCAGGCGCAGGTCCATCTGGGTGATGAACATCAGCCGGGCCGGGTCGTCGGGGAAGTTGTCGTTCTCGTCCTTCACGAGGATCTGCACGATCAGCACCTTTCCGGTGGTGCCGATCGCGTCCGCCGCCCGCTGGAGGATCTTCTCGGCGGCGCTGTCGTTCCAGTCGTGCAGAACGTTCGACAGGATGTAGACGTCGGCGCCGGCCGGGAGCGGGTCGAAGATGCTTCCGCTGACCACCTCGGCGCGGTCGGCGATGCCCGCCGCCTCGAACCGGGCCCGCCCCTGCTCGACGACGCCCGCCAGGTCGACCACTGTGCCGCGCAGGTGCGGCTGGGCCTTGAGGATCTCGGTGAGCAGGGCGCCGGTGCCGCCGCCGACGTCGATGACGTGGTTGACGGCGCTCCAGTCGTAGCCCTGGACGACCTGGTCGAAGTAGCTCGCGTGGGTGGCCATCAGCGCGCCGAACGACGTGGCCCGATCGGGGTTGGTGGCCAGGTCGTCCCAGAACTCGATGCCGTAGCGCACGGGGTACGCCGCGTCGCCGGTGCGGATCGAGTGGGTCAGCGAGCTGAACGTGCCCTCGATCCGGCCGGCCATCGAGTCGACGTCGAGCCAGGGACGTTGGGCGGCGGGGTGGTCGGTCTTGAGGAACTCGGCGGCTTCCGTCAGGGCGTAGACCCGCGGCTCGGTTTCCGTGAAGACGCCGCGGACCGAGAGGTAGCGCAGCAGCCGGTGCAGCGCGTCGGGATTGGCCTTCGTCGCCGCGGCGAGCTCGTCGAGCGTGGTGGTGCCCGCGGCGATCAGGTCGGCGAGGCCGAGCGTTGCCGCGGCCCGCACTGCCCACGGCGTGATCGTGTCGGTCAGCGAGTAGAGATTGACCCGATTTTCCGTCATGGCGGCGAGCTTCGACGACGGCGCTCGAGACCGGCTCGAAGCCGCGTCGATCGACCGGTTCTCCAGCCGGGTTCGAGTGGGCGGGCGCAGGCTGCGCCTGTCACGGCCGCCATGCGAAGGGGACACGATGGGCGCCAGCCACCAGGAGCGCGGAGCGATCGAGGTCATTCAGGACCTCATGCAGCAGAAGTGGGTCTACGAGCTGTTCGGCGAGATCGGCGCGCGCCAGGGTGCCTCGGCCGCGCACGTCGAGCAACTGAGGGCGGTCGACGCCGCCGCGCACGTGTTCTGGCCGTTCCAGGCACCACCATTTCCGGTGATCGCGGCCACCGCCAACGGATCGACGTTGACCGACATCGACGGCAACGACTACCTCGACTGCCACATGGGATACGGCGCTCAGGCGCTGCACGGGCACAACCCGGCGCCGGTGGTCGACTTCGTCCGCGAGCACCTCGGCAAGGGCACCGGCAACGGCTACACCAACGCGTTGGAGCTGGAGCTGGCGACGCTGCTGCGGGAGATCCTGCCGCACAACGAGAAGTTCGCCTTCCAACACTCGGGTACGGGCGCCACCCAGTCGGCGATCCGGCTCTGCCGTGCCCACACCGGGCGGCGAATGGTCGCCAAGTTCGAGGGCACCCTGCACGGGTCCCACGACCTGGCCGTCCACAACACGGCGCCCTGGTACCACGGCCATCCCGCGGTGCCGTTCCCGGAGATCGGCAAGGACGGCATTCCGTTGGTCTCGGCGTTCGCCGGCGTCACCCCGGCCGAGCCGCGTGACCTGCTGATCCTGCCCAACGACACAGCGCTGGCCGTCGAGTTGATCGAACGCCACGCGGGTGAGTTGGCCTGCATCCTGGCCGAGCCGGCCGCCTCGTCGTTCCCGTTCGAGGAGACGACGATCCCGATGATCCGCGAGGTGGCGGTGGCCGCGCAGCGGCTCGGGGTCCCGTTCATCCTCGACGAGGTGCTGACGGGCTTCCGTTCGGGGCTCGGCGGCGCCGCGCAGAAGTTCGACATCCCGACCGACCTGGTCACCTACGGCAAGGTGATCAGCGGGCTCGGGCTGCCGCTGTCGGCGATCGGCGGTCGGGCCGACATCCTCGACATCTCGCAGACCAGTGGGCAGTCCTGGACCGACTTCGGCCAGAAGACCGGCCTACAGGGCAGCCACACCGGCAACTACCTGTCGGTGGCGGCGTCGCTGGCCACGCTCCAGCTGCTTCGCGACAAGGGGCCCGCCTACTACACCGACCTGCGGGCCAAGGTCGACCGGGTCCAGGCGCGGCTGGCCGCGTTCCGGGCGGCCGAGGGGATCCCGCTGCGCATGGTGGGGTTCGGCGACTACATCGGGTGCTTCCAGTTCCTTCCGGAAGACTCCTACACCGACTACCGGGTCTACTCGCGGGCGCTCAACCCGGCGACGTTCATCCTCACGCTGCTGCTGCGCAAGCGCGGCATCTACACGCTCGGGATGCCGATGTTCTTCGCCGGCGGCGCTCACAGCGACGCCGACGTCGACCGGCTGACCGACGCCGTGCTGGAGAGCACGCTGGAGCTTCGCGCCAACGACTTCCCCTTCGACCTGGCGTGGCCGGCGACATCCGCGTGGGGCGCCGGTTCCTCCGAGTGGGGTTCGGGTTCGTCCGACTGGTCGTAGCCACCTCCGCGTCACCGGGCCCGGGTCAGCTGCTGACCCGGGCCCTCCTCATGTGCCGTACAGGTCATACGCAAATAGCCGTACTTGACTAATCGCACGCGGCGGCGTGTAGTCGGAGGGTGGGTCCGCTGTCGACCCCCGTCCGACTTCAGGAGGAACGCGATGACGGAGAGCTGGACCGACGAACGCAGCGCTGCCCCACCCAACCCGCGCCGATGGCTGATCCTGGCCGTCATCCTGGCCGGGGCATTCATGATTCTGCTGGCTACGACGATCGTCAATGTGGCTGTCGCGCCGATCCAGCGCGACCTCCAGTCGACCTACACGGCCATGGAGTGGGTCATCGCCGGCTACGCGCTCGGCTACGGCCTGTTGCTCATCCCCGCCGGTCGGATCGGCGACCGCTTCGGCCACCGCAAGCTGTTCCTCATCGGCGTCGCGGGGTTCACGCTCGCGTCGGCGGCGTCGGCGCTCGCGGACACACCCGGCCAGCTGATCGCGTTCCAGGTGGTGCAGGGCATGATGGCCGGCATCCTCAACCCGCCGGTGCTGGCGCTGATCCAGACCACGTTCCCGGCGAAGGAGACCGGCAAGGCGTACGGGATCTACGGCGCGATCGGCGGCATCGCGACCGCCAGCGGTCCCCTCCTCGGCGGCCTGCTGATCGCGTGGGACCTCAACGGCTGGGACTGGCGGCCGGTGTTCCTGCTCAACGTGCCGATCGGCCTGGCCACGTTCGTCGCCGCGCTGATCCTGGTGCCCGAGTCACGCGGCCGCCGCGGTGGTCTCGACGTGATCGGCATGCTGCTCGTCTCGGCCGCCGTGCTGCTGCTGGCCGTCCCCCTGGTCGAGGGCCAGCGCCTGGGTTGGCCGGCGTGGACGTTCGTCTCGATGGCAGCGGCGCTGCCCGCGCTGGCCGTCTTCGCGGTGTGGGAGCTGCGCCGCGCCCGACGCGCCCAGGTCCCGCTGGTGAGCATGCGCCTCTTCGCGCACCGCTCATTCTCCGCCGGCGTCGGCATCAGTCTCTGCTACTTCGCGGGCTTCATCGGCCTGCTCTTCGCGCTCTCACTGCACCTGCAGATCGGCCTGGAGAAGTCCGCCCTGACGACGGGCCTGATCCTGCTGCCGTTCTCGTTCGGCACACTGGTCGGCGCGGCCATCTCCGACAACGTCGCCCGGGCGCTCGGTCGTGGCGTCCTGATGCTCGGCGCGGGCATCGTGATCGTCGGCATGGTGGGCATCATCGCCACGATCCACTGGTGGGGCTCCGGCCTGGAGCTACTGCCGGCATTGCTCTTCGCCGGCTTCGGCTCGGGCCTGGTGATCGCGCCGAGCGTCGAGATCGTGCTGGCCGGCGTGCCCTGGCAGGACGCGGGCGCGGCCAGCGGTGTGCTCGGCACCGCCCAGCGTCTCGGCCAGGCGATCGGCGTCGCGGTGGCCGGCGTTGTCCTCTTCGGAACGCTCGGCTCCTACTCGGGGACGGCCGCCGAGAAGGCGAGCCCGGAGCTCCAGGCATCGCTCGTGGCGGCCGGCCTGCCGCCGGCCGAGGCGAGCGCGGCGACGACCACCTTCGCCGACTGTTTCATCCGCCAGTCACGCGCGTCAGATCCGACGGCCACGCCGCCGGGCTGCGCGGACTCGGCGCCGGGTCCGGTGGGTGCGGCCTTCGACAGCGCCGCCACGTCGGCGCTGGAGACCAACTTCAACCGGGCGGTCCAGTGGACCGTCGGCGCCGTCCTGGTCGGCGTGATCCTCACGTTCCTTCTCGTCTACCTGCTGCCCCGCCGGCCCGAAGAGCCCTGGGCCGAGGCGAGCAAGCCCGATTGGAACGTGACCACCCAGCCCGAGCCCGCTCAGTGACATGCCGCCAGCCCCGGCCCCGGAAATGCCCACCGGGGTCGGGGCTGGCACCGTCACGAGGTCGTCATCGAGGTCGGTTGGTTGGCCATCAGCTTGGGCAACTGGTCGAGCAGCTCGTCGTGCCAGGCGAGCTCGGTACGGAGTCGGAGCTCGGTATGACGGAAGGTCGTCCACTCCAGACCACGGATGTGCGGTGCCGCCAGCTCTCGGAGCGCGAGCCACGAGTCGAGCTGCTCGGCGAGTGCCTTCCGGCGCGCCACGATGATCGCGCGCAGCGCGTCTTCTCCGAGGTCGATCACGTTCTGCAGCGCCAGGTCGACCGGGTCGTGACGGAGCTTGGTGTCACGCAACGCCTCGTCGCGGTGGTCGATCAGCTCGGCCGCGCCCGCCGAGGTGAGCGCGTAGATCGTGCGGGCGGGCCGGTTGCCCTCCTGCTCGGTCCGGACCGCCTCGATGACGCCCTCGACCTGCATTCGGTGCAGCGCGCCGTAGAGCGAGCCCGGTTTGACGTCGCTCCACAGCTCGGTACGGTCGACCTGCGCCGCCCGGCGGATCTGGTGCCCATGCATGGGGCCCCCACGCGCGAGCGCTCCGAGTACGAACAGGCGAGTGCTATTCACGGCATTAGTCCAACACGAGTGCCCGTTTGCGGGCAAGTTACCCAGAGCAATCCTTGAGCGGCCTGCTATCCGTGAAACGTCGGATCGCAGAGCCTCGGCAGGACGATCAGCGAGGCCGCTATGGCCCTGTTGACAGCGTCGATCCGGGACACCGCGCCGAGTTTGGCGAAGATGTTGCGCAGGTGGCGTTTGACCGTCGCCTCCGACAGGCAGAGCCGGCCGGCGATCTGGGCGTTGCTCATCGCCTGACCGACCAACTGCAGGACCTCGCGCTCACGGTCCGACAGCGTGCTGTGCACCGGCCCCTGCACCTGGGTCAGGCTCTCCCGCGACACCGCCAGCATCACCGGCGCGTCATCGGCGCGGGCGCTGCGGATCGCCGCCACCAACTCCTGGCGGGTCGAGTTCTTCAGCAGGTAGCCGCAGATACCAAGGGTCAACAACTCACGCAGCAGCGTCGGGCCGTCGAACATGCTGAGGATGATGACCCGGCTCGCCGGCGCGACGTCCCGGATCCGGCGGACCGTGGTGGTCACCCCGTCGCCGGGGATCTGCACGTCGAGCAGGACGATGTCGGGCTGGCGGATTCGGATCTCGTTGATCGCGGCGCCGCTGTCGCCGGCCTCGCCGACGACCACGAGGTCACGCTGGGCGTCGAGGATCTCCCGGAGGCCGTCGCGCACCACCACGTGGTCGTCGACAAGCACGATGCGGGTCGGTTCGATCATCGTGACGGTCACCGGCCGGCCCCCGCCCCGACGGCCAGCAGCGGCACGACGAGCTCGACCGAAGCGCCCTGGTGGCCCGACGCGCGCACGGCGAGACGACCGCCCACGACGGCCGCGCGCTCAGCCATCGCGCGCAGGCCGGAGCCGTCGCGCGCCGCCGCGAGGTCGAAGCCCACCCCGTCGTCGGTGACGGTCGCCCGCAGCTCGTGCGGGGTGATGTCGATGACCGCGTGGATCACCCGAGCGCCGGCGTGGGCCACCGCGTTGCGCAACGCTTCGCGGACGACCAGGAACACCTCGTCGAGCACCTCGGGCGGCACCCACGACTCGTCGCCGTTGATCTCGGTGTGCAGACGGGTCTCGCCCGTCTCGACAGTCGACAGGAAGTTGGCCAGCGCTTCGTCGAGTGACCCGAGCGGCTGAGAGAGCCGGAGGTCGGCGATGAGCACACGCAGATAGCCGACCGCGTCGTGCAGCGACTCCCGGGCGATGACCACCCGGCGGTCCACGTCGTCGTGGCGTCGTTCCTGGGCGAGCTCGTGGGCCTCCAGGTTGCGGTACGCCGCGCTGAGGCTGTGACCCAGCCGGTCGTGCAGCTCGCGCGCGATCAACGAACGCTCGGCGATCTGCGCCTGGTGGACCTCGTTCATCAGGCCGGCGGCATAGCGCGAACTCGCCTCGACCAGCCGGGTCAGCGTCGTACGGGTGAGCGCGTCGGCGACCAGCGCCAGGATCGCGCCCTCGTCGGGCTCGCCGGCCAACTGCTCCAGCGCGTCGGCCAACACGATGTCCGCCAACGCGACGACAGCGCGAAAGCATTCGCGCGGGTGCAGCTCGACGTCCTCGGTGGACATTGCCGGCGGCGGTGTCGACAGCGGGTCGGTCGTCTCACGACGAATCTCGGCGATCGTGTCCCGGAGCAGGACCTCGGCCTGCGCCGTGTAGTTGTCGACCAGGTCAGCGGCCCCTTCGAAATCGTCACTCGCAACGGCAAGACGTTGACGGTAGGCGGCAAGAATCGGTTGATGCCTGCGTTCGAGAACCTCGGCAGCGGTCCTCCGCAGCGCATCGTTTCCAACAACCATTGCGGATCCCCCGGTGTGTGCCCTATTGCTCCCCAGGTGCGGGCACGAACGGCTCTCCCCAGCGCCGGCTGCCCGCCGTGTCGCCGACTCCCCCCGTCGTGGGCGACAAAGCACTCAGATCGGATCGGCCTTCTACGAGTTGTCACGGCCGACTACTCGCACGAGTCTACGGTCTCACCGCGCGTCGTTGGAAGCATCGAAGCTTAGCTTTTGGTAGTCACACCAAAACTTAAGGTGAAATCCACATTTGGCCGCGACCAGTTTTCGACGACGCGTCGAGGGGCCTGTCCGACAGTTCACCCGAGACCTCGACCACCAGGAGTGGAGCGACCAATGGTGAGCAGACGCAACGTCATGAAGGCCGGCGCCACCGCGGGAGCAGCCGCGCTGGTCACGACCACCGCGGCGGCAGCAGCCCGCGGGTCCACCCCCTCCGCGACACCGGCCCACGGCGCCCACACCGGCCACGGGAGGACGGCACACGTCGCGGCCGTCACCGCCCCGTTCGCTGTCCGGATGCCGATACCTCCCGTGCAGCAGCCGATCGCCTCGGTAGCCAACACCGACTTCTACGTCGTTTCCACCCGTAAGGCTCAAGTGGAGATCCTGCCCGGGACGCGTACCGAGGTGTTGACCTATGACGGGCTCTTTCCCGGCCCGACGTTCCGGGTCAAGACGGGCCGGCTCGCGGTCATCGCCCACAGCAACCACCTCGACATGCCGACCGCGGTGCACGTGCACGGAGGCCACACACCGTCGAGCAGCGACGGGTTCCCGACCGACGTGCTGAACCCGGGTAAGAGCCGGCTCTACAGCTATCCGAACAAGCAGCGGGCGGCCACGCTCTGGTACCACGACCATGCCCATCACATGGAGGCCGAGCACGTGTTCCGCGGGCTCGCCGGCTTCTACCTGATCGACGACCCAGCCCAGGCCGAACTGCGGTTGCCCAGCGGCAACCACGACATCCCGATCATGTTGCGCGACGCGCGGTTCGCCGACGACGCGAGCCTGGTCTTCGAACACGACGACTTCCAGTTCCGCAACACGATCCTGGTCAACGGCAAGCCACAGCCGTACTTCCCGGTAGCCGCCCGCAAGTACCGGCTGCGCTTCGCCAACGCCTCCAACCTCCGCACCTTCACCCTGCGGCTCGGCAACGACGCCGAGGTCGCCCAGATCGCGAGTGACGGCGGGCTGCTCGCCGGGCCGACGCCGATCCGCTCGTGGAGCCTGACGCCCGGCGAGCGGATCGAGATCGTCGTCGACTTCGGCGCCTTCCCGGTCGGCAGCCAGATCTTCCTCGACGACGCGGTGGCCGGGCCGGTGCTGCGCTTCGACGTCAACCGAGCCACCGCCGACACCAGTCGGGTGCCCGACCGGCTGAGCACCATCCCCGCGCTGCCGGCGGCCACGAAGGAGCGGGCGTTCACGCTCAACTTCAACCCGTCGACCGGCCAGTTCCTGATCAACGGGCAGCAGTTCGACGCCGGACGGGTGGACACCGAGATCAAACGCAACACGACCGAGGTGTGGACGGTGACGAACGGCGACACACTCTTCGGCATCCCGCACAACTTCCACCCCCACCTGGTCCAGTTCCGGGTGCTGGACCGCAACGGTCAGCCGCCGGCGCCGGGCGAGGCCGGGGTGAAGGACACCATCTCGGTGGGACCGGGCGAGACGGTCCGACTCCAGGCGACATTCGGGCCGTACCTTGGCCGATATGTCTACCATTGCCACATGATCGACCACTCCGCGAGTGGGATGATGGCACAGATGAAGATCGTTCCCTGACCCCTGAGAAAGGTTTCTTGTGCCCTCGGCAGAGAAGACTGTGCAGATCGGACGGACCCCTGAGGACGTCTTCGCCTTTCTCGCCCGCGGCGAGAACGACGCCCGCTGGCGTCCCAACGTGCTCGACGTCGCGCGCGTCTCCGGCGAGGGGGTCGGCGCTCGCTACAAACAGGGACTCAAGGGCCCCGGTGGGAGCCGCATCCCGGCCGACTACGAGGTGACCGGGTTCGAGCCGGGTCGACGTCTGGCGTTCCAGGCAACCGGCAGCGTCGTACGCACCCAGGGCGAATACACGCTCACCCCGGCCGACGGCGGCGGGACGCGGCTCACGCTGAAGCTGGCGTGGCAGCCGAGCGGGCTGTCGCGCTTCCTCGGCCCGGTCGTCGGCAAGACGTTCGAGGAGGAGATCGCCGCCCTCGACGCCCTCCGCGACCTGCTGGAGAACGAAGCCTGAGCGCAGCGTGAGCCGATGGCGCCGGCGGCAACCGCCGCCAGTGGACGTCACGGCAGGGCCCGGAGCCGGTCGGCTCCGGGCCCACCTGTTGCCGAACTCAGGGGCTGGTGCAGGTGACGTTGCTGGGTGCGGTGGCACCGTTGCCGGTGGCGGTGAAACCGAAGGTGGTCGAGGCGCTCGGGCCGACAGTGCCGTTGTAGGCGGCGTTCCTGACCGTGACACTGCCGGTGGTGCCCGTGTTGGTGCCGCTCCAGAGGCTGCTGATGGCCTGACCACTGGCCAGGGTCAGGCCCACGGTCCAGCCGTTCAGGGGCGCTGTGGAGTTGTTGGCCACTGTCACCTCGGCCTGGAAACCGCCGGGCCAGGTGTTGAGCGTCCGATAGGTGGCGGCGCAGGTGCCGGGTTCGCCGGTCGGCG
This sequence comes from Micromonospora sp. NPDC048986, assembly GCF_040649335.1. NCBI lineage: Bacteria > Bacillati > Actinomycetota > Actinomycetes > Micromonosporales > Micromonosporaceae > Micromonospora > Micromonospora sp. NPDC048986. The sequence continues at coordinate 203,959 of NZ_JBEZFJ010000001.1, forward strand.
GCGGGGTGGTCGGCGGCGGGTCGGTGGGCGGCGGGTCGGTCGGCGGCGGGGTCGTCGGAGGCGTTGTCGACTCGAACTGGCTGAAGAACCTCCAGATCTCACCCGAGGTCCAGGTCCGCGAGTCGTTGGGGCTGCCCGATCCGTCCACCGGACTGGGGGTGTGGTCGCCGTCGAACGCCGCCCACTGCACCGGGTAGCCGGCCCGGCAACCCGAGTAGGCGGTGGTGATGTGGGTGAGGCTGCCCCGGCTCGGCTCGCGCGGACTCTGCGCGGTGCAGCCGTTGTTGCGCACGAACGTGTCGCGCAACTGCCGACCCTGGGAGATGTTCAGCACGCTGTCGTAGATGCCGTGGATGCCGAAGTAGGCGACCGGCTGGGTGCCCCCGTTGCATCCGCTGAGGTTGGCACCGGAGAGGACGCTGACCGCGCGGATGACAGTGGGCCGGGCGCAGGCCACCGCGTAGCTCATGGCCCCGCCGTAGCTCCAGCCCAGGGCGAAGCGCTGGGTGGTGTCGACGCAGAGGTCGTTCTCGATCTGCCGGGAGATGTCGTCGAACAGGGTCAGGTCCCGACCGTTGGTGTTGGCCCAGCCGGCGTTGAGACCCTGTGGAGCGACGAAGATCGTGCTGTTGTTCGACAGCGGCTGGAGCCCGTAGTAGCCGGCCGACGTGACGTTGTTTGCCGAGCCGTTCAACCAGTGGAAGCCGAAAATCAGCCGGTAGGGGCGGTTCCGGTCGTATCCGTCCGGGATCCGCAGGTTGTACGTACGACTCTGGCCGCTGCTCTGAATCGTCCGCGTCCCGCTGGCGAGTGTGGGGGCCTTGCCGCAGCCGGCGGTCGCCGCGAGGGTGCCGTTGGTGGCGGCCACCGCCGTCGCACCGAAGCCGCCGCTCAACGCGCCGCCGGTGGTGGCCGCGAGGAGAAGCGCCGCAGCCGCGATGGATGGGAGGAGAAACCTACGTCTCAGCATTGTTTGGGCTCCTTGCCGTTCGGCGACGATCAGTGGTCGCCTGGCATCGACGGGGGCCCGGACTGGTCACCGACCGGGAAGGCGGCGGGAGGGACGGGGCCCTCGGCGCGTCTTCTCCGACTGGCTCGGGTGACCGGGAGCGTGCCCTTCACTCCCGGGTGAAAGATAGCATGTTATCGATAACACACCGAGTCGGTCGAGCCTCCCGGCCTCACGTCCCGAGCGGCCGGTCCGCCCACTCGGCGGCCACTTTGTGCAGGTCACCGGTGCGGAAATGCGGGGGCTCGTGCAGCAGGAAGTCGCGGTGGCTGATGTTCCAGGCGTACGCCCCGGCCATGGCGAAGGCCAGCACGTCGCCCACGCCGATCGGCCCCGCGGTGGCCGAGAAGGACAGCACGTCCTTCGGGGTGCAGAGCTGCCCGACCACTGTGACCGGGCCGCCGTCGGTACGGGGGCCGACGGCACCCTGTCGCGGGTGCACAGTGAACGGCTGCGCGTGCCCCTTCGCCGCCGGAGTCCGCAGGTGGTGCGTCCCGCCGGCCACCACCACGAACCACTCGCCGTAGGAGCGCTTCACGTCGACGACCTCGGTGAGGTACGCCCCGCAGTAGGCGGTGACCGACCGGCCCGGCTCGATGCGCAGCCGCACGCCCGGGTGCCTGTCGAGAACGTCCGCCAGGGCCTGGCCGTAGCCCTCCCAGTCGAACCGCGCGTCCGGGTCGGCGTAGTCGACTGTCATGCCGCCGCCGACGTCGACCTCCGCCGCGCCGACAGCGGCCACCGCCCAGCCGACCACGGCGGCGGCGACAGTCGCGGCGAGCGGCGCGTCCAACCCGCTGGCGAGGTGCGCGTGGATTCCCCGTACGTCGATGCCGGCGGGCGGGCGGCGGGCGCACGCGACCGCGTCGGCCGGGTCCATGCCGAACGGGCTGGGCCCGCCGCCCATGACCAGGCTCGCGCCCGGCGCGTCGACCGGCAGGTTCACCCGCAGCAGCACCTGGGCCGACCGGCCCGCCGCGGTGGCCAGCGCACCGAGTCGCGCCAGCTCGGTGGGTGACTCGACGTGGATGCGGTGCACCCCGGCGGCGAGAGCGGCGGCGAGGTCCGCGTCGGTCTTGCCCGGCCCTGCGTACGCGGTCGGCGCCCGTCCCGGCAGCACCTCGGCCAGCCTGCGCAGCTCTCCCCGGCTGGCGGCCTCGAACCCGTCGACGATCGGGGCGAGGGTTCGCAGCACACCGGCGTCCGGGTTGGCCTTGACCGCGTAGAGCAGCTCGACCGGCTGGGGCAACGCCGCCCGGATGGCTCGGGCCTGCCCGGCCAGCGCGTCGAGGTCGTGGACGTAGATCGGTCGGGTCATCGTGGCTCACCCATCGGGTTCGGCACCGGCACGAACGGTGCGGCCCGGTCGGCGTCGCGCCGCCACCGGACCAGCAGGTTCGCCTTGGCCAGCAGCGGCTCTCCGGTCAGCAGCGCGCGCAGCTCCGCCGGCTCACCGAGGTCGGCGGACACCGCCTCGACGACGGCGCGCAGCTCCTGCCACAGCCGCCGTTCGATTCCCGGCCGCGCGTCGGCGAGGGCCCCGCTGATCCCGCCGAGGTGGTTGACGAACAGGCAGTAGACGACCCGGCGGTGGGCGGCCCGGGGACCGTAGCGGACCTGGGCAGGGACGCCGTCCGGCCAGGTGCCCCACCGCTCGGCGTCCAGCTTCACCCCCTCCAGGTCGCGCAGCAGCATGCGTACCGGACGGTGGTCCCGGTCGAGCACGACGACCACGTTCTGCAGGTGCGCCTCGTGCACGACGCCGTGGCTGAGCCAGCTGCGCAGCACCGCCGGCACCAGCAGGCCGACGTACGCGCGCCACCAGGCCACCGGATCCGGTGTCACCAGCGGTGTTGCGGCCAGGGCCGCCGCCAGCACCGGGGTGTCGCCCTGACGCAGGTGCGGGCGCAGCCCGCCGCGCAGGATCGTGCCGTACGCCTCGTCCGGGCCGGGGACGTCGACTGTGCGGTAGGCGGGCTCGGCGAGCAGCCCCACCCCGTCCGGCAGCGGCACCCGGGCCAGCAGGTCGGTCAGCGCCACCGCGCCGCTGAGTTCGTAACGGGCGTTCTTGCGCAGGCAGTTGGTGATCCGCACGTGCAGGCTGGTCTTCACGAACAGGTCGGCCTCGGGGGCGTAGAGGGTACGGACGCTCGCCGTGGGTCGCACCGGCACACCGGCCGCCCCCAGGTTGCGCAGCCGGGAGTGGGTGGGCGGGATCAGCGACAGCTGCCAGGGGTGCACCGGTAGGACGCGGTGCCCGCGCGGGGGCCGTGGCGGGTCGAGGGCGGCCACCAGTGCATCGAACGGCCCGGCGTCGGCGATCAGGTCGTCCGGTACGGCCAGCCAGTGCAGCCGGAACGCGGTGCGCAGCTCCGGCGCGTACGCCCGCCAACTGTCCGGGTCACCGCTGCGCCACTTCGGGGTGGGGTGGTGCGGGTGGCCGAAGACAAGCGACTGCTCGGAGTCGACGTACGCGTCGATGGCCGGCTCACCGGTGGGGGTCGGATCCTCGGCCGGCCGGTCGGCCAGCAGCCGGGCCACTGTGTCCCGGCTGGACCTGACCTGCTCGGCGAACTCGTCGTTCACCAGGCCGGTACGGGTGGTGAGTTCCGCGGCGACCAGGGCGGCCAACCCGTCCGCGTCCAGGTCTTCCCACCGCCCACTGCCGGACCTGCGTTGGACCGGGCCGGTATAGCGGTGCGCGCCGAGCGGCGAGGTTCGCGCGACCTCGCAGCGCACTGTGACGTCGAGGTGCCGCAGCAGCAGCCGTACGCTGCCGTCGACCACTGTCGGGGCGCCGTCGGCCGGGGCCAGCTCGCGCAGCAGGCAGCCGAAGACGGCGTGGGCTGCGGCCAGGTCGGCGCGCTGACCGGTGTCGCTGGCCGGCCGGGAGCGCAACCGGGCGCTCGTCATCGTGTCTCCCGCAGGTAGTTCGGGCCGGTACGCAGGTAGTACTTGTTGATGTCGGCGCAGCCGAGCCGCTGTTTGGGCAGCAGGGTGCCGGCGGTGAGCATCGCCTTGATGGGCAGCTCGGTTGCGTGCAGGACCCGCTCGGTGAAGATCCGCACCGTCGGTCCGTCGCCCCAGCGGTCGCGGGCGGCGACGAGCCGGGGCACCAGCGCCTCGGCGGGTGTCGGCACGGGCAGTCCCCGGGCGGCCAGGGCGAGCACTGGCGCGGCGGCGGCCAGGTGCAGGGTGATGGTGATGAACACGTCGGCCAACTCGTGCGGGTCGCGCGCCCACATCCGGTCGTCGTGCAGGGCGAGCCCGTTGGTGCCGCCGTGCCGCCTGTCGAGCCGGGCGCCGTCGTTGTCCTTGTAGAGCAGGCCGACAGTGCCGTCCCTGTGCACCAGCAGGTGGATGTTCTGCGGGTGCGCCTCCAGTGCGATTCCGTGGCGTAGCCAGAGGAAGACGTGCCAGTCGAGCAGCAGGTCCAGGTAGGACTCCAGCAGTGCGACGGGCCGCTGCGGGCTGATCCGTTCCAGGACCGTGCCCGTCACCGGGTCGGCGGCGGCGAGGGCCGCTACCGGCACCACCTGGACGTCGGCCAGGTCGCGCGGAAATCGGCGCAGCAGGAAACCGCGGCGCTCGTCGCCGTCGACGTGCGCCCAGGTGCTCTCGTCGGCGTGTCGGATCCGACCGGCGAAGCTGGGTTCGGCGGTGGCGGTCCGGTCGAGCAGTGCGGCGACGGCCGCGCCGTCGGCGAGCGAGCCCGGTTGCAGGGTGCGCCGGTTGCGCGCGCCGAGACTCGCGGTCGGCAGCGGCAGTTTGAGATGCAGGTACGGGTCGTGGTCGAGCGCCACCGTCCGCATGGAGAGGGTGGGTCGCACCGGGGTCACCGGCAGGTCGAGCACCGGGAGCGCGTCGCGGGCCACTGTGATCGGATGCGCCGGCAGCAGCAGCTGACCGGGTCGCGGCGCGCGCGGCCACCACGCTGGTAGCTCGCCAGCGAGTCGGACGTCGTCGGCCGCGGCGGCGTACCAGCGCAGCGCGAAACGTGGGGCGTGCTCCGGGGCGTACCGGAGCAGTTCGTCGTCGCGCAGGCCGTGCCGGCACCTGTCGGTGGGGTAGACGGGGTGGCCGTGGTGGGCGGCGAGCACGTCGTCCAGGAGGGCCGCCGGCAGGCCGGTCGGGGCGAGCGCGCGTTCGGCCGCCACCTTGGTGAGCACCAGCGTCCAATCGCGGGCGGCGAGCCGTCGGGCCCGCAGGTCGGCGCGGCACTCGACGCCGAGGTCGCGCCAGCCGGCCTCGGCCTCGGCGTTGTCGTGCGGGGCGAGCAGCGTCAACAGTCCGTCCAGCGTCTCCGTACGCCGCACGTGGCCGGCGCGGGTCACCAGCAGCACGATCGGCGCGGCGCTGCGCACTGCCTGCTGGAACCCGTCGGCGCGGATCGGGATGCGCAGCAGGCCAGCGGGGTGTGGCACCTGCCACCAGTCGGGCCCGTCCGGTCGGCCCGTGCTGCTCAGACCGAGGTGATCCTCGCGCAGCAGGGCGTCGAGCACCCGGGCGAAGACCTCCCGCTCACAGTCGTCGCTCACTCGACGATGGTCCACTGGAGGCCGTTGCGGAGGGCGGCCAGCGCCTGCCGGACGGTGCCCTCGTCGGGGCCGATTCCGTGCAGCACGGCGAGGTAGTCGCGGTTCGTGCCGGTGTGCTCGGCGGTGCGGCCCACCTCGCGCAGCGGACGGCAGCCCAGCCGGACGTCGCCGTGGACGGTGTCGAGTGGGCCCGGTGCGGCGACGAGACGGCCGGACCGGTCCGCGCAGACGTACTCGACCCGGGCGTGACGGTGGACAGTGTCGGGCAGGCCGAGGGCGGCCAGCGGCTCGCCGAGGTGCAGCCGGATGACGTACTCGAACAACGGCACACCGAGCAGTTCGGCGAGGATCAGGTCCATCCGGTCGCCGATGAGGCGGTAGTTCACCTCGATCAGCCGGACCCGGCCGTCGGAGATGACGTACTCGGTGTGGCAGGCGCCGAAGCCGACTCCGAGCGCGTCGAGCCGCGTCCGCAGCTGGGTGCGCGCCCGCTCCTCCGGGGGCGACCAGGCGAGGCTCTCCTCGGTGAAGGTCGGCGGCGGGCCGAGGCCGGTGCGCCAACCGCCGAGGGAGGCCAGCTCGGTGCCGTCGCCGAGGGTCTCGAAGGTCCGCAGCTCGCCGGCGAGGTACTCCTCGACCACCAGTGCCACGTCCGGCCGCCGGCCACGGATCTCGGCGACCCGGGCGACCAGCTCGGTGTGGTCGGTCACCAGGTAAGCGTCCTCACTGGCCACCCCCTCGCGGGGTTTGACCACCGCCGGGAACATCCCGGTCGGCACGTCCGGCGTGACGCCGGGGTCGATGGTGCCGGTGCGTACCAGATCGAGGCCCGCGGCGGCGATCGCCCGGCGGGCCGCGGCCTTGTCCTTGCAGAGCCGGGCGGCGTCCGGGTGCTTGCCGGGCAGGCCGAGCTTTCGGGCGGCGATCGCTGTGGCCTCCTGGAGGTGGTCGCTGTTGGACAGTAGCGCCACCGCTCGGTCGGGTGCCGCCGCCGCGAGCACAGCGGCCGGGTCGCGGACCGCGCAGCGCGCCACCCGCACGTCCGCCGGCCATTCGGCCGGCCGGTCGGTCAGCACTGTGGCCGCCAGCCCGAGTGACGCCGCCGCCGGGAGGAACCCGTCCAGGACGGCGTCGGTGGGGTTGAGCGCGGTGATGTACAGCCGCATACCGCCTCCGTCGACTACCACGATGTGACTATTAGGGTAGCCTATCCTTATTATGCGGCTTTGGTGCGATCCGCCCGGTGTAGCAATCCGGCGGCAACCAGTCCACCGCTCAACACAGCAGCCGCGCCCACCAACTGCCCCGTCTGCAGCGCCGAGGCGAAGGCGACGGTCACTGCCTCCCGTTCGGCCCCTTCACCTGCGGCGGCGAGAGCCGCCGGAAACGACCCGGCGCCCGCCAGGGCCGCCGGCAGCAGCGCCGCGAACCGGGCGTTCAACACGGCACCCAGCACCGCGATGCCGAGGCTGCTGCCGACCTCGGTCATCGTGCCGTCGACGCCCGCCCCCGCGCCGGCCTTCGCCGCCGGGATCGCGCTCATCACCGCCTCGACGATGGCCGGATTGGCCAACGCGCAACCGACACCCATGACGAGCAACCCGACAAGCAGCACCCCGTACCCGTCGGACGGAACGAGGGTGACCAGCGCGAGACCGGCCGCGAGAAGCGTCATGCCAACGGCGATGGCGACAGCCAGGCCGAGCCGACGGATCACACTCGCGACGACGCCACTGACGTTGAGCAGCACGATGGACAGCGCGAAAGGCGCCATCCGCAGACCGGCCTCCCAGGCGGGGTACCCCCTGACGAACTGGAGATGCTGGGTGAGCAGGAAGAGCGCTCCGGTGGCTCCGAACGTGATCAGCACGACGCCGGAGATCGCCCCGACGAAGCGCCGGTCCCGGAAGAAGCGCATGTCCAACATCGGGTGCGCGATCCGTCGCTCCCACCGCACGAAGATCCCGAGCAGGAGCACGCCGACAGCCGCCGCGCCGATCACCTCGGTCGACGCCCACCCGTGCTCCGGCCCGGAGATGATCGCCCAGACGACCGCTGTCAGGCCGGCGGTGGAGAGCACGGCGCCGAGCACGTCGAGTCGGCCACCGGCCGGCCCGCGGGACTCGGGAACCAGCGCGCGACCGACGAGCAGGCAGACCAGCACGATCGGCACGTTCATCAGGAAGATCGCGCCCCACGGCAGATGCGCGAGGATCGTGCCGCCGATCGGTGGCCCGATGGCGAAGCCCAACGCGCTGGTGGCGGCCCAGATGCCGATCGCCCGGGACCGCTCGGCGGCGTCGAAGACCTGCATCGCCACGGCGAGCGTCGCGGTGACCAGCAGCGCGCCACCGATGCCCATCCCGGCCCGCGCGGCGATCAACTGCCCGCTGGTGCTGGCCAGACCGGCGGCCAGCGAGCCGACCCCGAACAGGGCCAGCCCGGCGAGCAGCATCCGGCGGCGGCCGTACCGGTCGGCGGCGCTACCGGCGGTGAGCAGCAACCCGGACAGCACCAACGCGTACGCGTTGATCATCCACTGCACCTCGGCGGTGCTGGCACCCAACTCGGTGGTGAGCACCGGCACCGCCACGGTCAGCACGGTGTTGTCCAACACCACCACCAGTTGCGCGACGCACAGCACGGCCAGGATGAGCCATCGCTGTGGCAGTAGTGCCGATGTCGCTGTGTCGGTGGCCGGCTGGACGCTGGTCACGCCACCGCCTTGACGCCGTCCAGTGCCTGCGGCTCGGTGGGTTGCCCGGCCGCCGGGTCGACGGCGGGGCCGGGCCGGTGCGGGAATCGTCGCTGGTGGGCGAGGCCGAGGACGACCCCGGCGGCCACCAGCACGATGGCCGCGACCGCTACCGCCGGATAGCCGACCCGGTCGGCCGCCGCGAGACCGATGGACGCCGCCACGAACGAGCAGACCAGGCCGAACGACGACAGCACCGTGAAGTCGGTGCCGCCGGTGTCGGGCCGGGAGTAGTCCATGTTGACCGTGTAGAGCACGACGTTGGCGATGGTGTAGGCCACCATGAAGCAGCAGAGCGCGGCGACCGTTCCGCCCAGCGGAGCGCGGCCGTTCATCAGCGGCAGCAGCAGCAACGTCGACACCGTGAGCGCCACGCCGCCGACCACCAGCACGCCAGCGCGCCCGAACCGCCCGATCCCGAGCCCCGCGACCAGGCCCGCCACGATGGCCGGGGCGCTGGTCACCACGCCGGTGACGACGCCGATCCGACCCAACGACCACCCCGCGTCGACAAGCGCCGGGGTGACAAGGGCGTACGCCATGCCCGCGCCGACGTAGACCAGCGGCACCACGCCGAAGGTCCACCACCGGCAGCCCGGCTGGCCGAACACCGACAGCAACGCCCGGTACGCCGCGCCGACCCGTTCCACCCGATCGGTACGGGGAGGCTCCCGGAACCGCCACACCACCAGCAGGCCGACCGCCGTCATCGCGGCCAGCAGGCCGATCGCCGGCACCCAGCCGAGCTGGTCGTAGACCAGCACGCAGGCGCCACCGCCGAGCAGGTTGCCGAGGTAGCTCGCGGCGACCTGGATGCCGTTGCCGGTGCCCCGGGCCGAGTCGGCCAGCATCCGGACCGCGACGGCGTCCACTGCGATGTCCTGGGTGGCCGAGAAGAACACGTACGCGGCGCAGATCGCGATGATCGGGCCGAGCGCGTCGGCTGGGCTGGCGAACGGCAGCAGCGCCAGCAGGGCGAGCACCAGGGCGCTCTGGAGCACGAGCAGCCAGGACCGGTAGTGGCCGCGGTGCCGTGAACCGTACCGGTCGAGGATCGGCGCCCAGAGGAACTTGATGGGCCAGATCAGGCCGACGATCTGCAACAGCGCCAGCGTGTCCAGCGAGGTGCCGCCGTCGCGCAGGATGGCGGTGAGCCCGACGGTGATGAAGCCGACGCCGAGGTACTGGGTGACGTAGAGCGCGGTAAGGGTGCCGAGTCGGCCCTTCATGCCGCTTTCCAGTAGCCGAGGGAGGTCAACCGGTCCTTGTCGACGCCCAGCGTCTTGCGGAGGTGTCGGGTGATGCCCCGGGTGGTGGCCGCCTCGCAGGCCACCCAGTAGTGGCCCGCGTCGCTGGTCGGCAGGGCCGCGCAGACCGTGTCGACGAGGTGCTGACCCGCGTCGCGCCGGGGCACCCAGGTGACGTCGTGGTGCGCCCGGGCCCGCAGCGCGAGTGCCTTCTCGCCCTCGTGGGCGTACTCGAGCCAGACCGTCGCCGGGATGTCGGCGCCGGCGTCGAGAAGGCTGTTCACCGCGGGCAGCGAGGCCGCGTCGCCGACCAGGTAGAGGTGCTCGGGCGCGGGGTCGGGCAGCTCGAAGGCGCTGCCCTGCACTGTCGCGCTGATGGTGTCGCCGACAGCGGCAGTGGTGGCCCAGCGGGCCGCGCACCCGTCGTGGATGGCGAATTCGAGTGTGAATCGGCCGGTGGTCGGATCGGGATCGACCAGCGTGTACGCACGCTGGTGGGCCCGGCCGTCGTTGTCGAACCACAGCCGGATCCACATCGTGGGGTGCACCCCACACGTCTCCAGCAGGCCGCCCCCGTCCAGCAGGAGCCGCTGGTAGTGCCCGTCGATCGACTCGGTGCTCAGGACGGTCAACCGAAAGTCCCGCCCTCCCATGGCCTTGAGGACCAGGGCCTCCCAGTTCCGTTTCACGCACCCCTCCAGGTAAGGTCATCCTTGGTTAGGGGAGGTTAACCTAAGTTGCGCCCCGGATGGAACAGAGGACAGCGCCCGATGACGTACCAGGAGAAGATCGCCGGTCTCGGCGAGCTGTCGTTGGTGACAGTCGACCCGGACCGGGACGCCGCACTCCTGCACAAATGGGTGACCCGGCCCCGCAACTCCTTCTGGGGCATGGGTTCGCACACCGTCGAAGAGGTCCGCGAGATATATGCCTTTGTGGACGGTCTCGCCACGCACCACGCGTACCTGATCACTGTCGACGGGGAGCCGGTCGGCCTCTTCCAGAGCTATCAGCCCGAGGCGGACCCGGTCGGCGAGCGCTACCCCGTCCAGCCCGGCGACGTGGGGATGCACCTGCTGCTCAGCCCCGACCGACGCCTCGCCCGCAGCCTCACCAACGCGGCTGGCCCGGCCGTCGCCCGCTTCCTGTTCCGCGACCCGGCCGCCCAGCGGATCGTGGTGGAGCCGGACGTCCGCAACCACCTCGCCCTGCGTCGGCTGGAGATCGAGGGCTTCACCTTCGACTCGGAGATCGACATGCCGGACAAGCGGGCCCAACTCGCGTTCCTGACCCGCGCCCGGTTCGCGGAGAGGCACCCGACGCCGGCCTGACCACCACGCGACCGGCGACCGCGCCGCGCTGCGGGGTCCGGTGCGCTCAGCCGCCCGGTGCGGCAGTGGGTGCGCCGGGCCGGTTGTCCAGCACGTTCAGCTCGGCGGCCCGCGCCTGCTGGATCCGGCCGGCGAGCGCCGTCACCTCCGGGCTTCCCCCGGCGGTCTGCTCGCCCCGGCACAGCACCACTGTCTGCGCGAGGTGCGCCCGGATCAGGCCAGCCGCCCGGGACGACACCTCCGCGTCGGACGTGGCACGTAGCTCGGCGAGGCTGGCCTCGGTGACCATGCCGGGCATCTGATGCCCCTCATGGATGTTCAGCTCCGCGGTGTTGCCCGCGGCCAACAGCCCACGCAGGTCCCGCAACTCCGCCTGATGGGCCTTCCGGACCTCGCCGAGAAGGGTCCGCAGCGACGGATCCACCGGGCGGGTGTCGAGCTGATCGATCAGCGCGAGCGCGCCCTCGTTCATCGGGATCAGCAGTTGGATGAAGGCGTCGTCGGTGCCGTTGAGCACCACCGGCACGGCCGGCACCGCAGCGGCCGACGACGCTGCCACCGACGGCGCTGCTGGTGCCTGGTTGGTGCGACCCCAGCCCTGACCGAGCCCGACGGCCACCGCCGTGGCGACCACTGTCGCGACGACGCCGACCAGCCGCCCGGCAGGTACGCGAGGCTCTCCGCGCTCCGCCATGCCCTGTTCGTCCATCTGTTCGCCACTGCTCACCGGGCGGCTTGGAACGCGCGGCCGACCACCGTCGCGCCGGTCCCGTCGCTGAACAACCCGGACCGGTCCTTGTCCGTGGCGGGTAGCCCGAACCAGGCGTAACGCTGGAGGTAGGGGAGTTGGCCGAGCATGGCGGTGGCCGCCGTGAGGAAGGCCGCCTGCTGCTGCTGGCTGGGAAACTGCGAACCGCCCCCGGCGAAGCGGATCAGCGCGAACTCGGTCAGCCAGATCGGTTTCCGGTACCGCTGGTAAACGGCCTGGAGGTACTGCCGGAGTTGAGCCACAGCGGTGGCGGTCGTGAAGTCGGCGCCGAACCAGTGCAGCGCGATGAAGTCCACCCGATGGCCGCGGGCCTGTGCGCCGGTCATGAACCTGTCCAGCCAACCCTGCGGGTCCGGACCGCCCCAGGCGACCGCCGGGCTGCCCAGTTTGCTGCCCGTCGCCATCAGCTGCGGCCACAGGTCCAACGCCTGCTCGACTGTCATGTTCGCCTGCTCGGGCAGGTCCGGCTCGTTGAAGGTGAGCAGGTACGGCCCGGCGGCCCTGGCCCGCGCCAGCTCCGCGGCGGTGACGTTCTCCGCGCTGCGGATCATCGGTACGAACGTCGCACCACGCGGGGTGCTGATCCCCGCGTGCTGGGTGCCCCAGGTGTAGTACCAGCTGGCCCTGGAGTTCGCCAACGCCTGACTCGCTCCGGCGAAGTTCCACACCCCGACACCCTTGCGGGCCGAGCTGACCGCCGGCGCGACCGGAGCCTTCGACGAGGGCCGCGCGCTCGGTGAGGGCGCGGCGCTCGTGGTGGCGACGGCGGTGGGCGCGGCAGACGGCGGCGCCGCCCACGAGGGCGCGGACGGATCGTCCGGCAGGATCACCACAGCCATGGTGATGGCCAGGACGGCGGCGGCCACACCGGCGGCGAGGGACGGCACGAGGCCACGGGGCCGGTTCACCGCGAGGTCGACGACGCTCGGGCCGCCGCCCGCATCGGTGGACACCACGCCGGGTGGCGTCGGCCCGGCGGCGGGTCCGGCCGCCGGGGTCGGGGGTACGACGGCCTGCGCGGCGGCGGGGGCCGCCGCGCCCGGCAGGTGGGCGCCGAGACCCGCCGGGAGCGGCAACAGCGGCATACCGGCCAGCAACCGGTCGATCGGCAGGAGGGTGGTTCCCAGCCGTCCGCAGAACGCGCAGTCGCGGACGTGTCGAGCCAGTCGCTTGCGCCACAGCGAGCTGGGCGTGCCGTCCCACTCGGCGGTCACGGTTCCCAGGTCCGGGCAGCCGGGGCGGGCGCGGAGCGCGCGGACGACGCCACGGGCGCTCTGGATCTGCTCCTTCATCCGATGGATCCGCACCGCGACGTGCCCGGGTGACAACCCGAGCGCGTCGGCGACCTCGTTGCGGGTGATCTCGCCGGTCTCCTCCAGCCACCACAGTGAGAGCAGCTCCTGGTCGTCCGGGTCGAGCCAGCGGGTCGCCTCGGCCACCTCGCGTCGTTGGTCGGTGAGGCCGAGCCGGAGGATGGTCATCCCCGCGAAGTCGGAGGCCGGGTCGGGCACGTTGTGGATCGCGTCCAGCCCGGCGTCGCGGTTGAGCGCGACTCGGCGGCGCGTCTCCCAGTCACGCACCTGGCGGATGGCGATCGCCACCAGCCAGGACCGGTATGCCGCCGGGTCGTTGAGCGCGGGCAGGTACCGGATCACCCGTACCAACGTCTCCTGGACCACGTCGTCGACGTCGGCGTGCCCGCGCAGCGCACGCCCGACGATGTTGTAGACCAGCGGGAGCGAGGCCGCGACGACGTCGTCGAGAGCGCGCTGGTCACCCTGCCGGGCCGCGACGACCAACCCGACGTCGGGCAGTGCTCGACCGGCTGACGACATGGGTCCACTCCTTGGGTGCTCATCCGCGCGGCAGCCACGCTGGGTGTGCTGACCGCCCTCAAGATCGGAGACTCGCGGCAGCGGGTGGGATTACAGAATTCCCGGGCGGCCGGTTCGTCACAAGCGAGGCGGGTCCGTCGGCGGCGCATATGTGTCGGCGGCGCCGGGTATGGTGCGGGGTGTCGGTGTCGCCGGGCGCTCGCCCGTGCACAGGACACCAGCGTTCGGGCACCAACGAGTGCGCCGAAGCGTCACCGGGTCGCACGGCCGACGTTGCCGAGGCCCGGACGCACCCCTTTCGTAGAGACAGGATCCCTGCATGACATCGAACGACAACTCTCGACCCGCCCTGTTTCTCGCCACGTCGCACGGTGACGTGCTGGACGGACCGGCGGTGACCTTCGACAGCAGCGAGGAGGCCATGCGGCAACTGCGTCACCCGTTCGCGGTGCAGCCGGCCCAGCCGACGCCGGGCGCTGTCGACCCCTCGGATCAGCGCGGCTGATCCCCACTCGCTCCCCTTCCAAACGCCTAACCTCATACTTTCGGCTAGAAAATAGTCGGTCTTTCGGGTAGTGTCCGGGTCATCAAGTGAACGACATGACGCGGTGGCGAGGCCCGTGCTCGTGGCCTTGCGACAGCGCACCTTCGCCCGTACGTGCGCCCCGGCGTCAGCCGGTTCGGAGATCCTTCCGGTCGACCCGATCGACGGGCATGTGCGGGAGGGGATCACCACATGTCCACAATCGTCGAGAACGCGACCAGCAGCCGCGTCAGCCAGCGCAGCAGCGACCAGAGCCCGGATGAGCTGCTCGCCACCCTGGCGGCGACCCCGGCGGACGATCCCCGCCGCCCAGCACTGCGGGACCGCGCCATCGAGGCGTGGCTACCGCTGGCCCGGCACCTGGCGCGCCGCTACGGCGGACGCGGCGCACCCGACGACGACCTGGCCCAGACCGCCTTCGTCGGGCTCATCAAGGCAGTGGACAACTTCGACCACGACCGCGGCGTCGATTTCAGCGGGTACGCCATTCCCACGATCATCGGCGAGATCAAGCGGTACTTCCGGGACCGCACCTGGGCGGTGCGCGTGCCCCGCCGCCTCCAGGAGCTGCGCCTGTCGATCAGCGCGGCGAACAGCGCCCTGACCCAGACCCTCGGCCGCTCGCCGACAGTCGCCGACATCGCGTCCCACCTCGACGTGTCCGAGGAGACGGTCCTGGAAGGGCTGGAGGGTGCGCGTGCCTACCGGGCCACGTCGCTGTCCACGCCGACCGGGGCCGACGGCAGCCGCGAGCTCGGAGACACCCTCGGCGATGACGACCACGAGTTCGATCTCGTCGAGATCCGCGTCGCCCTCGGCCCAGCCCTCGCCACGCTGCCGGCACGCGAGCGCCAGATTCTGAGCCTGCGCTTCCACGGCAACCTGACCCAGGCCCAGATCGCCGACCGGATCGGCGTCTCGCAGATGCACGTGTCCCGACTGATCACCCGCTCGCTGGCCGCGCTGCGCCGCCAGCTCAACCCGGACATCGCAGCCTGAGCCTGATCAGAGTTGGACGACGTGGCCCACCCGTGGCGGCGTACGACCGGCGAGAACGTCCAGCCACGCGTGTTGCAGCGCCGCCGGCCCGGCACCCACCCGAACGTCGAGCCAGCCGCTCACGACGGCGGCGAAGCGTTGCCAGGCCTCGGTGAACCGCTGGTCGAGGCCGTCGCGGCCCCAGTCGTGGCTGCGCTTGCGCATCTGCACCGGCGCGAAGAACACCTCCTCGGCGGCGTCGGCGTTCGGCGTCTGGTTGGTGAGCCCGACCGCGATGTCCCGGACCAGGCGGTCGCCGAGGCGACGACGCACCGCGGCACGGGTCGAGGGCGCACCGGACAGGTCGAGGTAGACGGTCGGGGCCACGTCGAGGGCGTCGATGTCGTCGTACGACACGACCTCGTCGTAGCAGCCGAGCGACCTGGTGAACGCCAGGTTGCCCGGTGAGGTGAGACCGACCAGGCGCGGCCCTCGCCGGTGCAGCTCGAACGCGGCGGCGTACGCGGTCTTGCTCGACGCCGACGACACCAGCAGCGCCTCGGCACCGTAGAAGTCGTTGTCGACGACCTGGTCGGCCAGCATGAACGAGGTGAAGAACAGCGGCCGGAACAGGATCAGCAGATCCTCCTGGTCGCGCTGGTACGCGGGGTCGCCGATGGTAGACCGGTACGCGTTGTACGGCGACGGCAACTCGGCCCGGTGCGGGCTCGCCTCGCGGAACCCGGTCGCGTCGATCCGGTCCGGTCGCACCACAAGGTGACCGGCGGGCGGCAGGTAGCCGTAGATCCGTTGCCCCACCTCGACCCCGGCCACTGCCGAGGCGACCACCTCGGCGAAGCCCCAGAGCGGTGGCAGGCCCCACTGCGGCCCGAGGCCCTGGGCCGCTGGCGGAAAGAACTGCCAGTAGCGCATCGAGTCGCCGAGCACCGCGTAGGTCACGTTGTTGGCGGTGAGGCCGACGCGGTCCACGCGCAGCAGCGCCTCGCCGTCGGCCGGAGCGGGGGTCAAGCCATCGACGAGCGTGGTCTGCCCGAGGTCGTCACGCGCCACGGCGAAGGTCCATGAGTCAGCCATGAGGTGACGCTAGACAGCCCCGCAATCGAAGACAAGTGCACTGCGAGTGCAAAATCCCACTGCGCAGGCTGAGTGGTCGGGGGCGCTGCGGCGTGGAGTCAGTATCGGAGCGCGGCGAGGTCGCGGAGGTGCGCGAGCGGCAGGTGCGGAGGCCGCCACTCCACGAAGAGGGCCGTCGCGTCGTCCTCGAGCTGGTCGTCCTGGTAGCCGACGACGGCGCGGACCAGGCGACGCATCGTCTCCGGGCTGGGCAATCCGTCGTTCAGGGCGCGGTTGACGAAGTCGACGAGCCGGTCCAGCCCGAACTGCTCCCCCTCGGCGCTGCGTGCGTCGGTGATGCCGTCGGTGTAGGCGAGGATGCGATCGCCCGGGTGCAGGTCCTCGACGTGTACCCGCGGTCGGCGAGGTGACAGGTGGCCCAGGCCGAGCGGCAACACTGTCGGCCCGGGCAGTTCCCGAACGGCCTTGCCGTCGCGCAGCAACATCGCACCGGGGTGACCCGCGTTGATCATGCTGAGTCGGCCGGTCTGTCGGTCCAACTCGATGAGCAACCCGGTAGCGAAGAAGTTCGGGTGCTCGGACCGCACCCAGCGGTCGATGCTGATCGCCGTGTCGACCAGGTCGAGGCCGCACCGACGGGCGTTGCGGTACGCGCTGACCACCAGCGAGGCCAGTGTGCTCGCCTTTATGCCGTGCCCACAGGTGTCGAAGAGCCCGACGCTGAGCACGTCGTCGTTCAACGCGTAGTCGAAGATGTCGCCGCCGACGTCGTAGCACGGTTCGAGGATGGCGGTGACCACCAGGTCGTCGGTGGCGAAGGTCAGCGGTGGGAGCAGACCCCACACGATCTCGGCAGCGACCTGCATCGGCATTCGCCGCCGCATCCGCTCGACCACGTCACCGTAGAGCCGGCGGTTGACCAGGATCTGGGCGATGTTGACCGCCACCTCCCAGGCCGGAGCATCCATCGTCTCGTCGGCGGCGGCCGGCGAGACGATCTCCAGTACACCCATTCGCTCACACCCGAGCAGCAGTGGCACCCACACCCGGTCCGGGTTGTCGGGCGCGCGTTGAATGTCGAGGGTGGTGAAGGCCCGGCCGGCGAGCGTCGTCTCGATCGGCAACTGGCCCCGGTCCAGACCCGCGCCGAGCAGCGGCACGAGGAGGGTCTGCGTGTAGTCGGCCAGATAGATCACCATCTCGCTGGCGTCGATCGCGGGCGCCGCACGGGAGACCAGTTGCGACACCTCGTCCGGGCCGCCCCGGGGCGCGTTGAGCTGCAACCAACGCACCACCTCGCCAACGTCGGCCATGCTCCACCTCCCCCTGTCCTCCCGGATCGCGGGAGTACGTAGCGCGAGCGGTGAGGCTACCTCGCCCGCTGCGCACCCGGCGCCTACCGAGTCGCCTCCGGGCCAGGGCGCGCCGCGATCATCACACCGCCGGCGGCCGGCCCGAGCCGCGCCACCCTCACGGGGATGGCGCGTCGGCGAGGTCAGCCGGGTTGAGGTCCAGGGTGGCGAGCAGCCCGGAGTGCTTGGCCGGGTCCACCCACTCGGGCAGTTCACGCTCGACCCAGGCGGCCCGAGCCAGTTGACCCCGGTCGCGAAGTGCGGCGACGATTCGGTCCCTGGCGATCCTCATCTGGTACTCCCCTAGTTGAGCGTCGAAACAATGTGCACTGAGAATGAACTCGAATGCGCGTCGGGCAACCGACCGCCGGACGCCGACGACGCGGCGACCTGTCGGTCGGGACGCGGTCCGCGGTCAGCCGACACGGCCGGTACGTCGCGGCGATGGAGAAGATGAGCGCTAACGCCCTGGTGGGC
Source organism: Micromonospora sp. NPDC048986 (assembly GCF_040649335.1). NCBI lineage: Bacteria > Bacillati > Actinomycetota > Actinomycetes > Micromonosporales > Micromonosporaceae > Micromonospora > Micromonospora sp. NPDC048986. Next base: position 221,889 of record NZ_JBEZFJ010000001.1, read on the forward strand.
TGGTGGCGACGGCGTCTGGCGGCCACCGGGGTCCCCCGGGCGACATGTTCACCGTACGCCCTCACGCCGGCCAGCCGCACCAGCGCCCTGGACGGGCCGGAGGTCAGGGCTCCAGCACCACCTTGCCGGCCCGGCTGCGGTTCTCGGCGAACACCAGTGCCGCGGAGACCTCGCTGAGCGGGTAGCGGGCGGCGATCTGCGGCACTATCACGCCCTGCCGCAGCAGGTCGAGCACGATGCCGAGGTCGGTACGCAGCCGACGGCGGAAGGCGGCGCGGCGGGTGAGCTGGCCGGACCAGAAGTTGTAGAAGCCGGCCCGGTGACCGTTGGGCAGCGCGTTCCAGGTGTAGAGGCGGGTCAGCAGCTTCACGAAGACCCACCCGACCGACTGCCCGGTGCCGACGGCGGCGGCGTTGCCGTAGACGACCAGCTTGCCGCCGGGGGCGAGCAGGACGTACGAGGTGCGTACGCCCGGGCCGCCGACCGGGTCGAAGACGGCGTCGACGCCACCCGGCGACAGCTCGCGGACCCGCGCCGCCATTTCCGGGTCGCGGTAGTCAAGGGGTTCGACGCCGAGTTCGCGCAGCCCGGCGTGGTGCCGTTCGGCGGCGGTGCCGATGACCCGTAGGCCGAGGTGTCGGCCGAGTTGGACGAGCACGCTCCCGACGCCGCCGTTCGCACCGTGCACGAGGATGGTCTGTCCGGCCGTCAGGTCGGCGTCCCGCAGCATCTGCCAGGCGGTCACCCCGTTGACGACGACGGTCTCGGCCTCGGCGGGGTCCAGACCCGCTGGCACCGGGGCCAGGGCGTCGATGTCGACAAGCGCGTGCGTGGCCCAGGCGCCGGTCTTGGTGACCGCCGCCACCCGCGTGCCGACCAGTGCGTTGTCGCCGTCGGGGCCGACCTCCCGGACGGTGCCGACGAGGTCGTAGCCGGGCACGAACGGAAACTTCGGCTGGCCGGGGTAGAGCGCGTGGCGCATCTGCTGCTCGGCGAACGAGATGCCGGTGGCCTCGACCTGGACCAGCGCCTGCCCCCGGGCGGGCACTGGCATCGCGCGTCGGTGCAGCAGGAGGCCATCGGGCTCCACCACGCCGGGCAGCACCACTTCGGTGATCGTGTCGGTGGTCATCGGGTTCTCCCTTGTTTGTAAGTGTGCACTCACACACTTGTTGGGTCACAAGAGCGGGCCGCCGAAGCGGCCCAGCATCGGGTCGGTCAGGGGTGGCGAATGCCGGCGGTCAGGGCGCGCGCCCAGGGCTCCGGGACCTGCTCCAGGCCGGCCGTCACGATCAGGTGGCACAACTGGCCGTACGCGAAGAACTGCTGCACCTGCGTGTCGCTGGCCCCTGCCCGACTCTGCACGAGGGTCGCGACCCGTCGGTAGCCGGCCCGCACCGCCTCGGCGATCTCCGGGATGTCAGTGACGGCCTGCGCCTGCACCTGAAAGAGCAGCAGGTCGCGATCGGCGATCAGCTCCGCGTAAGCGCCGCCCATGGCGTCGAGGATCTCCTGCGGGCTGTCACCCCCGGCGCGCTCCGCACCCGCCTCGATCGCGTCAGCGATCCGGTCGAAACACACTCCGGCCGCCGCCACGAACAGGCCGAGCTTTCCGGAGAAGAGCCGGAAGACGTACGCCTCGGAGATGCCGGCGGCGGCGGCCACGGCGGTGACCGGGGTGGCGTGGAAGCCGGCGCGTGCGAACACCGACACGGCGGTGCTCAGGACGGTGACCCGGCGGGCCTCGGCGGTGGATCGCATGTTTGTAAGTGTGCACTCACAAACAAGCGCCGTCAAGCCCTACACCTGTCATCACGCCCGCCACACCGTCGCCCAGCGCGCCCGCTCGGCCGGGGGCCATGCGGCCCGCCAGGGGGCGATGCGGACCCTCAGGGTGCGATCCGCAGCTGCCGGATCGCGGTGTCGTCGTAGTCACTGAAGCGGTAACGGAGGCCGGCGAACGGGCTGCCGGGAAAGTCGCCCGTGATCGTCGCGGTCACGACGGTGCCGGCGGGAGTGTCCTCGATGTCGGTGATCTCGTACGACACCAACGGCACGGCACGACGCCACGCGCGGATGGCCTCGATGCCCCGCCACTCGGTCGACTCGTCCTCGACCACGGCGTCCTCGGCGAAGAGGGCGAAGTAGTCCTCGGAGTCGGACCGGCCGGCGAGCGCGAAGTAGCGGCGGATGATGGCCGGTACGGCCTGGGTGACAGTCACGGCTGGAGACCCCTTCCGGACGTCGCTGGGCAGCAGGAGGCGCACGCTACCAGGACGTCGTATAGTTACTTCTTAACTAGCACCTACTAACTTCGACACTAGCACCTAGTCGGGAAAGGGCGCAGTTGTGGCCGGGAAGATCCGCTTGGAGGACCGCGAATGCCCGCTGTCCAGCGCGCTGGGCCAGGTGGGCGAGTGGTGGACGCTGTTGATCCTGCACGACGCCTTCGACGGCTACACCCGGTTCGACCAGTTCCAGGCCAACCTGGGCGTCTCGTCCAGCATCCTGACCAGCCGGCTCAAGACCCTCACCGGTCAGGGGTTGCTCGAACGTCGCCGTTACCAGACCAGGCCCGACCGATACGAGTACGTCCTCACCGACCTCGGCCGCAGCCTGCGGCCCGTCGTCGTCGCCCTCGCCGCCTGGGGTAACTCACGCCTCGATCCGAGCGAGCGCAGCATGATCCTCGTCGACCGGGCCACCGGGCTGGAGGCCGACCCGGTGATCGTGGACCGCAACAGCGGTCGACCGCTCGACGACGCCGACTTCGTGTTCGCCGCCGGCCCGGCCGCCAGCGAGACCATGCGCAAACGCTACGAGCACATCCCCACCCAGGCGACCCCGCAGCGGCCCTGACCTGGTCACTCCAGCGGATAGAGGCGGGCCGGATCGCCGGGTCGGAGGCTGTCCGGCACGTCGTCAGCACTGCTGGCGGCGATCGATCCGAGCAGCGCCAACGAGCGGGCGGACTCCGTACCGGGCTCGGCGTGATAGATCACCAGCAGCTGCCCGTCGGCGCCCGCGACCGCGAGCTTGTCGCAGTACAGGTCGAGGTCGCCCACCTCGGGGTGGTGCAGCCGGCTGACCACGCCCTCCCGTCGACGCACCTCGTGGCGCGCCCACAGTCGCCGAAAGCAGTCGCTCTTGAGGGACAACTCCCCCACCAGCGCCGTCAACCGTGGGTCGTCGGTGGCCCCGCCCGAGTCGGCACGCATCTGCCCCACCACGCTCTGCATCGCCTGCCGCCAGTCGCGGAACAGCTCCCGCTCGGCCTGGTCGAGGAACACCGCGCGGAGTCGGTTGGCGCCCGGGGCGAGATTCGGCGACAGCGCCCTCGCCATCAGATTCGACGCCAGGATGTCGAGGTAGCGATTCTGCACGAAGGCCGGCATGGAGAGCTGTCGCAGCAGGTGCAGGATGCTGGCCGGGACCCGCTCGGCGGCCGGTCGGGCCGCCCGACGCGACCGCGCCCGACTCAACCCGATCATGTACGCGGTCGCCTCCGGATCCAGCCGGAGCACCCCGGCGAGGGCATCGAGGACCTGCACCGACGGGTGCCGCTCGCGACCCTGCTCCAACCGGAGGTAGTAGTCGGCGCTGATGCCGGCCAGCATCGCCACCTCCTCACGCCGCAGCCCCGGCACCCGGCGCAGGCCAACGCCCGGGCCGAGCCCGACGTCCTCGGGCCGGGTCTGCTCCCGGCGGGCGCGCAGGAAGTCACCGAGCGGGTTCGTTGCGTCCATGCCACCGACGGTAGATCGCCGGGCCGCCCGGTGACTGGCTGTGTCACTACCAGGAACAGCTCGCCCTGCCGCCCGGGCGGCTGCCGACGCACAGTCGTCGGAGAGCCGGTTCCAAGCGGCCCTCCAGATGTCACGACGACTACTGACAGAGGATGAGATGAGCGAGAACCTTCCCGGTGGTGCCCTCACCCCCGCTGACGGCCTCACCCTGAGCCGGATGGGCTACGGGGCGATGCAGTTGGCCGGCCCGGGTGTCTTCGGCCCTCCCCGCGACCGCGAGCAGGCGCTCGCCGTGCTCCGCGAGGCCGTCGACCTGGGCGTCCGGCACATCGACACCAGCGACTTCTACGGGCCCGTGGTGGTCAACGAGCTGATCCGCGAGGCGCTCCACCCGTACCCCCAGGGTTTGCACCTGGTCACCAAGGTCGGCGCGCGGCGCGGCGCCGACCGCTCCTGGATCCCGGCTCTGGAGCCGGACGACCTCAAGGCCCAGGTCCGGGAAAACCTGAAACACCTCGGCCTGGACGTGCTCGACGTGGTCAACCTGCGGGTAGGCGTGGCGGAGGGCACGGGCGACGCGCCGCTCGGTGCGCAGTTCGCCGCCCTGGCGGAGCTGCGGCAGGAGGGCCTGATCCGGCACCTCGGCCTCAGCAACGTCACCCTCGACCAGCTCGACGAGGCCCAGGCCATCGCGCCGGTGGTCACCGTGCAGAACCTCTACAACGTGGCCAACCGGCAGGACGACGCCCTGGTCGACCGGTGCGCGGCGGAGAACATCGCGTTCGCGGCGTTCTTCCCGCTCGGCGGGTTCACGCCCTTGCAGTCCGACACGCTCGACGGCGTTGCCGCCCGACTGGGTGCCTCACCGCAGCAGGTCGCCCTCGCCTGGCTACTCCAGCGCTCCCCCACCACGGTGCTGATCCCCGGCACCTCCAGCGTGGCGCACCTGCGGGAGAACATGGCGGCGGCCGACCTGAAACTGCCGACCGACGCCATCGAGGAACTGGACGCGCTGGCTTCCTAGCTAGTGCTGGTGCGGCCGGTTGCGGATCAGGGTGAGCGCCAGCACTGCGGTGACCAGGAAGACGACGCCGTTGACCCGCAACCCGGCCTGGACACCGGAGGTCAGTGCCTCCGCGATCGCCGCCCGGACCGGGTCGGGCAGGGGTTGGCCGCCGTTGACGCCGGAGGCCACCGCCGCCTGCACTGCGGTACGGGTGGGTTCGCCGATCTGGTGCGCGGCGAGCCGGTCCGGCAGGTCGGCCACCATCGTGGTGGTGAGGAGCGTGCCGAGCACTGACGAGCCGAGCACCGAGCCAACCTGGCGGGCGGCGTTGACCGCGCCGGAGGCCATGCCTGCCTGGGCGGGCGCGACGCTGGCCAACGCCGCCGCGGTCGCCGGGGCCACCACCAGACCGCTGGCCGCGCCGAACAACGCGAACAGCGCCCAGCGGTCACCGAACGACGTGGTCGGCCCCTGGTGGGCCAGCGCGAAGCTGGCCACCGCACCGAGGACCAGGCCGAGGGTCAACGGCGCCTTGAATCCGGTACGACGGATCGCGCGCCCGGCACCGAAGGCGACCACCACGTACGTGCCGAAGAGCACCAGCATGCGCCAGCCGGTGTCCAGCGGGCTGAGCGCCTGGGCACGTTCGTGGAAGAGGACCAGCAGGATCGCCACGCCGGTGAAACCGAACAGCGACACCGCGCCGACGACCATGACGGCGCTGAACGACGCGGACCGGAACAGCCGCACGTCGAGCATTGGCGCGCTGGCCCGCAGCTCGACCAGCACGAACGCGACAAGTGCGACGACCGCGACGACCCAGGCCGTCGACACCACCGGGTTGGTGTAGCCGACCTTGCCGCCCTGGATCAGCGCGTAGACGGCGGCCGCGATGGCGACGGTGCCCAGCAGCAGGCCGGGCACGTCGAGTCGGGCGGCGTTCGGCCGGGACTCGGTCACCCCGACGATGGCGACGACGAGGGTGACCAGCCCCAGCGCGATCGTCGACAGGTAGACGCTGTGCCACTGGTGGTGCCGCAACAGGAAGCCGGCGATGAGTGGGCCGATCGCGAGGCCGATGCCGGAGGCCGCCGACCACGCGGTGATGACCTCGGTCCGTCGGTGCGGATCGGTGAAGGTCGCGCCGAGGATCGCCAGACTGTTCGGCAGGATCAGGGCCCCGCCGAGGCCGGCGACCAACTGCCCGGCGATCACCCACCCGACGGTCGGAGCGCCAGCCACGACGGCTGCGCCGACGACCATCGCGACGACCCCGGCGCCGAACATGCGCTTACGCCCGTATCGGCTCCCCAGGGTGGCCGCGGACAACACGACGCTCGCCACCATCAGGGTGTAGGCGCTGGGGATCCAGACCAGAGTGGTGGGGTCGACCCGCAGGTCCCGCTGGATCGTGGTCAACGCGGAGACCGTCGCGGTGATCTGGAGGAACGTGATCATCGCGCCCAGGCACATGGCGATCAGGGTCACCGGGCGGGAGCCGCGCACTGACGCGCGGGCACGGACGGCCGGCCCGGGGGCCGCCGGCCCTGGTGGGGTCTCCCCGGGTGCTGTCGCTCCGGGTGGGGTCGGGGCCGTGGCGCTGGTGGTCACTGAAGTTCCTTCACGCTGGTGGTCTGACTTGCGTATGCTGAAGTCAGCTCGACCCAGTGAAGCACCTGGCTAGCTTCCATGCAAGTCAGGTACGCTGGGGGCATGGAGGACCTACGAGGCGACCGCGATTCCTGGACGAGCGAAAACTGCTCGGTGGCCCGGGCGATGGACATCGTGGGCAGCCGGTCGACGGTCCTGATCATGCGCGAGGCCCTGCTCGGCACGCGCCGCTTCGACGACTTCGTCCGCCGGGTCGGCGTCGGCGAGCCCGCCATGGCCGCCCGCCTCAAGGAAATGGTCGCCGCCGAACTGCTCGAACGAATCCCCTACCGGGAGCCCGGGCAGCGCACCCGCCACGAGTACCAACTCACCCGCAAGGGCCGCGAACTCCTGCCCGTCATCACCGCACTGCGCAACTGGGGCGACACCTGGGCCGCCACCGACACCGGCCCGTCCGTCGTCGCCACCCACCACGACTGCGGCGAGCCGATCCGCGCCGTACTCCGCTGCGCCGCCGGCCACGAGATCGCCGACAGCGACATCGACATCATCGCCGGCCCGGGCCTCGTCCGCCGCGACTGAACCCGGAAGGCCGTGGCCGGACCACCGCACCGCCGCCAACCAGGTCGCGCGGCAACGCCCCGGCCCGGCAGCTCTTCCTGGCCGCGAACCCTGCGCCGCAGCCGCCGCTGGCTCGTCAAGACGGCCACCACGGTCGAGGGCCGAGCATCCCTCGACCGGGCCGTCGCGGTGCACGCCGCAGTCAGCCACCCGACCATCGTCCGTCCCACCTGGACGATCCACGGCACCGCTGGACCAACCCTCGTCTACCCCTGGTACGACGGCACCGTCCTGAACCACGCCACAGCGCACGGCACGGACCGCAGCGCGCTGACCCGGTTCCAGCGCCTGCCGGTCCCGCAGGTCGAGGTGGCGCTCGACGCGATCCTCGACGCCCACCTCGCCGTCAGCGCCGCCGGCCTCGTCGCTGTCGACCTCTACGACGGCTGCTTCCTGTACGACTTCGCCGCCGATGTGGCGTTGCCGGCCGCGCCTGCTGTGGGTCAGTGCAGGCAGTTCCGCCCGCCTCCTTGACGCCGTAGGAGAGGCATCCGGAGTCCTGTGCGTCGAAGACCACGAAGGCCGACTCGACCGGCGGCACGGCCATCCGACCAAATGGCACGGATCCCGCCTGTCGGCGCTTCCAAATGACGCGCAAAGTACCCGTTGTGTTACGAGCTTGTTTCCAAGATGACGGCGAGGTTACGGGTGCTTCTCGATGATCGGTACCGATCCTAGGTTTCGGCCACCGTCATCAGTCGTGGCGGCCGGCACCGAACGTGGAGGCAACGACGTGCCACAACCGAACGCACATCGGACCGGACGGGCCAGGTACGGGGTCAGCATGCTGGCCGCCGTGGCGCTGACCGCGGCCGGCCTGACCAGCCTGCCCGCCAGCGCCACCGCCGCGCCGGCCGGCAGTGGGCCAACCGCCCGCTACCTCGTCCAACTCGCCGAGGAGCCGCTGGCCACCTACACCGGCGGGGTTCCCGGGATCGCGGCGACCAAGCCGACCGACGGGGCCAAGCTGAACCGCACGTCCGGGAACGCCAACGCGTACCGGGACCACCTGCGCCAGCAGCGTAAGTCGGTGCTGGACCACGTCGGAGTGCCGGCCGAGCGCACCCGCGTCACCATGGAGACCGCGTTCAACGGCTTCGCCGCCGACCTGACCGGGCCGCAGGCCGCCCGGCTGCGCGCAACAAACGGTGTCCGAGCGGTCTACGAGAGCCAGAAGGTGCACGCCGCCACCTCACACACCCCCGACTACCTGGGCCTGACCGGCAAGGGCGGGGTGTGGAACAAGGAGTTCGGCTCAGACTCCCACGCCGGTGAGGGCGTCATCATCGGGGTCATCGACAGCGGTTACTGGCCGGAGAGCGCGAGCTTCGCTCCGCTGCCCAGCCCGCGCCCTGACCAGGCCATCATCGACGCCAAGTGGAAGGGCACCTGCGACGTCGGCGTCGAAGCGCCGGTCACCTGCAACAACAAGGTGATCGGGGCGCGCTGGTACAACGACAGCGGCATCGCCGAGGCGTTCCCGGACGACTACTCCTCGCCGCGTGACCGCAACGGCCACGGCACCCACACCGCCAGCACCGCGGCCGGCATCCACGGTGTGCGGGCCACGTCGGGCACCCAGGACCTGGGCGTGATCTCCGGCATGGCGCCGGCCGCGCGGTTGGCCATCTACAAGGCTCTGTACGACAACGGCGCTGGTGGCGCGACAGGCACCGACATCGACATCGTGCACGCCATCGACGACGCGGTCGCGGACGGCGTCGACGTGATCAACTATTCGATCGGTGACGACACCGAGCGGTTCGGGGCTGTCGACGCGACGTTCTTCAACGCGGCCGCCGCCGGGGTGTTCGTCGCCGCCGCCGCCGGCAACTCCGGTCCGTTCGCCAACACCGTCGACAACTCGACGCCCTGGCTGACCACTGTGGCCGCGAGCACCACCGACCGGCAGAACACCCGGAAGCTCACCCTCGGCGACGGCACCACCATCGCCGGTGTGGGCATGGGTGAGACCGGTGTCGGGCCGGCCCGACTGGTCTTCGCGAAGGACAGCGCGATCGATCCGGGCGGCGCCTACGGTGCCGGCCTCTGCGCCGACGACACGTTGGATCCGGCCAAGGTCAAGGGCGCGATCGTGCTCTGCCTGCGCGGCGAGATCCCGCGTACCGACAAGAGCATCGAGGTGGCCCGGGCCGGCGGCGTCGGCATGGTGCTGTACAACGACGAGCTGAACTCCTTGAACGCCGATGTGCAGGCAGTGCCGACAGTGCACATCAACGAAGTCGATTTGGCCACTGTCACCGCCTACGTCGCCACTGGCAACGCCACGGCGACCATCTCGCCGAGCAGGCTGGAGACGGTCGAGGCGCCCGCTGTCGCCGCGTTCTCCTCGGCGGGCCCGTCGAACCTGAACGCCGGTGAGCTGCTCAAGCCGGACATCAGCGCGCCCGGTCAGGACATCGTCGCCGCGTTCTCCCCGTCCATCGGCGGCAACGACTTCGCACTGGAGTCGGGCACCTCGATGGCGGCGCCGCACATCGCCGGCATCGCCGCCCTGCTGCTTGCCAAGCACCCCGACTGGTCGCCGGCCGCGGTCCGCTCGGCGCTGATGACCAGCGCGGTGGACAAGACCGACAAGGGCAACCCGATCAAGATCGGCACGTACGACGCGACCCCGCTGAACTACGGCGCCGGCCAGGTCGCGCCGGGCAGCGCCTTCGACCCGGGCCTGGTCTACGACTCCAACCAGCAGGACTGGATCCAGTACCTGTGTGGGGTTTCCGCCGACCGGGGCGGCGACTACGGGCTCGGCGGCCTGGACGGCTGCGACACGATCGGTGCGATCGACACGGCACAGCTCAACTACCCGTCCATCTCGCTCGGCCGGATGGTGGGCAAGCAGACCGTGACCCGTACGGTCACCAACGTCAGCGACAAGACCAGCACCTACTCCTCGTCGGTGCAGGCCCCGCCGGGCTACCAGGTCAAAGTCACCCCGAAGAAGCTGCAGATCCGCCCGGGCAAGAGCGCCCGCTTCACCGTTGAGGTCACCAACACCGGTGGCGCCTTCGACACCTGGGCCGACGGCTCGCTGACCTGGCGCGACCAGTTCAAGCACGCGGTACGCAGCCCGCTGGTGGTGCGCAACTCCGGGTTGGTCGCCCCCGACGCCATCACCGGCACTGGCACCTTCGGCAGCGTCCGGATCGCCGCCGAGGTCGGCTACCAGGGTCAGCTGATCTCCCAGCTCTCCGGGCTCACCTCGGGCACCAGCAACGTGGTCACCCTCAAGGGCGACGGGCCGAGCTGGGACTGGAGCACGTCGAACAACCTGCCGGTGCCGCTGCCCGCGTCGATCAGCAGGACCACACTGCACGTGCCGGCCGGGACCCGCAGCCCACTCGTCCAGGTGACGTCGGGGCGGCCCACCTGCTCCCACATCGACTGGGACGACGAGGAGGGCGTGATGGAGTGCACCGAGTTCAGCCTCAACGTCTATGACAAGTTCGGGAAGTTCGTGACCGCCACGGCCAGCGGCCGGGACGGCGCCAAGGTGACACTGCCGGACGGTGCCGGTGACTACATCGTGGTCGTCGAGCAGGAGTTCACCGAGAACATCAGGGACGGCGCGAACGCGTACACCGTCACCAGCTACCTGCCGGGCGCGCCGGGTACCTCCACCGGCCGGTTCACCATCGACCCGAAGCAGCGCAGCGTGCGGCCGGGCGCGACGGCGAACCTGACAGTGCGCTGGTTCGGTCTCGCCCCGGGCCAGCGTTACCTCGGGGTGTTGGAGTTTCGCAACGGTGACGGCTCACTGAAGACAGTGCCGGTCACCATCCAGTCCTGACCCTTCCCCCCAACCCGGCGGATCGGCGTGTGACCCAGGTCACCGCCGGTCCGCCGGCCCGCCGTCGCGCCGCGAAGAGATGATCTGCTCGGCCCACGGTGATCGACGGCGGCGAGGACAAGACACGGGGCGGCGGGAGCCCAACTCCCGTCCGCCCCGAACGTCTGCGCGGGCCCGTCGAGTTCGTCGGCCGGGCGGCGGAGCTGGCCCAGCTACGCCGGATCGTCGCCACCCCGCCCTGCCTGATCCTGCTGGAGGGTGAGCCCGGGATCGGCAAGAGTCGGCTCGTCGCCGAACTGCTCGCCGAACTCCCCGGGCGGCACCTCATCGGCGAGTGCGACGACGTGCCCGAACCCTTCCCACTCGGCGTGCTGCTGGACGCGATCCGGGGCGGCGCCGACCGGCTCGGTCCGCTCAGCCCGGTGGCCGGCGCCCTCGCGCCGCTGCTGCCCGAACTGGCCGACGTGCTACCTGACGCGCCGCCCCCGTTGACCGACCAGGCGGCCGAGCGACATCGCCTGCTCCGCGCCGTCGCGGCGGTGCTGGCCGCGCTGAGCCCGGCCACGCTGTTGCTGGAGGATCTGCACTGGGCGGACCCGGCTACCTGCGAACTCCTCGCCTACCTGAGCACCCACCCGGTGGAGGGGCTGGCAGTGGTGCTGACAGCGCGCACGGCGACGCCGGGAAGCAGTACGCCGATCCACGACGCCCTGTCGCGGACTCCCCCGTGGAGCGTCACGCGCGTTGCGCTCGGCCCGCTGGACGCCGACGACGTACGCAGGCTGGCGGCCCGCACCCTGCGCCTCGATGATCCGCCGCAGCAGCTCACCGCCACCCTGCTCGACCGCACCGCCGGCATCCCGTTCGTGGTCGAGGAGGTGCTGCGGACGCTCGCCGAGCGCGGCGGCGACCCGTTGGCCGACGACAGCGTCCCGTTCGTCCTGCGTGACGTGCTGCTCTGGCGGTTGCGCCCGCTCGACGAGGCCACCCGGGAGGTGCTCGGCGCGACTGCCGTACTGGGGATGACGCCCGATCAGCGCATCCTCGCCTCGGTGCTCAGCCTGGACCGGGTGGCGATCGGCGCGGCGTTGACCGCCGCGCACCGCGCGGGCCTGCTGCACGACGCCGGTGACGGCCTGCGGTTCCGGCACGACCTGGCCCGCCAGGTGGTGTACGACCTGATGCCCCGGGAGAGCCGGGAGTGGCTGCACCTGCGGGTGGCGCGGGTGTTGGAACAGGAGTTGCCGAGGCCGGTGGCCCAACTGGCGCACCACTACCGCCGGGCCGGCAGCGGGGCCGACTTCGTCCGCAACGCCGAGGCGGCAGCCGACCTGGCCACCGAGCGCGGCGACGACGCGACAGCCGCAAGCTTCCTGCTCCAGACGATGGACGTCGCCGAGCTGCCCCGACCGGTACGGGTTCGGCTCGCCGCCAAGTTGGGCCGGTCGGCCATCGACGGGCTCACCCAGGCCGAGGCGATCCCGGTGCTGGAACGGCTGCTCGCCGACCGACGGCTGCCGCCGGGCGCCCGCGGTGAGCTGGGTCTGGTGCTCGGGCGGATGCTGCGACAGCAGGGCGAGGCGCTGCGCGGGTACACCGAGATCGAGCGTGCCGTGCCGTACCTGCGCGCGCCGCGCCGCAAGGCCCAGGCGCTCGCGGTGCTGGCGGCCCCTGACACAGTCGTCGACCGGCACGTCGACGACCACCTGGCCCGCTGCGCGGAGGCGGAGACCGCCGCAGCGGCCAGCGGGGATCCGGCGGCGCACCTCGCGGTTCGTATCGCCCGCGCCTCGCTGCTGCTGGAGCTGGGCGACCCCGCGGCCTGGGCGATCATCTCCGAGCTGCGGGCGTCCGCGGAACTGGCCGACCGGCCCCGCGAACATGCGCGAGCCTGCCTGAACTGGGCGCAGGGCGCGCTGCACGCCGGTCACCCGGAGCAGGCCGAAGCGTTGCTGGCGGCCGGTCGCGCGCTGGTCGACGAGACCGGGTACGAGCGGCTGGCGTCCCTGGTGGAGGCGACCGAGCTGTCGCTGGACCGGGCCGCCGGCCGGCCGGACGGGCTCGCCGAGCGGCTCAGCCGGTTGGTCGCCAACGCCGAGCGGATGCCGGTCACCCTGCTGGACGCGCAGGCCGAACTGGCGACAGTGCTGGCCCTTACCGCCGGCACCGCAAGCGGGAGACACGACGCTGCGGAATCGGCCGAACGGGCGCTGCGGGAGGTGGTTGCCGACGCCCGGCGGGTCGGTGCGATCTGGCCGCTGGTGCAGGCGCTCTCGGCGCTGGCGCGGCTCACAGCGACCGGGTGCCCGGACGAGGCCGTCCGGCACGCGGCGGAGGCGCTGGCGCTGGTACGCGGAAAGGGCATCCTGGCGTGGGCCGCCGAGGCCGTGTGGGTGCTGGCCGAGGCGGCAGCCGCAGCCGGTGATCCGGGGCGGGCCGCGGAAGCGGTGGCCGAACTGGAGGCCGGGATCGCGGGCCGGGACGCGCCGCTGGCCCAGGCCGCCTTACGCCGATGCCGGGCACTAGTGCCGGCCTGAGCCGCTGTGGCGGGCCGTTTGTCGACGGCCCGCCACAGTGCGTCAGAGCGTGACCTGGTGCACCCGGTTGTCGACACCGCGTACCGCCAGCCAGGCGCTGCCGTTGGCGCCGGCGGCGGCCCCGGGAGCGCCCCGGAACGCGTCGGTGGCGAACTCACCGCGTCGGAACCAGCCACCCCAACCGCCGTCGGCCAGGTTGCGCTGCCAGAGCCGGTTGTCGGCGGCCAGCGCGAACAGGTAGACCCGGCCCGAGGTGGCGAGCAGGGTCGGGCTGCCGCTGGTGGTGCCGCCCAGGTTGGTCCAGGCCGACCAGGTGGTGCCGGTCCGGCTGCTCCACCACACCTCGTCGGTGCGACTGCGGACCGCCACGTGCAGCACGCCGGCGTCGTCGACGACAGCGCTCGGCCGACCGTAGAACGGCCGGTTCTCGGGAGCCCCGACGCCGGTCCAGCCGGCGCTCGGCGTACGCGACCAGAGCTTGCCGTCGGCACCGCGGGCAACGAGCGTCCACTGCGTCGGGCTGGTCCAGGCCACTGTGGGCGCGTCGGTCAGCGTGCCACCGAGGCTGCGCCACGGTCCCCAACCGCCGGCGGTGTAACTGCGCTGCCAGGCGGCGTCGTCGGTGCCGCGGACGAAGACGTCGAGCCGCCCGTCGGCGGAGCCGTACGCCGCCGGCTGGCCGAGGATCCGGCCGCCGATCGGGCCGCCGAGGGAGGTCCAGTGCGTGCCCCACGTCGTACCGCTCCGGGTGTTGACGGCCAGCGCGCCGGAAGCGTCGCGGACGAAGGCGGTGGCGTGGGTGTCGTCCACCCGGACCAGCGCCGGGCTGGCGCTGGCGGTGCCGCCGAGGTCGGCGCCGGCGACCTGGTCGGTGCCGGTCAGGCCGAGCATGGCCACCCCGTGCGCCGGCACCTCGACGGTGTACGAGCCGGCGAACGGCTGAACACCAGGGCTGCTCGGCTGGGCGTCCACAGTGGAGCGGGACCACAGGTCACGGACCTGCACCGACCCGCCGAGAGCGACGTCGGCGAAGTTCACGGTGATCTGCTGGGCGGTGTCGTGCCGGTTGAGCAGCGCGACGGCCCGCTTTCCGGAGCCGGTGAGCACCTTGCTCCAGACCTGCGCGTCGGTGCCGGTGTCGGCGACCTTGATGCCCTGCCGGACCAACGGGTCCTGGTCCACCGCGATGATCTCCGGGTTGGTCAGCGCCGAGATCATCTCCTTCGGCAGGCCACGCGGGTCGGAGCCGATCACCAGCGGAGCGGCCATGATGGCCCACATGCCGAGCTGCGTCTTGGACTCGTCCAGGCTCAACTCGTACCCACCGTCGGGCAGCGGGCGCATCGGCAGCAGGTAGTCCGGGTCGTTGTAGTGCCCCGGCCCGGTGGCCGCGGGGTGGTACGCGTTGACGTCCATGTTGCGCAACACCCACTGGTACGCCCACTGCGGGGACGGGTCGGTGAGCCCCACGTCCGTGTAGGTCCGCCAGGAGTCGGCGATCGTGGGCGCGTACGTGTAGCTCCAGGTGGAGAGCTGCTCCGGGGTGTACGGGCCGCCGCCCCAGTCCGAGCTGACCGGGTTGCAGATGTTGAGCAGCATCGGTCGGGGCGACTGGCGTACCGCCTCGGCCAGCTCCCGGAACGTGGCCTCCGGGTCGAGGCCGGCGGCCCGGCCGCACAGCCAGTCGGCCTTCAGCGCGTCGAAGCCCCAGCCGGCGAACTGGGCGATGTCCGCCCGGTAGTGGCCGTTGCTGCCGAGGCCGCACTGCCCCGGCAGGTAGGGGCCGGCGTCGGTGTAGATGCCGGCCTTCATCCCCTTGCTGTGGATGTAAGCGGCCAGAGCGGCCATTCCGCCGGGGAAGCGGGCCGGGTCGGCGACGAGCTGGCCGGCCGCGTTGCGCGGGGTGGGTGCTGCCCAGTTGCCGTCGATCCACACGTAGGTGTAGCCGGCGTCCCGCAGGCCACTGTGGACCATGTGGTCGGTGACCGACCGTACTTCGGCCTCGGTGGGGTCGCCACCGAGACCGAAGTAGGTGTTCCAACCCTGGTAGGGCGTCGGGGCGAGGCCGCTGTTGAAGAAGGTCGGCGCGCCCTGGTCCTCGGCGCCGGTGGCCGCCGGGGCGTGACCGGGGCGGCCGGGCCCGTGGCCGGCCTGCGGCGGGTCGGCGTGGGGTGGGCCGGCCATCGCCGGCATCGGGCTGGCCAGGCCCAGGCCGAGCACGGCCAGGGCAGCGGTCAGCTGTCGGTTCAGGCGCATGGAGGTACTCCTGTCCCTCGGGGGTGGGGGTGGTGGTGCTCCGAACTCAGCAGCGGGTCAGCACTATGAGGTCGGCGTCGTGGGTAGCGCTCCAGCGCACTGGCAGGCCGACAGTGGCGAGGTGGCTGCCGGAGTAGTGCTGATCGCCGTGCGAGTAACGGGCCGCGGAGTCGAGGCCGCGCAGCGGCAACCGGACCGGGCGGGACGGAAGCAGCCCGGCGCCGTCGAGCCGGCCGGTGTGCCAGGCAAGCACCACCACCTGGTTCTCGTCCGGCGCGGTGTACTGCACCGCACACCGGGCCTGGTCAGGGCCACCGATCAGGTGCACCTCGCCGCGCGTGACGACGTCCCGGATCTCCTTGTAGCGGGCGATCCAGCCGGCCGCCTCGGCCCGCTCGGCCGGGGTCCACGCCCTGATGTCAGCGCCGATGCCGAGCACACCGGCCATTGCCAGGACGAATCGGAACGCCAGCGAGCGGGGGCGGCTGTCGAACAGGCCGGGCGCGTCGGTGACCCAGGAGCTGAGCAGGTGTGGGGCGTTGGCGTGCAGGAAGCCGTACTGGATGGCGAGCCGGTCCAGCGGGCCGGTGTTGTCGCTGGGCCAGAAGACGTCGGCCCGGGCGGCCATCGCCAGGTCGGTCCGCGCGCCCCCGCCGGCGCACGCCTCGATCAGCACACCGGGGTGGTCCCGGCGCAACCGCTCGTAGATCCGGTGCAGGTTGGCGACGTGCGCGCCGTCCAGGTCGAACGGGCCCAACCCGCCGAACCGACCCGGCTCGGTACGGGGCCTGTTGAAGTCCCACTTCAGGTAGTCGATGTCGTACCGGCGCAACAGGCCGTCGACTGTGGAGTGGACGAACTCGGCGACCTCCGGCCGGCCCAGGTCGAGAAGGTACTGGTTGCGGACCGGAGTGAGCGGTCGGCCGTCGACGGAGTAGACCCAGTCCGGGTGCTCGGCGTACAGGGAGGACCTCGGGTTGACGCACTCCGGCTCGACCCAGAGCCCGAAGTTCAGCCCGAGGGCGCGGACGTCGGCGATGAAGGTGTCGAACCCGGCCGGGAACTTCGCCGGGTCGGGCGTCCAGTCGCCCAGCCCGGCGGTGTCGTCGTCGCGGCCGACGAACCAGCCGTCGTCCACCACGAACGTCTCCACGCCCAGCTCGGCGGCGATCCGGGCGAGCGCGAGCTGACTCCGCGCCTCGACGGCGAAGTAGGTCGCCTCCCAGGAGTTGTAGAGCACCGGGCGAGGGCTGAGCCGGTCGGCGGCCAGCAACCGCTGATGCGTGTGCCAGACCCGGGCCAGCCCGTCCAGGCCGTCCGGGCTGTACGCCCCGGTGATCACCGGCAGTGTCAATCGCTCGCCGGCGGCCAACTCCAGCGGGCCGTCGACCAGTTGACGGCCGACCCGGACCCGGGTCAGGCCGCCGGTGTCCCGCTCGGCGCTGATCTCCCAGGAGCCGGTCCAGGCCAGCGCCATCCCCCACGCCGGACCGGCCGGCTCGGCGGTGTCGCGCACGGCCAGCCAGGGCACGTGCAGGTGCCCGGGTACGCCCTGGGAGCTGCCGATGCTGAACGTGCCGTGGCCCAGCTCGACGTGGGAGAGCTGGAACTCCTGCGCCCACTGCCCCCACTGGTGGCTGAGCAGCGCGCCGTGCGGCGTCGGTACGCAGAACCCGCCCGAGCCGGCCCGGACGACCCGCAGCGCGTCGGTGCCGTCGTTGGCCAGCTCGACCCACCGCTGCACCACGTCGGTGCCGACCGGCACCCGGTAGTGCACTGTGGCGCGCAGCCCGGTCACCGCGTCGGCGAAGTCGACGGCCAGTTCCCGCTGGTCGGCGTCGACCCGCGCGTCGGTGTGCACGAAACCCACCCGGCGCTGCCCGTTCACGGTCTCGATCACCAGGTCGGCGCCGGTGAACGGGCGGTCGGCGTCGGTGGCGTACTCGATGGGAGCCGCGTCGCCGGGGGTGAGGAACGGGACCGGGCCGTCGTAGGCGACCGGCGAAGGCCCGTCGGAGACGCCGTGCGGCCCCCACGCGACCAGCTCCAGCCAACGGCCGTGCGCGGGCACGGCGACGGTGTACTCGGTGTGCGTGCCGCGCAGCGTCCAGCGCTGCCCGGCCCCGGCGGTCACTTGACCGCTCCGAGCGCCAGTCCGGAGACGAAGTGCCGCTGGAAGCGGAGGAAGACCGCGACGGTGGGCACCGCCGCGATGACAGTACCGGCGGCGATGACGTTCCAGGACGAGACGAACTGGCCCTGGAGGGCGAGCAGCGCCGGGGTGACCGGCATGTTGTCATCGGTACGCAGCACGGTGATCGCCCAGAGCAGGTCGTTGAAGATCCAGGTGAAGGAGAGCGCCCCGAGAGCTGCCAACGCGGGTCTGGTCAGCGGCAGCATCACCCTGGTGAAGATCTGCGCGGTGCCGGCGCCGTCGATGGTGGCCGCCTCCTGGATCTCGCCCGGCAGGTCCCGCATGAAACCGTGCAGGACGAACGTGTAGAAGCCGAGCCCGAAGCCGACCTGCACCGCGATCAACGCCCAGAGCGTGTCGTACAGGCCGGTCAGCTCGCTGAACTTGGCCACCGGGATGAGCAGGATCTGCGGTGGCAGCAGGTTGCCGGCGAGCATCAGCAGCAGGATCGTGCGCCGCCCGGGGATCCGGAAGCGACTCAGCGCGAACGCGGCCATCGCGGCCAACCCCAGGCTCAGCGCCACCGACGGGACGGTGACCAGCAGGCTGTTGATCAGCGCGCGCAGCTCGCCGCCGTCGGTCCACGCCTGCCGGTAGGTGTCCAGTGTGAAGGACCGGGGCAGGCTGCCCACGCCGTGCGCGGCGATGTCGTCGAACGACCGGGTGGACATCACCACCACCCAGAGCACCGGGCCGAGCCAGAGCAGCGAGAGCAGGATCATGCCGGTGTGGAAGGCCCCGGTACGGAGCTTGTTCATCACGCTTCCTCCCGGAACGCGCGGACCAGGTAGCCGAGGATGACGGCCAGCGCGAGCACGAAGATCACGACGGCGATCGCTGAGGCGTAGCCCAGCCGCAGGCTCTGGAACGCTGTCGAGTACATGTAGGTGCTGAGCAGCTCCGACGAGTGGTACGGCCCGCCCTTGGTCAGCGACCAGACGATGTCGAACGAGCGCAGCGAATCGATCACGATGACCGACAGCACCACGGCGTTGACCCCCTTGAGCTGGGGAATCGTGACGTGTCGTAACCGCTGCCAGGCGTTGGCGCCGTCCATCCGGGCCGCCTCGTGCAGCGCCGGGTCGATCGCCTTCAGCCCGGCCAGGAACAGCACCATCACGTAGCCGATCTGTCGCCACAGGGCGGGCAGGATCACCGCGTACAGGGCGGTCTGCGGGTCGGCGAGCCACGGCCGGATCAGGTGCTCCAGGCCGACCGCCCGCAGCAGCGTGTCGGCGATGCCGTCGGGCTGGTAGAAGACCCGCCAGACCAGCGCGGTCACCACCAGCGAGAACACCACAGGGGTGAACAGCGCGGCCCGGTAGAAGCCGACGAAGCGCCGCTCCTTCTGTAGGACGAGCGCCATCCCGAAGCCACCCAGCACGGAAAGGCCACCGAAGAGCACCAGCCAGATCACCGTGTTGATCAGCGCACCCCGGAAGGTGGCGTCACCGGCCAGCTCGACGTAGTTGTCGGTGCCGACGAAGGTCGGCGGTGTCATCCCGTCCCACCGGGTGAGGGAGAACCAGAAGCCCTGGATCGCCGGCCAGAACACCCAGACGCTCTCCACCGCGAACGGCACGAGGACGAACGCCACCAGCAGCGGCGACAGTCGAGCCGACCGTCGCCGCCGCCGGGTGGGGGTGACCGAAGTCGTGGAGATCGTTGCTGTCACGTCAGCCCTTGAAGACCTTCTCGGCGCCGGCCTGCCACTCCCGCAGGATCGCGTCGATCTGGTCCGGCTTGTCGATGAACTTGGTCAGCGCGGTGTCCGCCGTCGGCTGGAGCGCGTCGCTGGAGTCGCGGTTGAAGAACTGGGTCAGCTCCTTGGCCTCGTCCAGCATCGCCTTGCCCTTGACCACCAGCGGCGAGTCGGACGCCTTGGCCTTCGGGTTGGCCGGCAGCACGATGCCGGAGCTGGCCTTGACGTACGCCTCCTGGGCCTCGACCCCGGAGAGGTAGCTGAGCAGGGCCTTGGCGCCGGTCGGGTTGGCGGTCTTCGCGCTGGCGAAGAAGCCGTCGGTGGGTGCCTCCTCGGCCAGCGGCACCGCCGGGTCGATGATCGGGAACCGGAAGAAG
This sequence comes from Micromonospora sp. NPDC048986, assembly GCF_040649335.1. Taxonomy (NCBI): domain Bacteria; kingdom Bacillati; phylum Actinomycetota; class Actinomycetes; order Micromonosporales; family Micromonosporaceae; genus Micromonospora; species Micromonospora sp. NPDC048986. Next base: position 241,750 of record NZ_JBEZFJ010000001.1, read on the forward strand.
TCGAGGTCGCCGAGCGCGTCCTTGGGTGCGGCGTCGGCGAAGAACGTGCCGATCAGGAACATGCCGGTCTTGCCGGCCAGCAGCGCTGTGGTCGCCTCCTGGAACGGGTACGCCTTGCCCTTGGGGTCGAAGTAGGGCAGGGCCTCACGCCAGCGGGTGAAGACCGCCTTGACCTTCGGGTCGTCGAAGCGCTGCTTGCCGGCGAGCAGCTCGCGGTGGAACGGCGCGCCGTTGATCCGGATGTTCAGGTAGTCGAACCAGGCCGAGGCCACCCACGGGGTGTCGCCGAGGCCGATGCCGATCGGCGGGACGCCCTTGCTCTTCAGCGTCTCGCAGAGAGCCAGGAACTCGGTCCAGGTCTTCGGCTCCTGCACGCCCCACTTGGCGAAGTTGGACTTGCGGTAGAAGAAGCCCCACCAGTAGTTGTTCATCGGCACGAAGATCTGCTTGCCGCTGGCGTCGGTGGAGAGGGTGCGCAGCGACTGGGGGTAGTCGTCCAGTGACTTCCACACCTCGGAGACGTCCAGCAGCAGGTTCTTGCTGGCGTAGTCGTTGGCGACCGAGCCCGCGTACCAGGTGTAGAGGTCCGGCGGGTTGGCCGAGGTCAGGTAGGTCGGCAACTGGGTCCGGAAGGTCTCCGAGGCGATCGTGTTGAGGCTCGCCGTGCCCTTGCCCTGCGCGTTGAAGGTCTCGATCAGCTTCTCCATCGCCGCCTTGGCCTGCGGCGAGGAGAGGTTGGACTGGATGGTGACAGCGCCCGAGCCGTTGCTCGTGGTCGGCCCGCTGGCGGAGCTGGCGCACGCGCTGAGGAACGAGCTGGCGCCGAGCGCGCCCAGGCCGGCGAGCCCAAGGTGGCCAAGGAATCGCCGGCGACCGGGGTCGAAGTCGCTCACGGAGGTATCCCTTCCTTTACGACACTCAGCGTCACCACGCGATGTGTCGTCCATGTGAATGCTGTGACCAGAAGGTTGCATCGGCCGTCGCCGACTGTCAAGATATCTTCGTAATTAATGATTAGAAGAGACCAAGGCGAGGGGTCAGGTGGATCAGCTTATGCGTCGGCTTGAGGGCAAGAACGCGCTGGTCACTGGTGCGATGGGTGGGATCGGCACGGCCATCGCCCGGCGACTCGCCGCCGAGGGAGCAGCGGTTGCGCTACTCGACGTGACCGACCCGGCCCCGCTGGCCCAGGAACTGACAGCGCGGGGCAACCGCGCACTGTCCGTAGTGGGCGATGTCAGCGACGAGGCCGACTGGACGGCCGCCGTGCGCGCCGTACGGGACCACCTCGGCCCGGTGGACATCCTGGTCAGCACCGCGTACGCCGTGCGGGTCGCCCCGGCGCACGAGACCAGCCGACAGTCCTGGGACCAGCAACTCGGCGTCAGCCTCACCGGCTCCTTCCTCGGCGTCCGCGCCTGCCTGGACGACCTGCGGGCACGCGCCGGCGCGGTGGTGCTGATCTCCTCGGTGCACGCGCTGGTCGGGTTGCCCGGCCGACCCGCTTACGCAGCGGCCAAGGGCGGCCTGCTCGCGCTCGGCCGCCAACTCGCCGTCGAGTACGGCCCGCAGATCCGGGTCAACACGGTGCTGCCCGGGCCGATTCTCACCGCCGCCTGGGCCGATGTGTCCGAAGAGGACCGTCAGCGAAGCATCGCGGAGACCGTCGCGAAACGCTTCGGCACACCGGACGAGGTGGCCTCCACAGTCGCCTTCCTCGCCTCGCCGGACGCCGCCTACATCACCGGCGCGAGCCTCGTGGTGGACGGTGGCTGGACAGCGGTGAAAGCCTCGGCCTGAGAGAGATCGATACCGACCAGCGAAAAGGCCAGGAGCATTGGCACAGTACGCACGCCGCGGCGTCCACGGGCAGACAGTCGAAGCGATCGCCCGTCGTATCCTCACCGGCGAGATCGCCGCTGGCGCGACGCTGAACATCGTCGCGTTGCAGGAGGAGTTCGACGTCAGCCTCACCGCGCTCCGCGAGGCGCTGAAGGTCCTCTCGGCCAAGGGCATCGTCGACGCCCGACAGAAGCGCGGCACCTTCGTCCGACCCCGTGCGGACTGGAACCTGCTCGACGGTGACGTGATCCGCTGGCAGTTCGCCGAGGGCACCGACCAGCGGTTGCTCGACCAACTGCACGAGGTGCGCGCCATCATCGAGCCGGCAGCCGCACGGCTGGCCGCCACCCGCGCCACCGAGGACGACCTGACCGCCCTCGACCGGGCGCTGGCCGAAATGTCCCGGGCCAACGGTGACCCCGCCGCCGCCATCGCCGCCGACCTCGCCTTCCACCGCGCGCTGCTCACCGCCACCCACAACGAGCTGCTGGAGCGGATGGAGGTGGTGATGGAGACCGGGCTCGCCGAACGGGACCGGCTGGTGCACGGTGGCACCCCGCACGACGACCCGGTGCCCAGCCACCGCGCCGTGGTCGACGCGCTGCGCGACCGGGACGAGACGGCGGCCGAGACCGCGATGCGTCAGTTGCTGGACAAGGCCGTCCGCGACGTCGAGAAGGTACGGGGACGAAGGGGCAGTCAGTGAAGATCGAGCGGATCGAGACCTTCCTGGTCGCGCCACGGTGGTTGTTCTGCCGGGTGGAGACCGACGACGGGCTGGTCGGGTGGGGTGAGCCGGTGGTCGAGGGCCGCGCCGAGGTGGTGCGCAGCGCGGTCGAGGTGCTCTCCGAACACTTGATCGGTGCGGACCCCCTGCGCATCGAGCAGCACTGGCAGGTGCTCACCAAGGGTGGCTTCTACCGGGGCGGCCCGATCCTCTCCAGCGCCGTCGCCGGCCTCGACCAGGCGCTCTGGGACATCGCCGGGCAGGCGTACGGCGCGCCGGTGCACGCGCTGCTCGGCGGGCACGTGCGCGACCGGGTACGGATCTACTCGTGGGTCGGCGGGGACGAACCCGGCGAGGTGGCCGACGCCGCCGCAGCGCAGGTCGCCGCCGGCCTCACCGGGATCAAGATGAACGCCTGCGGGCGACTCTCGCCGATCCCCACCTCGGCCGAGGTGGACGCGGTCATCGGCCGGGTGGCGGCCGCCCGCGAGGTGCTCGGCCCCGACCGGGACATCGCTGTGGACTTCCACGGTCGCGCCGGACTGGCCGCCGTCCGCCGGATCCTGCCCGAGCTGGCCGCCCTGCGCCCGTTCTTCGTGGAGGAGCCGGTCCTGCCCGATCAGGCTCACCACCTGCGCGACATCGTCGCCGGCACGCCGATCCCGGTGGCCACCGGCGAGCGGCTCTACGGTCGGTCCGAGTTCCTCGCCCCGTTGCAGGCCGGGGTCGCAGTGGTCCAACCGGACCTGTCGCACGCCGGTGGGATCTCCGAGGTCCGCCGGATCGCCGCGCTGGCCGAGACGTACGGCGCGCTGCTCGCCCCGCACTGCCCGCTCGGCCCGATCTCCCTGGCGGCCAGCCTCCAGGTGGCCTTCGCGACGCCGAACTTCCTGATCCAGGAGCAGAGCATCGGCATCCACTACAACGCCGGCTCGGAACTGCTCGACTACCTGGTCGACCCCGAGCCGTTCCGGTTCGTGGACGGGCACATCGCCCGCCTCGACCGGCCCGGCCTGGGCATCACCGTCGACGAGGCGGCGGTCCGCAAGGCCGCCCAGACGCCGCACGCCTGGCGCAACCCGGTCTGGCAGCACGCCGACGGGTCCTTCGCCGAGTGGTGACCGGCGCGCGGCCGGTGGCCCTGCGGGTGGCGTACGACGCCGCGCACGGCGGTCGATGGACGAGTCTGCGCGGCGGCGGCCGGGAGTGGCTGTGGCGTGGCCCGGAACCCGGCCGGCACGGGGTACGCCCCGACGACGCGTTCGTCGACGCCGGTGGGCTGGAGGAGTGCCTACCCACAGTGCGCGGCGAGCCCGACCACGGCGAGGTGTGGTCGCGGCGGTGGCGCAGCGGCGGCCCTGACACCTTGGTCATCGAGCGGCCGACGTTCACGCTGAGCCGGCGGATCACCGACGACGGTGGCGTGGTGGTGGCCGACTACCGGCTGGCCGCCGACCCCGGTTACCGTTTCGTGTGGGCCGCACACGCCCTGCTCGGCCTCTCCCCCGAGGCTCATCTCGACGCCCCCGCCGGCACGCCCACCCGGCTGCATCCGGAGGCCGCCGCACTCCTGCCGCCGGGCGTCTGGCCCACCGGTAGCCCGTGGCTGACCGGGCCGTGGCCGGCTCCCGTCGGGCTGACGCTGGACACCTTCGGGCCGGACGACGGGACCGCGCTCGGCGCGGTGCTGCTCGACTGCCCACGGGCCCAGGTGATCGACGGCGACGACCGGCTGATCCTGGAGCTGGAGTGTGACGGCCAGCCCCGCAGCACCGCGCTCTGGCGCAACCTGGGCGGCTGGCCGGCCGACTGCCCCTACCGCAGCATCGGTGTCGAACCGATGCTCGGCAGCGCCTTCGACCTCGCTGACGCCGGCCCCTCCGACGCGGCGGTCGTCCCGCCCACCGGCGAGGTCACCTGGCGACTCACCATCTCCGCCCACCGCAACCACTGAGGACACCGTGATGAACCTGCTCGACGAGCTGCGTACCCACCGGCTGTTGGCCATCGTGCGCGGCCCGGACCCGGCCGCCGCGCTGACCGCCGTGCTCACACTGGCCGAGAGCGGCGTCGCCCTGGTCGAGGTCTCGCTGACCAGCGCCGACGCGCTCGGCGTCATCCGACGCGCCCGGACCGCCCTCGGCCCCGGCTACGCCCTGGGCGCCGGCACCGTGCTCAGCGCCGAGGACGCCCGCGCGGCGGCCGACGCGGGTGCTGGTTTCCTGGTCACGCCGGCGATCGCCGCGAGCCTCGCCGAGGGCGGCCGGCTCGGCCTGCCGGTGCTCGCCGGTGCCCTCACCCCCACCGAGGTGGTGCAGGCAACCGACGGCGGGGCCGCCGCGATCAAGCTCTTCCCGGCCTCGTTCGGCGGGCCCGACTACCTCGGCGCCCTGCGCGACCCGTTCCCCGGTGCCGCGTTCGTGCCGGTCGGTGGGGTCGACGCGGACGGTGCGCGACGCTACCTGGAACGGGGTGCGGTCGCTGTCGGCGTCGGCTCCCCGCTGCTCGGCGACGCCGTCCGTGGCGGCGACCAGGTGGCGCTGCGGGAGCGCGCCGCCGCCTTCCTCGCGGCGGTCCGGCAATGACCGACCTGCTCACGCTCGGCGAGACGATGGCGGCGTTCCGCACCACCGGCCCGCTGCGACTGGGCGGCACCGCCGGCATCTCCGTCGCCGGATCCGAGTCGAATGTGGCGATCGGCCTGGCGCGGCTCGGCCACCGGGCCGCCTGGGTCGGCGTCACCGGCGCTGACGAGCCCGGCGAGCTGGTCCGCCGTACGCTGCGCGCCGAGGGTGTCGACCTGACCTGGTCCCGGGTCGACGCGACCGCCCCCACCGGCCTGATCCTCTTCGAGAACCGGGTCGCCGACATCAACCGGGTCACCTACCACCGTGCCGGGTCGGCCGGCTCCCGGCTGGGCCCGGCCGACGTGACACCTGCCTTCGACGCGCCCGGGCCGCCACCCCGGCTGCTGCACGTCACCGGCATCACCTGCGCGCTCGGCGTCGAGCCGTACCAGGCGGTGGTGGAGGCCGTGCGGCGTGCCCGCGCGGCCGGCAGCACGATCTGCCTTGACGTCAACCACCGCAACCGGCTCTGGTCGGTCGCCGAGGCCGCCGCCGCGCTGCGCCCGCTGCTGCCCTCGATCGACCTGGTGATCGCCTCCGACGACGAGTTGGCGGTGCTGACCGACGCCACCGACCCGGCCACGGCGCTACTCTCGGCCGGCGCCACCGAGGTAGTGGTCAAGCACGGCGGCGACGGGGCGACCAGCCACAGCGTGACCGGCGTCATCCACCGTCCAGCCCGGACGGTGCCGGTGGTGGACACCGTCGGCGCTGGTGACGCGTTCGTCGCCGGGCTGCTCTCCGGCTGGCTCGACGGCCTCGACGCGCCGGCCCGACTGGACCGGGCCGTCACCACCGGCGCGTTCGCGGTCGCCACCCGTGGTGACTGGGAGGGCCTGCCCGACCGGACCGAGCTAGCGCTGCTCGACCACGGCCCCGGCGGTACGGTCCGCTGACGATCCTTTGGAGGAACATCATGGAGCTGACCGAGCCGACCGTCTGGAGCACCGACCGGCTGGAGTTGGGTGAAGGCCTGCGCTGGGTCGACGACCGGCTGGTCCTGGTCGACCTGCTGGCCGGGCGACTGTTGGAGACCGACGGCGACGCCCCGAGCCCGCTGCGGGAGCTGCGCCGCCTCGACGTGCCGCTCGGCGCGGTCGCCCCGGTGGCCGACCGACCCGGTGAATGGCTGGCCGCCGCCGGGACCGGCGTCACGGTGCTGCCCGCCACCGGCGACCCCCGCCCGGTCGTCGGGCTGGTCGCCGACGCACCCGAACCGACCCGGATGAACGACGCGGTCGCCGACCCGCACGGCCGGTTCTGGGCCGGCAGCATGACGTACGCGATGGTGCCCGGCGGAGGCACGCTGTTCCGCCTCACACCGGGCGCCGAGCCGGTCCCCGCGGTGACCGGGCTGACCATCCCGAACGGGCCGGCGTTCGACGCGACCGGCACCACCATGTACCTGGCCGACACCCCGCGCGGCGAGATCGACCGGTTCACAGTCGACCCCGCCACCGGGTCCCTGCGCGGCCGGGAGCCGTTCCTGCGGCTGTCCCCCGCCGACGGCGGCCCGGACGGCATGACGCTCGACGCGGCCGACCACCTCTGGATCGCGTTGTGGGGCGGCTCGGCGGTACGCCGCTACCGGCCGGACGGCACCCTCGACCGGGAGATCCGGCTGCCGGCCAAGCAGCCGGCCGGCATCTGCCTCGGCGGCCCCGACCTGCGGCGACTTTTCATCGGCACCGCCCGGGTGGGGCTGGACTCGCCGGGCCCGCAGGACGGCGCGCTGCTCGCGGTGGACGTTCCGGTGCCCGGCCTGCCCGCCGCGCGCGGCGCCGCGCCAGCGAGCTGATCGGAGGCATACCGGACGCCAGGGCGGGAACAAACGCCGTAACAGCCGACCGGTAGGGAGCGAGCCGATGAGCACCGTGGGGCGGACGTCATGAACGGGCCGGTCGGCGACGAGCCGATTGGCGAACTGGAACTGGTGCACACCTTCACCGGCCCGATGCCGACCGGGGTGAGCGTCTCGCACCGGGGCCGGATCTTCGTCAACTTCCCGAAGTGGGGCGACGAGGTGCCGGCCACAGTCGTCGAGCTGCGGGACGGCCAGGAAATGCCCTACCCCGACCAGGCGTGGAACGACCCGTCCGGCGACGACGACGCGGGCGCGTTCGTTTCGGTGCAGAGCATCGTGGTGGACCCGGCGGACCGGCTCTGGGTGCTGGACACCGGCAGCCCGATGTTGCAACCCACCAAGCCGGGCGGCCCGAAGCTGGTCCGGGTCGACCTGGACACCGACACCGTCGCCCAGGTGATCACCTTCCCGGCGGACGTGGCGCTGCCGACGACGTACCTCAACGACGTCCGCTTCGACCTTCGGCGGGGCGAGGCGGGGGTCGCCTACATCACCGACTCCGCGTTCGCCGGGCCGAACGGGATCATCGTGGTGGACCTGGCCAGCGGGGCCTCCTGGCGGCGGCTGCACGACCATCCGTCCACCAAGGCGGAGCCGCTGACGTCGTTCCGCCCGATTGTCGAGGGCCGACCGTTCCTGGAACGACCGGCCGACGGGCCGCCGAAGCCGGTGAGCATGGGCTCCGACGGCATCGCCATCTCCGCCGACGGCACCCGGCTCTACTACTGCCCGTTGGCGTCCCGGCGTCTTTACAGCGTCTCCACCGAAGCGCTGGCCGACCCGGGCGTCACCCAGGAGGCGGTCGCCGCGACGGTTGTCGACGAGGGCGACCGGGGCACCGCCTCGGACGGGTTGGAGAGCGACGACGCCGGGCGGCTCTACATCACCTCGTACGAGCACAACGCTGTGCTACGTCGACTGCCCGACGGCGAGTACGAGACGCTTGTGCACGACCCGCGACTGCTCTGGCCGGACACCATGTCGGTGGCCACCGACGGGTACCTCTACGTCACCGCGAACCAACTGCACCGGCAGCCGCAGTACCAGCGCGGCAAGGACCTGCGGCGCAAGCCGTACGCGCTGTTCCGCACCCGCATCGACGCCGGCCCGGTGCTGCTGCGCCGCTGAGGCGAGGTTGCCCCCGCTTCCCATGATCAGGTGATGAAAAGCAGGTCTCCGAGCCGTTCTTGACCTAATTTTCATCACTTGATCACCAGACCACGACGTCGTGACGACGGGGACGGCCACTTCGGCACGTTTGGCGTGCGTTACGCGGACGTACCGGTCGAGACGGCGGACATCGTCCTGCCGGGCGGGCGGTACGAATTGGTGTACCGGGTCCCGGTGGACTGAGCCCGCCCCAGCGCTCAACTCTTTGGCAGATTGCGGTCCAGGAGGTCGAACAGGGCGGCCCAGTGCCGTTCGGTGGCCTGCTCGTCGTACGCCGGGGTGTCGGCCATGGTGTAGCCGTGGTGCGCCCCGGTGTACACCTCGGAGCGGTAGCGCACCCCGGCGGCGTCGAGCGCCTGCTCCAGCGTGGCGATCTGCTCGGGCGTCATCGACTGGTCGGCGTCGGCGTGCCCGAAGTACAGCTCGCCGGTGATCGAGGCGACGCCCCGGTGTGGGCTGTCCGGCGCCTCGGTGACGATCCGCCCGCCGTGGAAGCTCGCCACCGCGGCGATGCGGTCCGGGTGCGCCTCGATGGCCCGCAGCGCGTTAGTGCCGCCCATGCAGTAACCGGTGATCGCGACCGGGCCCGGCCGCACGTCGTCGCGGGCGGCCAGGAAATCGAGGAACGCGGTGGTGTCCTGGCTGATCACCTCGGGAGTCAACGCGCCCACCAGCGGCATGATCTTCTCGAAGAGCGCACCGCGCTGGTCGGCCTCGCCGAGGCGGGACAGGTCGAACAGCGGTGCCCGGCCGGCCCGGTAGAACAGGTGGGGCGTCAGCACCAGGTAGCCGCGTTCGGCGATCCGCTCGGCCATCTCGACCAGGCGCGGGCGCGGCCCGAACGCGTCCATGAAGAGCAGCACCGCCGGGAACGGACCGTCGCCGTCCGGTCGGGTCAGGCTCGCGTCCGCCACTCCGTCACTGGTCGGGATGTCCACCGTCGTCGTCAGCACCGTGCCTCCTCGTACGCCGATCTTGGTCCGTTCCGAACGTTACCCGCCGTGTCGGCGCGCCCGGCCGGCAGCCGCGTGAACGGAACGTCAAGAAGTCGATCGGGCACGGATCCGACGCCGTTCAGGCGCGGACGAAGCGGACCGCGTCGGCGACCACGTACCCGTCGGTGTCCTCGGTGCGGATCAGCACGCTGCCATCGCTGCCCGCCGTGAACGGGTAGGTGCCCAGCGGCACCCACTGGCCGCCGGACTGCCGCTGGTCCACAGTAGTGGTGACCAACCCCCCGGAGTACGCGATGTCCACCGGCACGTTCGTCGCCCGGTTCGGGTGTCCGGTCCAGCGCAACTGCACCGTCCACGACCCGGAGGCGGGCAGTGTCGGGCGGAACCGCAGCCGGTTGACCCCCTTGCCGACGTTGCCGTCGTGCTCGTAGTCCGGGCCGTAGTAGCCGCCGGTGCTGGTGCTGCGCAGCCACGTCCCGGCCCGGGTGATCCCGCTGGACGACGCGTTGTCCAGGATCACCTCGCTGGTGCTGCCCCATTCCAGCACCGCGCCGTCCTGCCGCAGCCGGGCCTGGAGGGCGGGCACGGAGACGGCCTGCACGGCGAGGTTCCCGGCGAGCGCCAGGGACGCCGCAGTGGCCGCGGCCTGCCCGAGGATCATGAACACGGGTTCCATCCGGATCGAGCCGTACGCGATGTGGCTCGCCGAGAGGCAGACCGGCACCAGCAGGTTGGCGCACTGCGCCTGGTGCGGCACTATCGCCCGGTAGCTCACCGGGTACGGCGCCGGCACGCCGATCTGCACGTCCCCCTCGTTGCGCACCTTGCCGTCGACGACCACCCGCTGACAGTTGTGCGAGTCCATCGTGTAGCTGGCCAGGCCCACCGAGTCGGTGGCGCGTACCCGACCCCGACAGTCGGCCTCGGTCATCACGTAAGCGGAGATCATCCGGCGTGCCTCGCGGATGTAGAGCAGCGGCGGCCAGCCGCCCGTGCCGGTGAACTCGTCCACCGGCAGTCCCCACCGGGCGGTCGAGTCGCGCACCGACGCCGGCAGTCGGCTGTCGTTGGCCAGGAACCACATCAGCCCCTGCTGGTAGCTGCGATGCTCGGCGATGATGCTCTCCCGCGTCACCCAGCTCGCCGTCGGGTACGCGTAGTTGAAGCCGATGTTGTCGGTCGACACGGCGCCGTTGTTGTTGGAGTCGGTCTTTGCGCCGCCTACCGAGTGGGTGGTGAAGTACGGCCCCGGGTAGCCGGCCTGGATGTGCCGCAGCAGCAGCTCGTACCGGATCGGGTCGTAACCGGACGGCTTGCCGAACGGGATCCGGTTGGCCGCCTGGGTCAGGCACATCCGGAAGCAGTACGCCTGGATGCGGTCGTCGCCGCTGCCCTGCGGGGCGAGCGGAGTGGCGGAGATGCCCGGCAACAGCCCGCTGGCGGGCGAGCCGGCCGTCACGTACGGGTCGACGGGGTAGGCGAACTGGTGGGTGTTGCGCGACTGCACCCCGTTGATCGTCTCGCCGTAGGTGTCGTTGGACTCCCGCCCGACGGTGAACCCCACGCCGGCCATGGCCAGCAGATCGCCCTCGTAGGTGGCGTCGACGAACACCCCGCCCCGGTAGATCGACCCGTCCTCGGTGCGCAGCTCGGTGATCCGGTTCCCGGTTCGGCCCAGGCCGGCCAGCCGGGCGTCGACGACCACCGGGACGCCCGCCTCGGCCAGCATCTCGGCGAAGACGGTGGTGGCGACGTGCGGTTCGAAGGTCATCCGCAGCGGTGACGTCGGAGTGAGGGTTCCGCCGTGGTACTTCACGTACACCCGGCGGTAGAACTCGGCGGCCAGCCCGCCGATGGACGCCTGGACGCCGGTGTCGGTGGCGCCCAGCCCGGCGGTGCTCAACCCGCCGACGTGGCTGGTGGGCTCCACCACCACTGCGGTGCGGCCCAGCCGGCGCATGGTGATGGCGGCGGCCAGCCCGCCGGAGGTGGCGCCGTAGACGACAAGGTCGGCGGTGGTGACGGCGGCTCGGGCGGGGGTGGCCCGGAACGGGTCGGTGAGGCCGGCCAGGACGAGGCCGGCACCGCCGGCGACCAGCAGCCGACGACGGGACAGGGGCAGGGGCACGGACACGGCGGGCTCCCGAGGGGTAACCGGTGAGGGGGACGGTTACAGAAGCACGCCGCTGCCGCTGCTAGCAGAAATTCTTCAATGTCCGCAGGCGGGTGTCAACGGGGTCAGGGGCGGTAGCGGTAGCCCATTCCCGGCTCGGTGATGAGGTGGCGAGGGCGGGCCGGATCGTCCTCCAGTTTGCGCCGCAGCTGGGCCAGGTACTGCCGCAGGTAGTTGGTCTCGTTCTGGTATTCCGGCCCCCACACGTCCTGGAGAAGCTGACGTTGGCTGACCAGCTTGCCGGGGTGACGCAGCAGCTTCTCCAGCACGCTCCACTGGGTGGGGGTCAGCTTGACCTCGGTGCCGTCGTCCCGCAGCACGCTGTGGTCGGCCAGGTCGACTGTGTGCTGGCCGATCCGCAGGGCCGGCACCGCTTCGCTGGGCGCGCCGAGGCGGCGGGTCACCGCGCGGATGCGGGCCAGCAACTCCTCCACCCCGAACGGCTTTGTCACGTAGTCGTCCGCGCCGGCGTCCAGCGCCGCGACCTTGTCCTCGCTGCCGGCTCGGCCGGAGAGCACGATGATCGGCACTGTGGTCCACCCGCGCAGGCCCCGGATCACCTCCACGCCGTCGATGTCGGGCAGGCCGAGGTCCAGCACCACCAGGTCGGGTGGGTGGCTGGCGGCGGCCTTCAACGCGGCGGCTCCGGTGCCGGCGACGTCCACGTCGTACCGGCGGGCGCGCAGGTTGATGCGCAGGGCGCGCAGGATCTGCGGTTCGTCGTCGACGACCAGGATGCGCGTCATTCCTGCGGCCCCTCCGAGCTGCTCGGCGCGGCGGGCAGCCGCAGCACCATGGTGAGCCCACCGCCGGGGGTGGTCTCCGGGGTGATGCTGCCACCCATCGCCTCGGCCAACCCCCGGGACAGGGCAAGACCGAGACCGACGCCGGTCTGGTTGTCCCGGTCACCGAGGCGTTGGAACGGCAGGAAGACGTGCTCCCACTGGTCCTCCGGGATGCCGGGCCCCCTGTCGATCACCCTCAGCTCGACCTGACCGGCGTGGGCGCTGGCGGTGATCGTGGGCGGCTGGCCGGGCGGGCTGTACCGCAGCGCGTTGGCGACGATGTTCACCAGCACCCGTTCCAGCAGGCCCGGGTCGGCGGTGGCGGCCGGCAGGTCGGCCGGGATGTCGGTGCCGACCGTCGCGGCCACCGGGCCAAGTTCGTCAAGCGCCAGGGGTACGGCGTCCTCCAGGCCGATCGCGGTCGCCGAGATGCCCAGCACGCCCGCCTGGAGCCGGCTCATGTCCAGCAGGTTGCCGACCAGCCGGGCAAGCCGGTCCAGCGACTCCTCGGCGGTCTCCAGCAACTCCTCGCGGTCGGACTCGTCGAACTCGATGTCGTGACTGCGCAGGCTGGTCACTGCGGCCTTCGCGGACGCCAGCGGGGTACGCAGGTCGTGGCTGACCGCGGCGAGCAGCGCGGTGCGCATCCGGTCCGCGGCGGCGAGAGGCCGGGCGGTGGCGGCCTCCTCGGCGAGCCGTTCCTGGCGCAGCGCGACGGCGGCCTGGGCGGCGAACGCCTCGACGATCCGCCGATCAGCGGCCTCCAGTCGTCGGCCGCTGAGCACGACGGTGATCCGGTCGTCGACCGGCACCGCCGTCTCGCCACCGTCGGGCGTGCCGGCCGGCTGCTCGCCGACGCTGGCCACCACACACCAGGCGTGCTCCTCGCGGGCCCGCTCCGGCCGCCCACCGGCCTCCTCGGCCAACTCCAGCACGCTCACCGCGCGCAGCCCGAAGGTCTCCCGGAGCTGATCCAGCAGGGCGGGCAACGGACGTTCGCCGCGCAGCACCCCACCGGCGACGGCGGCGAGGGTCTGCGCGTCGGCGGCGGCGCGCGCGGCCTCCCGGGTACGCCGGGCGGCCACGTCGACGATCCAGCTCACCGCGAGGGCCACCCCGACGAAGACGGCCAGGGCGAGGAGGTTGTCCGCCTCGGCGATGGTCAGCGTGCGGAAGGGCGGGGTGAAGAACCAGTTGAGCAGCAGTGAGCCGCCGAGCGCGGCCACCAGGGCCGGCCACACCCCGCCGACCAGCGCGACCCCGACGACCCCGGCGAGGAACAGCAGGATGTCGTTTGTCAGCGTCAGGTCGGGCAGTGTCTTCAGCAGCACTGTGAGCAGCGGCATGCCCAGCACCGCCAGGCCGAAGCCGAGCAGCCGGCGGCGTCGGGACAGCGCCGCCGGAACCGCCGCCGCCCGGCGGCCCTTGCCGGCCTGCTTGTGGGTGACCAGGTGCACGTCGATCGAGCCGGAGAGCGCTGTGGTGGTCACCCCGACGCCCCTGGCGAAGATCTGCGCGAGGCGACCCCGCCGGCTGGCCCCGAGCACCAGTTGGGTGGCGTTCACGCCCTGGGCGAAGTCCAGCAGCGCGGCCGGCACGTCGGTGCCGAGCACCTGGTGGTACGTGCCGCCCAGGCTCTCCACCAGCACTCGTTGCCGGGCCAACTGGGCCGGGTCGGCGCCGGCCAGACCGTCGCTGCGGGCCACGTGCACGGCGAGCAGGTCGGCGCCCTTGCTACGGGCCGCGACCCGAGCCGCCCGACGGATCAGCGTCTCACCCTCCGGGCCACCGGTCAGCGCCACCACCACCCGTTCCCGGGCCTCCCAGGTGGCAGCGATCCCCTGCTGGCTGCGGTAGCGGTCGAGCTGCTCGTCGACCTTGTCGGCCAGCCAGAGCAGCGCCAGCTCGCGCAGCGCGGTGAGGTTGCCGACCCGGAAGTAGTTGCCCAACGCGGCGTCGATCTTGTCGGGTCGGTAGATGTTGCCGTGCGCCATCCGCCGGCGCAGCGCCTCCGGGGTCATGTCGACAAGCTCGACCTGCTCGGCGGCGCGGACTATCTCGTCCGGCACTGTCTCCCGCTGGGTGGTGCCGGTGATCTGCGCGACGACGTCGTTCACCGACTCCAGGTGCTGCACGTTGACAGTGGAGAGCACGTCGATCCCCGCGTCGAGCAGCTCCTGGACGTCCTGCCAGCGCTTGTCGTGCCGGGAGCCGGGAATGTTGGTGTGCGCCAACTCGTCGACCACAGCTATCTGCGGCCGGCGGGCCAGCACCGCGTCCAGGTCCATCTCGGTGAACTCGACGCCCCGGTAGGTCATCGTGCGGCGGGGCACCTGCTCCAGGTCGCCGAGCATCTCGGCGGTGTGCTGGCGGCCGTGGGTCTCCACGAAGCCGATCACCACGTCGGTGCCGCGCGCGGCCCGCCGCTGGGCCTCCTCCAACATGGCGTACGTCTTGCCGACGCCGGGGGCGGCCCCCAGATAGATGCGCAGTTCTCCGCGTGGCACGGGGACCATCCTCCCTGGTCAGATCGGCGGGCGGGGCCGCGCCGGTCGGCCCGGCCCCGCCCGCGAGGTGCTCAGCGTGCGGCGAACTGCTTGTCGAGCGCGAGGTTGAGTTCCAGCACGTTGACGCCGGGCGCACCCAGGAAGCCGAGCCCCCGCCCGCCGGTGTGCTCCTCGACCAGCTTGCGGACCGCCGCCGGGTCCACGCCGCGCTCCCGCGCGACCCGGTTCACCTGCAGTTCGGCGTACGCCGGGCTGATCTGCGGGTCGAGGCCGCTGGCGCTGGCGGTGACCGCGTCGGCGGGCACCGTCGGGTCGGCGGGCGCGTCGCCCCGGATCGGTGTGACCACCCCACCGGCGGCCACGTAGTCCTCGCCGGGCTGGGCCGGCTCCACCGCGACACCCTGGTACTCGGTGACGAAGGGAGTGCTCGGGGCGGCCTGGTTGACGCTGACCACCCGGGTGACCGGGCCGGTCAGCCCGTCGGCGCGGAACACCGCGAGCACAGCGCCCACCCCGTCGTCGGTGCAGTACGGGCGTCGGCCGTCGACACCGTTGAGCTCGCCGACCGACTTGCTGCGCCCGCACACCTGGGTGAGCAGGCTCTCGCTGGATGCCTCCGGGTCGGTGGCGATGGTGTCGACGACGCTCTCCGGGCCCAGGTTGCTGGCCGAGGTGGCGGTCGGGTCGTAGCCGTCACCGGCGGCGGACGGGCGGGACTGGAAGTAGCGGGCGACGGGGTTGCCGTCCGCGTCGGTGAAGGACTGGCCGATCAGCGCGCTGCCGACAGTCGTTCCGCCCGAGGTGATCAGCGAGCCGTCGGTCCGGTGGTTGAGGCCGGGCAGCTGGCCGAGCGCTACCAGGGCCAGCGGGTAGACCAGGCCGAGCAGCACGGTGAAGACGAGCACGGCGCGCAGCGCGGCGAGGTGTTGGGCGATCCAGGTGGGTAGGCGCATCACGAAATCCCCGGGATGAACTGGATGAGCAGGTCGATGAGCTTGATCCCGATGAACGGCACGATGATGCCGCCCAGCCCGTAGACCAGCAGGTTGCGGCTGAGCAGCTTCGACGCGGCGGCCGGCCGGTACCGCACACCCCGCAGGGCGAGCGGGATCAGCGCGATGATCACCAGGGCGTTGAAGATGACGGCGGACAGGATCGCCGACTCCGGGCTGGACAGCCGCATGATGTTCAGCGCGTCCAGGCTCGGGTAGAGGCCGGCGAACATGGCCGGGATGATCGCGAAGTACTTCGCGATGTCGTTGGCGATGCTGAAGGTGGTCAGCGCGCCGCGGGTGATCAGCAACTGCTTGCCGATCTCCACGATCTCGATCAGCTTCGTCGGGTCGGAGTCGAGGTCGACCATGTTGCCGGCCTCCTTCGCGGCCGACGTGCCGGTGTTCATCGCCACCCCGACGTCGGCCTGTGCGAGCGCCGGCGCGTCGTTGGTGCCGTCACCGGTCATCGCGACCAGCCGGCCACCCTCCTGCTCCCGCTTGATCAGCGCGAGCTTGTCCTCCGGCGTCGCCTCGGCCAGGAAGTCGTCCACCCCGGCCTCGTCGGCGATCGCCTTCGCGGTCCGCGGGTTGTCGCCGGTGATCATCACGGTTCGGATGCCCATCCGGCGCATCTCGTCGAACCGCTCCCGCATGCCGGACTTGACCACGTCCTTGAGGTGGATGACGCCCAACGCGCGGGCGGGCGCACCGTCGACGTGCTCGGCGACCACCAGCGGGGTGCCGCCGGTGCCGCTGATCGCGTCCACGATCTCGCCGACCTGCTCGGTCGGGTGGCCGCCGTTCTCCCGTACCCACTTCATCACCGCGGCGGCGGCGCCCTTGCGGACCCGGCGGGCCGTGCCCACCGCGCCGCCGTCGACGCTGGCGTCCGGGGTGAGGTCGACGCCGCTCATCCGGGTCTGCGCGGTGAACGGTACGAAGGTGGCGTGCGGCATCACGCCGGGCTCGCGCTCGCGCAGCCCGAACTCGTTCTTCGCCAGCACGACCACCGAGCGCCCCTCCGGGGTCTCGTCGGCCAGGCTGGACAGCTGCGCGGCGTCGGCCAGCGCCGCGGCGTCGACCCCCTCGACCGGTACGAACTCGGCGGCCTGCCGGTTGCCCAGGGTGATGGTGCCGGTCTTGTCCAGCAGCAGGGTGTTGACGTCGCCGGCCGCCTCGACGGCCCGGCCGCTCATGGCCAGCACGTTGCGCTGCACGAGGCGGTCCATGCCGGCGATGCCGATGGCGGAGAGCAGCGCGCCGATGGTGGTGGGGATCAGGCAGACCAGCAGCGAGATCAGCACCACGCCGGTGACACCGGAGTCGGTGATCGCCCCGCTGTCCGGCGCGGCAGCCTGGTACGCCTTGGAGAAGATGGCCAACGGCTGGAGGGTGACCACTGCCAGCAGGAAGATGACGGTGAGCGCGGCGAGCAGGATGTTCAACGCGATCTCGTTCGGCGTCTTCTGCCGGTTGGCCCCCTCGACCAGGGCGATCATCCGGTCGATGAAGCTCTCCCCCGGCTTCTGGGTGATCTTGACGATGATCTGGTCGGAGAGCACCTTGGTGCCGCCGGTGACAGCGCTGCGGTCGCCGCCGGACTCCCTGATGACCGGTGCCGACTCGCCGGTGATGGCCGACTCGTCGACGCTGGCGATGCCCTCGACGATGTCGCCGTCGCCGGGGATGATGCCGCCGGCCTCGACGAGCACGACGTCGCCCTGACGCAGGTCCGGCGCCGGCACCGCCTCGTCGCGGTAGGTGTTGGCCCGCGCGCCCGGCCTCCAGTCGATCAGCCGGGTGGCGATGGTGTCCTTCTTCGCCTGCCGCAGGGTCGCGGCCTGGGCCTTGCCCCGACCCTCGGCGACCGCTTCGGCCAGGTTGGCGAAGACCACTGTCAGCCAGAGCCAGGCGGTGATCGCCCAGGCGAACACCGACGGGTCGAGCACCGCCAGGACTGTGGTGAAGGCCGCGCCGACCTCGACGATCAGCATCACCGGGTTGCGCCACAGGGTGGTGGGGTTGAGCTTGCGTACGGCGTCCGGCAGGGACCGGATCAACTGCTGGGGGTCGAGCAGGCCTCCGCCGATCCGGTTGCCCTGGTCGGCTGCGGTGGCGAGCTGCCCGGATGTCACGGACATGTCCTCGTTCCTCATGATGGTCAGAGCCCCTCTGCCAGCGGACCGAGCGCGAGCGCGGGCAGGAAGGTCAGCGCGACGAGGACCACGGTGACGCCGACGACCATGCCGATGAACAGCGGTCGGTGGGTCGGCAGGGTGCCCTCGGACGCGGGGGTGGGTGCCTGGCGGGCCAGCGAGCCGGCCAACGCGAGCACGAAGATCAGCGGCAGGAACCGGCCCAGCAGCATGCACAACCCGAGCGCGGTGTCCCACCAGGTGGTGTTGACGGTGATGCCGCCGAACGCCGAGCCGTTGTTGTTGCTGGCCGAGGTGAACGCGTACAGCACCTCGGACAGGCCGTGCGGGCCGACGTTGAGCGCCGTGGAGTTGTTGCCGGTGCCGAACGCGGCCGCCGTGCCGACGAGCACCAGGATCGGCGTGATCAGGAAGTAGAGCGAGGCGAACTTGATCTCGCGCGACCCGATCTTCTTACCCAGGTACTCGGGAGTGCGGCCCACCATCAGGCCGGCCACGAAGACGGTGATCACCGCGAGGATGAGCAGGCCGTACAGCCCCGAACCGGTGCCGCCCGGCGCGACCTCGCCGAGCATCATGTTGACCATCGTCATCATGCCGCCGAGCGAGGTGAACGAGTCGTGGAACGAGTTCACCGCACCGGTCGAGGTGAGCGTGGTGGCGGCTGCGAAGGTGGCCGAGTTCGACACGTCGAACCGCACCTCCTTGCCCTCCATCGCCGCACCGACCGCCTGCGGCACCGTGCCGTGCCCGGCCAGCTCGAAGATGTTGGTGATGGCGACGCTGAGGAACGCGAGGATGCCCATCACCGCGGCGATGGCGAAGCCCTGCCGGTTCTGCCCGACCATCCGGCCGAAGACCCGGGGCAGGCTGAACGGGATCAGGAAGATCAGGAAGATCTCCAGCCAGTTCGTCCAGGTGGTGGGGTTCTCGAACGGGTGCGCGCTGTTGACGTTGTAGAAGCCGCCACCGTTGGTGCCCAACTCCTTGATCACTTCCTGGCTGGCGACCGGCCCGCCGGTGATGGTCTGGGTGCCACCGGTCAGCGTGCTCACGTCGGTGCCGCCGGACAGGTTCTGCACCGCCCCGCCGATCATCAGCGCGATCGCGCCGAGCACCGCGATCGGCAGCAGGATCCGCAGCGTGATCCGGGTCAGGTCGACCCAGAAGTTGCCGAGCTGCCCGGTGCGACTGCGGGCGAAACCGCGTACCAACGCGACCGCCACCGCGATGCCGACCGCCGCCGAGACGAAGTTCTGCACTGCCAGGCCGGCCATCTGCACCAGGTGACCCATCGTCGACTCACCCGAGTACGACTGCCAGTTCGTATTGGTCACGAACGACACGGCGGTGTTCCACGCGCCGTGCGGCACCACCGGGTCGAAGCCCAGCGACAGCCACAGATGGTTCTGCACCCGCTGGAACAGGTACAGGAACAGGATCGAGACCGCGGAGAAGGCCAGCACGCTGCGGGCGTACACGCCCCAGGTCTGCTCGGCGGCCGGGTTGACCCCGACCAGCCGGTAGATGCCCCGCTCGACCCGGGACTGCCTGGTGCCGGAGACCGCCCGGAACATGTAGTCGCCGAACGGCTTGTAGACGGCGACGAGGGCCGCCACCAGCGTCAACACGAAGATGACGCCCGCTGTTGTCATGGTCATCAGAAGCGCTCCGGAAACAGCAGCGCGAACACCAGGAACGCGCCCAGGACGACCGCGAGCACCAGACCGACGGCGTTTACCGCGTTCACAGCTTCTCCACCGCCCGGACCACCAGGGCGAGCACTGTGAACAGCACCACCGTCAGGACCACGAACACCACGTCAGACACGCTGACTCCTCAGCCGGAAAGGTTCGTCGCGACCGCCTTCCGGTCGCGCCGGGCAATCAAAGCCCCACCACCCGCCGGACGGCACGAGTCATAACGCGACCATGACGGCGGCGAACCTTTTCTTGACATGGTTTTCACACCGAGCTGCTGATCAGGTGAAATGCGGCACAGCCCCGCGGTGGTCCGCGAGGTCGAGAGCAGTTGTCCGCCCTTTGCTCTGCACCCGCGGGGGCACCGGTTTTGCTCTGCACCCGCGGGGGCACCGGCTACCGACGGTGAGCGTCGCCTCGGGGGGTGCAGAGCAAAGGACCTACGAGACCATGCGCGACCCGGATGGGATGGCGCATGGCGCGGCGAGGGGCGGGGGTGCGGGGCCGCTCAGGCCGGGCGGCGGGCCACCAGCACGTCTCGCATGATCGACTGGTCCACCCGGTGCCGCAGCGCGCGGTAGGGCTCGGCGTCGACCACTGTCAGGCCGGCGTCGGCCAACGCCGCCGCCGCGTCGTCCCGACTGGCGACGTGGGTGTTCCAGGAGATCCCGAGCGCACCGCCGGGACGCAACAACCGGGCCCAGACCGGCGCGGCGTCCGCGAGCAACGCCAGCGGGTCGCGGGTCAACCCCTGCCCAGCGGTACGACTGCCGTGCTGCACGCCGTACGGCGCGTCGGCGACGACCAGGTCCACGGTCTCCGGGCGGAAGAACTCCGCCGAACGGGCGGTGTCGGCGTTGACAACGTCCAGCAACTGCGTCTGGCCTGCCTTGTGCTCCTCGCGGGTCGGCGCCAACTCGATCCGCACCCGCCGGCCGACCACCTTGCGCTCCCGCCGCACCGGCCCCGACTCCAGCACCCGGTGCTTGACCCGCTTCTGCTTCAGCCAGGTGGTGATGAACGCCCGGTACGCCTCGACGTCCTTCTGGTCGCGCTCGATTCCGGCGGCATCGAAGCCGTACATCAGCGCCTGGTTGAGGGTGGTGCCCCGACCACAGAGCGGGTCGAGCACCCGGAACCGGCGGCTGGTCATCTCGGCGGCCCAGTCCGAGGCGAGCAGGGTGACGTTGAGCAGCAGCTTGGTGAACTGCTCGTTGGTCTTGCCCGGGTACTTCTGGATGGTGAGCAGATCGTCGTCGTAACGGTCCAGACGGCTCCACTCGATCGGCCGCAACAACTCACCGACGATCTCGAACAACGCGTACCCGGCGGAGAGGTTGCCCAGCACGGCCAGGTCACGCTCGGTCAGCCCGTCACCGGTGAACGTGATGTAGGACGCCCCTCCGACGACCTCGGTGTCCAGCTCGCCGATCCGGCCGTCCAACGCCGAGCGGCCGAAGATCTCCAGCTCAGCTCGGGTGAGGTCGACTGCGGCGCGGGCGTACACCCGGTTGGTGGCGGGCAGGATCAGCAGGCCGTAACGCGTCATGATCCGGCGAGTATTCCACAACCGGTCACGGTCGCCGGGAACCGGAGCGGCTGCCGGAGCGACTACCGGTACATGGGGTGTGAGCAGTGGCGGGAGGTCCTGTCCGCGCAGTTGGACGGGGAGGAGACCGCCGCCGAACTGACGGCGGTGCAGGGGCACCTGGACGGGTGTGCCGAGTGCCGGGCCTGGTTCACGGCTGCGGCGGCGGTGACCCGTCGGGTTCGTACCCGATTGGTGGTTGAGGTGCCGGACCGGACGGCGGCGATCCTTGCTGCCGCCAGCGCGGCCCCGGCCCGCCGGTCGCGGTGGCGGCCTGGCCCGCTCGTCGCCGGCCTGCGAAAGGTGCCCGGACGGGGCCAGCTCGCCGCCGGGTTGCGCGCGGCGTTCGGACGTGGCCCGCTCGTCGCCGGCCTTCGGTCGGCGCTCGGGCTGCTCGGCGCGGTGCAACTGGTGCTCGGCCTGGCCCAGGTCGGCCGGGGTGCGACCGCCGACCACCTGCACCCCACCGGCCAGCACCTGTGGCACGAGTCGGCGGCGTGGAACGTGGCAGTGGGCGCGGGCTTCCTCTTCGTGGCGTTGCGCCGCAGCCCACCCGCCGGGCTGTTGCCGATGCTGAGCGCGTTCGTCGGCACGTTGCTGCTGTTGTCGGTCAACGACCTGGCCACCGGTTCGGTGGGCGGGGAGCGGCTGATCAGCCACGGCTTCCTGGTGGTCGGCTACCTGATCACGGTGCTGCTGTCCCGGCCCGGTCTGCGCCCCGGTGGGCCGGCACCGCAGCGGCAGCCGACACCGTCCCGGTGGCGGTTCGGGGCCGACGAGGTGGACCGACCGCTGCGGGTGGTACGCCCCGAGTCCTATCCGGCGCAGGCCGCCGACCGGTTCGCCGCGCCGGCGGCGCGGGCCGGGCATGTCACGCGTACCGATCAGGCCGGCGAACGGCGTGCCGCCTGATCGTCGGCGAGGACCTGCGGGATGACCTGCTCGACGATGGTCAGCAGGGTCGTGGTGAGCAGCAGGTGCACCTGGGCGCGGGTCAGCGCGCCACGCTGGAGCCACTCCCGGGCGGTCGACGTCGCCAACCCGCAGTACGCCCGGACCATGCCGCGAAGCTCCTCGTGGTGCTCGGCCTGGCCAGCCAGCCCGACGGCGACCAGCATCCGGTCCGCGGCGACCTCCTCGGCCTCGGCGAGCACCCGCTCCACGTCGGCGTCGCCGCCCATCCCCCGGGCGGTGACCGCCGCCAGCCACGAGGTGCTGTGCCGGGACACCACGTCGAGGAACCAGGTGACGCTGGCCTCGACCCGGGTCCGCAGATCACCCTTGGGCAGCCGCTCCACGGCAACCTCCGGGATGGTCACCATGACGCGGACGACTTCCAGGTAGAGGTCCTTCTTCGCCCCGAAGTAGTGGTTGACCAGACCGCGGGCGACACCAGCCTCGCGGGCGACGTCGGTGGTCGACACGTCCGCGTACGGGCGCTCGCCGAACAGCCGGACCGCGCAGGCCAGGATCTGCCCACGCCGGGCGTCCGGCTCCAAACGGCGGCGGCGCGGAGCCGTCTCGACACTCATCTGCCCGACCCTATCGACAGCTCACCGATCGGCCGCCGTTCCTCACCTTGATCACTTGATGCCCGGCCAATCAACGTCAGCTGACGACGGAGATCGAACAACCCGCTCCGCGCGCAGTGCAGCGCTGCCTCCGGGCCCCCGACCCGATCCCGCAACCTTGCCGACTCCGTCCCGCCGCGCCGGCTGCCGATCACGACTTATTGACACGCCGCCAACAGCGCGCGAGGGTGGTGCACATGCCGACGCCCGACGGTCCCCCCTCCCCCTGGCGCGAGCCGGAGCACGACGACCTGGCCGAGCTGGCCCGCACCTTCTTCACGAAGGAGGTGTTGCCGCACGCCGACCGCCTTCAGGAGCAGGGCCACCCGGACCGCGAGCACTACCGGCGCGCCGGTGAGCTGGGGCTGCTCGGCCTGTCGGTCCCGGAGGAGTACGGCGGCGGGGGCGGTGGGTTCACCCACGAGGCGGTGCTGCTGCACGAGCAGGCGTACGCCGGGGAGAACAGCCTCGGCCTGGCCGTCCACAGCGGAATCGTCACCGGCTACCTGGTGGCGTACGGCAGCGAGGAGCAGAAGCGGCGCTGGCTGCCCGGCCTGTGCAGCGGTGAGCTGGTCGGCGCCATCGCGATGACCGAGCCGGACGGTGGCTCCGATCTTCAGGCGATGCGTACCCGGGCGGTGCGCGACGGCGACGACTACCTGGTGACCGGCGCGAAGACGTTCATCACCAACGGCGGTCTGGCCGACCTGGTCATCGTGGCGGTGAAGACCGACCCCGAGCAACGGGCGGCCGGCGTCTCGCTGCTCGTCTGCGAGGTGGGCGGCAACCCGGAGGGCTTCCGGCGAGGCCGACTGCTGTCCAAGATCGGCCTGCACGCCAACGACACGGCGGAGTTGTTCTTCGACGAGCTCCGGGTGCCGACGGCCAACCTGCTCGGCGGCGCCGAAGGGCTGGGCTTCATCCAGCTCATGCAGCAGCTTCCGCAGGAACGGCTGGTCATCGGCGTTGGCGCGGTCGCCGCCATGGAACGGGCGGTCGCGCTGACCGTCGCGTACGCCAAGGAGCGCACCGCCTTCGGCAAGACCCTGATGGGTCACCAGAACACCCGGATGGTGCTCGCCGAGTGCGCCACCCGAGCCCGGGTCAGCCGCGTCTTCCTGGATGACTGCATCGTCCGACACACGCGTGGCGACCTGGACGTCTCCACGGCGGCGATGGCGAAGTCGTGGCTCACCGACGGGCAGTGCGAGGTAGTCGATCGGTGCCTTCAGCTCTTCGGCGGTTACGGCTACACGACGGAGTACCCAATCGCCCAGATGTACGCCGACGCCCGCGTCCAGAAGATCTACGGCGGCACCAACGAGATCATGAAGGAGTTGATCGCCCGTGCTCTCTGAGGCGTACGTCTATGACGCGGTCCGCACCCCGCGCGGACGCGGCCGGGACACCGGCGCGCTGCACGGGGTCAAGCCCATCTCCCTGGTGGTCGGCTTGATCGACGCGTTGCGGGAGCGCAACCCCGGCCTGGACGTCGGCCGGCTGGAGGATCTGCTGCTCGGCATCGTGACCCCGGTCGGCGAGCAGGGCGGCGACCTGGCCCGGGCCGCCGCCCTGCTGGCCGGGCTGCCCGACGAGGTGGGTGGGGTGCAGCTCAACCGGTTCTGCGCCTCCGGTTTGGAGGCGGTCAACTCCGCCGCCGCGCGGATCCGCTCCGGCTGGGAGCATCTGCTGCTCGCCGGCGGGGTCGAGTCGATGTCCCGGGTGCCGATGGGTTCCGACGGGGCAGCCTGGGCCACCGATCCGCAGACCGCGCTGGCCACGTCGTTCGTGCCGCAGGGCGTCAGCGCCGACCTGATCGCCACCCTGGAGGGCTTCACCCGCGACGACGTGGACGGCTACGCGCTGCGGTCGCAGGAACGGGCCGCCAAGGCCTGGGCCGGCGGGTACTTCGCCCGCTCGGTGGTGCCGGTCCGCGACGGCAACGGGCTGGACATCCTCACCGTCGACGAGCATCCGCGCCCGGAGACCACCCGGGAGGCGCTGGCCACGCTCACCCCGTCCTTCGCCACAATGGGTGAGGCGGCCGGTTTCGACGCTGTCGCGTTGCAGAAGTTCCACTGGCTGGAGGCGATCGAGCACGTCCACCACGCGGGCAACTCGTCCGGCATCGTGGACGGCGCGGCGCTGGTGCTGATCGGTTCGGAGCAGGTCGGTCGGGATCTCGGCCTCACCCCGCGCGCGCGGATCGTCGGCGCGGCGGTCACCGGCGCGGACCCGACGCTGATGTTGACCGGCCCGATCCCGGCCACCCACAAGGCGCTCGCCGTGGCCGGGCTGACAGTCGACGACATCGACCTGTTCGAAATCAACGAGGCGTTCGCCGCCGTGGTGCTCAAGTACGTCAGCGACCTACGCCTCGACCCGGACCGGGTGAACGTCAACGGCGGCGCGATCGCGCTCGGCCACCCGCTCGGCGCGACCGGAGCGATGCTGCTCGGTACGGCGTTGGACGAGTTGGAGCGCCGCGACCTGCGCCGGGCCGTGGTGACCCTCTGCATCGGCGGCGGCATGGGCGTCGCCACAGTTCTCGAGCGCTGCTGACCCGGAGGACGACAATGACCAACACCATCCGGTACGACCGCGGCGCCGACGGCATCGTCACTCTCACTCTGGACGACCCCACCCAGTCCGCCAACACCATGAACCGGGCGTACGCCGCCTCGATGACCGCCACGTTGGACCGGCTGGAGGCCGAGAGCGACCTCGTCGGCGTCATCGTGACCAGCGCGAAGTCGACCTTCTTCGCCGGCGGTGACCTGCCCGAGATGATCCGGGCCACCCGCGCCGACGCGCCCGCGCTCGCCGACCTGCTCGGCACCATGAAAAGGGACCTGCGCCGGCTGGAGACGCTGGGCCGGCCGGTGGTCGCCGCTGTCAACGGCTCGGCGCTCGGTGGTGGCCTGGAGATCGCACTCGCCTGCCACCACCGGATCGCGCTGGACGCGCCCGGCAGCCGGCTCGGGCTGCCCGAGGTGACACTGGGCCTGCTGCCCGGTGCTGGCGGTGTCACCCGGACCGTACGGATGCTCGGCCTGGCCGGCGCGCTGACCACCGTGCTGCTCACCGGCCGACGGATGCGCCCGGTCGACGCCCTGTCCGCCGGGCTGGTCGACGAGGTGGTCGCCACGCCCACCGAGTTGCTGGACCGGGCGCGGGCCTGGATCGCGGCGAACCCGCACCCGGCACAGCCGTGGGACCGGCCGGACTATCGGATGCCGGGCGGCACCCCGGCCAGCCGCTCGCTGGCCACCCAACTGCCGGCCTTCCCGGCGACGCTGCGCAAGCAGCTCAAGGGTGCCCGGCTGCCCGCGCCCGAGGCGATCCTCGCCGCCGCCGTCGAGGGCGCACAGGTCGACCTGGAGACCGCCCTGACCGTGGAGACCCGGCACCTGATCGGCCTGCTCACCGGGCAGGTCGCCAAGAACATGATCGGTGCGTTCTTCTTCGACCTGAAGGCAGTCAACGGTGGCGCGGCCCGACCGCCCGGTGTGGACGCGCCGCCGGTGCGCCGGGTGGCGGTGCTCGGCGCGGGCATGATGGGCGCGGGCATCGCGTACGCCTGTGCCAGCGCAGGGCTGGACGTCGTGGTCAAGGACGTCACGCCGGAGGCCGCCGGCCGGGCCCGGGAGCACGCCGAGCGCTTACTGACCCGGGCGGTACGCAAGGGCCGCACCACCGAGGCGGACGCGCGTGCCGTGCTGGACCGGATCACCACGACCGACCAGGTGGACGCGCTGGCTGGCTGCGACGCGGTCATCGAGGCGGTCTTCGAGGACCCGGCCCTGAAGAAGGCCGTGTTCGCCGAGGTGCTGCCGGTGCTCGCGCCGGGCGCGCTGCTCGCCTCCAACACCTCCACCCTGCCGATCACCGGGCTGGCCGAGGGCGTGGACCGGCCGACGGACTTCATCGGCACGCACTTCTTCTCTCCGGTGGACCGGATGCCCCTGTTGGAGATCGTGGTCGGCGAACGCACCGGGGATGTGGCGCTGGCCCGTGCGTTCGACCTGGGCCGGCGGATCGGCAAGACCCCGATCGTGGTCAACGACGGCCGGGGATTCTTCACCAGCCGGGTGATCGGCAAGTTCATCGACGAGGCGGTC
The DNA here is from genome assembly GCF_040649335.1 of Micromonospora sp. NPDC048986. Classification (NCBI taxonomy): domain Bacteria; kingdom Bacillati; phylum Actinomycetota; class Actinomycetes; order Micromonosporales; family Micromonosporaceae; genus Micromonospora; species Micromonospora sp. NPDC048986. The sequence continues at coordinate 268,532 of NZ_JBEZFJ010000001.1, forward strand.
GGCATGGTCGCCGAGGGTGTCCCCGCCGCATCGGTGGAGCAGGCCGCCCTTCAGGCCGGCTACCCGACCGGGCCGCTGGCGCTGGCCGACGAGGTCAGCCTGACGCTCATCCAGCGGATCCGCCGCCAGTTCGAGGCGGCCAGCGAGGAGTTCCGGCCGCTGCCGGCGCACCGCCTGGTGGACGAGCTGGTCGACGCGTACGAGCGGCCGGGGCGCGCCGCCGGACGGGGTTTCTACTCCTACGACGACGGCACCCGGGGTCGGCTGTGGCCCGGTCTCGCCGACCTGATCACCGACGCGGGTCGGGCGGTGCCGTTCACCGACCTCCAGGAGCGGATGCTCTTCGCCGAGGCGCTGGACGCGCTGCGCTGCCTCGACGAGGGGGTGTTGCGCACCGAGACCGACGCCAACATCGGCTCGATCTTCGGCATCGGCTTCCCGGCGTGGACGGGCGGGGTGATCCGCTACGTCCGGCAGTACGCGGGCGGCCCGGCCGGCTTCGCGACACGTGCCACCGAGCTGGCGGGCAGCTACGGCGACCGGTTCACGCCCCCCGCCGACCTGGCCGAGCGGCTCGCCGTTCTCCGGGCCGAACCGGCTGACGTCGCATGACGGCGGCCCGCGGCGGGCCACTGGCCGGGGTGCGGGTGGTCGAGCTGGCCAGCCTCGCCCCGGCGCCGTTCGGCTGCATGGTGCTCGCCGACCTCGGCGCGGACGTGGTGCGGGTGGACCGGCCGGGCGCCCCGGGAGCGGGCCGGCTGGCAGCACCGACCAGCGGGCCGTTGCAACGCGGCCGACGGGTCACCGCGCTGGACCTGAAGTCCCCGGCCGGCGTGGCGGACCTGCTGCGCCTCGCCGAACGCGCGGACGTGCTGGTCGAGGCGTACCGGCCCGGGGTGGCCGAGCGGCTCGGCATCGGGCCGGAGGTGTGCCGGGCCCGCAACCCTCGACTGGTGTACGCGCGGATGACCGGCTGGGGTCAGGACGGCCCGCTGGCAGCCCGAGCCGGGCACGACATCGACTACATCGCGGTGGCCGGGGCGTTGGAGCCGCTGGGGCGGGCCGGCGAACGCCCGTACGCGCCGATGAACCTGATCGGCGACTTCGGCGGCGGCGGGATGCTGCTCGCCGTCGGGGTGCTGGCCGCGCTGCTGGAGCGGGAGCGCTCCGGCTTCGGCCAAGTGGTCGACGCGGCGATGGTGGACGGCTCGGCGCTGCTCACCTCGTTCCTGCACGGGTTGCTCGGCACCGGCCTGTGGGCCGCCCCGCGTGGGCGCAACATGTTCGACGGCGGGGCGCCGTTCTACGACACGTACGCCACCGCCGACGGTGGATTCATGGCGGTCGGCGCGATGGAACCGGCCTTCTACGCCGTACTGCTCAGCGGCCTCGGCCTCGCCGACGACCCGGACCTGCCCGCCCAGTACGACCCGAGCGGCTGGGACGAGTTGCGCCGCCGGTTCACCGAGCGGTTCGCCGAGCGCACCCGGGACGAGTGGACGGCGGTCTTCGCCGACGTGGACGCCTGCGTCGCGCCGGTGCTCGCTCCCGGCGAGGCGCATGGGCACCCGCACAACGCTGCCCGGGGGACGTTCGTCGAGGTGGGCGGCGAGATCCAGCCGGCCCCCGCACCCCGCTTCGACCGCACCCCGACCGACCGACCAACCCCGGCACCAGATCCGGAACAGGACGTCCAACCGGTAGGGGACATCCTCACCGACTGGCCCCACCGCGCCTGATCCTGTTGATCAAGAGGTTTGCGTCAAGGAATTGCCTTCCGGTGACGCAAACTTCTTAATCAACGGAGGTGGGGACGGGCGGGGGCGGCGGGAGTGGTACCAGGTGGCGAAGAGGGCTGCTGCCAGGAGCAGCTCGGCCAGGTCGCCGCCGTAGTACATGAGTTGGGCGGCCGAGCGAAACGCTTCCGGGTCCCGGTCGGCGAGGCCGGGCGGGAGGTTTTCGGCCTGGGCGTACAGGTACTTGGCCAGCACGGCGTGGCCGGCCGACTCGGCGAGTAACGCGCCGACCCGTACCGCCAGGCCGGGGCGACGCGGCGCCGGGTCCGGCCCGGCCAACGACCAGGCGAAGAGGTACCCGGCGGCCAGGTAGTGCAGGTGCACCGCGTGATGCAGGACTGGTTGCCGTTCGGCCGCCGCGTACAACGGGGTGAGCAGCACCAACGCCAGCCCGCCGGTGCTGAGCAGCGCGGCGGTGAACGGGTGGGCGAGCAGGTGCAGCGGGCGGGCGCGCAGCAGCCGTCCCACCAGCCGGCGCATCGGCGGAGGCGCGACGTGCAGCAGTAGCGTCACCGGGGCGCCGAGCACCAGCCCGAGCGGGGCCAGCATGCCGAGCAGCAGGTGCTGCGCCGCGTGCCCGCTCGGGTTGTCGGGGAGTTGGGCCAGCGGCCCGACGGCGACCGCCAGCAGGGCGCAGCCGACCAGCCAGGAGGCGGTACGCCGGTGGTCCCAACCCCGCGGGTCGCGGACGGCTGCCAGCAGGTAGCCGACCGCCACCAACGCGACAGTGAACAGCGGGAACCAGGTCGGCCCGGCCGCACCGTGCCCGGCGTGCGCCAGCGGCCCGGCCACCGTCATCGGGGGCCGGGCCGGCGGGACCGGGCCCACCACACCACCCCGGCGCCGGCCAACAGCAGCACCACACCGGACGCGATCCACAGCACGTCGTACGGCAGCAGGTGTACGCCGTAGCGGATCTGGTGCAGCCGGAGCACCTTGTGGTCGACCACCCCGTCGAAGACCTGGAACCCGCCGGCACCGAGCAGGAAGCCACCCCACGCCAGCCGGTTCGACAGGGCACGTCGTCGACGCAGGTCGGCGAACCAGAAGAACCCGCCGACCAGGATGATCAGCTCGGCGGCGTGCAGCAGTCCGTCGGAGAGCAGCGCCACCGATGGGGTGGACCGGTCGTAGAAGTGGTGCCACGCCAGCAACTGGTGGAAGACGATCTCGTCCACCGCAGCCATGATTGCGATGCCGATCAGGACGCCGACGAGCGTGGAGGAGCGTACGTCGGCGACGCGTGCGCTCGGCAGACTCGAATCGGCCACCACACACCTCGCATCCGCCCGGGTCAGGTCGAAACTACCCCGACCATGCCGCCGATCGCGGCCGAGACGGCCCCGGGCCATCCCCGTTTCACGACTCCCGCACCACTGGCGGCATGATCATGGAGCCTGGAGGTAGCGACAGCCAGATCCCGAGAAGGAGGTGCCAGTGCCGGACGCTGACGAACTCGTCGCCAACGCGCTCGCGGCGGTGCGCGGCACTGACGTACGGCAGGCCGAACGGCAGCTGGACCAACTGATGGTCGGCACCGGCGCCGCGGACGGCACCACGGCGGTGGACGCCGCTCTGCTGCGTCGCCTGGTTCGCGGCCTGGGCCGGCTCTGGCCGCGCGGTTGGCAGCCGGTCGACGTGGACCGGATCACCAGTCGACGGCTCGACGCCCGCGCGGCCCGGCTGGTCCGTGCCGCGATGGCCGCCCAGCGGCGCGACCAGACCGAGCCGGTCCCGGCCTGGTGGGACGACCAGCTACGCGAGCTGGCAGCCACCGAGGGCGGTGCCGAGCGCAGCGTGTTGGCCGGTTGGGCCGGCCGGGAGGGTCTGGACCGGGCCGACGCGCTCCGCGCGGCAGTGGACACTCTCGCACTGGTGGAGAGCCTGCCGCCGATCGCGGTGCTGCGCCCACCGCCGGGTACGAGCGGCGCGGCGCTGCCCCGCACGGCGGGCACGGCTCGCAGCGGGTCCCCGATGCTGGACCGGGTGCGGGCGCTGCTGGCGAAGGCCGAGTCGACCACCTTCCCGGCGGAGGCGGAGGCGCTGACCGGAAAGGCCCAGGAGCTGATCGCCCGGCACAGCATCGACGAGGCGCTGCTGGCGGCCGGGTCGGAGCGCGGGGACCTGCCCGGCGGCGTACGGCTGAGCACCGACACCCCGTACGCGGGTGCCAAGGCGCTGCTGGTGCAGGAGGTGGCGGCGGCGAACCGGTGCGAGGCGGTCTGGTCCGACGATCTGGGCTTCGCCACGGTGCTGGGCTGGCCGGCCGATCTGGTGGCGGTGGAGTTGCTCTACACGTCGCTGCTGGTCCAGGCCACGGCGGCGATGCTGCGGGGGCGGGCCGAGCGCCGGCCGGGGTCGGGGCGACGGACGAAGGTGTGGGACGAGTCCTTCCTCAACGCGTTCGCGCTGCGGATCGGCGAGCGGCTACGCACTGCCACCGAGGCGGCGACACACGCGGCGGACCAGGCGGCGGCCGAGACGGCCGGGGCGGAACGGCTGTTGCCGGTGCTCGCTGCGCGGGGCGAGGCGGTTCGGGAGCGGTTGGACACGCTCTTCCCCGGCGTCACCCGGCACCGACTCAGCGTGCGTGACGCCGAGGGCTGGTCGTCCGGCACCTCGGCGGCCGACCGGGCTTCGCTGGACGTCGGCGGCGCCCGGAAGCCCCGACAGGTGCCCGGCCGACCCGATCCACGCTGAACGCTGTTCCGCTGACCGGGCCTCGATCTCGGCCCGTCCGGCGTGGGACCGCCCCCGGCGGACGTTTCTGCGATTTTCTTCGGTACGCGGTAGGGATCGGGGGAACGGCTCCGACCCTCCGGTGAGTCGCGCCCCGGTCGGGGGTGCGACCAGAGCCTGAGGAGCATCGCCGTGAAGTACATGCTGCTGATCTGGAACCGCCCCGGCTTCACCGAGGAGCTGAGCGAGCAGGAGCGCACCGCACTCTTCGGTGAGGTCGACGAGATCATGAAGGAGCTGGCCGAGACGGGCGAGCTGATCGGCGGCCAGGCGTTGGCCAATCCGTCGCAGACGTTGACGGTCCGGCTCGTGGACGGCAGCCCCGAGGTCCTCGACGGGCCGTTCATGGAGAGCAAGGAGCAGTTCGCCGGTTACCTGGCCGTCGACTGCGACAGCCCGCAGCGGGCCGCCGAGATCGCCGCCCGCTGGCCGGACGTCCGGTACGGCGGTGCGATGGAGGTCCGCCCGATCATGGACGAGGCCGGGACGGAGATGTGACCGGGGACCGGACGGTCGAGGACCTGCTGCGCACGTTCGCGCCGCAGGTCCTCGGCCTGCTGGTCCGTCGGCACGGACAGTTCGACAGGTGCGAGGACGCGGTCCAGGAGGCGCTGCTCGCCGCCGCGACGCAGTGGCCCGGCCAGGGCGTACCGGATAATCCGCGCGCCTGGTTGCTCACAGTGGCCACCCGCCGCCTCACCGACGAGTGGCGCAGCGAGAGCGCGCGCCGCGACCGCGAGGTGGCGGTGGCGCGGCGCGCGCCGGCGTACGCCGGGGTGGTGCCCGCGGCGGACGCGGAGCCCACAGTTCCGGCCGATGACGACACCCTCACGCTGCTGTTCCTCTGCTGTCACCCGGCGCTGCCCGGATCGGCGCAGGTGGCGCTCACCCTGCGAGCGGTCGGCGGTCTCAGCACCGCCCAGATCGCCCGGGCGCACCTGGTGCCCGAGGCGACGATGAGTCAACGCATCCGGCGAGCCAAGCAGCGGATCGAGGCCGCCGGGGCACGGTTCACAATGCCGGGGCCGGGCGAGCGGGGCGAGCGGCTGGGAACTGTGCTGCGGGTCCTCTATCTGATCTTCAACGAGGGCTACACCGCGTCCAGTGGCCCGGATCTGCGCCGGGCCGAGCTGACCGGCGAGGCGATCCGGCTGGCTCGCATCCTGCGTGGGCTGCTGCCCGACGACGGCGAGGTGGCCGGGCTGCTGGCGCTGATGTTGTTGACCGACGCGCACCGGGCGGCCCGGGTGGGGCCGGACGGGGAGCTGGTGCCGCTGGCAGAGCAGGACCGTTCCCGGTGGGACGCCGCCGCCATCGCGGAGGGGGTCGCGCTGATCACCGAGGCGCTGACCTGGTCGCCTCCCGGCCCGTACCAGCTCCAGGCGGCGATCGCCGCCGTGCACGCCGAGGCGTCGACGGCGGCGGAGACGGACTGGCGGCAGATCGTCGCGCTCTACCGACTGCTGGCCCGGATCGCGCCGAACCCGATGGTCACCCTCAACCAGGCGGTGGCGGTGGCCATGGTCGACGGGCCCCGGGCCGGGCTCGCCCTGCTCACGCCGTTGGACGCCGACGAACGCACGGCCGGGCACCACCGGCTGGCCGCCGTCCGGGCTCACCTGTTGGAGCTGGCCGGGGAGGTCGGTGCGGCGCGGGAGGCGTACCTGGTGGCGGCGCGGGGCACCACGAGCCGGCCCGAGCAGCGCTACCTGGAGGTGCGGGCGGCCCGGCTGACCGGGCAGTGGTGAGCGACGTCGTCTTGCCGTTTTGGCAACAATCTTTGCGCATCGCGCCGGTCACCGGTCACAGTCGTGGCCGACGCGCGAAGGAGCAGGCACAGATGACCGAGCGGCACGAGTTCGACAAGGACTACTGGGAGCGGCACTGGCAGCAAACGCACCACGACCGTCCCGGCGCGATGAGCACGAGTCCCGCGCACCCGTACCTGGCCCGGGAGATCGGCGCTCTGGTGCCGGGCTCGGCGCTGGACGCCGGGTGCGGCGCGGGCGCCGAGGCGATTTCGTTAGCCGCCCACGGTTGGCAGGTCACCGCCGTCGACATCGCACCCGTCGCGCTCGCCCGAGCCGCCGAACGCGCAGCGGAGAGCGGCGTGTCCGAGCGCGTGCGGTGGGTGGAGGCGGACCTGACGGCCTGGGCTCCAGCGGCACGGTTTGACCTGGTCACGACGCACTACGCGCACCCCGCGATGCCGCAGTTGGCCTTCTACGACCGCATCGCCGGGTGGGTGGCACCCGGCGGCACCCTCCTGATCGTCGGGCACCTGCACACTTCGGAAACCTCCGCGCCGGGGCACGGGCACGGGCACGGGTCCGGGCACCACCCGCCGGACGAGGCATCGGTCACCCTCGCCGACATCACCGCCGGCCTGGACAGCAGCACCTGGGAGATCGTCACCGCCGAGGAGCACCGCCGCACGGTGCCGGGCCGGGACGCACCGCTGCACGACGTGGTCGTACGCGCCACCCGACGCCGGTGAGCAGACCGCTGCCGGCCGCCGGACGTCCCGGCGGCCGGCAGCGGCTGTCAGGGTTCGACGGCCGGGCAGCTGGCGCCCCGGGCGGGCACCACCTGATCGATCAGGTACGAATCGACGACTCGTTGCACGCACGGGCTGCTGCTGTAGCTGCCGTGCCCCCACCCCAGGTAGGTGAGCAGCGCGCCGTGCCGACCCAACTGCCGTACCACGTTGCGCGCCCAGTCGTAGCCGCTCGCCGGGTCGTGCACCGTGGCGGCAACCAGCAGCGGCACGTCGGTGTGCACCAGTAGCCGATGCTGCGGGTTGGCCACCGGCGTCGGGGAGCCCAGGCAGGTGACCAGCGCGAACAGCGCCGGCGGGTAGCGCAGGTCCGGCGCGAGCCGGGCCGCCCGGCGCAGATGTCCGACGTACTCGCGGTAGTCGCGCACCGGCAGGCTCCAGTCCTGGCAGAAAACCGCGAAGGGGTACGGAGCCACGGCCTCGTCCGCCAACGGGCGGACGCTCGGCGTGGTGGCGGTGCCCTCCAGTCGGAGGATCCACTCGGCCAGCCCCGGCCACCGCCAGGTGTCGTAGAGCTTCTTGTGGGCGAGGCGGCTCAGCTCGAACGGGGCGAGCGCGGCCCCGGCCTGGTCCGGGTCGGTCAGCGAGCCACGCTCGGCCCGGGCGTGCAGCCCGGCCCAGCTGGCCCGGACGTCGCGACCGTGCAGGACGCAGTCGGCCGAGCGGTCACACCAGGCCAGGAACTCGTCGAACGCGCCCTCGGCGGTGGCGGCCTGGGTGTCCAGGAAGGCGCGGGTGCCGAGGCTGTGGTCCATGGCGGCCTCCAGCACGATGGCCCGGACCCGGTCGGGGTACAGCTCGGCGTAACGCTGCCCGAGCACTGTGCCGTACGAGCTGCCGTGGAAGGTCAACTGCCGCTCGCCGAGCGCGGCGCGGACCGCGTCCAGGTCGCGGGCGGCGCTGGTGGTGTCGACGTGGTCGTAGAGCGTCCCGGTGCGGGCCCGGCAGTCGGCGCGCAGCAGCGCGTTGTTGGCCAGCGTGGCGTCGAACTGGGCCTGGTCGGCGACCAGTTGTGGTTGCCGGGCGAGCAGGTCCCGGGCGCAGACCACTGGGTGGCTGTCGCCGGTACCGCGTGGGTCGAAGCTGACGATGTCGAACCGGGCCCGCAGGTCGGCGCTGAACCGGGAGCTGCCGTTCACCACCCGATCGACCCCGCTGTCGCCCGGCCCGCCGGGGCCGAACACCAACGCGCCTTGCCGGGTGGCCGGCTTGGCGACCCGGCGGGCCAGCGACAGGTCGAAGCGCTCACCTCGGGGTCGGTCCCAGTCCACGGGCAGCGACAGGGTGCCGCACTCGGCGCTGCTGTCCTCGGCGCACGGCCGCCAGTCGATCGTCGGGGCGGGTTGTGGTCGGGCGGCGGCCGGGCTCGCCGGGGTCAGGCCGGTGGCCGTCAGGGCCAGGGCGACCGCCCAGCCGACTGCGGATTTGCGTACGCGCAGCATGAGGTGCTGTCCTCTCCTCGAAGGAGCGTTGCCTGTGAAACTCGCCCACTGGGCGAGGTGATGCTGCTTCCACCCGGGCCGTCGAGTAGCCGCTCGGCGGCCCGGGGCCTCTCGTCCGCCGGGTCAGTCGACCTCGCGCAGGACGCGTTCGAGCGTGGTCATCCGGGTCTCCATCCCGCCCAACCGGCCGTCCATCGCCGCGAGCAGTCGGGCGTTGTCCGCCTGGGCCTGAGCGGCCGTCTCGGCGAGCCGGCGGTAGTCGTCCGCCCGGTCCGCCTCGTACCGGGCCCGCCGGGTCTTGGCGAGCTGCACGACGGTCACCGTGACCACGCTGATCAGGAAGGCGAAGATGCCGATCGCGCCGACCACCTCGGTCCAGTCGTGCTCGCTCATCGCTGTGCTCCCGGCTGCTCGCCCGAGTCGGGCACCGTCAGCGTCTCGACCGCGGCCGCGATGACCGCGGGGGTGAGTGTGAGCACGAACGGCTCCACCTCGTAGTAGTTCATGGCCTTCCCGTCCTCCGACAACTCCAGGCGGGCGGTGACCAGCCCGGCCGCCGCCAGCTTCCGTAGGTGGACCTGCAACAGCGCCCGGCTGATGCCCAGTTGCCGGGCCAGCCCGCTGACGTACGCACGTTCCCGGGCCAACGCGGCGACGACCCGCAGCCGGTGCGGGTTGGCCAGGGTGGCCAGCACCCGGACCAGGTCGTCGCCGGTCGGCGGTGAGGCGGCGCTCATAACCAGCCCTTGCACATGCCAAGGAAAGTTAGCAGGTGCCGGCGCGCCGCGGTGCGGGACGCGGGTGGAATCAGGGGGATCTCAGGGTCGGCGAAAGAGTCCCGACACACAGCACGCCGGGCCGGTGATGATCACCGGCCCGGCGTGCGGGTTACGTCGTACGTCAGCTCTTGAAGGCGTCCTTGATCTTCTCGCCCGCCTGCTTGAGCTTGGCGGTGGACTGGTCAGCGCGACCCTCCGCCTCCAACTGCTCGTTGTCGGTGGCCCGGCCGGCGCCTTCCTTCAGCTTGCCGGTCGCGTCCTCGGTGGCGTTGTTGATCTTGTCGTCGAATCCCATTGCCAACCTCCATTGCAAGCGTCGCTACGACAACAGAGGTACCCCCGCCGGCACCGGCCCAACCATTACCGTCGTCACAGATCGGCAGCGGCCGGACGAAAGCGACGCAGGCGCAGGCTGTTGGCCACCACGAAGACCGAGGACAGCGCCATCGTGGCGCCGGCGATCATCGGGTTGAGCAGCCCGGCGGCGGCCAACGGCAGCGCCGCCACGTTGTAGCCGAACGCCCAGAACAGGTTGCCCCGGATGATGCCGAGCGTCCGGCGGGACAACCGGATGGCGTCCACAGCGGCGTCCAGGTCGCCCCGGACGAGGGTGAGGTCGGCCGCCTCGATCGCCACGTCGGCGCCGGTACCCATGGCCAGCCCCAGGTCGGCCTGGGCCAGCGCCGGGGCGTCGTTGACCCCGTCACCGACCATCGCCACCGATCGCCCCTCGGCCTGGAGCCGCTTGATCACGTCGACCTTCCCGGCCGGCAGCACCTCGGCGATCACCTCGTCGACGCCCACCTCGGCGGCGACCGCGCGAGCAACTGTGCTGTTGTCCCCGGTCAGCAGGACCGGAGTCAGCCCCAGCCCGCGCAGCCGAGCCACCGCCGCCCGGCTGGTCGGCCGGACCACGTCGGCGACAGTGAGCACACCCCGGGCCCGTCCGTCCCAGCCGGCGACGATCGGCGTACGGCCGGCAGCCTCGGCGTCGCGCACTGCCCACTCGACCTCCGGCGGTACGTCGAGCTCACGCTCGCGCAGCAGCCGGACCCGGCCGACCAGCACGGAGCGCCCGTCGACAGTTCCGGTCACCCCCAGCCCTTCGAGGTTGCCGAAGGCGGTCACCGGGGGCAGCGCGCCCGCGTCGGTGGCAGCGGCCGCGACCGCACGGGCGATCGGATGCTCGGAGGCGGCCTCCACCGCCCCGGCGAGCCGGAGCAGCTCGGCCCGGTCCACACCGCTCGCCGGCACCACGTCCACCACTGTCATCCGGCCGGTCGTCACGGTGCCCGTCTTGTCGAGCACCACGGTGTCCACCCGGCGGGTCGACTCCAGCACCTCCGGGCCCTTGATCAGCACGCCGAGCTGGGCGCCCCGACCGGTGCCGACCAGTAGCGCCGTCGGGGTGGCCAGGCCGAGCGCGCACGGACAGGCGATGATCAGCACGGCCACGGCGGCGGTGAACGCGGCGGTCGGGCCGGCCCCGCTGCCGAGCCACCAGCCGAGCGTGCCGACGGCGATGGTGATGACGATCGGAACGAAGACCCCGGAGATCCGGTCCGCCAGCCGCTGCACGGCCGCCTTGCCGCTCTGCGCCTGCTCCACCAGGTCGGCCATCCGGGCTAGCTGGGTGTCCGCGCCGACCCGGGTGGCGGTGACGATGAGCCGCCCACCCGCGTTGATCGTGGCGCCGACCACGCCGTCACCCGGGGCGACCTCGACCGGAACCGACTCACCGGTGAGCATGCTGGCATCGACGGCGGAGGTGCCCTCGTCGACCACTCCGTCGGTGGCGATCTTCTCCCCGGGGCGGACCACGAACCGGTCACCGACGGCGAGCCGGTCCACCGGGATCAGGGTCTCCACGCCGTCACGCAGCACTGTCACGTCCTTGGCGCCGAGGTCGAGCAGGGCGCGTAGGGCGGCGCCGGCGGTCCGCTTGGAACGGGCCTCGAAGTAGCGACCGGCCAGGATGAACACTGTGACCCCGGCGGCCGCCTCCAGGTAGATGTTGCCGGCGCCGTCGGTACGGGTGATGTCGAAGCGGAACGGGTGCGTCATGCCGGGCATCCCCGCGTCACCGAGGAAGAGCGCCCAGAGCGACCAACCGAACGCGGCCAGGGTGCCGAGCGACACCAGGGTGTCCATGGTGGCCGCACCGTGCCGCAGGTTGGTCCAGGCGGCCCGGTGGAACGGCAGCCCACCCCAGACCACCACCGGGGCGGCCAGGGTCAGCGACAACCACTGCCAGTAGTCGAACTGCCAGGCCGGGACCATTGCCAGCAGCACCACCGGCACGCTCAGGGCCACCGACACCCAGAGCCGGGTACGCGGCCCCCGCAACGGGTCCACCGGGGGCTCCGCGCTGGGCGGGGCCGGCAGCGCCGCCGTGTAACCGGTCTTCTGCACGGTCCCGATCAGGTCGTCCGGCGTGATGCCGTCGGCGTACCGGACGGTCGCCTTCTCGGTGGCGTAGTTGACTGTGGCGCTCACCCCGTCCATCCGGTTGAGCTTCTTCTCGATCCGGGCGGCGCACGCGGCGCAGGTCATCCCGCCGATCGCCAGTTCGATCCGGTTGGGCGCCTCGGGCAGGGGTCTGCTGGTGATGGTCATCGTCTGGTCCCGTCAGTTGTGTCCGTGCCCGGGGGTGCCGTGGTCGGCCCCGCCGGTCGGTGCGGGCCCGCTCGGAGTGGGGGCGTCGCCGGTCGGGGCGGCGTCGGCGACCACTGTGAACTCGGCGGTGTGCACCCGCCCACCGTGTTGGAAGTCGAGGTAGAGCCGGTAGCTGCCGGTCGAGGGCACCTCGGCGAGGAAGGTGACGGCCGGTCCGGGTCGGGTGCGCCCATCGCCGGGCGTCCCGTCCGGGTGCACGTGCAGGTAGGCCAGATCACCACGGCGCAGTGCCACCAGGTGCCCGTACGCGCCCAGGTAGGGCTCCAGGTCGGTGACCGGCTGCCCGTCCCGACTGACGGTCAGCGTCAGCGACGACGTGCGGCCGGGCTGCGGCGCTCCGGTCAGGGTGACCGTGTAGCCGTCGACCGTGGTGCTGGTCGCCGGGGCGGGCAGCGGCCGTTCGATCATTTCGCCGGGGACTGTCACGTCCACGCCGAGGGTCAGCGGCTCACCCCCGGTCGGGGTGAAGTCGGCGAACGCCCGCCACTGCCCGGGGCCGGCCAGCGGGGTGTCGACCCGCCAGGTGCCGTCCGGGGCCAGCTCGGGGTGGACGTGGCGGAAGCCGGAGAGGTCCCGACGGGCGACGATCAGGTGCATCTGCTTGTCGTGCGCCACGTCGTACCGGGTGACCGGGCGGCCGTCCGGGCCGGCGATCCGGAAGGCGAACTCGCCGGCCGGGGCGTCGACCGGTTCGAGGGTGTAGCCGTGTTCGGAGACGAGCAGCCCGCCGGGGAGCCGATCGCCCGTCCCGCCCCGTTCGTCAGCCGTCGGGGTGGTGGTGGCATCGTCGTGCCGGCTCTCGGCGACCGGGGCGGTGTCGGCGACCCTGCCGATCCCGTAGGTGGCGCCGAAGACAGCCGCCAGGCCGACGGCGAACCCGGCGAGTCTCGTCACGGTGCGCACGCCGGCCCGCCGATCACGCGTCGACGAGGTCGTAGCCGGCCTCGTCGACGGCGGCTCGGACGGCAGCGGTGTCCAGCGGCTGATCGCTGCTGACGGTGACCCGGCCGGCCGCCAGGTCGACCTGGACGTCACGCACCCCCGCGATGGCGCCGACCTCGGCGCTCACCGCGCTGACGCAGTGCCCACAGGTCATGCCCTGCACCTGATACGTCGTGTTGACCATCGGATCGTCTCCTTCGCGGTACCGGTACCCGGTGGGGGTATCTCAACAGAGCCGACCGTACCATACCCCCTGGGGGTACGCTATCCTGGTCGGCATGACCGCACCCACCCCGATCCGCGGATACACCGCCAGCAAGGACCAGCTGCTCGCGCGGCTCCGCCGCGTCGAGGGGCAGGTCCGGGGCATCGAGAAGATGGTCGACGACGACCGCTACTGCATCGACGTGCTCACCCAGATCTCCGCCATCCAGGCCGCCCTCGACAAGGTGGCCCTCGGGCTGCTCGACGGGCACGCCCGGCACTGCATGCACGAGGGCGCCGCCGAAGGCCGGGCCGACGAGATGGCCACCGAGATGATGGCGGCGGTCGGTCGGCTCATGAAGCGCGGCTGACCGCGCTCAGTCCGGCGCAGCGCCGAGGCGGACCCTGCGCAGCAACTGCGCGTTGAGCGCCACCACGATGGTGGACGCCGACATCAGCACCGCGGCCAGCGCCGGGCTCAACGCCACGCCGGACCAGGCCAGCACCCCGGCGGCCAGCGGCAGCGCCACCACGTTGTACCCGGCCGCCCAGGCCAGGTTCTGTCGCATCTTCCGGTACGACGCCCGGGACAGCCGGAGCACTGCCCCCACCCCGCGCGGGTCCGAGGATGCCAGCACCACCCCGGCGGACTCGATCGCCACATCGGTGCCCGCGCCGATCGCGATGCCCACGTCCGCCCGGGCCAGCGCCGGCGCGTCGTTCACCCCGTCACCGACCATCGCCACCACCAACCCCCGCCGCTGAAGCTCGGCCACCCGGTCGTCCTTCTCCGCCGGCAACACCTCGGCGAAGACCTCGTCGACGCCAGGTCGGAAACCGAGGTCGGCGGCGACCGCCTCGGCCACCGACCGGGCGTCACCAGTGATCATGGCGATGGTGCGGACACCCTCGGCACGCAGCTCGTCGACGGCACGCCGGGCCTCCGGACGCACCTCGTCAGTCAACGCGAACGCACCGAGCACGGCATCCGGCAGCCGCACCAGGTGCAACACCGCGGCACCCCGCGCCGACCACCGCCCGGTCGCGGCCTCCAGCTCTGCCGGGACCGGAAGGCCCCGCTCGCGCAGCAGCGCCGGCCCGCCCACCGCGTACTGCGTACCGTCGATCGTCGCCTGCACACCCCGGCCCGGCAGCGACCGGAACCCGGCGGCCCGGGCCGGGCCGGCGCTCCCGACCGCCGCCACTATCGCCCGGGCCAGCGGATGTTCGCTCTCCGACTCGACACCGGCCGCGATCCGCAGCACCTCGTCCCGCTCGACGCCGGACGCCGTCACCAGGTCGGTCACGCCGTGCTCGCCCCTGGTCAGCGTGCCGGTCTTGTCGAAGAGCACCGCGCCGACGGTCCGCATCCGCTCCAGTGCCAACCGGTCCTTGACCAGAATGCCGGACCGCGCGGCGAGCGCTGTGGAGAGCGCCACGACCAGCGGGATGGCGAGACCCAGCGCGTGCGGGCAGGCGATCACCAGGACGGTGACCGCACGGACCACCGCCTCGTCCGGCTGGCCGAGCGCGGTCCAGACCAGCACCGTCAGCACGGCGGTGCCGGTGGCCAGGTAGAACAGCGCCGCGGCGAACCGGTCGGCCAACAGTTGGGCCCGTCCACCGGAAGCCTGGGCCTGCGCGACCATGCGCTGGATGCCGGCGAGGGCGGTCTGCTCACCCAGCGCCTCGACGCGCACCCGGACGGCCGAGTCGGTGGCGACGGTGCCGGCCACCACCCGGTCGCCCGTCGACCTGGCGACCGGCCGCGACTCCCCGGTGATCATCGACTCGTCCAGCTCGGCGGCGCCCTCGACGACCTGGCCGTCCGCCGGCACCCGACCTCCCGGTCGGACCAGCACCACGTCGCCGATCCGCAGACCCGTCACCGGCACCGCCTCGATCCGCCCGTCCGCCGTCACCCGTTCGGCCTCGTCCGGCAACAGCGCGGCCAGCGCCGTCAGGGCTCCCCGGGCCTGCCCGATGGCCTTCATCTCCTGCCAGTGCCCGAGCAGCATGATGGTGACCAGCGCGGCCAACTCCCACCAGAAGTCCAGGTCGAAGGCCCCGACGCTGGTCGCCAGGGACGCGGCGTACGCAACGGTGATCGCCATCGCGACCAGCAGCATCATCCCGGGCGCCCGGTCCCGGACCTCCCGTACCGCACCGACCAGGAACGGCCAACCGCCCCACCAGAACACCACCGAGCCGAGCACCGGCCCCACCCAGTCCTGGCCGGGGACGCCGTCGTCCCCGGCCAGGCCCAGCTGACCCGACACGAGATGACTCGTCAGCACCACCGGGACGGTCAACACCAGGCAGACCCAGAACCGGCGGCGGAACATCGCCGGATCGTGTCCGGCGTGCTTGTCGTGCTGGTCGTGCCCGGAGTGCTTGTCGTCGGGCATGGGTTCGGCGCGTCGCGGTCGGTCAGGATCGGGCGGTGTCGGAGCGGGCATGGCTCCAACATGCCGCCCCGGAGACCGCCGCGCGAGCGGTTCGGCCACCCGACACTCCGCCACGACCTGCGACCCCCGGGAGGGCTGGCTAGCATCTCCCACGATGGCTCTCCGAATGCCGCTGCACAGTCGGGCACCGGCGGCGCCACGTCATGGCGTCGCCCCCGGCCGACCGGGCCGAGCACTGACCGTCCGTGATCAGGCGGTCGTCAGGCAGCGATCCGCCCCGCCGTCCGCCGCGTTTCCACAGCAACTGTGAACCGCCCGGCCCGCTGACCCGTATCCCGCACCGGACCGTTGGGAGACTCGCCTTGGCCGCCGACCACACTCACCCCGCTCCGCCCGCCCCACCACGGGTGCGACGGATCCTCGTCGTGACTGTGGTACCCCTCTTCGTCGCCACAGTGCTGGCCGCGGTGCTGCTCTGGCCGCGCGGCGGGTCACCGCAGACCGATGGTGGTGCGGACGTGCCGCGCTACCCCGGCACCGTCACCCGGGTGGTGAGCGAGCCGTGCCCGCCGGTGCCGTCGGTTCCGGAGGGCACACCGAGGGTGGGCGACGGACGGTGCGGCACCGTCGACGTCCGGGTCGACGACGGTCCGACCGCCGGCCAGCAGGTACGGACTCCGGTGCCCGACGGGCCCGGCGCACCCCGGGTCGAGGTCGGCGACGAGGTCGTCCTGGTCCAGCTGGCCGATCCGGTTGATCCCACCACCAGCAACTGGAACATCGCCGAGCACCAACGCGGCACCCCGATGGTGTGGCTGGCGGTGGTCTTCGCGGCCGCGATCGTCGCGTTCGGGCGGTGGCGAGGTCTGGCAGCGCTCGCCGGGCTGGCCGCCAGCTTCGCCATCCTGCTCACCTTCGTGCTGCCGGGCATCAGCGCGGGCAGGTCACCACTGCTGGTGGCGGTGGTCGGGGCGGCCCTGATCATGTTCGTGGTGCTCTATCTGACCCACGGGGTCACCGCGCAGACCTCGGTCGCGGTGCTCGGCACCCTGGGCAGCCTGGTGCTGACCGGCGTGCTCGCCACCATCGCCACCGCCGCGACCCACCTCACCGGGTTCGGCAGCGAAGACGCCACCACCCTGTCGATGTTCCAGGGCGACGTGGACCTGCACGGTCTGCTGCTCGCCGGAATCATCATCGGCTCGCTCGGGGTGCTCGACGACGTGACTGTCACCCAGGCGGCCACCGTCACCGAGCTGGCGAACGCCAACCCCGGGCTGACCCGGTTGCAGCTGTACCGTGCCGCCACCCGGGTCGGCCGCGCGCACATCGCCTCCACTGTCAACACCATCGTGCTGGCGTACGCGGGCGCGTCACTGCCCCTGCTGCTCCTGCTCACCGCCGACGCGCGGCCGATCGGGCAGATTCTCACCAGTGAGTTCCTCGCGCAGGAGATCGTCCGCAGCGCTGTCGCCACCCTCGGTCTGATCGCCGCCGTGCCGCTGACCACCGGGCTGGCCGCTGTGGTGACCGCCGCCGGGCGCAGCGCTGCCGTGGCGTCCACCGACGCTCCCGCGCCCCGGCCCAAGCCGGACCGCAGCGAGGCACTGGCCGCACTCAGCTCACCGCGAACGGCCGGCTCCGACGAGCCGGACCGGACGCGGACCGCACCCCCATCCGAGGCCACCGACCGGTGGCCGGAGCCGAACAGGAGCACGGATACGACATGGTGACACTCCTCAGCGTGACCAGATCGGGCATCCACCCTGAGAACCGCGTCACTGGTCACTCAACGCTATGGCGAAATGACGCTTTTGGTCGGCATCCAGGCGTAGCTCAGGCGGTCGACTCTCGGGTAACCTCGCTGCCGGTTACCGATGAAGGCGCGAAGCGGCGCCTGCGGTGCCACCGCCCAATCGCCAACCGGCGAGCCGGGGACCCAGGTGCCTGGGGTGAATCCGCGTCAGCGGTAGGGGCCACTTCCGCCCCGAACCCGTCAGCTAACCCGGTCGGCGGTCGACGGAAGGGAACATTGTGACGGCACCCCTACGCCGCTGGTTGACACCCGTGGTGGCCGTGATCGCCGCACTGACAGTGCTCGCCGGGCCGCTCCCGGCGCACGCCGCCCCGACGAACCCCACACCGTCCGGGCACGAGGAGGACGGCGAGCCCAAGCTGCTCAACGACGTCATCGAGCAGGCCAACCGCGACTACTCCGCCGCAAAGTCCAAGCTGGACAAGTCCAAGAAGCGGCAGGGCGAGTTGGCGGCGGAGGTCAACCGCGCCAAGGCCGACCTGGACGCCCTGGCCCCGCAGGTCGGGCAGATCGCCGCCCAGGCGTACCGGACCGGCCGGATCGGCGCGGTCGCGATGCTGCTGGAGAGCGAGGCTCCCGACTCGTTCGTCCAACGCGCCGGGATGCTCGACGAGATGAACATGGTCAACGAGAAGAAGCTCTCCGAGGTCAACGAGGTGAAGGCCCGCGCCGAGCAGGCGAAGCTGGCCCTCGACACCGAGGTCCGGGAGCAGCAGAAGCAGACCGCCCTGATGGCGAAGCGCAAGAGCGAGGCCGACAAGGCGCTCTCCCTCGTCGGCGGCAAGGGCTTCACCGGCGGCCTGGTGGACGCCACCTCCAAGGTCGCGAAGATCGGCCCGGGTCGCACCGCCGACGGTGACTGGAAGCCCCAGTCGTGCAGCGAGAATGACCCCACCACGTCCGGCTGCATCACGCCGCGCACGCTGCACGCGTACAAGGAGGTCAAGGCGGCCGGCTTCAACCGGTTCGTCGGCTGCTACCGCCCCGGCGGGCCGTGGGAGCACCCCAAGGGGCGCGCCTGCGACTGGTCGCTGCAGAAGAGCGGATTCTCCCCGTGGCACAACAACGACACCCGGACGTACGGCAACAACGTTGCCGCGTTCCTCATCCGTAACGCCGACCGGCTCGGCATCTACTACGTGATCTGGAACCGGCAGATCTGGTTCCCGGCCACCGGCTGGAGTTCGTACAGCGGGCCGTCGAACCACACCGACCACGTCCACATGTCGCTGCTCTGACCCGCACGATTCCCGTCGAGGGCCGTTCCGCGTGAGGCGGAGCGGCCCTCGACGCGTCAGACGGTGGCAGGCGCGGCCGGGTCGGTCGAGGGCGCGGTCTCCAACGCCGCCAGGCCGGCCGGCACGGCGGCCACCGGGCGCACCGCTCCGGCGGCCAGCCGGTAGGACACACCCACCACCGCGCACCGCCCCTGCGCCACCGCGTCGGCCAGCACGGGCGACTGCCCGAGCAACGTCTCGACGGTCTGTGCGATGTGGATGTCGACGATGCCGTCGATGTCGTCCACGCCCTCGGCGGCGGCTCGGCGCAGACTGGGCAGCACGGCGTCGACCACCGCGCCCAGATGGCCACTCGGCGCGGTACCGGTCGAGGCGGACTCCCGGGCGGCCTGCACCGCACCGCAGGAGTCGTGGCCGAGCACCACCACCAGCGGGGTGCCGAGGACTGTCACCGCGTACTCGACGCTGCCGAGCACCTCGGGACCGGCGGTGTGCCCGGCGGTGCGAACCACGAACAGGTCGCCCAAGCCCCGGTCGAAGATGATCTCGGCAGCCAGCCGCGAGTCGGAGCAGCCGACGATCACCGCGAACGGGTGTTGCCCGTCGGCCACGGCGGCCCGGTGCCCGGCATCCTGGTTGGGGTGGCGTGGGGCGCCGTCGACGAAGCGCCGGTTGCCGGCGACCAACTCGGCGTACGCCCGGGTCGGCTCGCTGAGCGCGGCGGCCCGGTCGGTGGTCCGCTGCGGACCCGGCTGACCGCCGGAGCTCCCGGTATGACTCATCCCGCACCTCGTCTCGACGCATCTGACCTGGTCAAACCGGCTCTCCGCCGGCCGGGCGGCGGGCGCTGGCTCGTGCTCCACCGTCACACGCACCGTAAGATGCGTCAAGGTATGCGTGATTTAGATTTCATACGTTGACTCCGGCCACCCCCTGGGCAACCTTCCCGGGGCGGGGCGGACCAGACTCTCGCGAGGGCAGACGGACATCCGGAAAGGCGGTCACACGATGGCGAGCACGGTGACGGACGACACCGGCGGCGGGCGGAACTGGACGTTCCTCACCAATCACGGGCACGTCCTGCTGGCCATCGCCCGCGATCCGACCGCCCGGCTGCGCGACGTCGCGGCCGAGGTCGGCGTGACCGAACGGGCCGCGCAGGCGATCGTCGCCGACCTGGAGGCGGGCGGGTACCTGCACCGCACCCGGGTCGGGCGACGCAACGAATACACCCTCAACCCGGCCGGCCGGTTCCGGCACCCCGCCGAGGCCGACCGGCAGGTCGGCGACCTGCTCGCGCTCTTCGCCGATGACTCCACAGCGAAGGCAGAGCCCCGGGCCTGACAGTGGTCACCGGGGCCCGCCGACCGACGGTCACGGCGGTAACCTTTGCGGGTGCGCGAATGCCCGCCGTTGAGCGCGACCCCGTCCCGCCGTGCCCTTCGCGGCGTCCTCAGTGGAACGCTGGCGGTCCTGCTCGGCGCCGGCCTGGTGGCACCCTCCCCCGCGACCGCCGCGCCGCCCCTCTGCGGTCCCATCGGCACCGACAGCCTGACCCAGTTGCCGTGGGCGCTCCGCCGGCTGGAGCCGTCCTCGGCGTGGCCGCTGTCCCGGGGCGCCGGGATCACGGTCGCCGTGATCGACTCCGGAGTCTCCGCCGCCCACCCGCTCCTCAAGGGGCAGGTGCTCGAAGGGCGCGACTTCAACGGCCTGCCGGCCCGACAGGGTCAGTGCGACGAGGCCGGGCACGGCACGCTGATCGCGGGCATCATCGCGGGCCGGGAGGGCACCGTCGTCCCCTTCAGCGGCATCGCCCCGGCCGCCCGCATCCTGCCGATCCGGGTTCTGCCGCAGCTCGGCGCGGTCAACAACCCGCAACTCCCGGCGGAGATCGCCGCGGCCATCGACTGGGCGGTCGGGCAGGGCGCCGACGTGATCAACCTGTCCCTGACCACAATTCCCCGCCCCGAACTGACGGCGGCCGTCGAGCGCGCGCTGGATAAAGGGGTGGTGCTGGTCGCCGCCGCGGGCAACCGGTCGGAAGATTCGCAGAACCTGCCGGGTTACCCGGCCGCGTACCCGGGGGTGATAGCGGTCGGCGGGGTGGACGAGCAGGGCGGCCACGTCGGCACCTCGATCAGCGGCGACTACGTCGACATCGCCGCACCCGGCATGAACATCGTCGGGCCGGCACCCGGAAACAGCGGCTACCGCACCGTGCCGGAGGGCGGCACCAGCTACGCCGCCGCGTACGTCTCGGGAGTGGCCGCGCTGGTCCGGGCCGCCTACCCCAGTCTCGACCCGCAGCAGGTCGCGGACCGGCTGAAACGCACAGCGGACAACCCACCCGAGGGCCAGAACGCCGACATCGGCCACGGAATGGTCAACCCGTACCGGGCGGTGTCGAGCCTGCTGGGCAGCCGGGCGAACCCTCCGGCCGGCGTGCTCCCGGCGCCCGCCGTGCGGGATGACCCGCTGAGCTGGCAGCGCCCCACAGCGATCTGGGCGGCGGTCATCGGCGGGCTACTCGCCATGCTGCTGCTGGTCGCGCGACCGATCATGACCCTTGGCCGCCGACGCGACTGGCGCCCCGGCCGACGCACCGACGCACCAACTGCCGGCTGAGCGGCGCACCGCAGCCCGGTGCCGACGGTTACGTCCGCCGACTGTTACGTCCGCCAACACCAGACACAGAGCGGCTCCGGGCCGGGCGAACCGGACCGGAGCCGCTCGTGCGAATGCCTCAGCTCCACACCTTGGAGTTGCTCATCTCCGTGGTGAGGTAGTTCTCGCGGGCGATGCCCACGGCACCACCGATCTCGTTCAGGATCCGGTTGATGTCCCGGACCGCCGCGTCCCACTTCGCCTGGTGCTGCTCGTAGGCAACCCGGTCCTCGCCGTCCCAGTGCAGCTTGGTCAGCATCGACCGCAGCGTGTCAAGCTTCTCCTCAAGAGTCTTCGAGATGGCCTGCATCTGCTGGTTGCTGCTCTCGAGGACCGCATAGTCAACTTTGATCGTCACGATTTCCTCCTCTGCCGGCTACGGATCACGGGTTGAGAGCAGAGTGGAACTTGTCCAGCATCTGCTGCTGCTCTTCGTCGTTGACCTGGTGCGTCGTACCCGACTTGTCGAGCAGGTCAGCGATGCTGTCCATCGCCGTCAGCAGTTTGACGGTGTCCTCGTTCCAGCGCGTCATCAGCGACTGGAAGCCCGTGGACGCCTGACCCTTCCACGCGATGGCCAGGTCGTCGACCACGTTCCACAGCTTCTTCAGCTCGCCGTCGACCTCGCTGCGCGTGGACCGCACGTCACTCGCGGCGGTATGCAGAGTCGCAGCTTCGACCTCGAACGCCATGCTTCACACCCTTCCGTCTGTTGTGGTGGCGGCTTCGCCGCATCCTCCCCCGCGGCAAGGCAGCAACACCCCACCGACGGACACTCCTGTGAAGACCGTAGCGGAACGGGTCCAGCCCTCGCAGCCCTGACCGGCGACGTTCGATGGATGGTGGTGAATCGGGCCGGAAAGGCCCACCACCCCTGCCGAACGAACGACAGCGCTCAGGCCGGCTCGGACCAGGCGGTCTGAATCAGCTGCTGGCCATCGCGACGGCGCACCAGGGTGCCCCGACCGGGCGGTTGCGGGCTCGGCCGCAACGTGCCGAAGACCGCGCCCTCCTCCCGGTTGCCGGACATCAGCAGGCCCGGAGAGTCCAACTCGCGAAGCCGTTGCAGCACAGGCTCGTAGAGCGCCCTGGACACACCACCGACGCGACGCGTGACGATCAGGTGCAGACCGATGTCGCGGGCCTGCGGCAACAACTCCTGGAGAGCGCTCAGCGGGTTGCTGCCACCCGATGCCACAAGGTCGTAGTCGTCCACCAGGATGTAGAGATCCGGACCCTTCCACCAGCTCCGATCACGCAGCTGGGCGGTGGTCACGTCCGGGCCGGGCAGTCGGTTGGACAGCGCGCTGCGGATCGAGCCGAGCCCCTGGGCGAACGCCTGGTTCGACGGGGCGTAGTCGAGCAGGTGGTCACCCTCCACCGCCCCCAGCAGGCCACGCCGGTAGTCGGCGATCACCAGCCGGGCCTGCGCAGGCGTGTACCGCTCGGTGATCCCCCGGGCGATCAGGCGCAGCAGGTTGGTCTTGCCGCACTCCGCGTCACCGAAGACCGTCAGGTGCGGCTCGTTGGCCAGGTCCAGGTAGACCGGAGCGAGCGCCGACTCGTTGACGCCGATCGGGAGACCGGGCGCCGACCTGTCGATGATCCGGGCCAGCTCCGCCACCGGCATCCGGCGCGGCAGCAACCGCACCTTCGGCGCCGGGCGACCCGGCCAGTTCGCCGCCACGTGCCCGGCCAGGGACAGCGAGGCCTCGCTCAGATCGTCGATGTCGCGACGGCCGTCGATCCGCGAGATGGCGGTGAGGAAATGCAACTTGTCCCGGGTCAGGCCACGACCGGGCGACTTCTCCGGCACGTTGTTCGCCGCCCGACGGTCGATCTCGGACTCCGACGCGTCACCGAGGCGCAGCTCCAACTTGGTGCCGAGCAGATCCCGCATGTTGATCCGGATCTCCGCCCACCGGACGGCGGTGAGCACCACGTGCACACCGAAGCCGAGGCCCCGGTTGGCCAACGTGGTGATGGTCTGCTCCAGCTCCTCGTACTCCTGGCGCAGGGTGTTCCACCCGTCCACCACCAGGAACACGTCACCGAACGGGTCGTCGGCGAACTCACCGGCGGCACGGCGACGACGGTAACTCGCCACCGAGTCGATGCCGTGCTGGGCGAAACGACTCTCCCGGTCGTCCAGGACGGCGACCACCTCGGCCACCGTCCGGCGGACCGCCTCGACGTCGCGCCGACCAGCCACCCCGGCCAGGTGCGGCAACCGCTCCATGCTGCGCAGCGCGCCCCCGCCGAAGTCCAGGCAGAAGAACTGCACCTCCCGCGGCGTGTGCGTGAGCGCCAGCGAGGCGAGCAGCGTACGCAGCATCGTGCTCTTGCCGCTCAGCGACCGACCGACGATGACCACGTTGCCGCCGGCCCCGGCCAGCTCGACCATCATCGGGTCCCGGCGCTGCTCGTAGGGGCGGTCCACGACGCCGACCGGCACCGTCAGTCGCCCGCGCCCCGGCCAGGAGGCGGTGCACAGGCCGTAGGTGGGGTCGACAGCCAGCGGGCCGAGCAGCTCACCGAGGCCCGGCGGATCGGCCAGCGGCGGCAGCCACACCTGGTGGGCCGGGCGACCCCGACCCTTGAGCTGGTCGATCAGCACGTCGAGCATCGCCACGGCCTTGCCGTCGGCAGGCTGCTCCGGCTCCGGGGCGGTGGCCACCGGCACCTGCGGGACCTGCACCGGAACGAAGTCGAGACCGTACGGCACGATCCGGCGCTGCACCAGCGCCTGCGAGGCGGACGCCTGCTGCCCCGGCGCCCGGTACGCCCCCGACACGTACGCGGCCCGGAACCGCAGCATGGTGCTGGTGTCCGTCTTCAGGTAGCCGTGGCCCGGCGCGTTCGGCAGCTCGTACGCGTCCGGTACGCCGAGCACGATCCGGCTCTCCACAGCGGAGAACGTCCGCAGACCGATCCGGTACGACAGGTGCGTGTCGAGGCCCCGCAGCTTGCCCTCTTCGAGGCGCTGACTGGCCAGCAGCAGGTGCACGCCGAGGGACCGACCCAACCGGCCGATCATGACGAACAGGTCGATGAAGTCCGGTTTGGCGGCGAGTAGTTCGCTGAACTCGTCACAGATGATCAACAAGCTGGGCATCGGCGCCAGCGGCTCACCTGCCGAGCGCGCCTTCTCGTACTCGAAGCGGGAGACGTAGTTGCCGGCCGCCCGCAGCAGCTCCTGCCGGCGCACCATCTCGCCGGCGAGCGCGTCGCGCATCCGGTCGACAAGCGGCAGCTCGTCGGCCAGGTTGGTGATCACCGCGCTGGTGTGCGGCAGCGCCTCCAGCGAAGCGAAGGTCGCGCCGCCCTTGAAGTCGACGAGGACGAAGTTCAGTTCCTCCGACGAGTGGGTCACCGCCAACGCGGCCACCACGGTACGCAGCAGTTCGCTCTTGCCGGAGCCGGTCGCACCGATCACCAGACCGTGCGGGCCCATGCCCTCGTGCGCCGACTCCTTGAAGTCGAGCTCGACCACGTTGCCGTCCGGGCCGACACCGAGCGGGATGCGCAGCCGGTCGCGGTGCCCACGCGGGCGCCAGGTGTTCTGCACGTCCACCGCCGCGGCGTCACCGACGCCGAGCAGGTCCGGCAGCTCCGTGCTGCGGGCCAACGGCTCGTCGCCGCCGGTCTGCTGCTGGGAGAGCCGGAAGGGGGCGATCTGTCGGGCCAGCCCCTCGGCGGCCTCCGCGCTGAGCCGGTCGGGCCTACCCAGCGTCGACGACGAACTACCCCGGACCAGTTCGAGGGATCCCCCGTCATTCACGTCGAGGCAGAGCAGCCAGCGGCCGGCGTCGCGCGGCACCGTCCCGGAGAGGTCGATGACTGTGGCGCCGAGCAGCCCCGGACCCACCAGCTGGCAGGTCGGCGAGATCTCCCCGCCGTCGATCACCACCACCAGATGCGGAGCGGTGGTCAGCGGCTTGGCCTCCGGCGCGAACCGAGGCCGCCCGGCCAACTCGGCGGCGAGCGCGGCCTCCGCCTCGGCCAGACTGGCGAAGACCAGCCGGCGCGCGCCGGCCGCGTCCGTACGACCGCTGTGGTGGGCGTGTGGCAGCCACTTCACCCAACCCCAGGACGACTGCCGGTCGGGTGCGGCGACCACCGCGATCACCAGGTCGTCCGGTGCGTGGAAGGTGGCCAGCTGCCCCAGCGCCGCCCGGGTCAGGTCGAGCACCGGCTCGCGGTCGCCGCGCAGCACCACCCGGCTGAACGCGCGCACCGACAGCGCCGTCGGCAGGTCGGGCACCGTGGAGTGTGCCCGGACGAACCGGCGAAGCGCGATGGCGCTCATCGGCTCCAGGTCCTCCACCGGCTTCGTCTCCGGTGGGACGATCTCCACGGCGAGCCGCTGCGGCCCGAGGGCGATCCGGGTCTCGCCGAAGTCGTCCTCGGTGATCCGCCGCTCCCAGAGTCGCCGGGACGCGGCAATCGACCAGAGCGCGTCGGGCTCCGGGTGCCGCCACGCCATCGCGGCCCGCTGCTGCTCGGCGGCACGCCGGGTGCGCTTGCGCATCTGCGCCAGGTAGCGCATGTAGTCGCGGCGATCGGCGTTCAGCTCGGCCTTGTCCTTGCCACCGCTGTTGGCCAGCGAGCCGATCGCCATGCCGAGCATCGAGACACCGAACAGACCACCGGCGACGTAGGTCATCATGCCGCCGCCCTTGCCGGCGTAGAGGAACGCCATGGCGCCGACCCCGCAGAACATCGGCAGGATCATGAGCAGCTGCCCCATCCCGCGGGGCGTCGGCTCGGGCAGCTCGGGAGGCGACTCCAGCAGCACCTCGCCGCGCGGCAGGGCCGGCCCCGGCTGACGCGGGAGCCGGCGGAACACCACAGTGCTCACGGCTGTCTCCTCCCCAGAAGCGGCCCTGATGACGTGCGGCCCGCGGAACACCGCCCGCGGGTGGGCATCGTACGTGCCGTCATCGTAGGTAATCTGCCGTGTGCGCGGTGGACCCGTACCGCAGCATTCCAGCCAGCCGATCACAGACGCACACCTGGAGGCCACTGTGGCGACGAAGACGGCGACCGGTGGTCTCAGCCGGATCACCATCGTGGCTCCGCGTACCCGGATGGATCTGGCGCTGCCGTCGGACGTGCCGATGGCCGACCTGCTCCCCACCCTGCTGCGTTACGCCGGCGAGGACATGGCCGACGAGGGTGCGCGGCACGGCGGCTGGGCACTGTCCCGGTTGGGTGGTGCGCCCCTCGACGGTGGTCGTACCGCGGCGCAGCTCAGCGTCCGCGACGGTGAGGTGCTCTACTTCAACCCCCGGTCCGACGCCGCGCCGGAGATCGTCTTCGATGACGTGGTGGACGCGGTCGCCACAGCCACCAACCAGCGCCCCGGCGCCTGGCAGGTCGGCGCGACCCGCTCCTTCGCCGTGGTCTTCGCGGCGGCGGCGTTCGGCGCCGGCGCGCTGGCCGCCCTCTTCGCCGGTCCGCCGCACCTGCCCGGCGCGCTGGCCGCGCTGCTGGTCGCGGTGGCGCTGTTGGTGGGCGCGGCGGTGCTGTCCAGGGCCGCCGGTGACAGCGGCATCGGCGCGGTGCTGGCCCTGGTCGGCCTGGTGCACGCGGCCACCGGCGGCCTGCTGCTGCTCGCCGGCGATCGATCGCTGACCGACCTGGCCAGTCCGCATGTCCTGCTCGCGGCGACCGCGGCGGTGGTGGCCGGCGCGGTGGCCGTGTTGGCGGTCGGCGACCGGTACCCCCTCTTCTTCGCCGCGATCGGGGTCGCGGCCGCCACCGGTCTGGGCGCGGTGCTCTGCCTGGCCCTCGGCCTCGACGCGGCGGCCTCCGCCGCGGTGGTCGCGGCTGTCGCGTTCGGTGTGGTGCCGGCGCTGCCGATGATGGCCTACCGGCTGGCCCGGCTGCCGGTGCCGTCGATTCCGACCGGTCCGGAGGACCTCAAGACCGACAGCGAGTCGGTGGACGGCCGCCAGGTGCTCCAGCAGAGTGAGCGCGCCGACCAGTTCCTCACCGGTCTGCTGTGGACGGTGTCCCTGCTGGTGTTGGGCGCGCAGATCGTGCTGGCCCTGGACGGACGCCTGCCAGCGGTGCTGCTGTGCCTGGTGCTGGCGCTGCTGGCGCTGCTGCGGGCCCGACCCCTCCTGGGCCGGGCCCAGCGCACCCCGGTCCTGCTGGCCGGCACCGTGGGTCTGGGCCTGGCCGCCGCGACCACCTTCGCCGGTGGGTCGCTGCCGGTCCGGCTCGGCCTGATCCTGGGCGGGCTGGTGCTCGCCGCGGTGATCAGCCTGATCTACGGTCTGACAGTCGCCGGCAAGCGCATCTCGCCGGTCTGGGGCCGCCTGCTCGACATCGCCGAGATCCTGCTCATCATCGCGCTGGTGCCGCTCGCCTTCTGGGTCTGCGGCCTCTACGGCTGGATCGTCAACCTCCGACCCTGACCCGCGCCGGTCAGCGCGACCGCAGACCGGTGGAGACGCCCAGCGCCGACGCGACCGGAGCGGTGGCGTAGACGCCCGGGGCGTGCTGACCGTCCATCGGCCGGGTGGACGCACCCACCCGGCCGGCGACCTCACGAACCACCTTGACCAGGGCCTCGACGTGGTTGTCCATCGCCGCTACCCGCAGCAGCGGTGCCGCCACCCGACCGTCCGACGAGACGGTCACGGCCACCGTGTGCGACGGTGCCGAGGTCGCGGTGATCGCGTCCACGAGCGGACCGAGCGGCGCGTCGAAGCGGCCCCGCAGCGCCATGCAGCGGTGCGTCCAACCGCCGCCGCGCAACCCACGCCAACTCTCCGCCGGCGCCTCGGGCACCAGGTCCAGACCGGCGGCCGAGACGATGGCCGCGCGCAGCTCCTCCCTGCCCAGCGGGCGATGTGCCAGCCCCGCCGAGGTCAGCGCCTTGCCGAGCCTGCCGATCCCGGCCGCCACCGTCCGGTGCACGCCGGTCAGCCCACCGCCGCGACTCACCGCCTCGACCCGGGCGTCCCGGACGGTGAGCCGCACCGCCACCCACACGGTCCGGTGGGCAGCCGGCGGCGCACCGGGTGCCGGGTACCAGACCAACGTGTGCGCGACGACCTGGGCCCGGGAGACCGGGGCGCTGAAGTCGGTGAGCACCCGCAGCGCGCGGTCCACAGCGGCGGCGTCGACGGAGCCGACCGCCGCACCGGTTGCGGACTGCAGGGCGACGGCCGCGAACCAGCCCTGGTCGTCACGCCCGATGCCGAGCCGGGTGCCTCGGTCGGTCAGCTCGATGACGCTCAGCTCGGGAGCGAGCGCGGCCAACCTCGGGTCGGTCGCGGTGCCGCTGGCCAGCGCGGCCGACGCCCGCTCACCGCGTCGCCGCAACCGCCGGCGCAGCAGCAGGTCCTCGAACCACCAACGGCCACCCCGACGGGCGAAGGCCGCCAGGACGACCAGCAGCGCCGCGGCGCCCGCCGCGGCGAGCACCCAGCTCGGTCCGGCGGTGGCGGCCCAGACGCCGACCACGCACAACTCCAGTACGACGAGCTGCCCGACGAACACGGGGCCGACCCGCCCACGGCCGGGCCGCTCGGCCGGGGGCACCGGTCGGCTCGAAACGTCGACAGGGTCCGTGACCGCTCGGGCGGGTGGCGCCTGAACCTGCGTCATCGCTGACTGTCCCTCCTGCACGGTACGACCCTGCGCCGGTCGGTCCGGTGCCGGCCACGAGCGGTGGTCCCAAGGAACCACCGTCGGCCCCTTATCGTAGGGAAGCCCGCGACGGCACCCCGACCCTGATCGTCGCGGATCCACCCCGCCGGAGGTAAGTCATGCGGACCCGCCGCGATCAGGTGCAGGCGTACCGCTTCGTCACCCGCCGCATCGTCTCCGCCTTGCTGTCGGGCGATCCGGAGACCACCAACCTGCCGATGCGACGGCTCGGCATGGCCGTCTTCGGCAGTGTCCTCACCGCGGCCATCGTGCTCGGCGGGGTGGGCGCCTACGGCCAGTTGACCGGTGGCACGGCGCCGCTGGACGACCAGACCCTTGTCATCGAAAGGGAGACCGGCGCGACGTACGTGTTCATCGAGGGCAAGCTGCACCCGACGCTGAACTACACCTCGGCCCGCCTCATCGTGAACGACGCGAGTGCCCAGGTGCGGACGATGTCCCAGGCGTCGCTGCGGGACCGGCCCCGCGGCGTCACCGTCGGCATCGTCGGGGCGCCGGACGCCCTGCCGGACCGCAAGTCGCTGACCGGGCTGCCCTGGTCGGTCTGCGACGTGCCAGACCCGGTCGACCGGCAGCGGTCCAGCACCCGACTGGTGATCGACCGGACGTTGCCCGGCGGCACGCCGCTGGGTGACCGGGCGGTGCTGGTCTCGGTGAACGACCAGCGATACCTGGTCACCAACAACACCCGACTCCAGCTACTCGATCCGTCCCGCACGATCACGGCGCTGCGGATGGCCGGCACCGAGCGACTCCAGGTCGGGCAGCAGCTGCTCAACGCCGTGCCGGCCGGGCCACCGCTGCGCCGGCCGTCGCTGCCCGGTGAGGGCGAGCCCAGCAGTCGCACGGTGGCCGGGCAGTCGCACGACGTCGGTTCGGTGTTCAAGGCCGCCGGGCGGCACTACGTGCTGACCCGGGACGCTCTCGTCTCGATCAGTGAGATCACCGCTCTGCTGCTCGTCAGCAACGGCGGTCGGATCACCGACATCACCCCGAACCAGGCCAGCGAGGCGTTCGAGGAACGGCGGATCGAGGAGGACGGGGTGCCCCCGACGATGCCCGCCCTCTACCCGGCCCAGCCCGGTCAGACCACGCTGTGCGCGACGTACCGCAAGGGCAGCGCGGGCGGCCCGCCGACCACCACCCTGGAGGTCTTCGACCGGGTGCCGAGCGAGTTGACCGACAGCGATCCGGGCCTGGTGCCGGTGCGCCAGACCGGGCGCGACGCGGTACGCACCGCTGAGGCGGTGCTGCTGCCCGGCGGCAAGGGTGTCATCGCGCAGGCCTCGCCGGGCGCCGGGACCAGCGGGTCCGGCGCCGCCGGGTCGACGATCTACCTGATCAGCCCGCAGGGCATCCGGTATCCGCTCGGCTCGGCGGCGACACTGGACGTGCTCGGTTACGGCGGGATCACCCCGCTGGCGGTGCCCGGCTCCCTGCTCGCACTGATCCCGACCGGGCCGACGCTGGACCGCGAGGACGCGTTCGCCGTCTTCGCTGCCGACGGGCCGGCACCGAGCGCACCGCCGTCGGCCGCGCCGAGGTCGGGCTCGCCAGCAGCGGCGCCGCCCTCGGGCACGCCGTCCGCGGCGTCACCATCGGGGTCGTCTTCCGCTGCGCCACCGTCGGGGTCGACGTCGTCGAAGCCGGCCGGTGGCACCCCGTCGAGTGGCGGGACCGGCGGGGGGTCCACGGAATCGATCGGCACCGACGGCTGAGCAGCTTCGACGGGTCGCCCGGAGTCGCACTGGTGGACTAACCTGGATGTCGCTGACGGTTGTCAACCAGAACGACGGGGATGTTGCCATGGCCGGGCGTACGGAAGTCGACCTGTTGTCCCTTGAGGACTTCCACGAGCACCTGGCCTCGCGGTTGAGCCAGGCCGAGTCGGTGCTGCGCAAACTCAACACCGAGATGCAGTGCCGTCCTCCGGCGCTGGGCTCGTTCTTCGACGCCACCGACAAGGCGCGTCGCTACAGCGAGGTCCACCAGTCCTATGTCGACCAGGCCGAACGCATCCGGCAGGCGGTGCTGGCGGCGCAGCAGGCGACCAGCACGATCCTGAGCAACTACCGCACCGCCGAGGCGCGTAACGCGGCCAACGCCGACGACGTCACCGCCGCGCTGACCCCTGTCGACCGGGCGTTTCAGCCGAAGGAGGACGGGCGTGTCTGAATACACCCAGCGCTACCAGGGCAACAGCCACCAGCAGCTGTACGACGGCCTGATGGCGGGCAAGCCGGAGCAGATCGAGGGCGTGGCCACCCAGTGGGCCGAGGTCAAGGGCATCCTCGACGGCCTCGGCCGGGATCTGAGCGGCGACCTCGACAAGCTCAGCAACACGTGGACGGGGTCGGCGGGTCGGGAGTTCCACCGGCGACTCAGCCTGATCGTCGCCCACACCGACGCGTTGGGCGAAGGGATGGCCGGCATCAAGCAGGGGTTGACCATGATGGCCGACCATCTGCGCGACGCCCACAAGCAGGCCGAGAGCCCTGAGGAGACCGACGACAACGACCAGGCGATCGCCGGCGCGATCAAGGGTGGCGCCACCTTCGGTCTGACCGGTCTGATCGTCGGGGGCATCGCGGGTCACCAGCAGGACAAGGCAGAGCAGGAGAAGGCCCACCAGCGGATGGTGAACCTGGTGGCCGGCCTGGCCAACAGTTACGAGATCTCGGCCTACGACCGGGTGGTCGAACCACCCCCGCCCGACCCGGATACTCCGAGCACCGCCCGCAAGGATCCGACGACGTCACAGAGCGTCTCGGCCATCGCCAGGGTGACCGGTGGCCCCACCACCGGCGCGGACTCCGGGCACACCGGCGACGCGACCATCTCGACGCCCGACCGGGTCGCCCAACTGCCTGGAGACGGTTCGACGCCGGGCGATGTCGGCTCGGGCACCGGTGGCAGCCCGACTGTCGGTGCCGCGCCGATCGGCGCTGGCAGTGACTTCGCTGACCGCGGCACCTCCCTCGCCGGCGCCGACCCTCTGGTCGGCGGCGCGCTGCTCGGCGGTGGTGCCGCCGGCCTGGCCGGGCTGTCCGGGCCGGTCGGCGCGCCCACTGCGGCGAGCACCGGTCCCGGCCTGCTCTACGGCGCACAGGGCGGGTCACCGGCCGGCGGGGTGTTGCGCAGCGGCGCGCTAGCGGGCTCGGGCAACGCACCCCCCACCTCGGCTCGACCGACCGGCGGTGGTGCGGCTCCGGCGGAGACCCGCGCCGCCAACGGGGTCGGGCGCAGCATCGACGGCCAGCGCGGTGGGAGTGGCGGACGCCCGGCCATGACCGGTGGCAACGCCCGACCGGGGTCCGGCGGCGGCCGGCCCGGTGTGCTCGGCGGGCAGGGTCGCGCGCAGGACGACGACTCCGACGAGCGGCTGACCTGGTTGACCGAGGACGAGATGGTGTGGCAGGGCGACGAGAAGGCCGCACCTCCGGTGCTCGGCACCGGCGACTGACCACCGCCTGCCGCCGGCACGCCCGCACCACCGGCGGTGCCGCCCCGACGTTGCACGGCGCCCCCGATCGGACCCGATCCGGTCGGGGGCACTGCCGTTCCCGGGCCGCTACCGCCGGCGTCCACAGTGCGCATGGTGGTGGCGGTCACGCCCGCGCGGTCCGTCGCCGTGCTGCGGTGGGCCGGGACGGGCGATAGGTTGGTCGGGTGTCGTCCGCAGCGTCTGTCCGCCCAGCCAGGTGGGCTGCGCTGCGGTCACTGCGGGAACTGACCCGTCTGGCGGTCACCGCGCTGGTGCTCGCGGTCGGCCTCGGTGCCGCTCTCGCCGCGACACCACCGCCCGCCCCCACGCAGCTGCGGCCCAGTACCGTGAGCAGCCGGGTGGCAGATGTCCGCCCCGACGCCGGCCCGGCCAACCAGCGGGCCGCCCAGCCCGCCGAAGCCCCGCCGGCCGGCACGTTCGACACCGCCACGGCGACCGTTCCGGTCGCGGCGGGCCCGGTGCACGTCCCGGCCATCGATCCCGGCCGTGGCTCTCCTGCACGACGCGGCCCGCCCGCCCGCTGAACCAGGCCCGGCGATCCCCGGGGCCCGACCCCGGCTGATCCTCCCGCACGGCACCTGACTTCGCCGTCGACGGGACCATCCCGCCACCGGGCCGACCGGTGCCGCCGCGCCTTCCTGCCGCCCGTCGATACCCGCCTTCGACCGCGAGGTGCTGATCATGCAAACCATCCTCTCCGCCGTCCTGCCAGACCTCTCCCGGGCCGCCGTCATCTGGCTGAGCCTGCTCGGGGTGGTGGCCGTCGCTGTCTCCGCTCTCCTGCTGCGGCCCGGCCGGCTCCGCTTCGACCCGGGCTCCCGGATCCGCCGCGCCGCCATGCCGAGCCAACTTGAGCAGGCGCAGGAGGAGCGGGAGCAGAGCCGCTACGCGCAGGAGGTCGCGGTGGCCGCGGAGCGGGCGACCACCACCGTGCGGCGCCGCCGGGCGGAGTGGGTGGCCGCGCAGGAGGCGGTCGAGGCGGCCTGGCTGGCGTACGAGGCGGCCGAGTCTGGCGTACGGCGGCTCGACGCGGCGGCCGCGATGCCGCTGCCGCACACCGCACGCACCCCCGCCGAGTACGCGGACCGCGAGCGCTACCTGCACCGGGCGGCGCTGGATGCGTACTGGCGGCGGGAGCTGTCGGTGGAGCAGCTCAGCGACGTCTTCGCGCACCGCGACGGCTGGGACCCGCGACTGCACCCGGTCGAGCAGGAGCTGGTGCTCCAGCGGGCGATCCGGGACAACCTGGCGGCCCGGCACTCCGCTGCCCGCGAGCGGGAGCAGGCCGCGTGGCGGGCGGCGGAGTTGGCGGTGGCCGCGGCTCGCAGTCTGCGCGAGGAGGCGCACGCCGCGACCGGACGACGGGTCGCCGAGTCGGCGTCGGTGCTGCCGCTGAGCGAGGTCGCCCGACCCGTGGGCGCGCAGCCCCGGGAGAACGTCGAGCAAACCCGGGAGAACAAGGTGACCGCGCGCGGCCGTGCGACGGTGCCCGCGTTCTGAGCCGCGCGGGCTCGGGTGGGTTAGCGTGACGGCATGTCCCGACAGGCGTGGGTCCTCGTGGTGGTCGCCAGCATCCTGGCGCTCGCCACACTGGTCGGTGCCGTGGTGCTGGCGGTGCGGGTGGTGCGCACCCGGCGGCTGCTGACCGGGCTGGGCGCGGGCGGCAAGGTCGCGTTCTACGGAGCGCTGATCTACACGATCTTCCCGGTCGACGTTCTGCCGGACCCGATCTACCTGGATGACATGGGGGTCCTGGCCGCCGCGCTGATCTACCTGACCCGACTGGTGCACCAACGTCGGGCGGCGGGCCGCCAGCTGCCGGGTCAGCCGGACGCCCCGCCGGATCGGGGCCAGGTGCGCCGCCGCGTGCCATGATCGAGGTCGGTTCGGTGGACAGGGGACGGGCATGGCGGGCGATCATCGGTTGGACGTGCACGATGAGCGGGTTGTCGCCTTCTGCGCCGAACGGCACCTGGCGACGCTGACCACAGTGCGGGCGGACGGCACCCCGCACGTCGTACCGGTCGGGGTGACTCTCGACCCGGCCGCCGGCCTGGCCCGGGTCATCACCTCCGGCGCCTCCCGCAAGGCCCGTCAGGTGGCGGCTGCGGGCGCGGCGGGCGCGCCGGTTGCCGTGTGCCAGGTGGATGGCCGCCGCTGGTTGACCATCGAGGGCCGCGCGGTGCTGCGGTCGGATCCGGCCGCCGTGGCGGAGGCGGAGCGGCGGTACGCCGCGCGGTATCGGACGCCCCGTCCGAATCCGGAGCGGGTGGTCATCGAGATCACCGTGACCAGGCTGTTGGGCAGCCTCTGAGCTGACCGGGTGTCCCCGATGACCGGTTCGGGTCGGGTAGGGACGCCGCACGACCCCGGTGCCCGCAGCCGGCGGAATTCTCCGTGGAGCAGAGCGGTTACGCCCTCGGTACGGCCAGGGCCGAGACCACAGATGGTCGGCCCCCGTGTTGCGCCGAGCGCCATTCCCGGTGCTGCCGCCCTCCGCTGGTCGGAGGCGCCAACCCCCGAACGGAGACTCGACAATGAACCCGATCGTCCAGAAGAGCGGTCTGTCCGTCGTCGGCCTGCTGGTCGCCGGGGGCTGCGCTCTCGGCCCGGCCGTGGCCGCGCAGGCCGCCCCGGCCCAGGCCGCCCCGGCCTCGTCGAGCCAGAGCGACAGGCACGCCGAGCGGATCCTCGGCGTCGACTACCAGGCCCAGCCGAACTTCTACTACTGCGGCCCGGCCGCGACCCGGATCGCGTTGTCCGCCCAGGGCAAGGCGCTGTCCCAGGACGAGGTGGCCCGGCTGCTCGGCACCACCGAGGCGGGTACCCCCTCGGCCCTGGACACCACCCGGGTGCTGAACGAGCTGACCGGTGGCAAGTACCGGACCACCGAGATCCGTGATTCAGTGGCCCGCCCCGACCAGGTCGAGCAGCTGCGCCGTGACGTGCTGGCCGCTGTGGACGCCGGCCGCCCGGTGGTGGCGAACATCAAGGGCACGACGGTGGACACCGACGGCAACCCGCACTCGTACGAGGGTGGCCACTACCTGACCCTCGTCGGCTACCGCGACGGTGGTGACATGATCCGCGTCGCCGACCCGGCCGACCCGGCGTTGGGCGAGTACTGGATGAGCCTGCCGAAGGTCGCCAACTGGATCGCCGAGCGCGGCTACTCCTCCTGATCAGGACGGTTCACCGGGCCGGCCTCTCCCGTGCGGGGAGGCCGGCCCGACCGTCGTTACGGGCCCGGGCGGCGAGGTGTGCGCGTCGACGGGCTCGGGCGGCCCGGGTCGGTCGGGTCCGGTGCAGTTGTCGGCGGACCGGTGGGTGGATCTCCGCCTCACCTGCTCCGGTCGCCCGGCGCACGATCCGGTTGGCGTCCTCGGGTTCGCAACCGGCGGCCCGCAGCAGGTCGCTGGCGGCGGTACGAAGTCCGGTGACGAGGGATTCGCCGAACGACTTGACGCCGGTCGAGGAGGCCCGCCCGGCCAATTCGGCGCACTCCTCGACCAACCGGCGGGTGCGTCGGGGGTCGTCACCGACCCTGCACTCCATCCGCATCTCCGCCACCGCCTGACCCAACCGGCCCATCGCATCCGGCAGCTCCGGCGGAATCGGCTCGTCGTACTGCAACGCGGTGGTCGACCAACGGGCCATGGCGCGGGTGTCCAGCAGCAGCCGTTCCAGGTGACCGGCGCTGCGGGCGTAACGGTGGTACTGCTGCCGACGGTGCCAGCGCACCGGGGCGATGGTCACCACCTCATCGGCGCCGCTC
The DNA here is from genome assembly GCF_040649335.1 of Micromonospora sp. NPDC048986. Classification (NCBI taxonomy): domain Bacteria; kingdom Bacillati; phylum Actinomycetota; class Actinomycetes; order Micromonosporales; family Micromonosporaceae; genus Micromonospora; species Micromonospora sp. NPDC048986. The sequence goes on from NZ_JBEZFJ010000001.1 coordinate 304,759, forward strand.
AACGCATCGTGCAGCCGGCCCAGGTCTCCCTCGGTGCTCCGGAGCCGCTCCAGGACGCCCAGGGTCCGCTCGCCGTCGCGCTCCCGCAGCGCCCGCGCCAGTTCGGCGAGCTGCTCGCAGAGGATCGCGAAGATCGGTGCCGCGGCCCGGTCCAGCACCCGCAGCGGGTTGATCGGCAGCAGCAGCGCGACCACCACCAGGCCGACCGCCCCACCGACGAGCGCGTCGAAGATCCGAGGTAACTCCAGGCCCCGTTCCATCGGGGCCAGCGTGGCGATCAGCACGGCGGTACCGCCGGCCTGGCCGACCAGCGCACCACCCCTTCCGGCCACCAGCAACGCGGCGGCGATGGCCAGCGCGACCACTGCACCGGTCTGCCACGGGCCCGAGCCAAGCAGGAAACGCAGCGTGTCGCCGATGATGATGCCGAGGGCCACGCCGCCCAACAGTTCAAAGGTGCGCCGCGCCCGCTGCCCGATGGCGGTGGCGATCGTACCGACGGCGGCGGCGGGGGCGAAGACGTGCGCTCCGGGGCCGAGCAGGTTCTGGGCGAGCAGGGCGGCGATCGCCGCGGCCAGGCCGGCCTGAATGGAGATCACCAGAGTGACCTCCCACTGCCGGGCCCGGATCCGGCCGGCCTCTCCGCCACGGTGCCGCACCCGCCGGACCGTCCGCTCGGCGGTCTTATCGAACCGCGACTGATCGCGGTCGGCGGTGGGGCGATCGTCGGCCATGGCGGCGGTTACCCCGGCGGCGGCGGGGCAACCGTGGCGGCCGGGCACCACCGACACCGCGCGCACCACCGGCACCGTCGGACGCATAGTCAACCGTAGGTTTGTGCAGCCCCACGGGGGTACCAGAGCCACACACCTCCCACCGTTCCGCAACCGGTAAGGGGCCGTACATGACAACTACACCGACCACGGACGACCATGATGCCGTCGACATCCTGGTCTCCGACCATCGTGAGATCGAGTCAGTCCTCGCCGAGTTGGCGACCCGGCAGGGCACCCCCGAGCACCGCAGGCGCCTCGCCGACGTGGTGATCGCCGAACTCGTCCGCCACTCGGTGGCCGAGGAGGCGTACGTGTATCCGATCGCCCGGAAGGTACTGCCCGACGGCAACGAGATCGCCGACCGGGAGATCGCGGAGCACGCCGACGCCGAGCGGACCATGAAGGAGTTGGAGTCAGTCGACCCGTCCGACCCCCGCTTCGACGAGCTGCTCGCCCAACTGACCAGCACTGTCCGACAGCACGTGGCGGAAGAGGAGAAGGAGCTCTTCCCCCGGCTGCGCGCGGCGACGGCGAGGGAGGAGCTGGTCGAGATCGCCGCCCGGGTGACGGTGATCAAGGAAATCGGGCCGACCCGGCCACATCCCGGGAGCCCGGTACACCCACCGGCGAACAAGCTGCTCGCCCCCGGCATCGGTCTGGTCGACAGGTTGCGCGACGCGTTGAGCGCCCGGCCCACCTCAGTGGACGAGCTACGCGACAACCACTGACCCGCGCAGCATCGGCCTCCCGGGTCGCCGACGGCTCGGCGGCCCGGGAGGAGCGCCTCGGGTCAGCGGACCTGGTCGCCCTCACCGGTGCGCGCCTGGGCCTGGTCCACGCCCTTGTCAATCTGATCGCCGTACCTGCCGCCGGTGCGCTTGTCGGCCATGTCGCCGGCCTTCTCCGCGCCCTGGTCGACCTGCTTGTCATGCTTGTCCGCGAAGTCCTTGGCCTTGTCCATGAAGTCACCCACCGCGTTCCTCCTCAGTCCGGTCCGTCCCCTTCGCGTTCCCTCGGCCGGACCACGCAAACGCCCGCCGCTGTGGACGTGATCCGCGAACTCCCGCCCACGTCACTCGGCCCGACGTACGATCCGCGCGGGCGACGGCCAGCGATTCGGGTGTCGGGGCACGACCGACCGGGTACCGACCTCGTCGACATCGAGGAGGACCGACATGGCCGCAGAGGAATCCGGACCGACAGGTGGCCCCGGGCCGCGCCAGACCTGGGCGGCGCTGCCGTGGCTGGTCCGGACCGCTGTGTTGTGGAGCGCCTGCCTGGTGGTGATCGCCGCGGGGCTCTACCTGCTCGGCCGGATCGCCGTCCTGTTGGCGCCGCTGGCCATCGCGCTGGCCGCCACCATCTTCCTCACCGCGCTGCTCGATCCGGTCCTGCTGCTGCTGCGCCGGTTGCGCCTGCCGGCGGCGCTGGCGGCGCTGTGCACCGTGCTGCTGCTGCTGGGCATCCTGGTCGGCGTCGGCGCCCTGGTATGGAACCTGACCGCCAGCCAGTTCGATCAGCTCAGCCAGGAGTTGACGCAGGGGGTCGAACGTAGCCGCGACTTCGTGACGTCCACCCTGCCGGTCAGCGAGGCACAGCTGGACCGGCTGGTCGACCAGGCCCGCGAGGGGCTCAGTGGCAGCTCTCCGGACCCGGTGGCCGGCGCCCGGACCGCCACCGAGGTGTTCGGCTCCGCGCTGCTGGCTCTGGTGCTGCTCTTCTTCCTGCTCAAGGACGGCCGGTCCATGTGGCACTGGGTGCTGTCCCGGGTGTCCGGCCCGAACCAACCAGTGCTGGCCGAGGCCGGCCGGGCCGGTTGGCAGACGTTGGGCGCGTACAGCCGGGGCACCATGTTCATCGCCGCGATCGACGCGCTGGGCATCGGGCTGGCTCTCGTGGTGCTGCGGGTGCCACTCGCCCTGCCGTTGGCGTTGATCACGTTCCTCGGCGGGTTCGTGCCGATCATCGGGGCGACGGTGGCCGGCGCGGTGGCGGTGCTGGTGGCGCTGGCCGCGAACGGTCCCACCACCGCGCTGCTCACCCTCGCGGCGGTGATCGCCGTGCAGCAGATCGAGGGCAACCTGCTGGAGCCGCTGGTGATGAAACGGCAGGTCCGACTGCATCCGGCGGTGATCCTGGTGGCGGTCACCGCGGGCACGCTGATCGCGGGCATCGCTGGCGCCTTCGTCAGCGTCCCGATCACCGCCGTCCTGTGGCGCGTCATCGACACCGTGCAACAGCGCCGCTCGGCCTCGGCTCTCCTGCCCTCGGACTGATCATCGCCGACCGAGGTGCGTGGTGAACCAGGTGCCAGCCTGATCGGCGACCTGCTCAAGGGTGCCGGGTTCCTCGAAGAGATGGGTGGCGCCGGGGATCACCCGCAGCTCGCCGACCTCACCCAACTCGGCCAGCGCCCGCTCGTTGAGCGTGATCACCTCTTCGTCGAGCCCGCCGACCAGGAGCAACGTCGGGGTACGCACCTGGGCCAGCGCGTCTTCGGCCAGGTCCGGCCGACCACCCCGGCTGACCACGGCTGCCACCCGATCGGCACGGGACGACGCCGCTACCAGGGCGGCGGCAGCACCAGTGCTGGCCCCGAACAGACCGATCGGCACATCGCCGGCAGGACGCTCGACGGCCAGCCAGTCGATGATCCCGGCCAGCCGGCTGGCGAGCAGCCCGATGTCGAAGCGCAGTTCGGCTGTGCGGGCGTCCACCTCGTCCTCGGCCGGGGTGAGCAGGTCCGCGAGCACCGTGCCGAGCCCACTGCCGTTCAGCGTCCGGGCCACCGCGACGTTGCGCGGGCTGTGCCGGGAACTGCCGCTGCCGTGCGCGAACAGCACCACGCCGACCGGCTGGGCGGGCAGCGTCAGGTCGGCGGGGAGTTGGGCGTCCCCGATCGGAATGGTCACGCTGCGCTGCTCGTCCATGCCCCACCTCCGCGTACTCGCCGGTGCTCCGGGTACCCCGCCCGCCGCCGGGCACGCACGCCGCGACGGCGTCACCCGGGCCGTGGGCCCGCCGCCGGGCCGCGTTTGCCCGCTGGGGCGCCGGGTACGCGACGAGCGACCGCAGACCGTGTCGGCGCAACCGCGCCCCGACGGATCGCGAGGATCGCCATGGCCAAGCAGCAGATTTCCCGGCAGCAGCAGCTGACCGAGCGAGCCCAGCGTGAACAGGACGCCGCGCGCAACCAGGACGTCGGGGACCAGGATTTCGGAGACCAGGCCGCTTCGGCCCGGCTGCCCGACGACCCGAAGGCGGCGGCGCCCCGCGACGCCATCGGACGTCCGTCGACCGGCGAGCCGGTCTGACCGACCTGGGCCGGCGAGCTGGTCCGACAAACAGCGCGGGCGGGCGGGGCGGGAGGACTCCCGCCCCGCCCGTCACTGTTCGCGTTCGGGCAACCGCAGCAGCGGAGACCGGCCCGGTGGTTGCTCGGGCGGCGGGCCGGACGGGTCGGCCGGCGGCACCGGCACCGTCACCGGCTCGTCGCAGGTCACCCGCAGCATCTGGTCGTGGTGGCGCAGCTCCACCACGTCGTCCGGGCCGCCGTGCCGCAGCGAGTACGTCGTCTGGTGCGGCCGGACGTCCACCCGCAGCGCCAGCCCCCGCCACTGGAGTGAGAACTCCAACCGGCTGAGTCGGCTGGAGAGCCGGGGGGCGAAGGACAGCTCACCGTCGTGGTCCCGTAGACCGCCCAACCCGCTGACCAGGGCGAGCCACGCGCCGGCCAACGACGCCATGTGCACGCCGTCGCGGGTGTTCTCGTTGAGGTCGTGCAGGTCCATCAGCGCGGCCTCACGCAGGTAGGTGTGCGCGAGTTCGGGGTGGCCCACCTCGGCGGCGAGAACCGACTGGGTGCAGGCCGACAACGACGAGTCGCGGACGGTGCGGCGCTCGTAGTAGAGGAAGTTGCGCACCTTCTCCTCGGGGGTGAAGGCATCCCCCCGCCAGTGCATGGCGAGGACCAGGTCGGCCTGCTTCACCACCTGCTTGCGGTACAGCTCGAAGTACGGGTAGTGCAGCAGCAGCGGGTACTTCTCCGCCGGGGTGTGCGTGAAGTCCCACTCCTGGAGTCGGGTGAAGCCCTCCACCTGCTGATGGACCTCAAGCTCCTCGTCGTACGGGATGTGCATGGAGGTGGCGGCGTCCCGCCAGCTCGCGGCCTCCTCGTCGGTGACGCCGAGGTGGAACGCCTCGTCCCGGTGGCGCATGACCACGTCGGCGGCGGCGAGCAGGTTCCGCTGCGCCATCAGGTTGGTGTAGACGTTGTCGTTCTTCACGGCTGTGTACTCGTCCGGGCCGGTGACACCATCGATGTGGAACAGCCCGTGCCGGTCGTGGTGACCGATCGAGCGCCACAGCCGGGCGGTCTCCACCAGCAGCTCCAGCCCGATGTCCCGTTCCAACTGGGTGTCCCCGGTGACCATCACGTAGCGGCGCACGGCGTCGGCGATGTCGGCGGCGATGTGGAAGGCCGCCGTCCCGGCCGGCCAGTACCCGGATGATTCCGGGCCGCCGATGGTGCGCCAGGGGAAGGCGGCACCCCGGAGGTTGAGCGTCTCGGCGCGTTCCCGCGCCGAATCCAGAGTGCTGTGTCGCCACTGCAACGCGCTGCGCACCGCGCTCGGCTGGGTGTAGGTGAGCACCGGCAGGACGAACATCTCGGTGTCCCAGAAGGCGTGACCGTCGTAACCGGGGCCGGTCAGCCCCTTCGCCGAGATCGGCCGCTGCTCGGCCCGCGCGCCGGCCTGCAACACGTGGAAGAGACCGAACCGGACCGCCTGCTGCACCTCCGGGTCGCCTTCGACCAGCACGTCGGAGGCGTCCCAGAACGCGTCGAGGTAGTTGCGCTGCTCCCGGTGCAGCCCGTCCCACCCGTCCAGCCGGGCACCGGCCAGTGCCGCGCCGACCTGGTCGCGCAGCGCCGGCAGGGACCGTCGACTCGACCAGCTGTACGTCAGATATTTGATCACCCGCAGCTTCTCGCCGGGCTGGAGCACGCAGGCGATTGTGGTGCGCACCCAGTCCTGGTAGCCCTCGGACTCGATTGTGGTGTGGTCCGGGCCGTGCACCTCGTGCTCCATCGCGGCGGCGACCCGCAGACCGGAGACCTTGGTGCGGTGGATCAGCTGGCCGCCGTCGGGGGTGGTCAGCTCCTCCTCGGCCTGGAGCGGCGACTCCAGCACCGCCGCGACCCGGGGGTCCTTGCTCTGCGCGGGCAGCGACTCGTTCGCCACCAGCTCGGACTGCACGATCAGCCGCAGCGGGCGGTCGACGGCCTCCACCTCGTAGCTGATGGCGGCCACGGACCGCTGGGTGAACGAGACGAGACGGGTGCTGCGGACCTTGACCTCCCGGCCGGCGGGCGAGCGCCAGTGCAGCTCCCGGTGCAGCGTGCCGGCCCGCAGGTCGAGGATCCGTTCGTGGGCGATCAGCTCGCCGTAACGCACGTCGAGCGGTTCGTCGTCGACCAGCAGCCGGATCAGTTTGCCGTTTGTGACGTTGACGATGGTCTGCCCGGACTCGGGGAAGCCGTAGCCCGCCTCCGCGTACGGCAACGGACGCAGTTCGTAGAACGAGTTGAGGTAGGTGCCGGGCAGGCCGTGCGGTTCGCCCTCGTCGAGGTTGCCGCGCAGGCCGACGTGCCCGTTGGAGAGCGCGAAGACCGACTCCGACTGGGCCAGCACGTCCATGTCCAGCCGGGTCTCCCGGACGTGCCACGGCTCTACCGGATAGGCGCGCTCCCGAATCATCCGGAGCCTCGTTCGGCGGCGAGCGGGTCGGTAGCGGTGCGATCCGGCGCCGGTGGGTCCGCGCGGTCGAGGAGGTCGGCGAGGTCCGTCACCACGATGTCGGCACCGTGGGCGAGCAACTCGTCGGCCTGCCCGACCCGGTCGACGCCGACCACGTAGCCGAAGCCACCCGCGCGGCCGGCGGCCACCCCGGAGAGGGCGTCCTCGAAGACGGCGGCCTGGGTCGGGTCGACGCCGAGCACCCTGGCCCCGGCGAGGAACGTGTCGGGGTGTGGTTTGCCGCGCAGTCCCTGCGCACGGGCGACCAGCCCGTCCACCCGGGCCTCCAGCAGCGGCTCGAACCCGGCGACGGCGACCACCTCACCCCCGTTCGCGCTGGCGGTGACCACGGCTCGGCGGAGCCCGGCGGCGGTTGCCGCCTTCAGATACCGCACGGAGCCCGGGTAGACCTCGACGCCGTCGGTACGCAGGCGGTGCAGCAGCAGGACGTTCTTGCGGTTGCCAAGGCCGTTGACGGTCTCGGCCTCCGGCGGGTCGTCCGGGCCGCCCTCGGGCAGCACGATCCCGCGGGAGGCGAGGAACGACCGGACGCCGTCGGCGCGGGGGCGGCCGTCGACGTAGCGGTTGTAGTCCGGGCCCGGATCGAACGGTTGGAACGGTTCGCCGGAGGCCGTGGCGCGCTGGCGGAGGAACTCGTCGAACGTCTGCGTCCAGGCGGCGTTGTGTACGCGGGCGGTCTGCGTCAGCACACCGTCCAGATCGAAGAGACAGGCGGTCACGTGAGCAGGTAGGCCCAGCACGGTACGAATCTATCCACCCTGCTGGGCACGCAAACCCATTTCGGCCGCCCTGAGGCGTTTCAGTTCGGTCGCAGCGTCCAGATCACTGTCATTTCCGAGGTGGGCTTGCCGTCCTCGGTGGCGATCTGGACCGTGACGGGGAATTCCGGGCGCCGACCGGCGACCAGCTCCTCGGTCACCTCGGCCGCGGACCGGCCGAGTCGCGCGGTGGCCAGCACCGGACCCATGGCGAGTTTCCGGTAGGCGATCTCGGCCCGGACGGCCAACGGCACGGCCCGGTCGAGTAGTTGCCCGAACGCGGCCAGCACCACCGCGCCGGAGGCCGTCTCGCCGAGGGCGAACATGGCTCCGGCGTGCGGGCCCCCGATGTGGTTGTGAGTGGCCGGCGAGTCGGGCAGCCGCACGACTGCCCGCACGCCGCCCTCCGCCTCGGGTGCCACCTCGACGAACTCGATGCCGAGCGTACGAGCGAACGGCACCGCTTCCAGCATGCCGGCCGCCACCTGGCGGGAGTCGATAGTCATGACCTGACGTTACTAATCGGTAACCAGGCCGGCAACCAGCTACTTGTCCGTCAGGGCCCGCTCAGAGGTTGCCGATGATGCGCAGGATCTCCGCATAGAAGTTGCCGTCGATGCTGCGGAAGAAGGAGAAATCCTGCCCCGGGTCGCCGAAGAACGGCCGCAACGTCCACGCCAGCTGGGTGCCGACAAACCCGAAGAGCAGGATCCAGATGTAGAGCAGTGTCATGCTGGCCGGCCGCTGCGTCGGCTCCCCGCGCCGGACCGCACGGCCGTCCCACGGGCGTTGCGCCACGTAGCCGGGCGGCAGCATGCCGGGCGGGAACGAGGCACCGGCCGGCTGCCCGGCCCACTGCGTCGGAACCGGGGCCGGGGGCGTCGCGGTGGTCACGGCACCGTTCGCTGTCGACTCGACCACGGCGGCCCCGGCCGGCACGGCGACCGGCTCGGTGCTCTGACCGGCGGCCGGCACGGCGGCCGGCGGCGGCCCGGCGGGCACCGCGGCCGGCACGGCCTGGACCGGCGCCGGGACGCTGGCCTGCTCGCCGACAGTGGCGTCGGCGGCCTCGGGCGCGAGCAGGCCGTGGTCGTTGAGCACCTGCATCCCGCTTGTCAGAAAGCGCAACCCGACCAGCGCCGACAGGGTAAGGATCGACACGTTGAGCAGCTTGAAGAACCCGTAGTCGTTGGCGGTGATCAGGAAGAAGAGGCTGATCGGCGCGAACGCCACAGCGAGCATCGAGGTGACGGTGATCGCCACCATCACCAGCGCCACCGACTGCCGCACCGAGAGCCGGGCACCGAAGACCAGGTTGAACAGGTACAGCGTGGGCAGGCAGATGACCAGGGTGACCAGGAACAGCAGCGGCAGCTTCAGCGCCGAGGTCAGCGCCATCAGCGGGCTGTGAAAGAAGCCCAGCACCGCCCCGTAGCAGGCCAACGCGATGGCGGAGCTGGTCAGCATCCGCCCGGTCAGGGCGTTGAGGTCACGTTCGGCCACGATCTGCTGCCAGATGCTCTCGCGATCCCGCAGGATGCGCTCGATGACGAGCGGGCTGGGACGGTCACCCGACACGGGTGCACCCCTCTCGGTGGTATTTCACAGTGGACTGGGTGGGCAGACGGTAGGGCACCGGGCGGCGGGCCCGCCACCCCGTCCGGGGACGTCGTCAGCGCCAGCCCACGTCGATCCGGTCGCCACGCTCGTCGAAGAAGTGCAGCGCGTCCATCCGTACCGAGACGGCGAGCGGGTGACCGGCGCTGACCGCCGGGTACGGCGCCAGCCGCACCGCCAGCTCCGCCGGACGGCGGTGGTGCCGGCCCGGATCGGGCAGCACGCTGGTCTGGGCACCACTGGACGGGGCCTCCTGCGCCTCCACCGGCTTGCCGGTGAGCCGCTGCATCACCGAGCCGAACCGACGCAGGCCTCGCTGGCCCACCGGCGGCGGTTCGAGTGGGGCGCCCATCTCGTCGACCACGATCGCTGTCGCGCCGATGTCGAGGAACGCCAACGACTCGTGCCCGTGGTGCTCCAGGTAGCGGATCCGCCCGCGTAGCACGTCGCCGGGGCTGTCCGGTGCGACAGGGGTGAGCGCCTCGGCCCGCATGCCGACAACGATCCGCTCACCGTGGTAGTGCGCCACCGCCCTACTGCGGATGTCGTTCCAGGGCAGGTAGAGCGACTGGTCACCGAGGTTCAGCGTGACGTACCGGTCGAGATGGACGTAGACCGACGCCTCCAGCAGGTTCATCCGCGGGCTGCCCAGGAACGCCGCGACGTAGAGCGTCGCCGGCCGGCCGTACACCTGGGTCGGTGTGCCCACGTCCTGGAGTACGCCGCGGCGCATGATGGCCACCCGGTCGGCCATGGTGAGCGCCTCGGCCTGGTCGTGCGTGACGTAGACAGTGGTGACGCCCAGCTCGCGGGTCAGGCCGGAGATCTCCGCGCGCAGCTCGGCCCGCAGGCCGCTGTCCAGGTTGGACAACGGCTCGTCCATCAGGAACAGGCCCGGTCGGCGGACGATCGCACGCCCCATCGCGACCCGCTGCCGCTGCCCGCCGGAGAGCTGCCCCGGCTTGCGGGCCAGCACGTCACCAATGCCCAGCGCGCTCGCCACGTCGCTGACCCGCTCGCCCCGCGGCTCGGGCTCGACCCCGGCCAGCCGCAGCGGAAACGCGATGTTGTCGCCAACTGTCATGTGCGGGTAGAGGGCGAAGTCCTGGAAGACCATGGCGATCCTGCGGTCGCGTGGGGGCAGGTCGTTGGCCAACTCCCCGTCGAGCATCACCGCACCGGTGGTCGGCTCCTCCAGCCCGGCGATCATCCGCAGCACCGTCGACTTGCCGCAGCCGGACGGCCCAAGCAGCACCATGAACTCGCCGTCGTTAACATCGAGGTTGATGCTGTCGACGGCGAGCGTGCCATCCCGGAAAACCTTGGTCACATCCTTGAGCGTGACGGTGCTCACCGTCTTCCCCCCCCAGCGCGCGTCGGCCGAACCCCACAAGACTGTGACCAGGATCATGGGTTTGTGACATCGGGTAAACGTCTCATGTTCGATCGATGACACTGCTATTACACGACAGAAGCGTCGATCAGCAGCGCGTGGACCTCTCGTCCGGCTCCCCGAGGAACACCTGCCGCACCACCCGCTCCGCCGCCCGCCCGTCGTCCAAAGTGCAGAACCGGGCCCGGAAATGCTCGCGGGCCTTCGTCGCCGCGTCCGAGCGCACCCCGTCGGTACGGAACAGGTCGAGCAGATCGGCGAACGTGCAGGCTACCGCGCCCGGCGGTTCGGCGGTGACGTCGAAGTAGACGCCCCGGGCCAGCCGGTACGCCTCCCAGTCCGGGGTGTACAGCACGATCGGCCGGTCCAACACCGCATAGTCGAAAATGGCCGACGAGTAGTCGGTGACCAGCACGTCCGCCACCAGGTAGAGATCCTCCACCCGTTGATGGCCGCTGACGTCACGAACCCGCTCCCAGTCCCTCGGCTGGCCGGGGCGTCGGTCCCGGTCGTGGAAGTAGTGGCTGCGCATCAGCAACCGGCCCGAGTCACCCAGCGCCTTGACGAAGCGGTCCGGGTCGAACGGCGGCCGATAGCCGGGCAGGTGCTCGCGGTGCGTCGGGGCGTACAGGACGACCTGCTCGTCGGGGTCGAGGCCGAACTCAGCGCGAAGTCGGCGCACCTCGTCCGGGCTGGCGGTGACCAGGCGGTCGTTGCGCGGGTACCCGACCTCCAGCGTGGTGTACGTGGCCGGGTACGCCCGGTCCCACATCTGGGTGGAGAAGCTGTTGGCGCTGACGCTGTAGTCCCAGCGGTCCACCCGGCGCAGCAGCCCGGCGAAGTCCATCCGGCCCGCGCCGATCGGGTAGCGCTGCTGATCCAGCCCCATCACCTTGACCGGTGTGCCGTGGTGGGTCTGCACGTGCACCTGTTCGGGTCGCTTCCTGACGAAGTCCGGAAAGTTGACGTTGTTGACCAACCACCGGGCGCGGGCGAGCACCCGGTAGTACGCCGGCGTGCCGGCCACCACGTACTCCACTCCGGCCGGCACTGTCTCCACCCGGTCCCGACGCACCACCCACACCCCGCGCACCCCCGGCGCCAACCGGCGGGCGACCTCGTAGATGGCCGCCGGGTTGCAGGAGTAGCCCCGGTACCAGTACGCCGCGTACACAGCGAGCGCCGGGTCGACCGGCCGCCGCAACTCGGCCCGGTAGTACTCGCGCAGCAGCCCGTCCCGGGTCAGCCGGGCACCGCGCCGGGCGACCGGGCCGACAGTGCGCCGCGCGGTGCGGGCCCGCCGGCGGGCGGCGTCACGGGCCCGGCCGGCGGCCCGCAACGCGCTGAAGGTGCGCCACCGGCCGGAGGCGACAAGCTTGTGCTTGATCCCCTCGACCCCGTCCGGTACCGGATAACCGCCAGCCGGCAGCCAGCGCTCGTAGTCGGCGGTGATCTGCGCGAAGAACGCCTCCCGCAGCTCCGGCGCGATCCGCTGACCGTTGCCGAGCACTGTCAGGTAGTGCCAGATCATCCGTTCGAAGACCACCGGCCGCAGGGCCTCCGTCGCCGACCCCCACGACTCCATCAGGTGGAACACCCGGTGCCACTGCGGGAAGACCTCGAAGTGCCGGTCACCCCGGGTCCGGGTGATCGCGCCGGCGCGGCGTTGGCGGTAGTTGACGCAGACCCGGTCCAGTACGCCGATCCGGTGCGCGGCCATCAGCACCGGGTAGCTGAACGAGACGTCCTCGTACCAGCCGGGCGCGAAGCGCAGCCCCAGATCGGTGAGGAACTCCCGACGGACCAGCCGGTTCCACGCGGTGTGCAGCAGGTGCATCGCCTGCGGCCGGTCCCGCAGGCGGAACGTGCCCGGGCCCGGCGACTCCGGAAACACCTCGGCCATCGCGCTGCGGGTGGCGGTGTCGTTCCAGTGGGTGCGGACGTGGTCGACGAGCAGGACGTCCGGGCGGGTGACCCGCAACCGTTCGGCGACCTCGGTCAGGCACTCCGGGGCCAGCCAGTCGTCGCCGTCGAGGAACCACACGTACTCGCCGACGGCCCGGTCCAGCCCGATGTTGCGGGCCGGACCGAGGCCGACGTTCTCCGACAGCCGGACCGAGTGGACCCGCTGGTCGCGGGCCGCGTACTCGTCGATGATGTCGCCGCTGGCGTCCGGCGAGCAGTCGTCGACGGCGATCACCTCGATGTCCGTCTCCGGCTGACCGAGGATGGAGTCCAGGCACTCCCGCAGGTATCCCTGCACCCGGAAGGCGGGCACCACGAAGCTGATCAGAGTCATCCGGCCGCCCTCCGTCAGCGCGGCGCGGCACCTCCAGCGCCCGCCGGCGCCACCGACGCCCGCGCGCTACGGGCCGGTCGCACGAACCAGGCCAGGACGACGCTCACCACGAAAACCACGAGAAGGTACGCACCGAGTGTAGCCAGTCCGATACCCGCAATACCGGCGATCGCCGCGAGGGCCAACAGCACGGAACGCCCCTCCCAGCCCAGCGTCGCCGCGTGCAGGGGCGGTGCCGCCTGACGCTTCTCCAGCCGGGCGGTCAGGTCGTAGTGGTGCACGGTGAGCACGAAGACGTACCCGAAGATCAGCCAGCCGGGTGCCGCACCGACCACCCCGACCGCGATGGCGAACAGGTACTCGGCGGCCCGCAACGCCGCCGGCACCAGCCAGTCCAGCGGACCGTTGTGCGCCGCCCCGGCGCCCAGGCCGCCGACCAGCAGCACCAGCAGCGCCACCGGCACCGCCCAACGCAGCCCGTCGGGCGCGTCGCTCGGCAGCGCCCAGACCAGCAGCACCGCCGGACCGAGCGCGGCGATCACCGCCAGGGTCAGCGGCCCCATCGGGCGGACCACCGGCAACCAGCGGGCCAGCGGCCCGTCGTCGCGGTGCAGGGTGGCGTCGACGGTGTCCAGCACCGGCACCCACATCCAGCGGGCCCGCAACGTCCGCAGCGCCCCCGTGTACGCGAACGCCAACACCCCCCAGACCAGCACGGCGATCAGGCTGACCAGCGGGTTGAACAGCGCCACTGTCAGCGCGATCAGCGCCCACCGCTCACCGATCGGGAAGACCACTGTCCGCTTCAGCCAGTACGACACCGACCCGGTGTCCGCCTGCACCCGGGTCGACGCCGCGTTGAGCCGGTCACCGATCCCACCGCTGGCGTTCGTCGCCGTACGCGGGCGGCGGGCAGCCTCGTCGTGCAGCACCCCGTACCAGGTGTCGGTCATGTGCCGGACGGTCTGCAACGTCATCGCGGCGATCGCGAGCGCCCACCCGTTGCCCAGCCCGGCATGGCTCACCCCGAAGCCCAGCCCGGCGTAGACCAGGTACTCCTTGGCCCGGTCCGCCATCGTGTCCAACCAGCCACCCCAGGCGCTGAAGTGCCGGGTGTAGCGGGCCAACTGGCCGTCCACGCAGTCCAGCACGAAGCCCAGGTAGAGCAGCACCGCGCCACCGACCAGCGCGGGCCGCCCACCGACCCCGAACAGCACCGCCGCGCCCAACGCGAAGAGCACCGAGATCACCGTCACCCCGGTCGGGGTGAGCCGGAGCCGGGCCGAGAGCCGGACCACGTACGGCGACCAGGTGCTGACGAAGTAGGTGGAGAAGAAGTCGTCCTTCTCCTTCACCGACAGCCGCAACTCGGCCCGGTCCTCGTCGACAGCGGTCACCGCCGCCTCGGCAGCGGTGAGCCCGGCCTGGTCCTCGACCCGGTGGGCGACGAGCAGGCGTACCCGCTGGGCGAAGATCAGGGTGCCGAGCGCCGCGAGACCCGCGAAGAGCCGGTCCACGGCGGACCCGGGGCCACCGGCCGCCACCGACCCCCCGGCCCCGCCGGTCACCGGCAGCGGCGCCACGTCGCCGGCCGGGCCGATCGGAGCGGCGACGGGGAGCATCCCGGACGTGGCGGCGCGGGCGGCGGCCGCGAGGGTCGGCAGATCGTCGACGCCGACCCGCAACGCGCCGCCGAACACGCCGGTGGCGGCCCCGTCGAGGGCGTCCAACGCGCCGGCGTCGACCACCTGGCCGCGCTCCTCCCGCACCGCCGTCCGACCGGGCACCGGCGGGTCACCGAGGACCAACGCCACAGTGGGGCCCACCGGGCTGGTGGCCAGGTGCCGCAGTACGGCTGTGTGCGCCACCAGGTCGGTGCCGGTGATCAGCACCGGGACGGTCGCTGTGGTGACCAGGTCGGACAGCTCGTCGAGGTTGGCGGCGAAGCGCACCTCGTCCGCCCCGGCCAGGCGCAACTGGTCGGCCAACCGGTCAGCCAGCGGCTCACCGGTCGCAGTGGTCAGGCCCGCCGCGGGCGTCCCGGCGGCGAGCACGATCGCGAGCGTCACCGCGGGACCGCTGCGTGGTACGCGTCGAGCGCCTCGGCGATGGTGCCGTCGAGCGTCAACCGGCCCGCGTCGAGGTACAACCCCCGACGGCAGAACCGGGTCAGGTCCTTTTCGTTGTGTGACACCAGCACCAGCGTGCGCCCCTCCCCGAGCAGACGATCAATAGTCGCGTAACACTTCTTGCGGAACTCCGCGTCCCCGACCGCTGTCACCTCGTCCATCAGCAGGATCGGGTGCGGCAGGTGCGAGATGATCGCGAAGCCCAGCCGCACCTTCATCCCCGACGAGTAGTGCCGCACCGACGTGTCGATGGCCCGTTCCACCTGCTCACCGGCGAACTCGACGATCTCGTCGAAGTGCCGCTTCAGATAGCTCGTCGACAGTCCGTGCAGCCCACCGACCAGGTGCAGGTTCTCCCGTCCGGTCAGGTCGTTGGAGAAACCGGCGGACAACTCCAGCAGCGGGGCCACAGCGCCGTGCACCCGGATGTCGCCCTCATCCGGGATGAGCACCCCGGCGATCAGCCGCAGCAGCGTGCTCTTGCCGGTGCCGTTGCGCCCGATCACCCCGACGGTCTCGCCGGGCTCGATGGTGAACGACACGTCCCGCAACGGCCAGAACTGGCCGGGCAGGGCCCCACGCGCACCCCGGTGGATGAACAGCTCCCGCAGCCGCAACTGGCGGCGACGGTTCCGGACGAACCGGATGCCCAGCCCGTCGGCCTCGATGATCGGCGCGGACACCTCAGAGCTCCTTGAGCACTGCGGGCTCCAACCGACGGAACGACCACCAACCGGCGGCCAGCACCAGCAGGCTGCCGACAACAGTGGTGGCGAGCAGCCGGGCGTCCGGGAACTCGTCCGGGTACCAGATCGCGTGGTGCAACTGGAAGATCCCGACCAGCGGATTCAGCTCGTACACCACCTTCAACCAGCCGGGCAGGCCGGACTCCCGGACCAGGCTGAGCGGATAGATGATCGGCGTGGCGTAGAAGAGCACCCGGATGATCAGCCGCATCAGCCGTTCCACGTCGCGCATCAGCACGTTCCACGCGGACAGCAGCAGGGCGAGCCCGGTCAACAGGACGGCCTGGACGGCCACCGCCAGCGGCAGCGAGAGCAGCGACCAACCCGGATGGATCCGACCGTGCGCCGCGTAGATCACCGCGATGGCGATCAGGATCGGCAGGCCGGCCGCGTACTCGGCGAACCGGCCGGTGACCCGACCGATCGGAAAGACCTGCCGTGGCACGTTCATCGTGGTGATCAACCGGGACTGGCCGGTCAGCGCGTTCGTCGCCTCACTCAGCGCCGAACTGGTCCACATCCAGGCGAAGATGCCGGTGATCAGGAACAACGGGTACGAACCGGCCGCCTCACCGAGGTGCCGACCGGTGTCCCGGGAATAGAGCACCCCGAAGACGAACCAGTAGATGGCGCCCATGCCGAGCGGCTCGATCAACGACCAGAAGTAGCCCAGCACCGACTGCTGGTACTTGACCGCGAGATCCCGCCTGACCAGGATGCGCAGCGAGTTGCGGTGCGACCACAACGCCGCGACGCCAGAGGTCACCGCAGCCTCCCGCCTCCTGAAACGGACGACAGGTTAGCAGTCGGTGAACGATTGCCCCGAATCGACCGGACTCAGCACTCGATCACGTTGACGGCCAAACCGCCACGCGCCGTCTCCTTGTACTTGACCTTCATGTCGGCGCCCGTCTCCCGCATGGTCTTGATGACCTTGTCCAGCGACACCTTGTGCACCCCGTCGCCGCGCAGCGCCAGCCGGGCGGCCGTGATCGCCTTGATGCTAGCCACCGCGTTCCGCTCGATGCAGGGGATCTGCACCAGGCCACCCACCGGGTCACAGGTCAACCCGAGGTTGTGCTCCATCCCGATCTCGGCCGCGTTCTCCACCTGCTCCGGGGTGCCACCGAGCGCCTCGGCCAGCCCCGCCGCCGCCATCGAGCACGCCGAACCGACCTCACCCTGGCAGCCCACCTCGGCGCCCGAGATCGAGGCGTTCTCCTTGAACAGCACACCGATCGCACCCGCCGTCAGCAGGAACCGCACCACACCCTCGTCATCGGCGTCCGGCACGAACCGGGTGTAGTAGTGCAGCACCGCCGGAATGATCCCGGCCGCGCCGTTGGTCGGCGCGGTGACCACCCGGCCGCCAGCGGCGTTCTCCTCGTTGACCGCGAGCGCGAACAGCGTCACCCAGTCCATCGCGTGCAGCGGGTCCGCCGACCCGGCCTCCGCCTCCAGACCACGCCGCAGCTCCGCCGCCCGCCGCCGAACCTTCAACCCCCCAGGGAGTACGCCGTCCCGCTCGCAGCCGCGCCGCACGCACTCCTGCATCACCCGCCAGATCTCCAGCAGACCAGCCCGGATGTCCGCCTCGCTGCGCCAGGAACGCTCGTTGGCCAGCATCACCTCGCTGATCGACAGCCCGGTGCGGGTGGTGATGTCGAGGAGTTGCGCCCCGGTCAGGAAGGGATACCGCACCACGGTGTTGTCCGGCTTGATCCGGTCCGCCCCGGCCGCCGCCTCGTCCACCACGAACCCGCCACCGACGGAGTAGTAGGTGCGGCTGCGCAGCTCGACGCCGGCCCCGTCGTACGCCACGAAGGTCATCCCGTTCGGGTGGTACGGCAACGACCGGCGGCGGTGCAGCGTCAGGTCCCGATCCGGGTCAAAATCGATCTCGTGCGCGTCGAGGATGTTGATCCGCCGCTCGGCCCGGATCCGCTCGACCCGAGGACCGACAGTGTCAGTGTCGACAGTCTCCGGCGACTCGCCGGACAACCCGAGCAGCACCGCCGGACCGCTGCCGTGGCCATGCCCGGTCGCACCCAGCGAGCCGAACAGCTCGGCCTGCACCCGCGCCGTGTCGCTGAGCAGCCCGTCGGCCTTCAGCCCACCAACGAACGTCCGCGCGGCCCGCATCGGCCCCACTGTGTGAGAGCTGGACGGCCCGATACCGACGCTGAAGAGGTCGAAAACACTGATCATGGCTGCGCTTCCTCGCCGTCGTCCCGGCGTACGGGACCCGGCCGGGTCGTGACCGCCGGTCTGGCGGCCCCGCTCGTTACCGTCCGGGGTATGGGGTGCCGGCCCTCCGGGGTGTGGAAGGCCGATCAATCAGCCTACCCGCCCAGCTCACCGCCCACCCGGTCCGGGACGTGAACACCCGACCACCGTCCCCCGCCCGCCCGGCCCGACCCCGCCCGGGCCCCGCGCCGTCCCGCCCGGCGCCGCCCCGCCCCGCGCCACGCCGCCCTGCCCGCGCCGCCCTGCCCGCCTCAGTCGCCGGCTCGATCCGCAAGATCGTGCTCGATCCAGGATGTAGTGGTGTCCGCCCGCCTTGATGCCACTCAAACCAGGATCGAGCACGATCTCCGCCTGGCTGAAGCGGACTGCGCGCGACCGGAAGGCAGGCCGCGGCCGAGAGCGGTGGCGGGCGGGCGCGGCACGGGCGACGCGGGCGGGGCGCGGCGCGGGCGGGCGGGCGCGGGCGGGGAGGCGTCAGCAAGGGGCTGCCCGGGTAATGCACCTACGGGTCCACGGGTTGCCGCTCCTCCTCGGGACCGAGGGCGAGGTGGCCATCCCTTTCTACCGTGGATTGCAGACGCGGCGCACCGCCGCAGAGTGGGAGTACGACGATGAGTCGCAAACTGGTCCGGCCCCGCGAGGGGCGCATGATCGCCGGAGTCTGCGCCGGTCTCGGGCGGCGGTTCGGCATGTCGGCCGGAATGGTCCGGCTGCTGTTCCTGCTGTCGCTGTTGCTGCCCGGCACGCAGGTGATCGTCTACCTGATCCTGTGGGTGCTGATGCCGAACGAGGACCGCTACCTCGCCTCCACCGGGCACTGATCCCGCCCACACACCACACGTAATCAGCAATCTTGGACAGTTTCCGTCAGCAGCTAACGGAAACTGTCCAAGATTGCTCGTATCGCAGCCTCAACGGCATCGCAGATCCGGTAGGTCGGTGGTCAACTTCGGCCGGGGCGGGGCTTGGCACCGCCCCGGACCGCCCGGCACCGCCCCAGACCGCCCGGCCACGGCCGGGGACATCCCGGGACCGCGCCGGGACCACCCGCGACCGCCGCGACCGCCGGGACCGCGCCCACCCGGGACCAGCCGGGACCGCGCCGAGACCGCCCGGGACTGCCCCTCACCGCCGGGACCGCGCCGAGCCCACCCGGGACCAGCCGGGACTGCCCGGCACCGCCGGGACCACCCGGAGACCGCCGAGCCCATCCGCGACCGCGCCGGGACCAGCCGGGACCGCCCGGGACCCACCCGCGACCGCCGCGACCACGCCGGGACCACCCCGGGGTTGGACCTTCAGGCGGCCGCCCAACTGCGGGGGACCAGACGGGAAGCGCCCGCTCCGACGGACGTCGGGGCGGGCGCTTCGGGGTACGGGGGCAGGTCAGGGGGCTATGTAGGTGACCGTGATCTGCTGGTAGCCGAGGGAGCGGAGCAGCCCTTCCAGCATCTTGCGGGTGTTCTCCTCGGCTCGGGCGGAGAGCCCGCTGTCCCGGGCGGCGGCGGTGATCCGGTCCTCGGCGAGCTGGTAGACCTGCTGCTGCCGGTTGGGGTCGTTGCCGACCAGGTCACCGAGCCGGTTGAGCAGGCCGCGCTGCTCGGCGAAGACGTAGCTCTTCTCCATGTCGAGGTTGGTCTCGCCGAGCTGCGGCGCGGGCAGCTTGATCTCGACGGACTTGCCGTCGGCGGACTGGACGACGGCACCCTCACCGATCTTGGTGAAGTCGACGTACGCCTCGACGCTGCCGGCCCCGACGAACAGGGTGCGCTCGTTGAGCAGGAAGTCTGGGACGTTGCGCCGGTCGTTCTGTGTGTCGACCACGACCTGGAAGTTGCCTTCGGCGGCCACGTATCGGCTGAGGTCCTGGATCGACTTCAGCAGTGGTGGCTGACTGCGGTCGGTCTGTTCCTTGGCGAACGGGTTGCGGAACTCCGGGAGGATCCCGGTCGCCTGAATGCCGAGCAGCACGACCACTGCCAGCGCGGCGGCGCCGAGCAGCAGGAGCAGACCGCGGGCCGCCCCACCGCCACCGCCGGGGCCGTCGCCACCGCTCGGCGGGCCACCGGACCCACCGGGCCCACCGGGCCCATCAGGACCAGCGGGACCACCAGGCCCACCGGGGGCACCCGGTGTGTCAGCGGTCCACTCGGCTGTCGCGGTCGACCGCGCCTTGAGATCGTCACCGGTCGGGTAACCGGGGAACTCTCTCGTGGGCTCGTTGCTGCCAGCGTCGCGGGCCATCACGCTCACCGTCCTCGTCAGACACGTCGTCTGTCAATGACGGTACGGCCCCGATACGACAGTCGCGCGGCGAGCGCCAGGAAGTGACAAACGGGCAGGTCAGGCGAAGGCGGAGAGCCCGGTGAGTCGCTGCCCGATGACCAGTTGGTGGATCTCGGAGGTGCCCTCGTAGGTCAGCACGCTCTCCAGGTTGTTCGCGTGCCGCATCACCGGGTACTCGCCGGAGACGCCGTTGGCGCCGAGGATGGTGCGGCACTGCCGGGCGATGGCCAGGGCCTCCCGCACGTTGTTCAGCTTGCCCACGCTGACCTGCTCGGGCCGCAGCCGCTGGGCGTCGGCGAGCCGGCCCAGGTGCAGCGCGAGCAGTTGCCCCTTCACCAGCTCGACGGCCATGTCGGCGAGCTTCGCCTGGGTGAGTTGGAAGCCGGCCAGTGGGCGACCGAACTGGGTGCGGCTGCTCGCGTACGCCAGTGTGGTTTCCAGGCAGTCGCGGGCCGCGCCGACCGCGCCCCAGACGATGCCGTAGCGGGCCTCGGTGAGGCAGCTCAGCGGCGCTTTGAGCCCGACC
Organism: Micromonospora sp. NPDC048986; assembly: GCF_040649335.1. Classification (NCBI taxonomy): domain Bacteria; kingdom Bacillati; phylum Actinomycetota; class Actinomycetes; order Micromonosporales; family Micromonosporaceae; genus Micromonospora; species Micromonospora sp. NPDC048986. The sequence continues at coordinate 325,355 of NZ_JBEZFJ010000001.1, forward strand.
GCCTCGGGCAGTTGGGCGTCGGCCGGGAGGCGGACGTCGTCGAGCACGATCTCGCCGGTCACCGACGCGCGCAGCGACATCTTGCGGCGGATCTCCCGGGCGGTGACGCCGGGCGTGTCCATGGGTACGGCGAAACCCCGCACGCCCTCGTCGGTGCGGGCCCAGATCACCGCGACGTCCGCGATCGGGGCGTTGGTGATCCACATCTTTCCGCCGGTGAGCACCCAGTCGTCGCCGTCACGGCGGGCCCGGGTGGCCATCGAGGCGGGGTCGGAGCCGTGGTCCGGCTCGGTCAGGCCGAAGCAGCCGATGGCCTCACCGGTGGCCATCGACGGCAGCCAGCGTTGCTTCTGCTCCTCGCTGCCGTAGCGCCAGATGGCGTACATGGCGAGCGATCCCTGCACGGAGACCAGGGAGCGGAGGCCGGAGTCGCCGGCTTCCAACTCCTGGCAGGCCAGCCCGTACGCGACCGCGGAGGCGCCGGCGCAGCCGTAGCCGGTCAGGTGCATGCCGAGCAGGCCGAGCTTGCCGAACTCGCGGGCCAGTTCCCGGGCGGGCACCTTGCCGTCCTCGTACCAGTCGGCGACGTGGGGTCGCACCCGGTCGTCGACGAGTTGGCGGACGACGTCGCGGATCTGCCGCTCCTCCTCGCTGAGCGACGGGTCCAGGTCGAGCAGGTCCAGCGCAGCGGTCATGGACGCCACCCTAACGAAGGTTCAGCGGGGGAAAGAAGGGCTCGTCACTCGATGGGCTCGGAGAGCACCAGCACCCGCGCGTGGATCTGGTTGCGCTGCTGGAGGGCGGCGCGCAGCGCCCGGTGCAGCCCGTCCTCCAGGTAGAGCCCGCCGTTCCACTGCACGACGTGCGGAAAGAGGTCACCGTAGAAGGTGGAATCCTCGGCGAGGAGTTTGTCCAGCGCCAACTCGCGCTTGGTGGTGATCATCTGATCCAGGCGCAGTGGCCTCGGCGGGATCTCCGCCCACTGCTTGAGCGTCAGATTGTGCTCCGGATAGGGACGCCCGTCCCGGACCGCTCTGAAGATCACGACGGCACGCTCCCCTCCCCGTGGCCGGGCCGACCGACGGCGCCGAGCCGGGCCGCGGCGGGCACCGCGCGGCGCGGCACCGATGACCGTGCCAGCCTAGCCGCCCAGCGCACGCTACGTTCTGCTCCCTGATGTCAGTTTCGCTATCGCTCGTCCGATCCTCAACCGGACGAACGGGACGACCGTGTCAGTTCCACCGCCCGCGCCGCACCACCTCGTCCATCGGGCGACGTCCACGGCGCAACGATGGTGACCGATGGTAGGCGGCACGGTAACCGATTGTGACGGCACCGATGGGTTGGTACTCGGCCGGCACGCCGAACGCCTCCCGGTAGGCGGCGAGCCGCTGCGGTGGAATGCCGAAGAAGCACGCCCCCAGCCCCTCGTCCACCGCGGTGAGCAACATCAGCAACGCCGCGAATCCGGCGTCCACGTGCCAGTACGGCACCGGCCACCGGTCCGTGGACTGATCCGTCCAACCCTTGTCCGGCTCCGCGTACCGCCGCAGGTAGGCCGACTCGTTGGCGTGCGGCACCACGATCAGGGGTGCCCGGCGCATGCCCGCGAGCCAGCGCTCCCGCCCACCGCCAGCAGGGGTGGTGGCGGCCCAGAACCGGTCCCGATCGGCCAGTTCCTCCAACACCAGGAAGCCCCAACCCTGGGCGAAGCCGGCCGACGGCGCGCGGACCGCGTGGTCGAGCAACCGGTCCACCACGTCGGGCGGGACCGGGCGGTCCGGGTCGTAGTTGCGCACCATCCGCCGACGGCGGACGACCTCGGCGAACTCCATCAGGCGCCGGGACGGATGCCCCAGGCACCTCGCCAGGTGGTGCCGGGCTTGAGGGTGAGCAGGTCCTTGCCCGACCGGAACGCGTCCGGCGGGCAGGTCATCGGCTCGATCGCCACCGAGCGGCGGTGCCGTTCGCCGGTGAGGGCGTCGCCGGTGAACACCTGCCACCAGCCGAACTCGGCGTCCGCCCAGATGCTCACACCGACCGAACCGTCCGGCGCGGCGAGGCTCACCGACGAACCACCGTCGGCGTCGGAGATCACCTCCCCGAAGCAGGAGTCCAGCACGGCCGCACCGATCCGGCGGGGGCTGGTCCAGTCGTACTCGGTGCCGGCCACCGGGGTCACCCCCACCGGCAGCAGCCGACCGTCCACCAGCACCCGGCTCCGGGTGGGCAGCCGCAGCACCAGGTCGTCCACCGCGACGCCCGGCAGTTGCAGGTACGGGTGCACGGAGAAGCCGAACGGGGCCAACTCCCCGCCGATGTTCGTCACCTCGTGCTCGGCGCGCAGCCCGTCCGCGTCGACGCTCCACCGGCTGCGCAGCCGCAGCGGCCACGGGTAGCCGGGCTGCGGCGGCAGGTCGTAGCCGACCGTCACGGCGTCGGCCGACTGCTCCAGCACCTGCCACGGCACCCAGTTGACCAGCCCGTGGATGGCCACGTGCCGCTCCGGCTCGGTCAGCGAAAGCTGGTGTGTCCTGCCGTCGAACGAGTAGCGGCCATCGCGGATCCGGTTCGGCCAGGGTGCCAGCACCTGCCCTGTGCAACCGGGGCAGACCTCGTCGGTCTGGTACCCGTCGAGCAGGTCGACACCGTCGTGCCGGTACGTCCGGAGCCCACCGCCGACCTCCACGATGACGGCCTCGTGACCGGCGGCGGAGATGGTCCACTGGGCGCCGGAGAACGGGCGCGGATCGGGGCTTTCCATGCCGGCGACCCTAACCGGTCAGGTCCGGTCGCCGCTCGACGCCGTCGCCGCCCGATAGCGCAGCAGCGCCGGGAACGCGACGGCGAGCACCACCACGAGCACCGCGGAGGCGAGCCCACCGGCCACCCAGGCCACCCCGCCGCCGAATCCGGCGGCCATGGTGCCGGCGCGCAGGTCACCCAGGCGTGGGCCACCCGCGACCACCACCGTGTTCACGCCCTGGAGCCGGCCGCGCATCCGGTCCGGTGCGTAGACCAGCAGCATCGACTGACGCAGCACCGCGCTGATCAGGTCGGCGGCGCCGGCCACGGCGAGCAGCACGACCATCAACCAGAGTTGGTGGGCCAACCCGGCCGCGGCGATCGCCAGTCCCCAGCCGACCACCGCGAGCACCAGGCCGAGCCCCTGCCGGCGGATCCGCCCGATCCAGCCGGAGGTCAGCCCACCGATCATCGAGCCGATCGCGATGGCGCTGTAGAGCAGACCGACCGCGCCACCGCCGCCGAACCGCTCGTGGGCGATCTCCGGGAAGAGGGCCCGTGGCATGGCGAGGATCATCGCGATCAGGTCCACCCCGAAGGACAGCAGCAGAACCGGGGTGGTGGCCAGGTAGCGGAAGCCGTCGATGACGCTGGCCAGGCCGGCCCGCCGGGCCTGACCGTCGGCGGTGGGCTCGGGCGGGAGCGAGGGCAGCCGCAGCGCGGCCCAGAGCATCGCGGTGAACAGCACCGCGTCCAGCCCGTAGGCGATCGGTAGGACCACAGTGGTGTCCGGCGAGGCGGCGAGGATCAGGCCGGCAGCGAGCGGGCCGGCGACCGAAGCGGCGGTGAAGGTCGTGTAGTTCAGGGTAGAGGCGGACACCACCAGGTCTTCCGGCACCAGCCGGGGCAGCATGGCGCTGCGCGCCGGCGAGCTGATCGCGAAGGCGACCGACTGCACCGCCATCAACGCCAGCAGCAGCACCGGGCTGCCCACGTTCAACAGCGCCTGGAGCAGCAGCCCGAGAGTGGATGCCCAAAGCAACAATGAGCCGCCGAGCAGCACCGCACGCCGGTCGCGGGCGTCGGCGACCGCGCCGCCCCAGAGCCCGAAGACCAGCAGCGGTACGAAGGCGGCAATCCCCAGCAGGCCCACCCAGAACGAGTCCCGGGTCAGCGCGTACATCTCCACCGGCACCGCTACGGCGGTGAACTGGAAGCCGAACATCGCCACCGTGTTGCCGAGCCAGAGCCGGCGGTACGCCGGGACCCGCAGCGGACGTACGTCGATCGCCCAGCGGCGCGCTGCGCGCGGCCGGGTCTCCCGCACACCCGTCACGGCGCCAACCGCTCGACGATCCAGTCACCCTCGTCGAGGCGACGGAAGCGGAGCCGGTCGTGCAACCGCCCGGCCCGGCCCTGCCAGAACTCCACCGACTCGGGTTGGACCCGCAGCCCTCCCCAGTGCGGCGGGGTCGGGATCTCGGCCTGCTCGGCGAACCGCTCGACCGCCTCCCGGTACCGCTGCTCCAACGCCGCCCGACCCGACACCACCTGCGACTGCGGGCTGGCCCAGGCGCCCAGTTGGGAGCCGCGCGGCCGGCTGGCGAAGTACGCGTCGGTCGTGGCGCTGTCGACGGGCGCGACACGTCCGGCGACCACCACCTGACGCTGCATGGGAAACCACGGAAAGACCAGGCTGGCGTACGGGTTGGCGGTCGCCTCGACGCCCTTGCGCGACAGGTGGTTGGTGAAGAAGACGAAGCCCTGCGGGTCGTACCCCTTCAGCAGCACCGTCCGCCCGCTCGGCCGGCCGGCCGAGTCGGCGGTGCCCACCACCATGGCGTTGGGTTCGGGCAGCCCGAAGGCCACCGCGTCGGCGAACCAGCTGTCGAACTGGGTGTGCCAGTCGGCGGCCAGGTCAGCCTCGGTCAGGCCCAGGTCCGCGGCGTACTCGTTACGCATCGCGGCCGGGGCGGGTGTGTCGCCCGTCACGTCCCCACTCCTTCTCGGGGGCCCCGTCAGCGCCCTTCCGCGCTGACCAGCCCGCCCCGCCCAGTCTCACCGAGCCGGACGGAGAATGCGCGTCCGGGGATGTCGCGTGCAGCACAGTCGCAGCGGGTCGCGTATCCCTTACTCAGCAGGCAGTATGTTGCGAACACATCCCTGAGGGTCGCCTAAGGCGCTCGGCCGATCGGGCCGGATGAGCGATCGGGCGCACCGACCAGATCCAGGAGAGCGACATGGCCGATTTCAAACCCGGGCTGGAGGGCGTCGTCGCCTTCGAGACCGAGATCGCCGAACCTGACCGCGAGGGCGGTGCGCTGCGCTATCGCGGAGTCGACATCGAGGATCTGATCGGCCAGGTGTCGTTCGGCAACGTGTGGGCACTGCTGGTCGACGGTCGGTTCGGGCCGGGCCTGCCGCCGGCGGAGCCGTTCCCGGTGCCGGTGCACTCCGGTGACATTCGCGTCGACGTGCAGTCCGCGGTCGCCATGCTGGCCCCGTACTGGGGGCTCAACCAACTGCTGGACATCTCCGACGAGCAAGCCCGTGAGGATCTCGCCCGGGTCTCGGTGACCGCGCTCTCCTTCGTCGCCCAGTCCGCCCGCGGCCTCGGCCTGCCGGCGGTGCCGCAGAAGGAGATCGACAAGGCGCAGACCATCGTCGAGCGGTTCATGAAGCGCTGGCGCGGCGAGCCCGACCCGCGGCACGTCAAGGCAGTCGACGCGTACTTCATCTCGGCCGCCGAGCACGGCCTCAACGCGTCCACCTTCACCGCCCGCATCGTCGCCTCCACCGGGGCGGACGCGGCCGCCTGCATCTCGTCGGGCATCGGCGCCCTCTCCGGCCCGCTGCACGGCGGCGCCCCGTCCCGGGTGCTCAGCATGCTGGAGGCGGTGGAGCGCAGCGGCGACGCGGAGGGCTACGTCAAGGGCGTGCTCGACCGCGGTGAGCGGTTGATGGGCTTCGGCCACCGCGTCTACCGTGCCGAGGACCCGCGTGCCCGAGTGCTCCGGCGTACCGCCAAGGAGCTGGGCGCGCCGCGCTTCGAGATCGCCGAGGCGCTGGAGAAGGCCGCCCTCGCCGAGCTTCAGGCCCGCCGCCCGGACCGGGTGCTGGCCACCAACGTCGAGTTCTGGTCGGCCGTGGTGCTGGACTTCGCCGAGGTGCCGGCGCACATGTTCACCTCGATGTTCACCTGCGCGCGGATGGGCGGCTGGAGCGCGCACATCCTGGAGCAGAAGCGGCTGCAGCGGCTGGTCCGCCCGTCCGCGCTCTACATGGGCCCGGAGACCCGCAAGCCGTCCGACGTCGAGGGCTGGGCAGCCATCCCGCACGGCGTCTGAGCTGGTAGACAAGGGCCCCTCCCCGACGCTGGACGTCGAGGAGGGGCCCTTGTCGACGTCGCGGGTCGAAGAGTGGTCATGTCGTCGGTTATCGGAGCCGACTGTGGCGAAGGACTCAGACCGACCGCCGGGACCCCGCCCATCGTCGTCCGGTCCGGGTGCGAGGATGAGGGCCGGCAGTGTCGCCGGGCCCGCCCTCGCCCTTGCGGAAGGATCTTCAAGACCGTGGCTGACGCACCGATCATCCGGATTCCCGATGAGATCAAGCCCGCCGATGGACGTTTCGGCTGCGGCCCGTCCAAGGTCCGCCCGGCGGCGGTGTCCGCTCTCGCCGAGGTCGCGACCAGCTACCTCGGCACCTCGCACCGGCAGAAGACGGTCCGTGACCAGGTGGCCCGGCTGCGCTCCGGCATCGCCGAGTTCTTCTCGCTGCCCGAGGGCTACGAGGTGGTCATCGGCAACGGCGGCACCACAGCGTTCTGGGAGGTCGCCACCTTCGGCCTGATTCGTGACCGGGCCCAGTTCGCCAGCTTCGGCGAGTTCGGCGCGAAGTTCGCCAAGTCGGTCAAGGACGCCCCGTTCCTCGGTGAGCCGACCGTCCGCAAGGCCGACGCGGGCAGCGCGCCGACCCTGGTCGCCGAGTCCGGCGTGGACGCGTACGCGACGCCGCAGAACGAGACGTCGACCGGTGTGGCAGTCCCGATCAGCCGGGTGGCCGGTGCCGACGAGGGCGCGCTGCTGCTGGTCGACGCGACCTCCGGCGCGGGTGGCCTGGAGGTCAACGTCGGTGAGACCGACGTCTACTACTTCGCCCCGCAGAAGTGCTTCGGCTCCGACGGCGGTCTCTGGCTGGCCCTGATGTCCCCGGCCGCACTGGACCGGGCCGCCGAGATCAAGGCGTCCGGGCGCTACATCCCCGCCTTCCTCGACCTGGTCACGGCGATCGACAACTCGCGGCTGGAGCAGACCTACAACACCCCGGCGCTGGCCACCATCTTCCTGGCCGCCGAGCAGACCGACTGGATGAACGCGCAGGGCGGCCTGTCCTGGGCGGCGAAGCGCACCGCCGAGAGCGCCGCCGCTGTCTACGGTTGGGCCGAGCGGTCCAGCGTGGCCACCCCGTTCGTCACCGACCCGGCGCTGCGTTCCAACGTGGTAGCCACCATCGACTTCGCCGACGGGGTGGATGCCACGGCGATCGCCAAGGCGCTGCGCGCCAACGGCATCGTTGACACTGAGCCCTACCGCAAGCTCGGTCGCAACCAACTGCGGGTGGCGCTGTTCCCGGCCGTCGAGCCGGCCGATGTCGAGGCGCTCACCGCGTCCATCGACTACGTGGTCGAGCGACTCTGACGTTCGGTCACGGTCGGTGTCCGTCGGGGCCTCCACGGACACCGACCGTGATCATCGCCGCAGCTCAGTCACGACATGCGGGGTGTCGCTTCCCCCACCCCGAGGCAGATGCGCGTACGGTGGTCCGAGACGCCTGGGTGGCCGACTCGTGGCGTGCGGCCAGCGAAGCGGGACGGAGGCAACGCTATGCGCCCAGTACGCTTCGTCGCCCTCTCCGAGGACGGCCATGCCCTGGTTCTCGCCGACGAGGTCGGGCGGCTGCTCGCCCTGCCGATCGACGAACGGATCTCCGGTGCGCTGCACGCCGAGCCCGGTGCGCCGCCGCTGGCTGTGGCGCCGACCGCGGCCGACCCGGTTCCGTCACTGTCTCCTCGGGACATTCAGGCCCGCATCCGCTCCGGTGAGTCCGCTGAGGACGTCGCCCGGATCGCCGGTGTGCCTGTCGACCGGGTGCTGCGCTACGCCGGTCCGGTGTTGCAGGAGCGGGCGATGCTCGCCCAGCACGCCCGCCGCACCCGCCTCAAGGGCGCGGAGAAGCCCACCCCGCTCGCCGAGGTGGTAAACGGTCGGCTGAGCCAGCACGGCATCGACACCGAGAAGATCTCCTGGGACGCGTACCGGCGCGACGACGGCACCTGGCGGATCATCGCCACCTGGCCATCGGGCAAGGCCACCGCGCAGGCCATCTGGGATCTGGACAAGACCCGGCAGTCGGTCGCCCCGCACGACGACATGGCGCAGTACCTGTGCGCCGAGCGGCCCACGCCGATCCTCGGCCAGGAGCCGGCACCGGAGCGCGGTGGGCATGCCCTGCCTGGTCCGTCGCGTGGTGAGCCGAGTCGCGGTGGGCACGGGTTGCCGGCGGCGTCCGAGCACCCGCGTCCCGGCCGTGATCCGATCCGGGCCGGCCGTGACGCCCTGCTCGCCTCCCTGGACCGCCCGCTCGGCGCCTCGTCGGGTCGCGGGCTGGAGCCGCGTACCCCGGCTGCCCTGGCCGGTTCGGACGCGCCCCGGCAGCGGCCGGTCGGTGGGGGTGCCGCCGCGCTGCTCGGCGGTGGTCAGGGTTCGGCCTTCGACGACGATTCGGACGCGCCCAAGGAGGTGCCGGCCGTGCCGTCGCTGGCGGTGCTGCGGCCCCGCCGGACGGGCGCTGCGGCGGCCGCCGGCGGCGGCGAGTCCACCGACGCCAACGGCAAGCCGCGCAAGCGGCTGCCGAGCTGGGACGACGTGCTCTTCGGCAGCGGCCCAGCCGCCCGCGAATCGTCCTGACGCCTCGCGTTGACGGGTGACAGTGCGTCACCCGTCAACGCGCGCGTCCTGACCTCACCGAACGTCTCGGGCGTCTTCGTGATCAGCGGCGGCGACCCCGCGTACGGCCCCGGCGACGGCGCGGAAGTCCTTCTTGAGGATCGCACCGTGGTTGCTGGCGACCTTCGCCCCGATGCTGATGTGCGGGTTGCGGGCGGTCACCGCGTCGAGGCTGGCGCGGATCTGCTCCTGTTCGTCCCCGCGACTTCCGAGGGACGTTCCCGAGGCGACGACGTACCGCACCGGGACGCTGATGGCGTCCAGCACCGGGCCCAGTTCCCGCTCGCGGGAGAGTTCGCCCAGTTCGATGTTGCTGTCCGCCATCTGGTTCGCATTCATGCGTGGGGTCAGGCCGGTCGGGCGGAGCAGCGGCATGAACAGGTTCATCCGTCGGAACATCTTGCGGATCCGTTGCGCCATTGCCTCGTCGAGCCAGTCGTGCGGGAACGCGCCGTCGACCAGGACCGCGCCCAGGGCACGCTCCGGGTTCCGGTTGGCCCAGTGCGCCCCGACCACCGCTCCGTAGGACCAGCCCACCAGCACCGCCTGGGCCACCCCCCGGGCGGCGAGAACGGCGTCGACGTCCCGGACGGCCGCTTCGAACGAGTAGTCGGCTGAGCGCTTCGACTTCCTGCCGCGAGCCCGCTCGTCGTAGGTGATGTGCCGGAATTCGGTGCCCAGCTCGGCGATGACCCGCCGCCAGTAGCCCTGGGTGGCGAACTGACCGTTGAGGTAGACCACCGGGATGCCGGGGCCACCGGTGTCGGTGACGGCCAGGGCCGTGTCGTCGACTGGCACCATGCCGGTCCACGGGGAGTTGGTTGAGGGGTTGTCAGTCATCTCGATCCGTCCTTTTCAGAGGCTGCGGGCGTTGATGTCGCCGTGCAGGGTGCTGGCGTGGATGTCCAGCTCGACGGTGCCGTCGTTCTTGAGGGCGTTGCTGACGCGGCCGTGGCCGGTGCCGGCGTCCAGGGCGGCCGAGACGCCGGTCGCCGCCGCTACCGAGATGTCGCCGGACTGGGTACGGAGGACGACGGTGCCGCGGATGGCCTCGGCGACAGTGACGTCACCCCGGGCGGTGCTGATCTCGGCGGGGCCGTTGAGCCGGCCGACCTCGACGTCGCCGTCGATCGCGGTGAGGCGAACACTCGCGGCCTCGTCAATCTTGATGTTCCGGTACGCCCCGTCGAAGGCGACGTCGCCGAGTCGGCCGACGCCGCGAAGTTCGGCGCTGGCGGCCCTGCCCTCGACGTGGGAGTCGGCGGGCACCCGGACGGTGACCTCGAGGGAGCCGGAGGGGCCGAAGAGCTTGTTGGCGGGACGTGCGGTGGTGATTCGCAGGACGCCGTCGGCGTAGGCGACGGTGGTCTGCTCGGCGGCCCTCGTGTCGCTGCTCTTGGCAGGGTCGGCCGGGAGGATCTCGACTGTGGTGTCGGCGCGGTCTGCCGCGATGAGTTGGATGCGTCCGGCGGGGATGTCCAGGACGGCGGAGATGGGGGCGGGTGTGTCGAACGTCTGCATCGTGCTCTCCCAGGTTCGCGCTTGTTTCTGACATGCGAAACGCTACGTTGCTTTCCAGATCGCGCAACAAGCTTGTTGCAGCAGATCAGCGTTTTGACTGCTCAAGCTCTTGAGATTGTTGCAACGAGCCTGAATCTAATGCAACGCCAACCATCGCATCGTTGCATTGATGTGTGGGTTAACGCTATGGTGACGGCGTCGGGGGGCCGCTGCCCCACGGAGACCACGAGGGAGATCGCGATGCCGGGAGGCAGACTCAGCCAGCAGGAACGCCAGCAGATCGCGCTGGGGCTGGCCGACAGCCTCCCCTACGCCGAGATCGCCCGTCGCCTCGACCGTCCCACCTCGACCGTCACGCGTGAGGTGATGCGCAACGGCGGTCCCACCGGCTACCGCGCCGATCTGGCCCACCACGCCACCGAGCGCCGCGCCCACCGGCGCAAGCCCGTCCCCTCCCGTGGGGCCGAGGCGGCCCGTCGATCAGACGGACGCGACGCCCAGGCCGTGGCCGACTACGAGGAGGCGTTCACCGCCGTCCTCATGGCCTCCGGTCTGAACAGGATGGCGGCCCGGGTGTTGACCAGACTGTTCCTCACCGACTCGGGCAGCCTCACCGCGTCCGAGCTCGCCCAACGCCTCCAGGTCAGCCCGGCGTCGATCTCCAAGGCGATCACCTTCCTGGAGAGCCAGAGCCTCGTCCGCCGCGAACGCGACGAACGCCGACGCGACCGCTACGTCGTCGACGACGAGCTCTTCTACCAGGCGACGATCGCCAGCGCTCGGGCCAACGACCATCTCGTCGTGATCGCACGCCAGGGCGTCGCCCTCCTCGGCGCGCACACCCCCGCCGCCGCCCGTCTGGAGAACATCGCCCGCTTCCTCGACTTCATCAGCGAGAGCATCACCCGCGCCGCCGACCAGGCCCGCGAGCTTCTCCGCAGCAGGCCTTCCACAGCGATCAGCGACGTGCCGCCGGGTCACAGCGACCAGGCGGCGACCCGCTCGTAACGCGGTCGGCCGCTGAGGCGGCCGCGCACCAGCAACAGACCCGATGCCACCAGGGGCGGAGCGCGACGAAGATCAGCGGTGCCGCTGCCGAAGCCCGGCCCGAGCCGCCGGAAGAGCCAGCCCGGCGGCGTGCAGCACGCCCTCCACCCGGACCCGCTCGATCTCCTGATCGACGCCCTCCAGCTCGGCGAGGTGCTCGGCGATGCCGAGGGCGCGGCAGGCGAGGCGAAGCCTGTCGTCGTACGCCTGGAGCAACGCGCTGTGCCAGACCATCGAGCGACCGCCGCCGCCGACCCGCTGACCGCCGAGACGGCGCAGGTCGGCGGCGAGCTGCTCCAGCGGCCGGCGGTCAACGCTGTCGAACTCGCTGAGGTCGATGTCCCGGGTCAGGGCGTCGGCCTCGATGGCGCGGTCGAGTTTGGCGATCGTGCGCTTCTCCCGTCGGCGCTCACGCCACTCGGAAAAGCCGCAGACCACCCGGTCGACGATCTCGTCGTAGCAGAAGATCAGTGCGAACGCCGCAGGCAGAGTGGCCACGGCGAGGAACGCCAGGGCCAGCATCAGCGCGCGTCCGACTCCCACGCATCGACGCTAAGCCCCACCGTGCGACCCCGCCAGCGGTTTGGCCGCATCCGCGCAATCCGCGCAACCGGACGCGGCCGGCGTCGGTGGTAAACCTCAGCAGTCGGTCGAGGTGACGTAGAAACGAGGCATCGGCAGCACCCGGAACCGCAGCCGGGCACCGGAGTGGCGCAACTGCCAGGTGAGCGCGATCAGCGCGGCGGCCAGCGAGATGAGCCCACCCATCCAGATGCTGGCACCGGCACCGTAGTGCTCCGCGACCCAGCCGATCAGCGGCGCGCCGACCGGGTTGGTGCCCAGGAACACCAGCACCCACAGGGCCATCACCCGTCCCCGGAAGGCCGCGTCGACGCCCATCTGGATCCGCTGGTTGGCGGCCTGGGCGAAGAAGACCATGCAGAAGCCGGTCGGCACCAACAGCGCCACCACCAGCCAGTACGCGGTGGAGAGGCCGACCAGGGTGCCGAAGCTGGCGCAGGCGATCGCCGCGCCGAGCACCAGCCACACGGACGGGCGGCTACGGCGACCGGTGCCGCTGAGCGCTCCGCCGAGCGCGCCGACGGCCAGCGCCGTGCTGAACAGGCCGAAGGAGGCGGCTCCGGTGTGGAAGACCGTCTTCGCCAACGCGGCCAGGGTGAGCTGGAAGTTGAACAGCGACATGCCGATCACCGACATGATCGCCATCGGCAGCAGCAGGTCGGGGCGACGCCACACGTACCGCAGGCCGTCGACGACCCGGGCGGACGCCCGCTCGTCGCGGGGCAGCAGGGCGTCACGGTGCAGCTCGGTCGTGCGCATCCGGACGACGTTGACCAGGGGCGCGACCGAACTGAGGGCGGTGAAGAGGAAGACCGGGCCGACGTCAAACGCGGCGATGGCCAGGCCGGCCACGGCCGGGCCGACGATCCGGGCGGAGTTGAACACTGCGGCGTTCAGCGACAGCGCGTTGGGCAGCAGCGGCGTGCCGACCAGTTCGGAGACGAACGCCTGCCGGACCGGGGTCTCCACGGCGTTGGCGGTGCCGAGCAGCGCGGCGAAGGCGAAGACGTGCCAGAGCTGCACCAGGTCGGTGAGGACCAGCATCGCCATGCCGAGCGCCAGCAGGCTCCAGAAGGCGTTGGCGGCGAAGAGCAGCACCCGCTTGTCGTACCGGTCGGCGAGCCGGCCGGAGAGCAGGGTGAGCAGGAGCACCGGGGTGAACTGGCAGGCGGTGACCACGCCGAGCGCGGTCGCCGAGTTGTTGGAGAGCTCGAGGACGAGCCAGTCCTGGGCGATGAACATCATCCAGACGCCGATCAACTTGATCAGCTGCCCGGATGCGAAGAGGCGGTAGTTGCGGACCTGTAGGGACTGGAACATCGTGCTCAGCTTCGCCTGCACTCTTGGTGCGCCTCCTCCGGACGTACGCGTCATCGACACGTGACGGCACGGACCCGGTGGCGCGGGTGCGGCTCAGGCGCGAGCGAGCTGCTGAAGAATCTCGGCGGCCCTCTGCAGGGTCTCCCGTTCGTCCTCGTCGAGCGCGGCCAGCCGGTGGGCCAGCCATTCGTCGCGGGCCCGCTCGAACTGGTCGAGCACGGCCTGCCCTCCTTCGGTCGCCGCGAGGATGACCTGCCGCCCGTCGGTCGGATGGGGTGTCCGCCGCACGAGGCCGCGGTCCTCCAACTTCCCGACGATCTTGGTCATCGTCGGCGGCTGCACCCGCTCCACGTCGGCCAGTTCCCGGGGTGTCATCGCGCCCGCCAGCCGCAGGCTGGTGAGCGCGGAGACCTGGGTGACCGTGAGGTCGCCGACCGGCCGGGCCTGTCGGACCCGCCGGTTGAGTCGGGTGATCGCATCACGCAGCTGGGGAGCCAGCTGCGCCGGTGGCACGCGTTCCGCCGTCACCGTCCGCTCCGTCACAGTAGTTAGCTTAACTAATGAGCATGGCTAACGACATCCGTTATGACCAGGCTCACGAGGGGATTCAGATGGTACGGGCGGGGAGTCCCGATCGACTCCCCGCCCGGACGTGGCTCAGAGCACCACTGACTCGATCGGCCCACGCAGGAAGTACAGCACGAAGAGCACTGCCACCCCGTACAGCAACGGGTGGATCTCACGGGCCTTGCCCCGCGCCAGCTTGACCACCACGAAGGTGATCAGACCAGCGCCGATCCCGTTGGAGATCGAGTAGGTGAACGGCATCAGCACGATGGTGAGGAACGCCGGAATGGCGATCTCGTAGTCGGACCAGTCGATCGTCCGCACCGCTGTCATCATCAGGAACCCGACCACCACCAGGGCCGTCGACGCCGCCTCGAACGGCACGATCACCACCAGCGGCGCCAGGAACATCGCGAGCAGGAAGAGCACGCCGGTGACCAGGTTGGCCACGCCGGTCCGCGCACCCTCCGCGACACCGGCAGCGCTCTCGATGTACGACGTGTTGCTGGAGGTGCTGGCCGCACCGCCGGCCGCCGCCGCGATCGAGTCGACAAGCAGGATCTCCTTGGCCTTCGGCGGAGTGCCCTGCTCGTCGAGCAGGCCGCCCTCCTGGCCGACCGCGACCATGGTGCCCATGGTGTCGAAGAAGTCCGTGATCAACAGCGTGAAGATGAACATCAGCACGACCAGCCAACCGGCCCGGCCCCACGAGTCCAACACGTTGAACTTGCCGAGCAGCGACAGGTCCGGCAGGTCGACCACCGACTTCGGCAACTCCGGCACGTTCAGCGACCAGCCCTTCGGGTTGGGCTGACCGTTGACGAACGACGGGCCGATGTTGCCGATGGCCTCCACGATCACCGCGAGCACCGTCGAGGCGAGGATGCCGATCAGGATCGCGCCCTTCACCCGACGGACCACCAGCACCAGCGTGATCAGCAGGCCCACCACGAAGACCAGCATCGGCCAGCTCACCAGCTTGCCGCCGATGCCCAGGCCGACTGGAACCGTGGTGTTGGCATCATCCGGGATGCGCCGCACGAAGCCGGCGTCCACCAGGCCGATGATGGTCAGGAACAGACCGATGCCGACCCCGATCGCGCTCTTCATCTGGGTCGGCACCGAGCGGAACACAGCGGTCCGCAGACCGGTCAGCACCAGCACCGCGATGATCAGACCCTCGATCACCACCAGACCCATCGCGTCTGCCCAGGTCATCTCGGGGGCGATCTCGTACGCCACCAGGGCGTTGACACCCAGACCGGCGGCGAGCGCCAGCGGGAACCGGCCGACCACACCCATCAGGATGGTCATCAGGCCGGCGACCAGCGCGGTCGCGGCAGCCAACGCCGGAATCGGAAGGCTCTTGCCGTCACCGTCGACGGCGCCGCCCAGGATCAGCGGGTTGAGCACCACGATGTAGGCCATCGTGAAGAAGGTCGCCAGGCCACCGCGTACCTCACGGCTCAACGTCGAGCCACGGGCGGAGATCTCAAAGAACCGGTCGAAACCGTTACGCGGATGAGCGGGGTTGGGAGGTGTGCCGTTCTCGGGCGGCGCTACGGCCATCAGGTCCTCGCAGGTGATCTTCCAGTTGTCGCGCGCATCGTCCCAGATCGTCGGTGGGCAGGGGAAGTAGATCCCGTACGCTTGCCGAATGCCGAACGAGCAGCCACCGCGGCCCGCACCGCTAGATCCGCCGATGGTGCCGTTCGCCCTCGCCGGGTTGATCGCGTGGGCGGTCGCCGGGCTGGTCCTGCTGATCTTCTTCAGGGGTTGGCTGACCGACCACGGTCACCAGAACTGGCTCTGGACCTGCCTCGCCGGTTTCCTGTGGGGTTTCCCGGGTCTCGCCGTGATGATGCGGCACGACGCCAACCGGCGACGCCGCCGCGCGAGGTGAGCTGACCTCCGCGCCGGAGCAATCCGGCGCGGACGATCAGGAGTGCCCGTACGGCTCCGCCGGCTCAGCCGCCTCCACCGAGCCCGGCGCCCGGCTGACCGACATGGCCTCCACCGCGCTGTCGTCGTACACCGTGGGCAGCTCGTCGACAGCGGTCTCGGCCGCCTCGATCAACGTTTCGGAGTGCGCGCCGCAACCGTGGTCGGCGCTCACCACCCGGCCGTCGTCGGGGGCGTAGAAGTTGCCGCACGCCCCGAACGCCTGCCGCATCGCACCGGCCAGCGGCAGGTAGAAGCCGCAGGTGCCGCAGCGGGCGGCGGACGGAGCGGCGGACGAGATGGCCGCGGCGGGGCCGTGGTCACCTTCGTACCAGCGCTGCGCCGTGTCGATGCGGCCCTCCCGGGAGAGCACGCGGGCACGCCCGAGGCCCAACTCCCATGCCGTCTCCTCGACCGCCGGGTCGTCGGAGAGCAGGTAACCGGGGACCAGCCGATCGTCGTCGGGCGAGGTCGGGAGCAGGTCACCCGGCCCCAGGTCGCCCGGCTTGAGCCGCTCCTGCCAGGGCAGCCAACCGGGCGCGAGCAGCGCGTCCGGGCCGGGCAGCAACACCGTCTCGCAGATGGTCACCGTCTTGCTGCGCGGCACCCGGGTGACGGTGACCGCCCAGCGCCAGCCGTTGTAGCCGGCGAGGCGACATTCGAAGTAGTGGGTGACCAGCCGGTCACCCTCGGCAACGACCTGCAGGTGGTCGCCGACGTCGTCGGCGTCCACCTCGGTGATGCCGGCGCGGGCCACCTCGACGGCGGCGGCGCAGACCTGGTCGAGACGGGCGGCACGGGTGGAAGCGGGCCTGGTCACCCGACCATTGTTCCCCATGCGCCTCGCAGGGGTGACAGGGACTCCCGGGGAACCTTTCCCAGCGGTGGTGCGGCGTACCCGGATCAGATGGGCGAGGATGGTGCACATGCCGTCGTACTCCCCCTCCGGGCGATCCGTCCTCGGGCGGACCGTCGGCACCGGCATTCGCGCCATCCGGCTGCTGTTGCGCGGTTCGGTGGGCAGCGGCCGCTGGGTGACCCGCCGGGCCGGTCGGGCCCGCGCCCGGGGTGCCGGCGGCGAGGTCGGCATGGTTCGCCTGTTCGACCTGCACGCGCTCTCCTGCGCCGGTGACACCCTGATCGCCATCGGTCTGGCCGGCACGATCTTCTTCAACGTGCCGCTCGGCGAGGCCCGCAGCAAGGTGGCGCTCTACCTGCTGGTCACCATGGTGCCGTTCGCGATGCTCGCCCCGGTGGTGGGCCCGCTGCTGGATCACTTCCGGCACGGCCGGCGGTACGCCCTGGCGGCGACGATGCTCGGCCGCGCCTTCCTGGCCTGGTTGATCTCCGACTACATCCACGGCTTCGGGCTCTACCCGGCCGCGTTCGGGGTGCTCGCGCTCTCCCGGGCGTACGGCGTGGCCCGCTCCGCGGCGGTGCCCCGCCTGCTGCCGGAGGGGCTCGGCCTGTCCCAGGTGGGTGCCCGGGCCAGCGTCTACGGCACTGTCGCGGGCGCGCTGGTGGCGCCGATCGGGTTGGCCGCGTTCTGGTTCGGGCCGCAGTGGCCGCTGAGGGTCGCGTCGGTGATCTTCCTGGTCGGCATGGTGATCTCCCTGCGGCTGCCGCCGAAGGCCGACTCGGAGCCACCGGAGCGGGTCCCCCGGCCACTGCGCGCGCTGGGCCGCCGCCGTGGCGACCGGCCGCTGGGCCGGGGCCGACCGTCCGGCCGGCTGGTGATCGCCACCCTGATCGGCGCGGCGACGCTACGCGCGCTCTACGGTTTCCTGCTGCTCTTCCTCGCCTTCGCGATCAAGAAGGGCGACCTGACCACAGTGGTGTTCGGCCGGGATCTGGGCGCCGAGTGGGCGTTGGGCGTGGTCGGCGGCGCGCTCGCGGTCGGTACGTTCCTGGCCACCGCCATCGGCACCCGACTACGCATCCACCGGCCGACCGCCATCCAGTCCAGCAGCATGATCATCGCGGCCGGGGTGGCGGTGCTCGCCGTCATCCAGTTCTCGCTGCTGATGGTCGCCCTGCTCTGCCTGGTCGCCGCGCTGGCCAGCGGGATAGCGAAGCTGGCGGTGGACGCGTCGATCCAGGAACGCATCCCGGAACGGTTGCGGGCCAGTTCCTTCGCCCACTCCGAGACGGTGTTGATGCTCGCCTTCGTTGCCGGCGGCGGGCTCGGGCTGGTGCCGTTCGATGGCCGGATGGGCATCGCCGTGGCCGCCGGGGTCGGCGTACTGGCCGCGATCCGGGGTGTGCTGGCCGCCGCCCGGCTGCGCGGCGAGAAGCTGGCCGGCCGACCGCTCGGCGACGACGAGCTGACCGAGGACGACCCGGCTGACGAGCCCGGGGACCCCACACCAACCTCACCGGCGCCGGCCCAGACCAGCTCGCCGCAGTACGACGACCCGAGCCTCGCCCCGCCCGGCTACCACATCTACCGCCCGTCGTCGGCCGTTGGCGGCCCGGGTGGCGGGGCCGACGACGAAACCCGCCGGGAGTCCCCCGGCTCAGTCCCGTGACCGGCCTGCTGGTGGTGACGGCGGTTCCAGCCGAGGCGGACGCGGTCCGCGCCGGGCTGACCGACCCCACGGTGACAGTCACTCCGATCGGTGTGGGTCCGGCCGTCGCCGGTGCCGCCACGGCCCGGCTGCTGGCGCTGGCGGAGGCCGCCGGCCGCCCGTACCGTGCGGTGGTCAGCGCCGGCGTGGCCGGCGGCTTCACCGGGCGGGCCGAGGTCGGCGACACGGTTCTCGGCACCGCCAGCATCGCCGCGGACCTGGGCGCGGAGTCGCCCGGCGGCTTCATTCCGGTCGACGAGCTGGGCATGCCACCCGCGCTGATCGGTGCGGGCAGCAGGGTGCCGGCGGACCCGGGCCTGCTGGCGGCGCTGCGAGCCGCCCTCCCGACGGCCACGGCCGGGCCGGTGCTCACTGTCAGCACCGTCACCGGCACCACGGCCAGCACCGACGAGCTGCGCCGTCGGCATCCGGAGGCGGTCGCCGAAGCCATGGAGGGGTACGGCGTGGCGGTCGCCGCGGCACAGGCCGGGGTGCCCTTCGCCGAACTGCGCACCATCTCCAACCCGATCGGCCCCCGCGACCGGGACGCCTGGCGGCTGCGCGAAGCCCTCGCCGCCCTGACCGCGGCGGCCCCGGCACTGCGCTGACTCAGCCGAGGCTCAGAGGAACCAGCGTTTACCCGGAGGGCCCAGGCGCAGTGCGGCCGGACGGCGCCCCTCGATCT
This sequence comes from Micromonospora sp. NPDC048986, assembly GCF_040649335.1. Classification (NCBI taxonomy): domain Bacteria; kingdom Bacillati; phylum Actinomycetota; class Actinomycetes; order Micromonosporales; family Micromonosporaceae; genus Micromonospora; species Micromonospora sp. NPDC048986. The sequence continues at coordinate 344,338 of NZ_JBEZFJ010000001.1, forward strand.
CGAAGCCGCACGCCAGTAGCAGTTCGGTGCCGAAGCCCTCGGCGATCGCCGCCGCATCGTCGATGCCCGCCTCGCGCATCTCGGTTATCAGTGCACTGACCAGCCGACGCCCCAGCCCCAACCGCCGATATCGGGCATCGACGAGCACGCCGTCGAGCACCATCTCCCGCTCCGGCAGGCCCGGAATCCACTCTCCGAACTCCAGGAACGGGCTGCGCTCATGGGCCCGCAGTTCACCGACCAGCTTCCCGCCGGGAAGCTCGGCAACGTACCGCCAGGACGTGGCCGGCAGGTCGTTGGTGAGCACCCGGCGCACCCGCGCGGTCCGTTGCACCTCGGCACCCCACCGTCGGTTGTCGCGGTAGCGCCGGTTCAGCTCGTACGCTGCCGGTGGCAGCGGAAGTGGATACCGCTCGGGCGGCAACCGGTACCACTCCGCCCACCAGGCGCCGGGCCAGTCCCGAGGCTCGTGGACCGGCCACACGTCCAGGTGAGCCGGGTATCGACGGCCTGCCTCGTCCCGCATGTCGTGGTGCGGAACCGGCACGGGCTCGGCGAAGCCGGATGCTGCCGGGACGCCAACGGCCAACTGCCCACCCGCTGCCTGCACGAGGCGTTCCACTGTCCGGAATCGGGGATTGATCGATCGCCCCGACTCGATCCGGGCCAGCGTCGGCTGTGGCACCCCGGACTTCTCGGCCAACTGTCGCTGACTCAGATCGGCCCGCCGACGCAACGCACGGAGCGCCTGCCCGAGATCGGCTCCGCCGACCTCGTCGGTGTTGTCACTCGCCTCGGTCACAGACCGATGGTCCCGGCTGGTCAGTGCGCGATCAACACCCTGCGTCGGGCTGTGGATAACGCTGTGGACAACCGCTCCGCTCGGTGGACGACCTACTCCCGTGAGCCCCTTTGGAGCTGAACCGTCTGCGACATCACCGCCCGACCCATGCCCCCAGCTACACAGCATGTCCCTAAATACACCGCATATCCCTAGGTACACAGCATGTCCCTAGCTAGACAGCATGTCCGGTTGCAGACCCACGATCGCCGACGCCGGGCGATTCGTTTGTGGCATCAGCTCCAAAGGGAGACCTGGGCAGGTGCTAGACCCGGCTGGGTCGGCCGTTCCCACGCGTCCCTTCCACCGGGCGGGGCTTCCGCCGGCTTCGCGCCGCCGCCTCGCTCCGACTCGGAACACCGCTGCGGATCACAGTCGTGGGGTGGGCACGGACCCCGGGCTGAGGGCGGGGCTACCGTGAGGGTGTGGCGCTCTCCCTGGCTATCTCGCCCTGCCCCAACGACACGTTCGTCTTCCACGCGCTGGTGCACGGGCAGGTGCCCGGCGCGCCGCCGGTCGAGGTGACGTACGCCGACGTGGACGTCACGAACACGGCAGCCGAGCGGGGCGCGTTCGACCTGGTGAAGGTGAGCTTCGCGGCGCTGCCGTGGCTGCTCGACGACTACCACCTGCTGCCCTGCGGCGGCGCCCTCGGTCGCGGTTGCGGTCCGCTGGTGCTCACCCGGGGCGACAGTGACGGCGGGCCGGACCGCACCGACCTGACCGGTGCCACGGTGGCGGTGCCGGGCGACCGGACCACCGCGTACCTGCTGTTCCGGCTCTGGTCGGCCGGGCGACCACCGGCCCGGATCGAGGTGGTTCCGTTCCACGAGATCATGCCGGGCGTGGCGGCTGGGCGCTACGACGCTGGGCTGGTCATCCACGAGGCCCGGTTCACCTACCACCGGCACGGCCTGACCGCCCTTGTCGACCTCGGCGAATGGTGGGAGGCCGACACCGGTCTGCCCATCCCCCTCGGCGCGATCCTGGCCCGGCGCGGGGCGGTCGACCCGGAGGCCGCGGCCGGCTGGGTCCGCGAGTCGGTCCGGCAGGCCTGGGCGGACCCGGCGGCCAGCCGGGAGTACGTGCTGGCGCACGCCCAGGAGATGGAGCTCGACGTGGTCGACCGGCACATCGGCCTCTACGTCAACGAGTTCACAGCGGACCTGGGCGAGGCCGGTTTCGCCGCGGTGGCGGCACTGCTCGACCGGGCCGCCACCGCCGGCCTGGTGCCTCAGACCTCCAGCTCGCGGGCCACCGCGTGGACCAGCTGAGCGATCTTCTGCGCGGCCTTCCTGTCCGGGTACCGACCCCGGCGCAGGTCCGGCTGGACCTTCGCCTCCAGCACCTTGATCATGTCTTCGACCAGGCCGTGCAGCTCCTCCGCCGGCCGACGACGTAGCTCTGCCATCGACGGCGGCGCGTCCAGCAGCTTGACCCCCATGGCCTGCGCGCCCCGGCGGCTGTCCACCACGCTGAAGTCGACCCGCTGGCCACCCTTGAGGTCGGTGACACCCGCCGGCAGCGCCCCCTTGGGCAGGAACACGTCGCCGCCCTCGTCACTCGTGACGAAGCCGTATCCCTTGGCCGTGTCGTACCACTTCACTCGACCCGTAGGCACCTGAAAACCCCTGCTTCACTTGAGCCGCTACTGCTCCAAGGCTAGCTGGATCATCCCGTCGAGCGCCGCTGGGAATTCGGTGAGCTCGTCCAGCACCACTTCCGCCCCGGCCGCGCGCAGCTCATCGGCGGAGCACGGGCCGGTCGCCACAGCGATGCCGGGCACCCCGGCCGCCGCCGCCGCCACCATGTCCGCGACATGGTCACCGACGTAGTGGGTAGCGCCGTGCTCCCGCAGAGCTGTCGCCTTCTGCTCGGCGAACAGGTCGCCGGCCAACTCGTCGACACTGAGACCGAGGTGGTCCAGGTGCAACCGGGCCAGCCGACCGATCTTGGACGTGACGACCAGCACCCGGCCACCCCGCGCACGGATCGCCTCGACGGCCTCCCGCGCGCCGGGCAGCAGGAGCGTCGGGGTGATCGCGTACGCCGGGTAGAGCTCGCGATACACCCGCACGGCCGACTCGACCTGCTCCGGCGGGAACCAGTGCGCGATCTCGGTACGCAGCGGCGGCCCGAGCCGGGACACCGCCAGTTCGGCGTCGACCGGCACACCGGTCCTCGCGGTCAGCGCCCGGTACGTCGCGGCGATGCCGGGGCGGGAGTCCACCAGGGTCATGTCGAGGTCGAATCCGACGGTCAGTGCGGGCATGTCGAGAAACGTACCGGCTACTCCCGGTCGACCGGACGTCCGAGGGGCGCGGAAGCCCGGTGCCGGGCTAGCGTGGAAAGACGATGACCACCTCACTCGCCGACCACCTGCGGTCGCTGCCCGACGAGTCACTGGCCGCGCTCCTCCAGCTGCGGCCCGACCTCGTCGTGCCTGTGCCGGCCGACGTCTCCGCCCTGGCCATCCGGGCCCAGTCCCGGGTCTCCGTGGCCCGCGCGCTGGACGGTCTGGACCAGTTCACCCTCCAGATCCTCGACGCCGCCCGGCTCACCCGGAATCCGGACGACGCCACCACCGCCACCGACACCGTGCTCGCGATGGCGACCTCCGGGCCGCAGCCGCCGGCTCCGACGGCCGTCCGGGCCGCCGTGGGCCGACTGCGTGCGCTCTTCCTGCTGTACGGCCCGGAGCACGCGCTCCAGGTGCTGCCCGCCGTCGACGAGGTCTCCCCGTACCCCGCTGGGCTCGGCCGACCAGCCGCGGAGCTGGACCCGCGCACTGCCGCGCTCTGCGCGGACCCGGCGAAGCTCCGACGGACGGTGCTCGCCGCCCCACCCTCGGCCCGGGCGATCCTGGACCGGTTGGCGGCCGGCCCGCCGGTGGGCAGCGTGCCGCCGGGGGCGTTGCAGGCGCCCCCGCTCGGCGCGGCGGACCCGGTCCTCACCGACCCGACCAACGGGGGCGCCCCGACCGGCTCCCCGGTGCGGTGGCTCGTCGACAACCGACTGCTGGTCCCGGCGACGACAGGCTCGTCCACGGCCAGCGGAACTGTGGAGCTGCCCCGCGAGGTCGGCCTGCTACTGCGCCGCGACAGCGGCCCCCTCGGGCCGCTGCGTACCAGCCCACCGCCGGTGGCCGCCGCGCCGCGCGAGCCGAAAGCTGTCGACTCGGCCGGGGCCGGCCAGACCATTGAGGTGGTCCGAAACACCGAAGGGCTGCTGGAGCAGCTCGCCGACGAGCCCGCGCCGGTGCTGCGTTCGGGTGGCATCGGTGTACGGGACCTGCGCCGGTTGGCACGTACCGGCGGGCTGGACGAACCCACCACGGCGCTGCTGCTGGAGGTGGCGTACGCGGCAGGGCTCCTCGGTGAGCTGGAGATGCCCGGTGCGACCACCGGCCGGTACGGGGCGGATCAGCAGGTGCTGCCGACCGGTGGATACGAGGTGTGGCGGGCCGCCTCGCTGGCCCAACGGTGGGAGCAGCTCGCCCGAGCGTGGCTGACCATGACCCGGCAGGTGGGGCTGGTGGGCCGCCGTGACGACCGGGACCGGCCGATCACTGCGCTCTCCGCCGAGGCCGAGCGGGCCGGAGTGCCGGCCACCCGACGGGCGGTGCTCGGCGTACTCGCCGATCTGGAGCCGGCGACGGCACCCACCCCGCAGGAGGTGCAGGAGCTGCTGGACTGGCGGGCCCCGCGTCGCAGCCGGGGCCGGGACGCCGCCCACCGGGAGGTGCTGGCCGAGGCCGCACAGTTGGGCGTGACGGGGCTGGGGGCGCTCACCTCGTACGGTCGGCTGCTGCTCGGGGACCTGACGTCGACCGACGAGCGGGGTGACGACCCGCTGGGCGTGCACGCCGACGTCGAGAGCGGCGAACCGTCCGGTGCCGCACGCGCGCTGGACGCGCTGCTGCCCGCACCGGTCGACCACTTTCTGGTGCAGGCCGACCTGACAGTGGTGGTGCCCGGCCCACCCGAGCCGGCGCTCGCCGTCGAGTTGGAGTCGATGACCGAGCTTGAGTCGGCCGGTGGGGCCAGCGTGCACCGTGTCACCACGGCCAGCGTGCGGCGGGCCCTGGATTCCGGCTACACGGCCGACGACCTGCACGACGTGTTCCGGCGTCGGTCACGTACCCCGGTGCCGCAGGGGCTCACCTACCTGATCGACGACGTGGCCCGTAAGCACGGCGGGCTGCGGGTCGGCCTGGCCGGGGCGTACCTGCGCAGCGACGACGAGACGCTGATCAGCGAGGTGTTGGCCGACCGGCGGTTGGAGTCGTTGGCGCTGCGCCGGCTCGCGCCCACGGTGCTGTGTACGCAGTACCAGGTTGGTCGGCTGCTGGGCGCGCTGCGCGACGCGGGGTACGCCCCGGTGCAGGAGGACGGCACCGGCAGCACGGTGCTGACCCGGCCACGAATCCGGCGGGCCCCGCCCCGGGTGTCGGTGACCACCAGGACGATCGACCCGCTGGCCGCCCCGAAGCTGCCCATGCCCCGGCTGCTCGGCGTGGTGGAGCACATCCGGCGAGGCGACGCTGCGGCGCGGGCCGCCCGACGGGCACCGGCGGTGGTGCGCGGCGGTGCGCCGGGGCTGGGCGGCGGCCCGGTGCCGGCGCACACCCACAGCGAGGCCCTGGCGGTGCTCCAGCAGGCGGTCCGGGACAAGGCGCTGGTCTGGGTTGGTTACGTCGACGCGCACGGGGCGACGGCGTCACGCCTGCTCAAGCCGGTCTCGATCGGTGCCGGCTATCTGCGGGCCGAGGACGAACGGACCGAGATGCTGCACACGTTCGCGCTGCACCGGATCACCGCGGCGGTGGTGGCGGACTGACCGGCGGCGGCCACCGCGGGGGCGCCGTCGGTCAGCGGCGGCTGCGGCGTACGGTGCCGACCACTGAGATGATCAGCAGCAGCGCGAAGCCGGCGCCGGCGGATTCCCCGACCGAGTCGACGAAGCCCTGCTGGAGCACCAGCCAGCCGAAGAGGAACCACCCGAGGAGGAGCGTCGCCGCGACGGCGTACGCGATCACAGTCGCTCGGGACACCTCATCGGGTGGTACGTGTTCGTGCTCCGCGATCACGTCACGGTCGACCGTCATGCCCAGCCTCCCCGCCCGGTCCGGCCCTGGACTCCAAGGGTGACACTCGTTAGTCCGGTCGGACAGGGGGTTATCGCCGCGATTCGTTCCGGGTCACTCAGGTGCCGGGGCGTCGGCCGATCAGCACCACCCGGGTGCCGACCTTGCCGAGCTGCCACATCCGGACGGCGTCGGCGTGCAGCAGGTTGACGCACCCGTGCGAGCCGATCGACTTTTCGTGCAGGTAGGTGGTGGTCTCGTGGAAGCCCATCCCCTGGGTGAAGTGCTGCCAGTACGGCAGCCACACCTCGTACGGGTTCGACCATTCCTTCGGGTTGCGGTAGTTGATGGTGTACGTGCCGGCCGGGGTGCGGTAGCCGGACATGCCGGTGCGGGTCACCGTCGGTGCCATGATCACCTTGCCGCCGCGGAGCGCCCAGACGGTCTGCCGGGTCAGGTCCACGCAGAACGTGGTGCCGGTGCCGGCCTTGCAGCGGGTCGTGTCGGTGGTGGCGAGGCGCTGGGCCACGTCGAGGGTGGTTGGTCCGGCGCGACCCTCGACGGGGCGAATGCCGTACCTCTTCTGGAACTTCTTGATCGCCGCGCAGTCGGCGGCGGACTGCCGGCCGTCCACTGTCACCGTCCCGAACCCACCCAATCGGGTCAGGTGGGTCTCCACCGCGCGCTGGTGCTGCCCCTGGGGGCAGCCGGCGACGGTCGGCGTACCGGTGCCGGGGGTCGTGGTGGGTGCCGGGCGGGTCGGCTTTGGGGTGGGTTTCCGGGAGGGCTTCGCCGTGGGCGCGGCCGGTGTGGGCCGGCCGTGCTGGTCGGGCCCGGACGTGTCGCCCGCCCCCGTTGCCTGTTCCGCCGCACCGGCTGGGGCGGCTCCCCCGCCACCACTCCCGCCGGACTGCGGATCGAACGCGCACGCTCCCGCGCCGACCAGCACGACCACCACGAGGGCAACCAGCCGGGAGGCGATCCGAACATGCTTCATGGGCCCTCCCCAGACAGTCGTCCCTTTACTAGACGTTCGTGAGTGCCATCACGGTTGCGCCCGGTGAGCATCTTTCTTCCGCAGTCCCGCATCGTGCAACACTGGATGGTCGGCCAGCAGCGGGTATGCGACCCGTTCCGGCCGGTCGGCCAACCGAGGAGAGGACACTGGCGTGAGCGGTGGACCACTGATCGTGCAGTCGGACAAGACCCTGCTGCTGGAGATCGACCACCCCGACGCGCAGGCCTGCCGGATGGCGATCGCGCCGTTCGCGGAGCTGGAACGCTCGCCGGAGCACGTGCACACCTACCGGCTGACCCCGCTGGGCCTGTGGAACGCCCGCGCGGCGGGGCACGACGCCGAGGGCGTCGTGGATTCGCTGCTCAAGTACTCCCGCTACCCGGTGCCGCACGCCCTGCTGGTGGACGTGGCCGAGACGATGGACCGGTACGGCCGGCTTCAGCTCGCCAACGACCCGGCGTACGGGCTGGTGCTGCGCGCACTGGACCGGCTGGTGCTGATCGAGGTGGCGAAGAGCAAGAAGCTCGCCGGGATGCTCGGCGACAGGATCGACGACGACACCATCCGGGTGCACCCGTCCGAGCGTGGCCGGCTCAAGCAGGCGCTGCTCAAGCTGGGCTGGCCGGCGGAGGACCTGGCCGGTTACGTCGACGGTGAGGCGCATCCGATCGAGCTGGCCGAGGCCGGCAAGGACGGGCGCAAGCCGTGGACGCTGCGCTCGTACCAGCGGGAGGCCGTGGAGGCGTTCTGGGCCGGCGGGTCGGGGGTGGTGGTGCTGCCCTGCGGCGCCGGCAAGACCCTGGTCGGCGCGGCGGCGATGGCCGAGGCGAAGGCGACAACACTGATCCTGGTCACCAACACTGTCGCCGGCCGGCAGTGGAAGCGGGAGCTGATCGCCCGTACCTCGCTGACTGAGGAGGAGATCGGCGAGTACTCCGGCGAGCGCAAGGAGATCCGCCCGGTCACCATCGCCACGTACCAGGTGCTCACCTCTCGGCGCGGCGGTGCGTTCACCCACCTGGACCTCTTCGGGGCCCGCGACTGGGGCCTGGTCGTCTACGACGAGGTGCACCTGCTGCCCGCGCCGATCTTCCGGTTCACCGCGGACCTCCAGGCCCGCCGTCGGCTGGGCCTCACGGCGACTCTGGTACGCGAGGACGGCCGCGAGGGTGACGTGTTCAGCCTGATCGGGCCGAAGCGGTACGACGCGCCGTGGAAGGACATCGAGTCGCAGGGCTGGATCGCCCCGGCCGAGTGCACCGAGGTCCGGGTGACCCTCACCGACGCGGAGCGGATGTCGTACGCGACGGCGGAGGCGGAGGAGCGCTACCGGATGGCGGCGACCGCCCGCACCAAGCTGCCGGTGGTGAAGGCGCTGGTCGACCGGCACCCGGACGACCAGGTGCTGGTGATCGGCGCGTACATCGACCAGTTGCACCAGCTCGGGGAATACCTGGACGCGCCGATCATCCAGGGTTCGACCACCAACAAGGAGCGGGAGCGGCTGTTCGACGCGTTCCGGTCCGGCTCACTGCGGACCTTGGTCATCTCGAAGGTCGGCAACTTCTCCATCGACCTGCCCGAGGCGGCGGTGGCGATCCAGGTGTCGGGGACGTTCGGGTCACGCCAGGAGGAGGCGCAGCGGCTCGGCCGTGTGCTCCGGCCGAAGGCCGACGGCCGGCAGGCGCACTTCTACACGGTGGTCTCCCGGGACACCATCGACACGGAGTACGCGGCGCACCGGCAGCGCTTCCTCGCCGAGCAGGGGTACGCGTACACGATCGTCGACGCCGACGACGTCCTCGGCCCGAAGCTGCCCACTGTCGACTAACGCACGCACGACTTTGATCGACTCGGTTTTCAGGAAGTCGCGGTGTCCGGGGCAGCTCAATGCCCCGATTTCCTGAAAGCCGAGTCGATCAGCGTGTCGCGGGCGCAGGCGCGGGCGCGGGCGCGGGCGCGGGGCGAGCGGGGGCGCGGCGTCTCTTGCGCTCGCTATGGACCTGATGTCGTAGACGAATCGGCCGTCGACCGTCCTGGACGAACCGGCCGTGCGAGTGCGCGGTGGGCCGCGGGCGACTCCGGGTCGCCTCGTAGGGCGCGACCCAGAGGTCAACGAGCGTCAGCGCTTGCCGGACTCCGCGACAAAGACACCGCGCCCCGGACGGCCAACGAGCACGCCCTGCTTCCGCAGCTTCGCCACCGCACGGCTGATCGTGGACTGTGAGACGTCGTACTCGTCTGCCAACACTCGCCCGGACGGGAGCTGGGAACCAGGTGAATAGGTCCCGCTCTTGATCTTCTTCAGGAGGTCGTCGAGCAGCTCGTCCATAGTGGGCGGGATAGGCACGTGGAGCCCCTTGCAGTCGGTTGGCTCGCCCAGTATTGATCAGCCGCTTCGACGCAGGCAACGTATGTAGCGCGAGTGACATAGGTGGGTAGCTGACTCAGCGACGTCCTTGACATAGGTGACTCAGTATCGGTAGCGTCGCTCTCGGTGATGCGGTGCTGCTGCGGTCGGTTGGCGCCTCTCGTACTGGTCTCGCATCGCCGCCGAGACCTCACTCGCCGCGCTCCCCCGGCGCGGCCTGCTGCCGTACCCCCCGGACGGCCGCAGGGCGGGGCGGTCTCCGTCGACCGCAAGCGGCGGAGGCCGCCCCTGCACGCCGATCCATCCGACGAAGGGCGGTCACCGTGCGCAACCTGATCCGTCGGCTGTCGAGCCGGCGCGACGAGCCACGTGCGACGAGAAGGCGGGGCGATCCGCCGCGGCCGCGGCAGCTTCTCGAACGGTGCCACCACCGATGAGCGGGCGTTGGGTGATCCACCTGCCGATCGTTGCGCCGGATTTGCTGCGCGCCCGGATCTTCGCGCGTACCGCCGCTCGGGTGTTGGTGCGGCTCAGCGCGCGGGTCGAGCCGGGCGGGGTCACCGTCTCGGCGGAGGACCAGCAGGGCGTACGCCATTGGGTGTTCTGTGATCGACCACTGCCCGGCGGCGCGCGGTGCCCCCTGCCGGTCGACCACCTCGCGCCCTGCGCCCGGCACCCGCTGCGGCCCGATCGTCGCTAGGCCCAGGGTGTGCCTGGGCCGTGCCGGCGAGCGCTCACCGGGAGAAGCGGTCCACCAGCACTGCCAGTCGGCGGTCGTGGCCGGGGCGGCGGAGTCGGCCGCTGCGCATCAGTGTGACAAGCCCGTGCAGGCCGCTCCAGAACGTCTCGGTGAGCGTCTCCAGGTCGCCGCCCCCGGCGAACGGACGCACCGTCTCGGCCAGCTCGGCGAAGCCCCGGGCCAGGTCGGTCGGGACAGTCTGGGTGGCGAACGGTAGGTCCACGGCGAGGGTGAACATCGCGTCATAGAGCGCTGGGCGCTGCTCGGCGAAGGTGACGTACGCCGCCGCGACGTCGGCGACCGCCTGTCGTGGGTCGGCCGCGGCGGCGCGGGCGGACACCAGTGCGGTTGCCAGCTCGGCGAAGCCCTCGACGGCGACCGCCGCCATGATGGCGTCCTTGCCCTTGAAGTGGCTGTAGAGGACGGGCTGGCTGTATTCGATCTCGGCGGCGAGCCGCCGGGTGGTCACCGCGTCCCAGCCTTCCGCGAGGGCGAGGTCGCGGGCAGCGGCGATGATGGCGCGTTCCCGTTCCGCCCGCTCGCGCTCGCGGCGCGCCTGAGTCGACATGACAGCGACCCTAGCACCGCTAGCGAACCTACCGCCGCTCTGCTAGCGTCGCTCTAACATCTAGCAGCGCTAGGAATTGGAGCAGACCCATGCTGGCACCCCTCGCCTACGGGCTCGCCGTCGTACTCAGCCTCTTCGTCGCCTTCATCGGTGCGCGGTTCCTGCTGGCGCCGCAGGCCGCAGCCGCTGGGTACGGGGTGCCGGCCAAGCCGGACGGCGACCCCGCCTACCTGACCGTCAAAGGGCTGAAGGACCTCACGTTCGGGCTGCTCGGGCTCGCCCTGATCGCCTTCACCACTGCCGAGGCGGTCGCGTGGTACATGCTGGTCGTCGCGCTCGTTCCACTGAGCGACACCCTCATCGTGCTGCGCAACGGCGGCACGAAGGCCGTCGCCTTCGGCATCCACTTCGCGACCGCCGTCGTCGTCCTCCTGGACGCCGCCCTGCTGTTCGCCCTGTAACCCGACCCGCCCCAACCCTGACCCCGCCCATGTTGATCAAGAAGTTTGCGTCATCGATCGGCCTGATGATGACGCAAACCTCTTGATCAACACCGTCGGTGGTGAAGCGCCCCGTCGGAGCCTGTCCATTTGATGTCGCGGAGCGCATGATGTGGGGGTGACTGCGCGGCGGGTAGCAATCCTGGTGACGTGTCTGGCGGTAGGAGCGCTCGGAGCCACCTTCGCGTTCAGCCAGTGGGACCAAGCAGATCGAATCGCTACCGTCGCGTCGGCCCTGGCCGCGGTAGCGGCGCTAGGTGTGGCGGTGTGGGCGGCGTTGCCGGGCAGCAGCCCAGGCCATCGCGCCGGCAACACCGGCAGTGCCACCGCACGTGGGCTGGGCAGCCGAGCGAACAGTGGGGTGACGGGCTCGTCCACGATCGCAGGGCCAGCAGTAGCGGATCGCACCGGTGACGCTCAGGCCAGCAATGGCGGCAGCGCCAACAGCGGCCTGAACCTTCGCCCCTGACATCGAGGCCCCTGCGCGGCGGAAGGGCTCGCGGTGAGCTTGAGACGATTGCCCGACGCACTGGCCCGCGAGACCGGCAACGCGACAGCTCACAGCGGCGGATTCGCCAACACCGGCGTGATCAAGGGGCCAGTCACCATCGCTTCACGGCCTGTCGCCCGGTCGGCCTACCGCCAGCAGGTGCAGCGCATCGCCCCGTCGGATCTGCTGGACCGGGAACAGGAACTGGCCGAGCTGACGGCGTTTTGCACGTTGCCTGATGCCGCCGGCTACCGGTGGTGGCGTGCGGACGCGTGGGCTGGTAAGTCGGCCTTGATGTCCTGGTTCGTCCTGCACCCGCCGAACGGGATACGACTCGTCTCGTTCTTCATCACGGCCCGATGGGCCGGACAGAGCGACAGGGTCGCCTTCACCGACGTGGTCATCGAGCAACTGGCCGAACTGCTTGGTGAGCCAATGCCGGCCCATTACACGGACGCGACTCGCGACCAGAGCTTTCTCGATCTACTCGACCGTGCTGCCGAGGCCTGCCAGACACGAGGTGAGCGGCTGATCCTGCTCATCGACGGCTTGGATGAGGATCGCGGATCGGACGCACACAGCATCGCCGCACTGCTGCCCGCAACGCCGCCGGCCGGAATGCGCATCGTCGTTTCTGGCCGGCCGAACCCCCCGATCCCCACCGACGTGCCAGATGACCATCCGTTACGCGATCCCCGGATTGTTCGACCACTGAACAGATCGCCGCAGGCGGAGGTGCGTAGGGCAGACATGCTGCGGGAGTTGGCCAGGCTGCTGTCGGGCGCTCCAGCCGAGCAGGACCTGCTAGGTCTTCTCACGGCCGCCGGGGGCGGCCTCAGCGCCAACGACCTTGCTGACTTGACCGGCTCGCCGGCCTGGCAGGTTGCGGACCACCTCGGTACTGTCGCCGGTCGCTCGTTCACTCAACGCCCGAGCCGCTGGCAGCCCAACATGGGACCCGACCTGTACGTGCTCGGTCACGAAGAACTGCAGAACGCCGCCGTTGAGCGCCTTGGCCAGGCGCGACTGCAGGGCTACCGGCAACGTCTGCACGTCTGGGCCGACACCTTTCGGGAGCAACAATGGCCGGCCGGCACCCCCGAATATCTGCTGCGTGGCTACTACCGGATGCTGCTTGCCACCGGCGATTTATCCAGGATGATCGCCTGCGCCGTGGACCCTCACCGGCACGACCGGATGCTCGACATCACCGGAGGCGACACTGCTGCCCTCGCCGAAATCACCACCACTCAGGACGTCATTCTCGCTCAGCCCGATCCTGACCTACTGGACATGGCTCGCCTTGCCATTCATCGAGACAACCTTGCAGGACGCAACGCCACCATCCCTACCGGACTACCCGTAGTTTGGGCTTCGCTAGGCCAGCCTGTTCGGGCCGAGGCCTTGGCACGCTCCATCGACGATCCCGGTCGGCAGGCGTCGGCGTTGGCTGATCTCGCGGCGGCGGTCGCCAGAGATGGCGACGTCGAGCGGGCTGACGTGCTGGCCGACCGCGCCGAGGCGCTGATGCACTCGGTCGCTGATCCACACCGGCGGGTCCAGGTATGGATCGCCCTGGCCGGGGCAGTCGCCCAGGCAGGCGACGCTGAGCGGGCTGGCGGCCTGGCTGACCGCGTCGAGGAGCTGGTTCGCACGCTCGACCGCCCGGACTGGCAGGCGTGGGCGCTGGGTGGCCTAGTCGGGGCGGCGGCCGCGGCAGGCGATACCGAGCGGGCTGGCGGGCTGGTTGACCGCGCCGAGGAGCTGGTTCGCCTGATTGACTCCCCGGACAGCCGTGCGCGGGCGTTGGCCGGACTGGCGGCGGCGGTGGCCGCAGCCGGCGACGATCGTCGCGCCTACACGCTGGCCTGCTCGGTTGGTCAGCCGGAGCCGAGGGCGCGCGCATTGACCGCCGCGGTGAGGGCGGTGGCCGCAACTGGCGACGGCGAACGGGCGAGTGCCCTGGCTGACCAAGCCGAGGATCTAATTCGTTCGCTTCCAGGTCCAGACCAGCGGGCGCAGGTATGGATTCTCCTGGCCGGGGCAGTCGCCCTGGCAGGCGACGTCAAGCGGGCTGACACGCTGGTTGAGCGTGCTGAAGACCTGATTCGCTCGACGGATTCGACTGACCGTGTGCAGGCGTTGATCAACATCGTCGCGGCAGTTGGCGGAGTTCATGACCGCGAGCGGACTGTTGTGCTGGCCGACCGGGCTGAGAAAGCAGTCAACTCGATGGCTCGCCCGGACAAGAAAGCGTTGGCGCTCAGTGGTTTGGCGAGGGCTGTCGCAGAGGCCGGCGACGCCGAGCGGGCCAGCGCGCTGGCCAACCACGCCGAGGGATTGGCTCGTTCGGTCAGCGACCCAGACCGGCGCGAGCGGGCGCTCGCCGCCCTGGCACCGGCGCTGGCTGCGGCCGGCGAATTCGATCGGGCAGAAACACTGGTGCGTTCGATCAGCGGCGGAAGGCTGGAGGCAGAAGCCTCGGCATCCCTGGCGCGAGTGATGGCAGCGGCAGGCGAGATCGAGCGAGCAGAGAGCATGGTGCGTTCAATCAGCGGCCGTGACCGACAGGAGCAGGCGTTGAGTGTGCTCGCGCCGACGGTGGCCGCAGCAGGTGAGGTTGAGCGGGCCGAGATGTTGGCCCGCTCGATCACGAACCGAGACCGACAGGAGCAGGCGCTGTCTGCGCTCGCGCCGGCGATGGCCGCAGCAGGCAAGATCAAGCGGGCGGAAACCCTGGCCCTTTCGATCACCGACGGACGTCGCCGGGCAACTACGTTGGGTGCGCTTGCACCGGCGGTGGCCGCAGCAGGCGAGATTGAACGAGCAGAGATGTTGGCCCGTTCGATTGGTCGCCGGCAGGGGCGGGCCAAAGCGATGGCAGCAATAGCGGAAACGGCGGCAGGCATGGCCGAGGTCGCGGCTGCCGGCGGCAACACGAAGCAGGCACAGGCGATCGTCCGCTCGATCAGGAGTCCCGACCGGCAGGCGTCAGTAGTGACCGCTCTTGCCCGGCGGTTGGCTACCGCCGGCAGGATCGAGCAGGCCGAGGCGTTGGTGCGGTCCGTTCGGCGTCCCCAGCAGCAGGCAGAAGCGCTCAGCGCGCTGGCGGAGGCGATAGCTGGAGGGGGCGACGCGGAACGAGCGGAGGCATTGGTCTACTCGATCGACCGCGTGGACTGGCAGGTGCAGGCGTTGGCGGCCCTGGTACCGGCGGTCGCCAGAGCGGGCGACAGAGGAAGGGCTGGGGAGCTGGCTGACCGGGCGGAAGAGTTGGTTCGCTCAATCAGCCATCCCGACCGGTATGCCCGAACGATGAGCGTGCTGGTTGAGGCGGTTGCTGCGGCCGGTGACACCAATCGAGCCGCCAGGCTCGCGCAATCGATAAACAATCCAGAGAAGCGGGCGGGGGCCTTGGCCGCGGTCGTGATGGCGATGACCGGGGCAGGCCGCACCGAGCGCGCCTGGCCGCTTGTCGACCAAGCGGAGGAGTTGGTCCGCCTGATTGAGCGTGCGGACGCTCAGGCGCGAGCGTTGGCACGGCTTGCAGTGGCAGTGGCGGTGGTCGGCGATGCTGAACGGGCCAATGCGCTGGCTGAGCAAGCCGAGGAAGTGGTTGGTTCGATCAGCAACTGGAATGAGCGTGCACAGGTCGCTCTCGCGCTCGCCGAAATGGCTACGGCAGGTGGCCGGATCGAGTGGGCCCAAGAGCTAGTCCGCTCGAATGCTCGCCCAGACCAGCAGGCGTCTGCGTTGGCCGCGCTCGCAAGGACGGCAATGGAAGCCGGCAACCTTGAGTCGGCCGTAGAGTTGGCCCGGTCGATACGGCACCAGGAGCAACAGGCGTCGGTGCTGACCAGGCTCTCTCGGACAGCAATGGCTAGCGGCGACGTTGAGGGGGCCGAGAGGTTGGCCCGTGCGATCAGCAATCCAGGGCGACAGGCGGCGGCGCTGGCCACGTTGGCCGACGAAATGGACCCTGCCCGTGCACGGATGCTCATCGCGTGGGCGCTCCGTCTAGGCAACTGGACGGCTCCGTTGAAGGCTCTGGTTAGAGTCCAGCCAGCTGCACTGACGAAGGTCGCTGACGAATTCCTCAACCTCGCCCGATAGCCAGCGCCGCAGCCCGAGCCATCAGGTCCATAGTTCCTCACCGGGAGACAGCCACGCGGACGCGGACGTGCACGCGCCCTCCCAAGCCGGGGCGGGGTTCAGCGGCTCAGGACGGTCTCCCGCTCCATGTGTGACAGCTTCGCGGGATTGCGCACGGCGTAGATCCCAGTGACGAGGCCGTCGTCGATGCGCAGGGCCACGACCGTGTCCAGCTCGCCGTCGAGGTGCACGACCAGTGCAGGGTGGCCGTTGACCTGCGCCGGCCGCAGCGAGGTGACGCCCGGAACCTTGCTCCACCCGCCGGCCAGCAGACGAGCCACCTTGTCGACGCCGAAGATGGGCCGCGGGACGGCCTGCCTGACGCCGCCGCCGTCGCCGAGCAGGACGACGTCCGGCGCCAGGATGTCGAGCAGGCCCTGGAGGTCACCGGTCTCGACGGCCCGCCGGAATGCGTCGAGCGCACTCCGGGACTCGGCCACGGAAACGACTTGGCGGGTCCGGCGCGCGGCGACGTGCACGCGGGCGCGGTGGGTGATCTGGCGGACTGCGGCGGGGCTCTTGTCGACGGCTTCGGCGATCTCGTCGTACCCCAGGTCGAACACCTCGCGCAGCACGAACACCGCGCGTTCGGTCGGCGCGAGTGTTTCCAACACCAGCAGCATGGCCATCGAGACGCTGTCGGCCAGCGCGATGTCCTCGGCCACGTCAGGTGCGGTGAGCAGCGGCTCGGGCAGCCAGGAGCCGACATAGGACTCCTTGCGGCGACCGAGGGTCCGCAGTCGGATGAGTGACTGCCGGGTGGTGATGCGGACCAGGTAGGCGCGCTGGTCGTGGACCGCACCCAGGTTGACGCCCGCCCACCGCAGCCAGGTCTCCTGGAGTACGTCCTCCGCGTCGACGGCCGAGCCGAGCATTTCGTACGCGACGGTGAAGAGCAGGTTGCGGTGGGCGAGGAACGCCTCGGTGGCCCGGTCCGGGCGATCGTCGTCGGCAACGGTCTGCGGCGTGCCCACCATGGGTGACTCCTGTTCGCTCTCGACTGCGTCACCCATCAGGTGCCGGACCCGCCGGGTTTGTGACACCGGTGGCCTGTGGCGGTCGTCACGACTGCCGCGCCGTCACAGAACGGGGAGGGCCGGCATCTCATGGTCGTCCGATCGAACAACGCGAGTGAAGGACGGAACCATGGGCGCCCGATTCAACATGCTCGACAACGAGACCGCCGTGAATTTCTTCAAGCGGTTCGCCAACGCCGGCCAGGTGATCCAGCGCTCGTCGCTGCAGCGGTCCACGCAGGAACTGGTGTCGCTGCGGGCAAGCCAGATCAACGGCTGCGGCTGGTGCATCGACATGCACACCAAGGACGCCGTGGCGGCCGGTGAGAGCGCGGTCCGGCTCAACCTGGTGGCCGCCTGGCGCGAGTCAACCGTCTTCACCGAGGCTGAGCAGGCGGCGCTGGCACTCGCCGAGGAGGGCACCCGGCTCGCCGACGCCTCCCAGGGCGTGTCCGACGAGACCTGGGCTCAGGCGCGCAAGCACTACGACGACGACCAGATCGCTGCGCTGGTAGCCCTCGTCGCCCTGATCAACGCGGCCAACCGGCTCGCCGTGATCGTGCACCAGCGGGGCGGTTCGTACCAGCCGGGCATGTTCGCCGCCGCGTTCGACTGAACGGGAGGCGCGCCCGGTCCGGGATCAGCCGACCCTGGACCGGGCACGCCGACCATCAGCGGAGGCCGCCGACCGCGACCTGGAGGACCGCGTCCGCGAAGGCTTCCGGCGCTGTGCCTACTTGCCGCCGCCGGCCCGGAACGCCACCCAGGCGTCGCTCATCCGGTCCGCCTGACCGGCGGTGAACATGTCCATGCAGGAGTCCTGCGTGTAGTCCATGAAGTTGTGGATCGGGTCGAGCCCCGGTGCGGTGCAGGTGTCCGCGCCGACCGGGCAGTCGAACTGCGGTGCCGCCTCACGCGGGGTGTCCGCGACGAAGTCGCCGGACGCGGAGCAGCCGTGCGCGAAGGTGTGCTCCAGCATCAGCCAGTGCCCGACCTCGTGCGTCAGCGTGTCACCCAGGGCGTACTTGCCGGCCGTACCACCAGGCATCGACTCGTCGAGCATGACGACGCCGTCGATGTAGTCGCGGCCGTTGTTGTAGCCCTTCGGGAAGTACGCCCAGCCGAGCAGGCCGCCGCCGATGTTGGCCGCGTACACGTTCAGCGTGCGGGAGTCACCGGTGTAGAGCGCCTTCTTCATGTCGCGCTCGTTCTTGCCCGGCTCGACCGTGTACCAGGCGCTGTTCACCGTCCACGTGGTGTCGACGAGCGAGAACCGGAACGGGGTGTCGGAGGCGTCCGCCGCCGTACGGCCCGCGTACGAGTCGTTGAGCACCTTCATCTGTGCCGCGATCAGGGTGTTCCACCTGGTCGTCTCGGCTGCGGTGAGCGGATGGTCGGAGATCATGTGGAAGACCGTCGGCACCGTGACGCTGGCGTTCGGCAGCCGCGGCGCGTCTTTGATCACGCCGTAGGCCTTGGCTTCGTTCGTGGCGTACAGCGCTGGCTCCTGGGCGGCGGCGCCCTCGGCCACCCGGGCCGCGCTGTGCGCGTCGGTGCCCGGCTCACACGCGGTGACGGACGGGGAGGCGGTCGCTGGCGCGGCCGTGGCGAGTGCCCCGGAGGCACCGCCGGACGCCAGGATCGTCGCGGCGGTGGCGGTGAGGACCGCCAGTCGGAAGGTCGGTCTTCTGCGCATCGGTGCACCTTTCGATGAGGGAGACGGTGCGGTGTCGATGACGTCGCTGTTCGGGTATGAGAACACGCCGACGGCATCGACAAAAGACCCTCTGAGCAGGGCAGATGGCGATGTAACGGAACCGGATCGGCCAGCGCTGTTTGGGCCGCTCCGGCGGGGTTCAGAGGACGCGGGTCACCTGTTCGGCGACGACTACCGCGTCCCGCCGCGCCGGGTCGAGGTTGGCGCTGATCACCACTGACGCGCCGGCCGAGAGTGGCGCGAGCAACCACTTCAGCGGCTGCTCGGTCTCGGCGGCGTCGACCAGCAGGCGGTCGCCGGCGCGCAGGTCCAGCATCGTGGCGAACTCCTGGGCGAGCGCACCCCACTGACCGTAGGTGGTGCCGTCAGCGGTGGCCGGGTCCGACGGGTGGATGGCAGTGTGGTCGGGCGTGCCGTCGCCGTGCCGGAGCACCTCGGCGGACCAGTCCAACCAGCCCAACGGCACGTCGTCCAGCCGTCCCGGCCCGGTGCCGACGAGATAGCGGTGCGGCGCGTCCGGCACGTCCTCCAGCCAGTCGTCCTGCCGCTCCGGCGTCACGAAGACCGCGTCGAACGGCCGGTCGCCGCCCGGTTCGAGCACCGCCAGGCCCGCCGTTGCGCGCGGTCGGAACGACACCGCCAGGCCCGAGGCCCAGGCGCCCAACAACACAGCGGCGGTACGCCAGTGCGGCGGCAGCAGGACCGCTACGCGGCTGCCGGGGCCGAGCCGGCAGCCGTCCCGCAGCAGGCTCGCGCTGCGTGCCGCCCACTGGCCGACCTGCTGTGCCGTCAGGTCGACACGCTCGCCGGTCGCCTCGTCGCGGTAGCTGAGCAGCGGACGCTCGGCCTCGACGGGCCGGGCCGCCAGGTTGGCCGTGACGGTTGGCTGCATCTCCACGCTCCCCGGGTCGACGTCGGCATCACAGTACTCAACGACTTTGGTCGCACCGGTCGTCGGCCGATGGCCGTATCGGGTGACCGGGTGGCTCGCGCAGTGTGCGGGGAACGATCCCCGAGACGCCGCCGAGGAGCGCCGATGCCGACCGGACCCGACCCCGTCACCGCCGACCATCCCGCCGCCGACAACCCCGCCGACGCTGGCCGCCTGCCGTTGCGCCGGCGGCTCCTGCCGGTGATCGCGTTGCTGCTGCTCGCGCCGTGGGCGGCCGAGTGCTCGTGGGGTGGCTTCGCCATCGACGACTTCCTCCCGGTGCTGATCTTCCTGGGCCCGATGTACGGCGGCGCGGCGCTCCTGATCCGGGAGACCGCCCGCCGCCTCGGCGCGGGTTGGCCGACGATAGTGCTGCTCGCCGCCGCGTTCGGCGTACTCCAGGCCGGGCTGGTCGACCAGTCGTTGTTCAACGGCGACTTCCTCGACGACACCCAGTACGCCGACACCCGGGCCGCCGCAGAGGCGACGCTGGTGCCGGGGCTCGACTTCAGCCTCCGGCAGGCGTTCGACTACGTGGGCAACCACATCGTGCTGACGATCTGCGCGCCGATAGTGCTCATCGAGTCGTTCCTCGGGCCGGAACGGCGGCTACGGCCGTGGCTGGGCCGGCCCGGTCTCGCCGTGGTGGGCGTGCTCTACCTGCTCGGCAGCCTGTTGATCTTCTCCGACAGCAGCGGCCGGAAGGGCTTCCTGGCCAGCCCGCTCCAACTGGCCTTCGCCGCCGTGGTGGTCCTCGCCCTGGTCGCTGTCGCAGTGCTGCCCCGCTGGCGTCACCCTCGCCCGCGCCGGGCCCGTCGGGCACCGCACCCACTCTGGGTCGGCCTACCCGTCGTCCTCGTCCGCCTCGGCTCCGACCTGACGCCCGGCTGGCCGGGGACGATCATCGCGCTTTCGCTCTCCGCCGTCGCCGGAGGGCTTGTCGCGTACTGGTCGTCCCAGAACGGCTGGGAGCAGCGGCACGTGCTTGTTGCCGGCACCGCGGGCCTGGTCATGGCCGCCGCGTTCGCGTACCTGGTGCCGCCATACTCCCCGGCGAGCCCGGCCGCGGCCCTGGCCGGCGACGTCGCGGTCACCGTCATCACTGTCGCAGTGATCGGCGGCGCCTGGTGGCGGCTGCGCCGTGCCTCGCCCGCTGATCCCGTCGGCGCAAGCTGACGCCCCCCGACAACACGGCGCGCCCGTCAGCGGGTGGGCAGTTCCGGGCCGCCGTCGAGCAGCGGGCCGAGCAGGTCGTCGTACTCCTCGACCCGGGCCAGGACCTCGGCGGCGGTGAACTGGCGGACGGCCGGCTTCCGGCCGCGCGCGCCGGCCTCGACCTCGTCCCAGGTCAACGGCGTCGACACCGACGGCACCGACTGGGCCCGCAGCGAGTACGGCGCCACAGTGGTCTTCGCCGCGTTGTTCTGGCTCCAGTCGATGAAGACCTTGCCCGGTCGGAGGTTCTTCGCCATCTTCGACACGATCAGCTTCGGGTGGGCCTTCTCCAACTCCTGGGCGATCCGCCGGGCGTAGTCCGAGACGCTGTCGGACGACTGGGTGCCGGCGATCGGGCAGCAGAGCTGCATGCCCTTCTTGCCGGAGGTCTTCGGGTACGACTCGATGCCGTCGTCGGCGAGGCGGTCGCGCATCAGGACCGCCACCGGGCAACACTCGGCGAGCCCGGCCGGCGGGCCCGGGTCCAGGTCGACCACCATCATGTCCGGGTGCGCACCCACCTTCCACTGCGGTGTGTGCAGCTCCAACGCCGCCAGGTTGGCCAGCCAGACCAGGGTGGGCAGGTCGTCGGCGACCACGTAGTCGATGGTCTCCCGGCCCTTCGTCGACCCGGGCGCCGGCAGGTTCTCCACCCGCACCCAGTCCGGGGTCGCGGCCGGCGTGTTCTTCTCGAAGAACGACTTGTCGTCCACCCCGTTGGGGAAGCGGATCCGGGTGACCGGCCGGTCCCGCAGGTGCGGCAGCAGCACCGGGGAGATCCGGGTGTAGTAGTCGATCACCTCACCCTTGGTGAACCCGGCCGCCGGGTAGAGCACCTTGTCCAGGTTGGACAACTCCAGCGCACGACCTTCGACGTCCACCCGTAGCCGCTCAGCCGGCATCGTCGACCTCCTCCGGAGGCTTGTCCGGGCGCAACCGCAGCACCCGGGGGAAGCGCAGCCGGCCGTCGGGGGTGCGCTGGCCGTACTTCACCTCCACCACCACCTGGGGTGTTACCCAGATGGCGCCCCGCGCATCCTCGCGCGGCATCCCCGGCGCGAACGGTGACACGCCGGAGCGCAGCGGCTCCAGCTCGGCGAGGAGCTGCCGCTCGATGGCCGCGCCGATCCCGCCGCCGACCCGACCCCGGTAGATCAGTCGACCGTCCGGGCCGGGCACCCCTACCAGCAGCCCGCCGATCCGGCGCGCGCCCGGTCGCCAACCGCCGATGACGAAGTCGCCGGTCACCTCCAGCTTGACCTTCACCCAGTCCGGTGAGCGCACCCCCGGGCGGTAGACGGCCCCGACCCGCTTGGCCATCACCCCCTCCAGGCCGTGCTCACCGGCCGCCTCGTAGGTCGCCGGCCCGTCGGCGAACATCGGCGGCACCGCCCACCGGAGGCCACCGAGCGCGAGCGCGTCCAGCGCCTCCCGGCGGCGCTCGTACGGCCAGCCGGTCAGGTCGTCACCGTTCAACCGGAGCAGGTCGAAGATCATGTACGTCACCGGCATGACCGCTGCCAGCCGGGCGGCCTTGGCCCGGTCCCGGACGTGCATCCGCTCGGCCAGCGCTGTGAACGACGGTTGCCCGCCCTGGCCGAGCAGCACCACCTCACCGTCGAGCAGCGCGTCGTCGACCTGCTCGGGCAGGGTGGCCAACTCCGGGTACGCGGCGGTGATCTCCACGCCGGAACGGGCATAAAGGTGCTGACCGCCACCTGAGATGTCGGCCAGGGCGCGGACGCCGTCCCACTTGAACTCGTACGCCCAGCCGTCACCCGCCGGGAGCGGCCCGGTCATCGCGAGCATCGGCTTGAGCGGCGCGCCGGGCACGACCCGACTGTAGTAGCAGCCCGAACACCTCGCGTCCGGTTCTTTCGGATGCGAGCATGGTCGATACCGGGGAAGGGAGCGCAGGATGCGTGCCATCTGGAAGGGAGCCGTGTCGTTCGGGCTCGTCTCGATCGGGGTGAGGCTCTACTCCGCGACCGAGGAGAAGGACATTCGGTTCCACCAGGTGCACCGCGAGGACGGCGGCCGGATCCGCTACAAGCGCACCTGCTCGGTCTGCGGCGAAGAGGTCACCTACGACGACATCGCCAAGGGCTACGACATCGGCGGCGGCGAAATGGTGATCCTCACCGACGAGGACTTCGCCGACCTGCCGCTGACCAGTTCCCGTGCCATCGACGTGCTGGAGTTCGTGCCGGCCGAACAGGTCGACCCGATCCTCTACAACAAGGCGTACTTCCTTGAGCCGGAGGGCGCGGCGACCAAGCCGTACGTGCTGCTGCGTGACGCGCTGACCGACTCGGAGCGGGTGGCCATCGTCAAGGTGGCGCTGCGCCAGCGGGAGCAGTTGGCCACGCTGCGGGTCCGCGAGGGTGTGCTGCTGCTCAACACCATGCTCTGGCCGGACGAGATCCGTACCCCGGACTTCGGTTTCCTCGACGAGGACCTCAAGGTGCGCCCGCCGGAGCTGGCCATGGCCAGCTCACTGATCGACTCGATGACCGGCGAGTTCGAGCCGGACGTCTTCACCGACGACTACCGGGCCGCGTTGCAGGAGGTCATCGACGCCAAGGTGGAGGGTCGGGAGGTCGTCCAGCCGGAGGAGGTCGAGGAGGCCCCGGCCGCGGCGGTGGACCTGATGGCGGCGTTGAAGGCCTCGGTGGAGCGTGCCAAGGCGGCCCGCGGCGAGCAGCCCGCCCGCGGCGGTGGCGGCGGCGAGCCGACGCCCATCTCGTCGGCGCGGTCCGCGCAGAAGGCAGCCGAGAAGAAGGCGGCCAAGGCGCCCGCGAAGAAGACAGCGGCGAAGAAGACCGCCGAGAAGAAGGCGGCCGAGCCGGCGAAGAAGACCGCCGCCAAGAAGACCCCCGCGAAGAAGGCGGAGCCGGCGAAGAAGACCGCCGCGCGCAAGACAGCACCCCGCAAGAGCGCCTGACCGTACGGCAGCGGCGGCGGTGTCCGCCTCGCCGGGTACGCTCCGCCGGCCGCTGGCGACCGGAGGAGCCCCCATGCCGTACACCCCTGATCTGGACCGGTTACTGACGCCCGGCGCCCGCTACACCGACCAGCACGGCGGATACCTGATCGAGGTTCACCCGGCGGGCGACGTCGTGCTGCCCACCGGCCAGGTGGTCGGGTGTGACCCGCTGGTCTGCCCGGAGGGCGAGCCGTTCACTGTCACGGTCCCGCCGGGCCGGTACGCCGCCCGCGCCTGGGTGGCAGTGGTGCTCCGGGAGGACGCCGAGGTGGACCGGCGGGTGGCCGCGTTTCAGCTGGTCGTCTCCGACGAGCCGACCATACGTTGGGAACCGGCGGTCGCGGGCGACCAGGACGTCGCCACGCTCGGTGCGGACGACTACTTCGGGTACGGGGTGGACGCTGGCACCGGCACCCTCGCCGACCCGACAGCGCTCAGTGTGCTGGAAGGCTGGGACTACGACCGGGTCGAGCAGGTTTTCATCCCCGACAAGCTCCCCTCGTCCCCGGTCCCGGGCCTGATCACCGCTGTCCTGGACGAGGCCAGCGGCGCCAACGTCGTCACCGTGACCACCGGTTGGGGCGACGGCTGCTACGGCACCTGGATCGGCCGTACCGTCGACGGACGGATCACGTCGTTCGTGACCGACTTCATGGTCGTCCCGGAATAACCGCCCAAGAACGCCCCGGAACTGTCGCGCTGGGCGATCCGAGGCGTCGGCGGCGGGCACGGTAGGCCGCGGTGCGGGTACCGTGTGCGTCGGCTTTCCCCCCGGCACCGGGTGCCGGCCACACTTCGCAGCAGGGAGTCGACGACGTGAGCGAGCGGACGCAGCAGACGGGCCCGGACCAGAGCCCGGCAACCAAGTCGGGGCGCCGCCTGGCCGCCCAGTTGGCGGAGAAGAAGGCCGCCGACGCGAGGCGCAAGCGCAACGCGTGGGCCAGCGGCCTCGCCGCCGTCGCCGTGGTCGGGGTGCTGATCGGCGTCTTCGTGACGATCGGCGGGGGTGACGACAAGCCGAAGACCCAGGCTGACTCGTCCCCGTCCGCCTCCGCCCCGGCCCCGGACGAGGCCGGCGCGCCGCCTGCGCCGCAGCTGCCCGCCGACGCCGATCCGGCGCTGAAGACCAAGCCGACGGTGACGCCGGGCACTGGCGACCTCAAGAAGCTCACGGTCACCCCGCTGATCAAGGGCAAGGGTCCGGCCGTGCAGAAGGGTCAGAACATCACCACCAACTACGTTGGGGTGTTCTACAAGGACGGCAAGGAGTTCGACTCCTCCTGGAAGGGCGGGCAGCCGGCCACCTTCCCGATCGGCGTCGGCCAGGTCATCCCCGGCTGGGACCAGGGTCTGGTCGGAGTGACCGTGGGCAGCCGGGTGCAGCTCGACATCCCGGGCGAGCTGGCGTACGGCAACGACGAGGCCGCCGCCGGTGGACGTCCCACCGGTCCGCTGCGCTTCGTGGTGGACGTGATCGCCGCCCAGTGACCTGTCCGGGTCGTCCCGGTTGTCGCCGGGACGCGATGGAGTTGTTCACATGGGGCTTCCGGCCCGTCACCCAGCGGCAGTAGGTTCGGCGTCACCCCGGGCGGTTCGCCGCCCGGGGTGAGCATCCGGAACCGGGACGCGGAGGTGCATGTGACGGCGCTGGACGAGCCTGGGCGAACCGCCCGGTCGATGTGGGCGTACTTCGAGCCGGTGCACACCGTCACCTACCTGCACCCCCGGGCTCGGGCCGCGTACGAGGCGGTCGGGCTACGCGGCTACTGGCGCGGTTACTTCGCCGGCCGGGCCGCGCCGCTGGGGGCCACCGAGGCGGCCCCGGTGGTCGCCGCCTTCTTCAACTTCGCGCCGCCGATGGTGGCCCGCGCGCTGCCGGCGGTGTGGCGGTTGGCCACCCCGCCGGAGGCGCTGCGCGCCCGTCTGACCGGTGCCGTGCAGGCGCTCGCCGAGCTGACCTACGAGCTACCCGAGTCGCACCTGGTGGAGGCCGCCGACCTGCTGGAGCGGGCCGCGGCAGCGGCGCAGACCGCCGGCCGGGTGCTCGGCGCGGCCAACGCCGCCCTCCCGGCCGGCGAATACCCGCTGGCGCGGCTCTGGCAGGCCGCCACCACGCTGCGCGAGCACCGGGGGGACGGGCACGTGGCGGCGCTGGTGGCCGCCGGCCTGGACCCGGTGGAGACGCTGACCGGGCGGGTCGCGCTGGACGGTTCGCCGCCGCAGTACCTGCTGGGCCGGGGCTGGTCCGAGGAGCAGTGGCACGCCGCCCGCGGGCGGCTCACCGAACGGGGCTGGCTGACCGGTGGCGGCGCGGCCACCGACCACGCCCGAGCCGAGTTCCAGGCCATCGAGGACGCCACCGACCGGGCCGCCGCCCACCCGTGGCAGGCGCTCGGCGCCCACGACACCGATCGGCTCCGGGAGCTGCTGGAGCCGATCGCCCGGTCCGGTCACACCCTGCTCCCCGAGGGCAGCCCGCTCGGTCTGCCCGCGTTGCCCGGCTGACCGGGGCCCCGCCGGTCGGGCAGGATGGGCCCGTGACTGATGCGGTGGTCTTCGACCTGGACGGCGTGATCGTGGATTCCGAACCGGTGTGGGAGGAGGTCCGCCGGGCGTACGTGGCGGCGCACGGCGGGACGTGGCAGCCGGACACGCAACGCCGACTCATGGGGATGAGCACCGGCGAGTGGGCGCACTACCTCAGCGGGGAGCTGGGCGTCGACCGCACCGCCGAGCAGGTCGCCGCCGAGGTGGTCGAGGAGATGACCCGACGCTACCGGGACCACGTACCCCTCATCGACGGCGCCGACCAGGTCGTCCGCCGGCTGGCCGCGCGGTGGCCGCTCGGGTTGGCCAGTTCGTCGCCGACCCGGCTGATCGAGGCGGCGCTGGCGGCGACCGGCCTGACCGACGCGTTCGGCGCCACCCTCTCCACCGAGCAGACCGAGCGGGGCAAGCCGGCACCCGACGTGTACCTGAGCGTGGCGCAGCGCCTCGGCGTCGCCCCGGACCGGTGCGTGGCGGTGGAGGACTCGTCCAACGGGGTGCGTTCCGCCGCGGCGGCGGGGATGCGGGTGGTGGCGGTGCCGCACGGTTCGTACCCGCTCGACCCGGACGCCGCCGGGCTGGCGGCGGTGACGTTGAACGCGATCGGTGAGCTGAGCACGGAGTTGGTGGACGAGCTGGGTTGACAGGGGCCGAGCCGGGTAGAGACCACTGATGAAGGCCATCGTGTACGAGCGCAACGGCGACAGTTCGGTGCTGCAACTGGTCGACCGTCCGGTGCCGGAGCCGGGCGCGGGCGAAGTCCTGGTGCGGATGGCGGTCTCCGGGGTCAACCCGACCGACTGGAAGTCCCGCCGCAACGCCCCGCCGAACGGATGGCAGATCCCCGGGCAGGACGGCGCGGGGTTGGTCGAGGCGGTCGGCGAGGGGGTCGATCCCGACCTGATCGGTGAGCGGGTGTGGGTCTGGGAGGCCGCCTGGCAGCGACAGTGGGGCACGACTGCTGAGTACACGCTGGTGCCGGTTCGGCAGGCGGTACGTCTCGGCGCCGCTGCGTTCGAGCTGGGCGCGGCCCTGGGCATTCCGTTCCTCACCGCGCACCGCTGTCTGACCGCTGGCGAGTTCATGCCGGACACGCTGCGGGCCGGGGCGCTGGCGGATCACACGGTGCTGGTGCAGGGCGGTGCTGGCGCTGTCGGCAACGCCGCGATCCAGCTCGCCCGCTGGGCCGACGCTACTGTGATCGCCACTGTGAGCAGCGCGGAGAAGGCTCAGCTCGCGGCCTCGGCCGGCGCCTCCTTCGTGATCAACTATCGGGAGCAGGACGTGGTCGAGGAGGTCCACAAGATCGCCCCCGACGGGGTCCACACGATCGTGGAGGTTTCCCCCGCCCGCAACGCCGCTGTCGACGTACGGGTGCTGCGCCACGGCGGCGCGGTCTGCATGTACGCCGACAACGGCGGGGACGAGGTGACCATCCCGATCCGGGCGATGATGGCGCCGAACGCCCGCTGGCAGTTCGTTCTGGTCTACACGGAGCCGAAGGCGGCCAAGGCGCTGGGCGTGAAGGACGTGGCGGCGGCGGCCAGCCAGGGTGGCATCCGGGTCGGCGCGGACGCTGGTCTGCCGCTGCACTACTACCCGTTGGCGGAGGCGGCCGCGGCGCACCAGGCGGTGGAGGACTCGGCGGTGGGCAAGGTGCTCATCAGCACCAGCGACGCCTGATCGGGTCGCCGGCAACCCGATTTCCCCGTCAGCAGGACAGAAGCGAACAATTTTCGCAACAATGACGGTGCGGGGTCACCCCGCGTGGAGCGGGCGGCCCCGGCGCGGTGCGAACGCCGGGGCCGCCCCTGGGGAGGGTTTCAGGAGTACTCCCGCCCCAACAGGCGACAGTGCCGGGGAAAACGTTACGGGGCTGTCAGCTCCCGGACACTCAGCTCACCCTCGGCGTACCGCGAACGGACGACCTTCTTGTCGAACTTGCCGACGCTCGTCTTCGGCACCGTGTCGATGAACGCCCAACGCTCGGGCAACTGCCAGCGCGCCACCGACCCGGCCAGGAAGTCCCGTAACTCCTCGGCGGTCACCGAAGCGCCCTCCCGGAGCACCACGGTGGCCAGCGGACGTTCGTCCCATCGCTCGTCCGGCACCCCCACCACGCACGCCTCCAGCACCGCCGGGTGGGCCATCAGCGCGTTCTCCAACTCCACCGACGAGATCCACTCACCACCGGACTTGATCACGTCCTTGGCGCGGTCGGTCAGGTTGATGTACCCGTCCGGCGAGAGGGTGCCCACGTCGCCGGTGCGCAGCCAGCCGTCGCGGAACTTCTCCTCGTCCGGGGCCTCGTCACCGACGTACCGGGCGGTCACCCACGGCCCTCGGACCTCCAGCTCGCCCACTGCCGTGCCGTCGGCGGGCATCGGCTCGCCCGACGGGCCGACGATCCGCGCCTGCACGCCCGCCGGCACCCTCCCCTGGGTGTAGCGGTACCGCCACGCCTGCTCACCGGTCGCACCGGCGGGTGGACGTGAGACCGACCCCAGCGGGGACATCTCGGTCATCCCCCAGGCGTGGATGACGTCGATTCCGTGCCGCTCGTCGAACGCGTGCATCAGCGCCGGCGGGCACGCCGAACCGCCGACGATCACCTCACCGAGCGAGGAGGTGTCCACGTCGTGGGTGTCCAGGTAGGCCAGCAGGTCGGTCCAGATGGTCGGCACCGCGCCGGCCAGGGTGGGCCGCTCGGCGGCGATCATCTCGGCGATCGGCGCGGCCTGGAGGAACCGGTCCGGCATGATCAGCGACGCGCCGGATAGGAAGGCCGCGTAGGGCAGGCCCCAGGACATGGCATGGAACATCGGCACGATGGCCAACTCGCGGTCGGTCGGGCCGAGACCGAAACCCTCCGGCATGCAGACCTGCAACGAGTGCAGATAGATCGACCGGTGCGAGTAGGCCACACCCTTCGGGTTGCCGGTGGTGCCCGAGGTGTAGCAGAGCGCGGCGGCGTCGCGCTCGTCCACCTCGGGCCAGTCGTACGTGTCGGGCCGGTCGGCGAGCAACGCGTCCCAGTGGTGCACGGTGATCCGGTCGCCGGCCGCCGCCACCAGCGGCGCGGGGTCACCGCCGCCGACCACCACGACGTGCCGCACAGTGGTCAGCTCACCGATCACCCGGGCCAGCAGCGGGATGAGCGTGCTGTCGACGAGGACCACCCGGTCCTCGGCGTGGTTGGCGATGTAGACGACCTGGTCGGGAAAGAGCCGGATGTTCAGCGTGTGCAGCACCGCGCCCATGCTCGGCACCGCGAAGTAGGCGACCAGGTGCTCGTTGTTGTTCCACATGAAGGTCGCGACCCGCTCGTCGCCGGTCACCCCGCACTCGCCGCGCAGCCCGTGTGCCAGCCGGGCGGCGGCCCGGCCCACCTCGGCGTACGTCATCCGGCGGGATTCGGCACCCGTCCAGGTGACCACCTCGGCCGTGCCGTGCACCAGTGCACCGTGGTCGAGGATCCGGGAGATCTGCAGAGGGGCGTCCATCATCGTGCTACGCATGGGTAACAAGCTAGTGTCGGCGGTCACACGTTGGGAACCCCCGTAAGTTGTCGCAGGTGAGCATCTCCTGGGCCGACTCATACGTGGGGCAGTTGCGCGCGATCGCCGGGGACCGGACGCTGATGTTCGTCGGCGCCCGTGCCGTGGTAAACGACGACGCCGGACGCATTCTGCTGATCAAACGCTCGGACAACGGCCAGTGGGCCATGCCGGCCGGCGCGATGGAGCTGGGCGAGTCGATCGCCGACTGCGCGGTACGCGAGGTCCGGGAGGAGACCGGGCTGCGCGCGCTGCGGGTCTGCGCGTTCGCCCTCTACACCGGGCCGGACCGGACGAGCACCAACATGTACGGCCACACGTACCAGGTGTTCACGACGGCGTTCAAGGTGGAGGAGTGGGACGGGCAGTTGGCCCGGGTCACCGACGAGACCACCGACGCCGGCTTCTTCGCCCGCGACCGGTTTCCCGCCCCACTCTCCACCTCGGTCATCGAGACCCTTGCCGACCTGGACGTCTTCGAGCAGACCAACAGGCTCATCCTCAAGTAGGTCGGCCGGGCCGCGTTACTGCGGGTGGCGCATCCCGGCGAAGAACCCTTCCTGGATCCAGTTCGGGTACGCGACGGGCAGCTTGGTGGCCTCGTCCAGCTCGGTGAGGTCCTGCTCGGTCAGCGTGAGGTCCGAGGCGGCGATGTTGTCGACCAACTGCTCGTGCTTGCGGGCGCCGACGATCACGCTGGTCACCGCCGGTCGGGACAGCAGCCAGGCGACCGCCACCCGGGCCGGGCTCACCTCGTGCCGCTCGGCGACACCCTTGAGCACGTCGACCACTCCGAAGGCGTGCTCCGGGTCGAACGGCGTGAAGCTGGCGTACCCGGGCTGGGCGCTGCGCGCGCCGCTGTCGGCGACGGCACCGTCCCGGCCGACCTTGCCGGAGAGGAAACCACCGGCGAGCGGGCTCCAGACGGTCAGCCCGACACCCTCGTTGAGCGCCATCGGCACCACGTCGCGCTCCACGTCCCGGCCCAGCAGCGAGTAGTACTCCTGCACCGAGACGAACCCGGCCAACTTCTCCCGGGCGGAGATACCCAGCGCCTTGGAGATCTGCCAGGCGGCGAAGTTGGCGGCGCCGATGTAGCGGACCTTGCCCTGCCGGACCGCGTCGTCGAGCGCGCGCAGCATCTCCTCCATGGGAGTGATCTGGTCGAAGTTGTGGATCTGGTACAGGTCGATGTGATCGGTGCCCAGTCGGCGCAGGCTGTCCTCCAGGTTCTGCATGATGTGCAGCCGGGAGGTGCCGACGTCGTTCGGGCCGGGGCCCGTCCGGGAGTGCACCTTCGTCGCCAGTACGACGTCGCGACGCCGCTTGCCGAGCGCCTTGCCGAGCAGTTCCTCGCTCTCGCCGTCGCCGTAGCCGTCCGCGGTGTCGACGAAGTTGACGCCCGCGTCCAGCGCGGTGTCCACCAGCCGCTGCACCTCGGGCAGGGCCAACCCACCCAGGGTGCCCCAGAGCGGGTGCCCGCTACCGCCGAAGGTCATCGCGCCGAGCGAGATCTCCGAGACGTACACCCCGGTGGTGCCCAGCAGTCGGTACTTCACGTGTGTCGCTCCTCGTGGTGGATCGGAGGCCGAGGTCAGGCACTCCGTGGTCACTATGTCGGACACTCTGTCCGGCAACGAGCGTACGTCGCCCAGCCGACCCCCAGCCACCTAGGATTCCGGCTATGCCCTCGATCACCCGCCGCCGCCCGCGCAACCCCGACGGACGCGCGGCAGTCGAAGCGCGGGTGCTGGCGGCCACCGAACGGCTCCTGAAGGAGGGGATCCGCTTCACCGACCTCGGCGTGCAGCGGATCGCCGCCGAGGCCGGCGTGGCCCGGTCGACCTTCTACACCCACTTCCGGGACAAGACCGAGCTGCTCATGCGTCTCGCCGGCACCATGCGGGAGAGTTCGTTCGATCGCACCGGCGACTGGGACCCGGGCGGCCCCGGCGACCCGCTCGCGCGGCTGACCGAGGTCTTCGCCGACGTGATCCGGATATACCGGACGTACGCCCCGGTGCTCGCAGCGGTCAGCGAGGTCGCCGCGTACGACGAGGCGGTCCGGGAGTACTGGGCGGCCGGGCTGGAGCAGTTCGTGGCCCGCACCGTGGACGCGCTCCGCATCGAGCAGCAGGCCGGGCGCACCCCCGCCGACCTGGACGTGACAGCGGCCAGCCGGCTGATAGTGGTCGGCGGCGACCGCTTCCTGGCCGACCACGTCAGCACGACCTCGGCCGACCCCGAGACCGACGCGGCAGCCGCCCGGGAGTTGGCCGCGACCTGGTGGTACGGCGCCTACCGCCGCCCCGCCTGACCACCTACGGCCCGGCCGACACCGACCGCCCCGAAGCGGTCCGGGGCGGTCGGTGTCGAGACGCTCAGATCATCGTCTGGGATTTGGCCTCCATGTCGGCGGCGGCCTCCTCCTTCGACTCGCGGGTCAACGGCTTGCCGCCCGGAGCCGGGGCCTCCCCGCCGAGCGGGTCGGCGCCACCTGTGGCCCCCTGTGGGCCGGCGCCCCGCAGCTGCGTGTTGGGCAGCGTCAGGGTGACCACCACCGCCACGATGGCGATCAGGCCGGCGGTCAGGAAGACCATGTCCAGCGCGTCGACGAAGGCGCCCTGGATGGCCGCACGCACCGGCCCCGGCAGGGCCAGGATGGTCGCCGGATCATTGATCGAGATGTTGGCGCCGCCACTCGCCGCGACAGCGGCCTGCTCCTGCGGCGGGAGCTGCGCGATCGCGCCCGGCAACCGGTCGGCGAGCCCGCCGGTCAGCCGGGACGAGAGCACCGTGCCGAGGATCGCCACCCCGAACGAACCGCCCAGCGACCGGAAGAAGGTCGCCGAGGAGGTGCCGGCACCCAGGTCGCGTACCGAGACCGCGTTCTGTACCGCCAGGATCAGCGACTGCATACACAGGCCCAGCCCGACGCCGATCACCACCATGTACCCGAACGCCACCCAGAGCGAGGTGGCCACCTCCAACTGGGTGAAGAGGAACATGCCGACCAGGAGGGTCACCGAACCGGCCACCGGGAACCACTTGTAGCGGCCGATCCGGGTCATCGCGCGGCCGGTCAGGATCGAGGTGATGATGATGCCAGCCATCATCGGCAGCATCAGCAGACCGCTTCGGGTCGGTGAGGCCCCCTTCACGATCTGCAGGTACAGCGGGATGAAGATGATCGAACCGAACATCACCAGACCGATGATGAGCAGTGCCGAGTTGGCCAGCGCGAAGGTGGCGCTCCGGAACAGCCGCAGCGGCAGGATCGGCTCGGCCACCCGGGCCTCCTGGAGGACGAAGAGCACCCCCAGCACCGCGCCGACCACGAACAGCGTGATGATCACGCCGGAGCCCCAGGCGTACTCGTTACCGCCCCAGCTCAACGCGAGCAGCAGGGAACTCACCCCGGCGACCAGCAGGCCGGCGCCGAGCCAGTCGATCGAGTGGTCCCGACGCTCGAACGGGATCAACCGCATCACGTGGTAGCAGACGACGATGGCCAGGATCGCCAGCGGCACGTTGATGTAGAAGATCCACCGCCAGTCGGTCTCCGCGAAGTAACCGCCCACCAGCGGCCCGGCGACCGACGAGATCCCGAAGACCGCGCCGAACAGGCCCTGGTACCGACCACGTTCCCGCGGTGACACCACGTCCGAGATGATGGTGAACGCGAGCGTCAACAGACCACCGGCGCCGAGACCCTGGATACCACGGGTGACGATCAGCTGGGTCATGTTCTGCGACAGCCCGGCCAGCAACGACCCGAGCAGGAACGTGCCGATCGAGAAGAGGAAGACCGGCCGACGCCCGTACAGGTCGGCCATCTTGCCGTAGAGCGGCGTCGACGCGGTCGAGGCGAGCAGGTACGCGGTGACCACCCAGGAGTAGTGGTTGATCCCGCCCAGCTCGCCCACGATGGTTGGCAGCGCCGTGCCAACGATGGTCTGGTCGAGCGCGGCCAGCAGCATGCCGGTCATCAGGCCCAACATGAGCAGCCGGATCTGCTGACGGTTCAGCACCGGCGCATCCGAGGCTTCGGTGGTCATGTGCCCTTCTATCCCGCCACCCGCAGAACATGCGCCGAACCACCAAAAAACCAACCCGGTGCCGCACCCGCTCCACCCGGGTTGATCATGAAGTTGTTGCCACGACACGCCGCGCCGAGGGGTAATGACTTCATGATCAACCCGGGTGGAGCGGGGGTGGGGTTAGGGGGTGGTGAAGGTTTTGGTGATCGCTGCGCAGAAGGCGGGGAGGTCGTCGGGTTTGCGGCTGCTGGTCAGGTTGCCGTCGGTGACGCACTCCTCGTCCACCCAGGTGGCTCCGGCGTTGGTCAGATCGGTACGCAGGGTGGGCCAGGAGGTGATCCGCCGGCCCCGCACCACGTCCGCCTCGATCAGCGTCCATGGGCCGTGACAGATCACCCCGACGGGCTTGCCCGCGTCGAAGAACGCCTTCACGAACCGCACCGCGTCCGGGTCGCCCCGCAGGAAGTCCGGGTTCGCCACCCCTCCGGGCAGCACCAACGCGTCGTAACCGGCGACGTCGGCCTTGTCGACTGTCACGTCCACGTCGTACGTCCTGGAGTGGTCCAGGTGGTTGAAGGACTGGATGGAACCGGGCTTCAGCGAGACCAGCTCGGCCGTGGCGCCAGCGTTCTCGACCGCCTCACGTGGTTGGACGTACTCGACCTCCTCGACGCCGTCGGCGGCCAGGAAGGCGATCCGCTTGCCCTGCAATGTCGCTGCCATCTCGGTACATCTCCTCTCCGGGGGTACCTCAATTCCCTTCCCGCGCTCGAACACCCGAAACAGGGCGGACAGGTTCGGACCGGTGCGGACCGGCGACGACGGGCGAGGACCGGTCAGGGGCCGCCGAAGACCACCTGAGCAGCGGCGGGGCCCGGTCGGCGCGCAGGTTTGTCCGCCAGGCCGCTGGGGACCCGGGGAGGCATGGCAGGAGCAGCAGCGGAGCAGCGCCGGTTCGCCACCGTCGTGGAGAGCTGGCTCGGACGCCCAGTACTGATCGTCGGTGACGCCATGTTGGACGAATGGCGGTTCGCCGACTCCGACCGGCTCTGCCGGGAGGCGCCCGCCCCGGTCCTCACCCTGCGCCGGCGGATCTCCGCCGCCGGTGGGGCCGCGAACACCGCAGTCAACGTCGCGGCCCTGGGCGGTCGGGCGGTGCTGGTGGCACCGGTCGGCGCCGACGTCGCCGGGGACGAACTGCACGACTGCCTGGACCGCGCGAGCGTCTGGGACCGCACCGTCAACCAGCCCGGGCGACCCACCCCGGTCAAGCGGCGAATGCTGGCCGGCAACCAGATCCTGCTGCGTGAGGACTCCGGCGACCCGGAGGACGCGCTGGACCACGAGGGGGTGACCCGGCTGCTCACCGCCCTGAGCTGCGCCACCGAGGAGTTGCGTGCCGCCGCCGGTGGGGAGGCGCCGACACTGGTGGTCTGCGACTACGGCCTGGGCGCGCTGCCCGCGCCGGTCCGCGCGTGGCTGGTCGAGAACCGCCAGCGGTACGCCACAGTCGCGCTGGACGCCCACGACCTGGCCGACTGGCGGGGCCTCGCGCCGACAGTGGTCACCCCCAGCTTCGCCGAGGCGACCCGGCTGTTGGCCCGCGCGGGCGGTACGACCCGACCGACCGGCGGGACCGAACTGCACCTGGAACACCCGGACGGCGACCCGGTCGACGGACCGTCCGAAATGACGGTCGGCGCGGCCCCGGGGGCGGTACGCGCCGACGACACCGCCGCCGAGCTGGCCCGGGTCGACCGCCCGGGACCGGTCGGCGAGCCGACCCCGGGCGAGGGACGTGTCGCCCTCACCGGTGACGGGCTCAGCGTCACCGGCACCGGCGTCACAGTGAACACCCGGGCCGGAGAGGGCGTCGACCGGGCGGTCCTGGCCCAGTCGCGGCTTGCCGAACTGCGTGCGCACACCGGTGCCGACGTGGTCGCGGTGACCCTGGACACCGAGGGCGCTGTGGTCGGCGGCGCCGACGGGGAGCCACGACGCAGCCACAGCACCCCGGTGCCGGCGAGCCACGCGGTGGGTGCCGGCGACGCGTACCTGGCGGCGATGACGTTGGCCCTGGCCGCCGACGCGCCCCTGCCCACCGCCGCCCAACTCGCCCAACTCGCTGCCACCATCACCGTCTCGGACACCGGCACCTGCGTGTGCCGACGCGACGACCTGCTCGCCGCGTTGGACCAGCCAACCGACACCACGAGCCACCCCGCGCTGGTCGGCGGCGACGAGTTGGACGCGATCGTCGCCGAGTACCGCGAGGCGGGACGGTCGGTGGTCTTCACCAACGGCTGCTTCGACGTGCTGCATCGCGGGCATGTGCGCTACCTGGAACAGGCCCGCGCGTTGGGCGACCTGCTCATCGTGGCGGTCAACTCGGACGGCAGCGTACGACGGCTGAAGGGCCCGGACCGGCCGGTCAACCCGGTCGAGGACCGGGGTGCCCTGCTCGCCGCGCTCGCCTGCGTGGACCACGTGGTGGTCTTCGAGGAGGACTCACCGGCCGCGCTGATCGAGGCGGTCCGACCGGACGTGTACGTCAAGGGCGGCGACTATCCGCCGGAGCTGGTGCCGGAGGCGCCGCTGGTGCGCCGGCTCGGCGGCCAGGTGCGCACCCTTGGGTACGTGCCGGACCGGTCCACCTCCGCGATCATCGAGCGGATCCGGTCGCACAGCCAGGACCCGTCGCCACACCTCGACGACCGGGAGCCCGACCCGTCGCTGCGCACCCGCACCCAGGCGTCGTGAACCGCCCCCTGGACCTCGGCACCCCGGAGGAGTTCCGCGCCGACCGGCTGGTGGACGTGCTGATTCCGACCCGGAACCGGCCCGCCGAGCTGGCCGTCACACTGGGCGGACTCGCCACCCAGGACGGGGTGCCCGGCTTCGGCGTGGTCGTCAGCGACCAGTCCGACGGGGATCCGGCGTACACGCATCCGGCGGCGGCCACCATGGTCCGGGCGCTACGCCACCGGGGCCACCCGGTGCTGCTGACCCGCCGGCTGCCCCGACGGGGGTTGGCCGAACACCGGGCGTACCTGCTCGCCGCCTCGGCCGCCCGGTACGTCCTCAGCCTCGACGACGACATCTGGCTGGAACCGGGGGCGCTGCACCGACTGGTCACCGCGATCGGTGAGCTGGGCTGCGGGTTCGTCGGCAACGGCGTGCACGGGCTCTCGTACACCGACGACGTACGGCCGGAATCGCACTGCCACTACGAGGAGTGGGTCGGCCCGCCCACACCGGAGCGGATCCGACCCGACACCCCGCAGTGGAACCGGGCCCGGATCCACTCGGCCGCGAACCTGCTGCACATCACCGAGCAGTTGGCGCTGCCGCCGGGCGCGTGGCGGGCGTACAAGGTCTCCTGGATCGGCGGGTGCGTGCTCTACGACCGGGCCAAGCTCGTCGACGCCGGCGGCTTCGACTTCTGGCGTCGGGTGCAGGAGAAGCACCAGGGGGAGGACGTGGCCGCGCAACTCGCCGTGTTGTCCCGCTACGGCGGCGCGGGCATCCTGCCCAGCGGCGCGTACCACCTGGAGTCCCCCACCACCGTCACCGACCGGGACGTGGAGGCGTGGGAGGTCGTCCTCGCCGACGAGGACACCCCGCAGCCGGCCTGACCTACGGGGTGAGCAACTCCCGGGCGGCTTCCAGCACCTCGATCACCGGTACGTCGGTCACGAACGAGTCCCGGTGCGGGCAGTCACCGTCGCCGGGCCGGTGCGGATAGATGCCCGGTGTGCAGTCGACACCGCAGACCGGGCAGTGCACCGTCCACGAGCTGATCGGCCGGTGCCGGCCCCGCAGCGGGCTGGCCCCGTTGATCAGGTTGCCGACCCAGAAGATGCCCACTGTGGGCACGCCCACAGCGGCGGCCAGGTGCAGCGGGCCGGTGTCGTTCGAGACGACCAACGCGCAGTCGGCGTAGCAGCCGACCAACCCACCCAGGCTGAGCGTGCCCACCTGTGGGCGCACCGGCACCTGCGCCGCAGCGACCACCCGGTCCACCACCTCCTGCTCGGAGGGTGTGCCGGTGACCAACACCTCGTAG
This sequence comes from Micromonospora sp. NPDC048986, assembly GCF_040649335.1. Taxonomy (NCBI): domain Bacteria; kingdom Bacillati; phylum Actinomycetota; class Actinomycetes; order Micromonosporales; family Micromonosporaceae; genus Micromonospora; species Micromonospora sp. NPDC048986. Next base: position 382,178 of record NZ_JBEZFJ010000001.1, read on the forward strand.
CCGTCCTCGTGCAGCGCACGGGCCACCTCGGCGAAGCGCTCGGCGGGCCAGCGGCGGCGGGTGTCGGTGGCACCCGGATGCAACGCCACCCGGGGACGGCTGGCCGGGCCGAGCACCTGGGCGGCCTCGGCCCGGTCGGCGGCGGTCACCGCCAGCGTCGGCGTGATGGTGGTGGCCGGCGCTCCCGCCAGCGCCACCACCTCCAGGTAGCGGATCACCTCGTGCTGGTAGTAGACGTAGCGCAGCCACCGGTCCAGCGGCGGCGCGTCGTCGGCGCGCAGACCCACTGTCAACCGGGCGCCGAGCCGACTGATCAGCGGGTTGGAGTTGGCACCCCCGCCGTGGATCTGCACCGCCAGGTCGAATTCCGCACCGGCGGCAGCGGCCACGAAGTCGTCCATCGACGACTCCGGCTCGCCCGGCTCCGGCGTACGGATCCCGGCTGCCGGCGGCACCACCAGCACCCGGTCCACCGGGCCGGGCCGGTCGCGCCAGAGCTTCGCGTGCCACGGCGCGCCGAGCAGCACGATCTCCGCCGCGGGGTACGCGCCGCGCAGCGCGTCAAGCGCCGGCAGGGCGAAGATGAAATCACCGAGCGCGTTGGCGCGCAGCACGGCGATCCGCCGCACGTCGGGAAGGCGCTCGGCGGTCGGGCCGAGCACGGACGGGGTGACCACCCGGCCCGCTACGGCCGGTCGATCTCGCCGGCGGTGTCCGGGCGGTGCAGCTCCCGGTCCGCGGCGGGATCGGCTGGCATCGGCGTACCCGTGGAGAGGTCGCCGGAGCGCGGCCCGGTGCGGCCGACGGTGATGGTGCGCGGCGCGGGCCGGGTCGCCCGTGGCAGCCGGACCCGGAGCAGGCCGTGGTCCATCACCGCGTCGATGGTGTCCGGGTCGACCCGCGCCGGCAGGGTGACCCGGTATTCGAAACCGCGCGTCTCGAAGCCGCCGGGAATGCCCTGGTCGGCGTTGACCTCCGCCTCCGAGCGGGCCCGCACGCACAACTCGCGGTCGTCCAACTCGACGGCCACCTCCTCCGGCGCCACCCCGGGCAGCCGGACGACGACCTCCCAGCCGTCCGAGGTCTCGGTCAACTCGACGTCGGACCCCCCGCCGCGACCACCGACCAGGCGACTCAACTCGGAGCGCAGCGACTGCAACTCCCCCATCGGGTCCCAGCCCTGCTGCCGGCTGCCGCGCCACCCCCGGCCGAAGCCGCCGAACTGCTGCTCGCTCATCACACCTCTCCGATCCGCTGGGTGGCCGTCGGCGGCCGAAGTGAACTGGGGGCGTCCAGGCCGGCGTCGCTGTCCACGCCCACACCGAGCCGGTCGACCAACTCGCCACCAAGCCAGGCGCTGATGCCGAGAATCGCCAGCGCCACCACCTCGATGGCGACCAGTGCCCCGCCGGCGGCCCGGGAATCCGCGTTGAGCCGCACCGCCCACACTGCGGCGAAGAGCAGGATCACCGCGACGTTGGCGCCCGCGTGCAGCAGACCCACCCGCTTGGCGCGGGTGCCGGTCGGGATCGCCAGCAGGTCGAACGAGCCGGCCGCCGCGGCGAGCAGGCCGCCGATCAGGCCGACTGTGATGTTCCAGTACGCGACCTCGCCGAGGAAGTCGGGACCGCCGACGGTGTCCACCACGTCGAACAGCACCGCGGTGGCCAGCAACGCGACCGGGAACATCACCAGCATCGGATGGACCGGGTGACCCAGCACCTTGAGTCGGCTCTCCATCTTCCGGCCTCCACTGGTCGGCTGCGCTGCGGAACGGTCTCGTTGCGGCGGGCGCGTCGGGTCAGGCCGTACCCCCGGCGACCGGGCACAAACCTCTTGCTGGTCACGGCGGCCTAGGCTGACGATTGGTGGCGCCCGCCAACGGGTCAACGCCTGAGGAGGATCAACGTGACGGTGGAGATCACCTCGCACGAGGAGTTGCGCGAGCTGCTCGGCGTCCCGAGCGCGCGGGCAGCCAACAAGGAACGCACCCGCCTGCACGAGCGGGACCGCGATTGGCTGGGCGCCTCGCCGTTCTGCCTGATGGCCACGGCCGGCGCGGACGGCAGCTGCGACGTCTCGCCCAAGGGCGACCCGGCCGGGTTCGCCCTGGTGCTGGACGACACCACGATCGCCCTGCCCGAGCGGCCCGGCAACAAGCGGGCCGACGGCTACCGCAACATCCTCGACAACCCGCACATCGGGTTGCTCTTCCTGATCCCCGGGCGGACCGACACGCTACGGATCAACGGGCGGGCCCGCCTGGTCAGCGACGCTCCCTGGTTCGACGACATGGTCGTCAAGGGGCACCGGCCGGTGCTCGCCGTGGTGGTGGAGATCGAACAGATCTTCTACCACTGCGCGAAGGCGTTCCTACGGTCCGCGTTGTGGCGGCCGGAGACTTGGCAGCCCGAGGCGCTGCCGTCCCGGGCACGCCTGATCAAGGAGGTCGAGGCGTCGACGGAGAGCCTCGAAGATCTGGAACGGTACTACGGCCCGGAGTACGTCACGAAGATCTACGCCTGAGTTGCGCCGGCCGGCCGGGTCGGCTGCCCCTCGGCCGGGCCCGAGGGAGCCGGCTCGTCGCCACGCCAGCCCGACCAGCCGGCCGGGTTGCCGAACGACTCCCGGGAGATCCCGGAGCCGGTCTCCGGCCACGAACCGAACCTGTCGTTGTGCAGGTGCGCGAAGAGATAACACATGCCCTCGCAGTCGGCGTCGGGCAGCGCCATCGCGGGGTTGGCGCGGACCGCTTCGTAGTACGCCCGACCCAGGGCCACTATGAAACCTCGGGCGTAGAGGAAGCCGTCGTCCGACCCGTCGGTCACCTCGTGGATGTCCTCCCGATCGATGTCGTGCAGCTTGCGCTCCACCACCCGGTCGAGGTCGGTCAGCTCCTGCCCGCTCAGCTCGACGGTCAACTGCCCGAGACGATCCAGGAAGGCATCGAGCCAGGCGTCGACCGCGTAGGACGGACCGTCATCGTCGTCGTCATCGGCGGGGTCGCGCTCGACGAGGGCCTGGCGCAGGGCCAGAGGTTCTTCGCCCAGCTCCGCCCAGGCCGACTCGATGAGCGCCCACAGCCGGGCCTCGTCGGCGGGGGTGGGAAGCGTCTGAGGGGTATCGGTGGTCACTGTCACCGTCGGACCGTAACCACCGGCACCGACGCTTTCAGGACTTCGGGTCGGCGGACACCATCCACAGGTGACCGTCCGGGTCCGCGAAGACCCCCGCGTACCCCCAGGGTTGGTCCGCCGGCTCGGTGATGATCTCGGCGCCGACCGCGCGGGCCCGGTCGACGACCCTGTCCGCGTCGGTAGACGAAGCGACACCGAGGTTGAGCAGGCACTCGCTCTGGCCCTTCGGGGCGACCTCGTGTCGGCCGATCACCCACCCGAAGCCGCCGGCCGGGACGAGCATCAGCCGCAGCCCGTCGTTGACCACGAACTGCAACGGTTCCGGGATGCCGTCGTCGGCCAACTCGCCCACGGCGTCGAGGCCGAGGCCGTCGCGGTAGAAGCGGTAGGAGGTGGCGCGGTCGGCGATGGGCAGACTCACGATCACCGGTGCGGAAGTCATGGGTGGACGCCTCCAAAGTGTCGGCTCGGCATGGTCAGCCATCAGTGTGTCGCTCAACTAGCGTTGGCGTGGTGACCACAGACGACTGGCTGCCGGAGACCCGCACCTCCTACGACACTGTCGCGGTCAGCTACGCCCGCCTGGTACGCGACCTGTTGGCCCAGGCACCGCACGAACGAGCCGCGCTGACGTCGTTCGCCGATCTCGTACGGGCAGCCGGCGGCGGGCCGGTCGCGGACGTGGGCTGCGGGCCGGGTCGCATCACCGCCCACCTGCACACGCTCGGCGTCGACGCCTTCGGGATCGACCTCTCGCCCGGGATGATCGAGGTGGCCCGCCGTGATCACCCCGAGTTGAGGTTCGAGGTCGGCTCGATGACCGACCTCGATCTGCCCGACGGCTCGGTGACCGGCCTGGTCGCCTGGTACTCCCTCATCCACATCCCCGACGACCACATCGACGCCGTGTTCGCGCACTTCCGGCGGGTGGTCCGGCCCGGCGGGCCCCTGCTGCTCGGGTTTCACGTGGGCGACGAGACGACGCTCAAGACAGAGGGCTACGGCGGCCACCCGATGAACGTGCACGTCCATCGTCGACAGCCAGCCCAGGTGGCGGCCTGGCTGCGTCAGCACGGGTTCACCGTCGACTCGCAGACCACCGTCACCTCGGCGGAGAGCCGGCTCGGCGGAATCATCGTCGGCCGACGGGAAGGCGGTTCAGGCCTACCTGGATGAGCGAAGGCCCTGACCGGCACTCCTGCTGGTCAGGGCCTTACGCCTGGAGCCGCCTGACGGAATCGAACCGTCGACCTACGCATTACGAGTCGGTCCCCCGATGCTGGTCCACCGCCTGGTCCTCCTAAACGGCCCTGGGGCCGCTGAAGCCCTACAGCAGTACTTCACCGAAGATCAGGCCCAGGGTTGGGGGCAGGCGGGGTAACCGCCGCCGCAGCGGACTACCTCCGCCGTCACCATCAGGTCGCCACGCCACTTCCACTTCCGACCGACTCCGACCGGGACACCTTCACCGCTCTCATCGACATCACACGGCGGCTGCAAGCGGCCTGACCGGCCAGTCCTCGACTTCTCGCTTACAAGTTCTAGGCGCTTCGTCTGGCGGAGTCCGTCCGGATCCCCGACCTCGGACGACTGTCCGTGTTTGGCGGCCGGCGGCTGTCCTCGTCCCGGCCCGTCGCTGTCGCCGTTGCTGTCGAAAGCCACCCGTGTCCGTCACGGATCGCCTGATAACCGCTGTAACGGTGGCGGTGTGTTGGGGCAGGATCATCGATCGTGACACTTGTCCTGCCGCCGCGCCTGACAGCCTCGGCTCAGACCTTGCGCGACGCGGCTCACCGCCGCGGACTGGGCACCGTTCAGCTCCCCACGTTCGAGGTACCCGCTGGGTTGCGTGCTGATCACCTTCATGCGGGACCAAGCTTCGCCGACGTCGTCGCACCGCTGCTCGGGATCGCGCCTTTGGAGGCTGAACCTGGCTGGCTGACCAGGCTTCCCCGTGAATTTACCCGCCGGGAGATCATCCTGGTCCCAATCGGCGAGGCCTACGAACTCCGTCGGCCGGCGTTCATCAAGTCGCCCAACGACAAGAACATCCCGGCGATGATCTACACCGATGGCTCGCGCCTGCCCGGCTCGGATGCTGTCGACCGACGAGTTCCAGTGCTCGTCAGCGACATCGTCGACTTCACCGCCGAGCACCGGCTACACCTGCTCGACGGTGTGGTCTACGCAGGCAGCCAGTACGCCGCGCACGGCCGGTTGCACCTCGGCCCTCCGTCGACCGACGCGCTCGCCTTCGGCACTGACCTCCTCGCCGGATATGGGCACGCGCTGCCTTCCGCCATCGTCGTGGACGTAGGACTGGTCGACGGCTACTGGGCCGTGATCGAGGCAAATGCCGCGTGGGCAAGTGGTGCCTACGTAGCGGACCCGGACCTGGTCCTCGATGTCGTCCTCCGAGCGGCCGGCCCTACGGCTTCGGTCAGCGCCCGCGATCGACAGTTCATTCGACGGCCCAGCGGCCCGAACTAGCCCGTCAGGTCTCTTCGGTGTGAACGCGGGTGCGGCGCATCGTCTGCTGCCGTCGACTGTCATCCCGTACCGCTCAGCTCGGCCAACACCTCGCCTGCTGTCGCCACGTGTCGCCCCCGAGCGGCACGTTCGATGCATGTCGACTCCACGAAAGGGCAATGCCGCGTAGGCGCCCCGCACAATTGCGGGCCGACTCTCTCCACCGGAGACCCCTTGACGGCTCGGCCTAGCGAGGGCAAGCAAAAGGCCCAGGTCATGATCGGCGATCAAGCCGGTGACCTGGGCCTTTCTGTGGAGCCGCCTGACGGAATCGAACCGTCGACCTACGCATTACGAGTGCGTCGCTCTAGCCGACTGAGCTAAGGCGGCAACGATCAGCAAGTGTACGGCACCCCGGAGGCACCGACCGAACGGGATACCCCCGTCGCGCCTGCCCGCACCAACCGGACATCGGCCGCCATCTGGACGCTTACCGGACAGCGGATGATCGGGCCCGGGACTACGCTGCGGCGGGTGAGCGACGAACGCGACGATTCCCCCCGCCCGGAGCGTCCCGACCGCCCGCCGGCCGGTGAACGCGCCGCCCACCGGCCGCGCAGCACCGACCCGCTGGAGTTGGGCTTCACGCCCCGCAAGCCGGTGCCGTGGCTGGCACCGTTCCTGCTGATCAGCACCGGCATCCGGACGCTGCTGGCGGTGCTCTTCGGGGCGTACCTCGACAAGCGCGAGTTGCAGAACGCGTTCGGCGACGGCATCTTCCGCCAGGTCGGGCCGGACGGCGGGCTGTGGCTCGACTACGTGGCCGACCTTGGTGACGGCTTCAACGCCACCTACTCGGTGGCGTACCTGCTGGCGCAGCCCGAGCTGACCGTCGACGGGCACCGCCTGCCCCGGGCGCAGACCCTGGTCATGGGCGGCGACCAGGTGTACCCGTCGGCGGCCTACGCCGCGTACGAGGACCGGTGCAAGGGCCCCTACCAGGCCGCCCTGCCGGTGACGCCGGCCGAGAAGCCCACGCTCTTCGCGGTGCCGGGCAACCACGACTGGTACGACGGCCTCACCGCTTTCCTGCGGTTGTTCGTCCGCTCCCGGGACCGCAACTTCGCGGGTTGGGGCACCGGGCAGTCCCGGTCGTACTTCGCTGTGGAGTTGCCGGCCGGTTGGTGGTTGCTCGGCGTGGACGACCAGTCCGGCTCGTACCTCGACGACCCGCAGCTGGCCTACTTCGACGAGGTGGCCAAGCGACTCGGGCCGGAGTGCAAGGTGATCATCGCGGCGCCGGCGCCGACCTGGGTCAAGGCCGCCGACAACCCCACGGCGTACGACTCGATCGACTACTTCATCCGTACGATCATCGACCCGACCGGGGCGCGGGTGCGGCTGCTGCTCTCCGGCGACCTGCACCACTACGCCCGCTACTCAGGGCCGGACCGGCAGCTGATCACCTGCGGTGGGGGCGGCGCGTACCTCTATCCCACCCACAAGCTGCCCGAGCGCATCGAGGTGCCACCGCGGGACACGCCGACCCGCAAGGCCAGCTCCGCCCAGCCGTACGACCTGGTGGCCCGCTACCCGGACGCCGCGCGGTCGCGCCGCTACGGCTGGGGCATCTTCCCCCGGTTGCCGTTGCGCAATCCCGGCTTCACCACATTGCTCGGCACCCTGCACACCCTGCTGATGTTGGCCATGGCCGGTGCGACGGCGAACTGGGCCGACAGCACCAACCAGCGGCTGTTCAGCGTCCCGCTGGTGGTGATGGTGCTCGTGACGGTGATCGCGGCGGCCCTGTTCGCCAAGCCGCCGAGCGCGAGCGGCAAACGTCACGCGCGGCACTGGATCCTCGGCGTCGGCCACGGCGTCGCGCAGGTGGCCCTGGGGGCGGCCGGCACCTGGGTCTGGTTGGCGCTGCCGTTCTACGACTGGCCGTGGCCACTGCCGGCGGTCGCCGCGGCGGTGCTCTACGGCCCGGTGATCGGTCTGGTCGCCAGCCAGCTGGTGGCGGCGTACCTGCTGGTGGCGGGCTCCTTCGGAGTGAACGTCAACGAGCTCTTCGCCGGCCAGGGCATCGAAGACTCCAAGTCGTTCCTGCGACTACGCATCGACGCTGACGGCACGTTGACCATCTACCCGCTGGGGGTGGACCGGGTCTCCCGCGACTGGCAAGTGAACCCCGACCAGTCCCCCACCCAGAGCTGGCTGATCCCCAAGTCCCCCCTGACCCCCCACCTAACCGAACCCCCCACAGTCCTGCACTAACCCCCCACCCCCCACCCCACCCCACCCCTCCGTTGATCATGAAGTTATTGCGCCGACACGCCGCCTGTCATGGCAATAACTTCATGATCAACGCGGGACTGACGGACCCGGGGGGTCGGGGGGTCGGGGGCGGGGGGGTTAGGGGGTGTAGTGCTGGTCGTGGGCTTGGCGGGGGGCGCAGACGGAGGCTCGGGAGCAGGAGCAGCGGGAGCCGTCGGCGTCCAGGCGGACGGTCACCGCGTCGCGGGGGACGCTGTGGCCGACGACCCGGCCGTCACCCTCGGGCGTCGTCACTCGACTGCCGACCGCCGGGGCGGTCTCCTGAAAGCGCTGGTACAGCGGATGCTCGTACTTGAGGCAGCACATCAGCCGGCCGCACGCGCCGGAGATGCGCAGCGGGTTGAGCGGTAGGTCCTGGTCCTTCGCCATCCGGATGGTCACCGGCTCGAAGTCGGTGAGGAACGTGGCGCAGCACAGGTCCCGACCGCAGGAGCCGATGCCGCCCTGCACCCGCGCGGAGTCGCGGGCGGAGAGCTGGCGCAGCTCCACCCGACAGTGCAGGGTCGCGCCCAGGTCGCGGACCAGGGACCGGAAGTCCACCCGGTGCGGGGCGGTGAAGTAGACGGTGCTGCGCTCACCGCCCTCGGCGGAGCCGAGCACGTGGTCGACCGCCACCACCTTCATCGGCAGGCCGTGCGAACGGATCAGCCGCTTCGCGGCCACCTTGGCCTCGGCCTTGCGCTTTCGCAGCACCTCGTCCCGGCGCAGGTCGTCGTCGCCGGCCAGCCCGACCAGCCGGGGGAAGCCGTCGGTCTCCTCGGTCACCCACTGCGCGGCCCACACGCACTCCGCCACCTCGGGCCCGTCATCGGTGGGCACCAGCACCCGGTCGCCCACCTGCGGGCGCAACTCGCCCGGGTCGAGGTAGTAGAGCCGCCCGTACCGGTTGAAGCTGACCGCGCAGAGCATGCCCATCCCCCCACCCTACGACGGGTCACGGCACAAGGCGCACCGGCCGGCTACGCCCCGCTGCCATTCATGACCGTCGACTCGACCTATTGCCGGGCGTCCCGTAGTGCCGTTGCTGCTCGCCCGGACGGTTGAATCCGGGGCCGGGCAGGAGACAAGACGTGCCTCGGCGGCGTTGAGTGGAGGCAGACCTGCGGGGGGTGCAGGGGGAAGACCACGGCGTCGCCGTGGGCGCCGGCTTCAGGTCAGGCGCCCGCGAGCGACGCCGTGGCCTGTCCGAGGCAACGCTGCCACGGCCGGCCCGGTTACCAGCCGACCCGGGTGGGCTGGTCGTAGCGGGGACGCCCGTCCGTTGGCGGACGCCACGCGGTCTCGGCCAGGCTCGGCGCCCACTGACGCAGCAGCGTCTCCGCACCGTCGTACGCGACGCAGAGCACTGCCAGCACCCGTGCGGCGACCTCGGCGGCGTCGGCCACACCCGGCCCGACCGGCCCGGGGCGCGTCGACGCACCGGTGGCGGTGGCGGCGACCACGGCGACCGCTTCGGCAGAGCGGAGCACGTCGGCCAATGTGCGGGCCAGCGCGAGACGGCTGCCCTCCACCCAGTCGGCGAGGGCGTCGGCGTAACCGGCTGTGGAGTCGAGTCGCCCGACCAGGCTGTCCGGCCCCTCGTCGAGGTGGCGTAGCAGCGCCGCCCGCTGTTGCCCGTACGCCGTGGCGGCCGGACCTGACCAGAGCACCGAGTCGGTGAGCGCGGCGGAGACGTCGTCGTACCCCCGGACGAGCCGGCGCACCGCGTGGCCGGCGCTGGCGAGCGGCGCCGGGTGCAGGTCGAGGAAGCTGCGAACCGCGTCGCCCGGCAGCACCTGCATGCGGCGCAGCAGCGGCCAGACCCGGTGCCCCTCGGGGACACCGGCAGCGATCAGCCTGTCCACCCGGCGGAGCAGGTCGAGGCCGGGCTCGGCGAGCCGGTCCAGCGCGTCCATCACGGTTCCCCGGTGAGCCGGCGGCGGGCCGCCCTGTCGACCTCGGCGTAGCGGTCGGCGGCCTCCCGCACGGCCGCCGCGGCGGCGGCCAGTCGACCGGCGGCGGCGCGGGCCTCCCGAGCCCGGTCGTCGGTGGCGGTGGTCCACTGCCGGTGCAGCGCCCGACCGATCTCGCCCGGTCGGCCCGGTGCGTCGGCGCCGAACGCGGCCTGAGCCGGATCGCTGGCGGTGACGGTGTGCGAAACGAGGGTGAGCGTGGCGCTCGCCTCGTCGAGTCGGGCGGAGAGCGCGCGCAGCGTGTCCATCTCAGGCCCCCGCGAGCGGTCGGTAGGCGGCGAACGTCTCGTTGTGCAGCTTTTCCCGGGCCCATTCGGCGGCGTCGGCCGCTGCGGTGACCGCCGCCTGCACGGAACCGGCAACGTCGCGCGGGCTGCGGGTGTGCAGCGGCCCGAGGAACCGGACGTCGGTGATCCGTCCACCGGCGGTGACCACCACCTCGACCAGACCGTCCGGCGAGCGGACGGTCACCTCGACGGTCGACACCGCCTGGTCGAACTCGGCCTGGAGGGACTCGATCCGGCGGTAGCGTCGCACCGCCTCCTCGATCCAGGCTTCGTCGATCTCCCCCCGCGGCATCGGCCGACTCCTCCCGGGTGATCCATCACTCAGTGTGGTGCCACCGTCACCACGGCACAGGGACCGTACCGCACCGCAATCGGGCCTGTCGATGCCTGTGGACAACGGCCGGAGGTGCGGGTCAGCCCTTCCAGAGGGCGAGCATCATCGCCTCGACCGCGATCCGCGGCTTGACGTTCGCCTCGATCGCCGCACGGCAGGCGAGCACGGCCTCCAACCGGCGCAGCGACCCCTCGGCGTCCCACTTCTGCGCGCCGGCGCCGGCCAGCGTGGCAGTGTCGGTGTGCACCGGGGCGACGGGTGCGCGCAGCGCCATGGTGAGCGCGTCCCGGTAGAAGCCCGCGAGGTCGACCAGCGCCCGGTCCAGTGCGTCCCGCTGGGCCCGGGTGGCCCGGGACTTCTGCCGCTTCTCCAGCTCCTTGAGCTGCCCGGCAGCGCCTCGCATGGCGCCGGCCGCGCCCCGGCCGGTGCCGCCCGCGCCGAGCGCGGTCTCCAGTGCCGCCCGCTCGGTGGTGTCGGCCTCGGTGACCGACGCCTCGGCCTCCGCCTCGGCCGCCTCGATCAGCGCGGACGCCGCGTCGAACGCCGCGCCGACACCGGTCAACCGGCGGGGCACCGCGAGCACCGCCTCGCGTCGTTTGCGGGCCTCCGGGTCGCGGGCCAGCCGGCGGGCCCGACCCACGTGACCCTGCGCGGCCGCCGCCGCCCACTGCGCCACGTCGGCGGCGATGCCGTCCCGGCGAACCAGCACCTCGGCCACCGCCTCGGCCGGCGGCTGCCGCAGGGGTACGACCCGGCAGCGCGACCTGATGGTCACCGAGATGTCGTCCGGGTGGGTGGACGGGGCGCAGAGCAGGAAGACCGTCCGCGGCGGGGGTTCCTCGATCGCCTTGAGCAGCGCGTTGCCGGCGGCCTCGGTGAGCCGGTCGGCGTCCTCGATGACCACCACCTGCCAGCGCCCGCCGGACGGGGTGCTGGCCGCGCGGAGTACCAGCGCGCGCATCTCGCCGACGCCGATGGAGAGCCCTTCGGGCACCACCATCCGCACGTCGGCGTTGGTGCCGCCCATTGTGGTGTGGCAGCCGGGGCACTCACCGCAGCCGGTGCCGTGCACGCACTGGAGTGCGGCGGCGAACGCCCGTGCGGCGACCGAGCGGCCGGAGCCGGGTGGCCCTGTGAAGATCCACGCGTGCGTCATCCCGGCGGACGGGTCCAGCCCGCCGCTCACTGCGTCGTCGGCCGCGGACCCGTCACCGCTGGCCGGGCCGGCGGTGACCAACGCGGCAGCGCCAGCGCGCAGCACGGCGGCTGCCGCGGCGGCTGCGCGCCGCAGCTCGACCACCGCCTCGTCCTGACCGACCAGGTCGGCGAAGACGTCCGGCATCAGGTCTTGTGCTCCATCGTCACCAGCTCCGCGTCGGATAACTCAGGTTGCACCGAGGTGTCCGGGCCCTGCGCCGGCCGCGGGTGCACGATGCCGCCCGGCTTGCCGAGCATCTCCTCGACCCGGCGGACCACCAGCCCGGTGATCTCGTCGGCCGGCCGGGAGGCGTCGAGCACCAGGTAGCGCTTCGGGTCGGCGGCGGCCAGGTCGAGGAACGCGTACCGGACGCGCTCGTGGAAGGCGACCGACTCGGCCTCCAGCCGGTCGGTGCCGGTGTTGCGCGAGGCCACCCGGGACAGGCCGGTGCGCGGTTCGACGTCCAGCAGCACCACCAGGTCGGGCTTGAGCCCACCGGTGGCCCAGGAGGAGAGCCAGGAGACCTCGTCGACGGGCAGTGTGCGGCCGGCGCCCTGGTACGCCAGGGACGAGTCGACGTACCTGTCACTGATCACCACGCCGCCCCGCACCAGCGCGGGCCGGACGACGGTGGCCACGTGGTGCGCCCGGTCGGCGGCGTAGAGCAGCGCCTCGGCCCGGGGGGAGGGCGCGTCGTCGCCGGAGGTGTCCAGCACGAGTGACCGGATTCGCCGGCCGACGCCGGTGGCCCCCGGCTCGCGGGTGACCACCACCTCTCGGCCGTGCCCGCGCAGCCGTTCGGAGAGCGCGGTGAGCTGGGTGGACTTCCCCGCGCCCTCGCCGCCCTCGAAGACCACGAAGAGCCCGGCGGAGACGAACGGCTCGGCGGGCATCAGCGGACGGCCCCGGATGGAGCCCCACAGGTCGGCGAGGACCGGGACGCCCTTCTTGTCGTCCATCTGGCCGAACGCGCTGATCCCGGCGAAGATGCCGGCGGCACCGGCGGCGAGCAGCAGCAGTCGGGTGGAGGAGACGGAGATGCCGAGGTCGGCGATCTCCAGCTTGCGGGAGCCGCCGACACCGACCAACACGCTGCTCAGCCCGATGGCCAGGATCAGCACCAGCCGGGTGCCGATCTGCACCACAGCGAAGACCCGGCCGCGCACCTCGTCGGCCACCTCGCCGCCCAGCAGCGTGGTGCCGGCCAGGAAGGCCATCCCGGCACCGGCGCCGACCAGCACCGCGCCGACGATCGCCATGGACAGGTGGATCGCGAAGGCGAGGGTCATCACCGCGGCGCTGGCCAGCACGATGCTCATGCCGAACCAGCGGCGTCGGGACATCTCCTTGACGACCATCGGGCCGAGCCCGATGCCGAGCGCCAGACCGACGAAGATCGCGCCGAAGAGCAGTGAGAACGCCGCGTCGCCAGCGCCCAGCGAGTTGGCGAAGAACTTGGCGGTGCCGACCACGATGCCGCCGCCGGCGAACGCGCCGAAGATGCCCAGCACCAGGCCCCGGACCAGCGGGGTCTGGCCGATGTACTTCCAGCCCTCGGAGAACTGCCGGAACATGCTCTGCTCGGCACGCTCCGCCTCACCGCGCTGCGCCTCGCTGATCTCCTTGATCCCGAAGGCCACCACCAGTGCCGTGGCGAGCCGGGAGAAGGAGTTGAACCAGAGCGCGAGTTGGGCCGGCTCGGCCCAGGAGGGCAGGTCGCCGCCGACGGCACCACGGACGCCCCGGTCGAGCACGGCGAGGCCGATGGCGGCGGCGACGGGGGTGAGGCCGTAGGTGGTGATCAGGGTGAGCTGGTTGGCCGCTTCCAGCCGGGCCCGCGGGATCAGGTTCGGGACCGCGGCCTCCTTGGCCGGGATCCAGAGCAGGGTGAGCGACTCGATCAGGAAGGTGGCGATCAGCGCCCAGCCGACCACCAGGCCACCCGCGGCGCCGCTGAGGGCGTAGAGCGGAATGGAGGCGAAGAGCACGAAGCGCAGCAGGTCGCAGATGACCATCGTCCAGCGCCTGTCGAACCGGTCGGCGAAGACGCCGGCCACCGGGCCGAGCACCAGCGCGGGGAGCAACCGGATGGCGGTCACCCCGCCGAACGCGGCGCCCTGGGCGGTGCTGCCCTGCACCTGCGAGGCGGCGAAGAGGGCGGTGGCCAGCAGGCCGAGCCAGTCGCCGAAGGAGGCCGCGCCGAGCACGATCCAGAGCCGTCGGAACGGCCGGATGCGCAGCACGGACCGGATCGCGGCATAACCGGACGGATCAGCCTGGCCGCCGTTGGGCTGCGTGGCGGCGTTGCCCGACTGGTCACCCGAGCGCGACACGCCGGGCGACTCGCCGCTGTTCTGGCTTTCGATGGCCGTACCTCCACGTGCCGGCCCATCGCTGGGCACCTCCGGTGCAACACTCTAGACCCGGTGGGGGCCACCCCCCGGGCGACATTCTCCTGCTCGCTGAGCCTAGGCCGCCGGAGGTACCGGCCGCAGCCCGGACGTACGCGAGGGTATTTCGCATTCTCCGTCGGACAGTTAGCGTGCACACGTGGCCATCGAAAGCGACAAACTTCGCGAGCGCCTGGATCGGGCGACCGCCCACCTCGACCCCCCGTACGCGGTGGTCGACCTCACCGCCTTCGACGCCAATTCGGCCGCACTGGCCGATCGCGCCGCCGGAAAACCGGTCCGCCTCGCCAGCAAGTCGGTCCGCAGCCGAGAGTTGATCAGTCGAGCGCTCGCGCGGCCGGGCTGGCAGGGCGTGATGGCGTTCACAGTGCCCGAGGCGATCTGGCTGGTCCGCGCCGGCGTCAGCGACGACGTGCTGGTGGCGTACCCGAGCGCGGACCGGGCCGCCCTCGCCGAGCTGGGCGCCGACCCGACGCTCGCCGCCGCCATCACCCTGATGATCGACAGCACCGGCCAACTCGACCTCATCGACGCGATCGAAGCCCCGGGGCAGCGCGCCGAGCTACGGCTCTGCCTGGATCTGGACGCCTCCTGGCGACCGCTGCGCGGCCGGGTGCACGTCGGCGTCCGCCGCTCACCGGTGCACAGCGCGCGGGCAGCCGGCGCGCTCGCCGCAGCCGTCGCCGGTCGGCCCGGCTTCCGACTGGTCGGGCTCATGTCGTACGAGGCGCAGATCGCCGGCCTGGGCGATGCGCCGCCGGGCAGGACACTGCTGGCCGGCGCGATCAGGCTGGCCCAGCGTGGGTCGTACCGCGAGTTGCTGGCCCGCCGCGGCGCGGCGGTCGCCGCGGTACGCGAGCACGCCGACCTGGAGTTCGTCAACGGCGGCGGCACCGGCAGCGTGGCCGCGACCAGCGCCGATCCCGCGGTCACCGAGATCACCGCGGGATCGGGCCTGTACGGACCGACGCTGTTCGACGCGTACCGCGCCTGGCGTCCCACCCCTGCGGCGTTCTTCGCCTGCGCTGTGGTCCGCCGACCGACGCCGGAGCTGGCGACGGTGCTCGGCGGTGGCTGGATCGCCTCCGGCCCGGCCGCCGACAGTCGACTGCCCCGGCCGTGGCTGCCGGCAGGGCTGAAGCTGGTCGGCACCGAGGGCGCCGGCGAGGTGCAGACCCCGCTGTCCGGAGCGGCGGCGGCCGGGCTGAGCGTCGGCGACCGGGTGTGGTTCCGGCACGCCAAGGCAGGCGAGCTGTGTGAACGGGTCAACGAGCTGCACCTGATCGAGGGGGACGCGGTAGTGGCGACCGTGCCCACCTACCGGGGTGAGGGGCGGGCCTTCCTCTGAGACCGGACAGCCGCCCCCACCGCCGGCCGAGGCCCGCCCGTCGCGCCGACTCAGGCGGGTTGGGGCGCCTCGGCCTGCTTGCCCACTGTGGACCGGCCGTTGTCCGGGCCGTCGACCTGGCGGTGCAGGTACTCCCGGATCAGCGCCTTCGCCTCCAGCAGCACCCGCTCGTCGCCCTCGGACTTCCGGCGGAACGCGAGCTTGATCAGCGCGTCCGCCGCCTCGACCGCGATCTCCAGCACGAAGCGCAGCTTGGGCACGTCGGTGAGCCCGAAACGCTCGGTGAGCACCCGGGCCAACTGGTCGGCGATCACACCGTTGTTGTCCCGCTGCTCGTCGAGCAGGTGCAGGTCGACCACGTCGCCGAAGTGCAGGGTACGGAAGCCCGGGACGGTGCGGTGCATGGTGATGTACTCGTCGATGCCCGCGTCGACGCCGTCCCACCAGTGGGTCATCTCGTCGGAGGCGAACCTCTCGTCGAGGCGCTGGAGGTAGGACTCCATGGTCCGCAGGGTCAGCGCCTGCACGATCGCCCGCTTGTCCGGAAAGAACTGGTAGACCGACCCGATCGCGACCTCGGCCCGCTCGGCGAGCAGGGTGGTGGTCAGCCCCTCGTACCCCACCTCGTCGACGAGTTCGGCGCAGGCATCCAACATGCGCTGTACCCGCGCGACACTTCGACCTTGCACCGGTACGCGGCGCAGCGGCCCGGTCGTGGCGGCTGGTGTGGACACTCTGCGCCACCCCCCTTCGACGGATGAACATATCTCCACGTCACGAGTCCGTGACTACCGGTACAACGAGCGGATCGCAATTGCGGTATTTACCAGCTAGAACGTTCCTGATATGAAGTCAGTTCATATTCATGAATGAGGAGTGCGCATGGTCCGCACCGCACCGCTCGGGGCTGGATGGTCCAACTGGGCCGGGAACCAGCGTGGCAGCGCCAGCGCGATCCTGCGCCCCGGCTCGCCGACCGACGTCGTAGAAGCCGTCAGATCCGCCGCCGCCGACGGCGCTCGGATCCGGGTGACAGGCAGCGGCCACTCGTTCACCGCCGTCGCACTCGCCGACGACCGTCGGATGGACCTCTCCGAGCTGGACACCATGGTCAGCGTGGACGTCGCCCATCGACTGGTCACCGTGCCGGCGGGCATGACCCTGCACACGCTCAACGGCCTGCTCGCCCGGCACGGCCTCGCGCTGCCCAACCTCGGCGACATCGACGCGCAGACCGTCGCCGGGGCGATCTCCACCGGCACCCACGGCACCGGGGCCGGCTACGGGTGCCTCTCCACCTTCGTCGAGGCGATCACCCTGGTCACCGGCACCGGCGAGGTGCTGCGCTGCTCCGCCGACGAGCATCCCGACGTCCTCGCCGCCGCCCGGGTGTCACTCGGCGCGCTCGGCGTCCTGGTGGAGGTGACCCTGCGCTGCGTTGACGCCTTCGTCCTGCGCGCCCACGAACGACCGGCCGAACTGGCCGACGTGCTCGGCGAACTGCCCGAGCTGATCGGCCGGCACGACCACGTCGAGTTCTACTGGTTCCCGTACACGTCGCGGGTCCAGGTCAAGGCCAACGACCGGGCACCGGCCAACGACCGGCCGCTGTCGCGCTGGCGCGGCTGGATGGACGACGACTTCCTGTCCAACCGGGTCTTCGCCGGCGCCTGCCGACTCGGCCGGGCCGTGCCCGCGCTGGCACCGGGGATCAGCGCGGTCTCCGCCCGCGCCCTCACCGAACGCCAGTACACCGGCCGCTCCGACCGGGTCTTCTGCACCCCGCGCCGGGTCCGCTTCGTGGAGATGGAGTACGGCCTGCCCCGCGAGGCGTTGCCGGAGGCGCTCGCCGCGCTCCAGCGGATCGTGGACGGCCTGCCGTTCAAGGTGCTCTTCCCGGTGGAGGTGCGGTTCACCGCCGCCGACGACATCTGGCTGTCGCACGGCTACGGCCGGGACAACGCCTACATCGCCGTGCACCAGTACGTCGGTATGCCGTACGAGCCGTACTTCACTGCCTTCGAGCAGGTGGCCGCCGGGCTGGGCGGTCGCCCGCACTGGGGCAAACTGCACTACCGCGACGCCGCCTCGCTGGCCACCGCGTATCCCCGCTTCGCGGACTTCCAGGCCGTCCGCGACCGGCTCGACCCGCACCGCGTCTTCACCAACCCCCACCTGAACCACGTGCTCGGGGTCTGACGGCTCCCGTCGGCGCGCGCCATCGCGGCGACCAGCGCTACAGCGCCAGGTCGTCCAGGTTCACCGCGTCGGCCATCGCCTCCGCGCCCCTGTCGTTCAGGTGCATGCCGTCGCCGCTGTCCAGCGCCGGGTGGATGTGGTCGGGGGCGTGCGGGTCCGCGACAGCGCCCGCCACGTCGAAGACGGCGTCGAAGGCGTCAGTCGTACGGATCCAGTCGTTGACCTCGCGTCGGGTGGCGAGGCCCGCCGGTGTGCTGATCTCCGGGCCACCGCCCGCGAAGGGGCCGATGGTGGCCGCGACGATCCGCAGACCGGCGCCGTGGGCGCGGTCGGCCAGCTCGCGGAAGCCCTCAACGAGGGCGTCGGCGGTGACTGCCGGCTCGCCCAACATGGCCGGCAGACCGAGGTCGTTGATGCCGAAGTGGACCAGAACGTGGGTCAGTGCGGGGATGGAGAGAACGTCACTGTCGAAGCGCGCCAGCGCGTGTGCGCCGACGCCGTCGCGCAGCAGGCGGTTCCCGGCGATGCCCTGGTTGACCACCCACCCGCGCTTCAACCGCCGGTTGAGAAAGTCGACGGAGCGACGGTTCGCGCCGATAGTGGTGCCGACTCCCTCGAACCAGGAGTCGCCGAAGGCCACCGCGACGGCGGTGTCCGGGGCGCTGAGCACGTCCACACCCGCTATGAAGAACCGGGCCTCGACCTGCTCCCCTCTCGGCAGGACGGGCACTGTGACCCGGTTGCCACCGGCTATCCGCGCGACCTCCACAGGCTTGTGGGAGTAGGTGGCCAGATCGGTCCGCTCCGGGAAGTAGAGGCTCACGACCAGGTCGGCGCCGGCCTCGACGGGAATGCTGACCGGGTCGGTGGCGGCTTCTTCGCCCGCCGGCACGACGCCGTGCTCGGCACCGCCGAAGGTGAGCACCGCCTGCCGGTCGCCGACGGCGACAGTCGCGGCCCCGATGGTCAACGGAGTACGGCCGTAGCGGTTCGTCAGGCGTACGCGCAGAGCGTCACCGCCGCCGGCCAGGTGCAGCACCTGACGAACTGTCTGGTCGGCGAAGCGCCGGGGTTCGCCGAACTGGAGTTGCTCGTACGGGCTGATCACTGCGGTGCGGAAGCCGGCTGTCCAGATCATGGTCGCTTCGGGCCCTTCAGATGTCCAGGACGACCCGGCCGCTGGCCGAGCTGTGTTCGGCCAGCTCGTGCGCGTGCGCGATCTCCGCCAGCGGAAGGCGGGCGGCGATGGGGTAACGCAGATCGCCGGCGAGTAGCGCGGCTGTCAGCTCGCTCGCGGCGGCCTCGTTCGCTGCCTCCGGGAAGTCGTCGTTGCTGAGGAACCGGACGGTGATGTTCTTGAAGCCGAGCGGCCAGTACGGGATGGTCGGCTCGGCCTCGCCGGTCGCGTAGGTGGCGATCACTCCCCCGTTGCGGAGCACCTCCAGGTTGGTCGCCATGTTCGCGTCGAACGCCAACTCGGCGACCCGATCGATCGGCTCTGCGCCCGTGTAGTCGAGGATTCGGGTGGCCATGTCTCCATCAGCGGTGTCGAGCGCGTGGTGCGCACCCGCTGCCAGCGCGTGTTCGACCTGCTCCGGGCTGCGTACCGTGGCGATCACGATGGCACCGCCCCGACGGGCCACCGCCATCGCGGCCCGTCCGACCGCGCCGAGGGCTCCGGTGACGAGGATCCGCTGGCCGGTCACCGGCCCGTCGCCGAAGATCGCCCGGTGGGCGGTGATGCCCGGGATGCCCAGCCCGGCCGCCTGCTCGTACGGCACCCCGGCGGGCAGCGGCACGGCGTGCCGAGCGGGCACCACTGTGTATTCGGCGGCGGTCCCGAAGGGGCGGTACGACTGGGCGAGGTAGACCCAGACCCGTTCGCCGATCCGCGACGGATCAACACCCAGCCCGACCGCATCGATCACTCCTGCGCCGTCTCCGTGCGGGACGACCCGGGGGAACATCATCGTGGACCCCCACCAGCCCTGCCGTTTGCCCAGGTCGCCGACGTGAATTCCGGAGACCGAGACCCGAACCCTCACCTCGCCCTCGCCTGGCCACGGGTCGGGTAGCTCGCCGACCTCGAGCACCTCGCGTGCCGGGCCCTGCCTGTCGTACCACGCGGCGCGCATCACGCACCCACCACGTCGGTCGTCGTGCCCTCCTCGGCGCTGATCACCGAGTCGATCAGGGAGAAGAACGTCTGGATGCCGGGCCGGTTCGCGCCCCGACGGCGGGATTCGGCGTAGTCCTCGGACGAACCCCAGAAGACGATGTCCAGCCACTCGTCCGCGCTCAGCCGGATCAGCCGTGCGCCGAGGAAGCCGGCGCGATCGGCCTCGAAGTCGCGCAGCATCGCCGGCCGCGCGGCCAGCAGATCCTCCGCGCGCTCGGCGGGGACGCGGAACCGGGTGATCTCGACGGTGGTCATCGTGCCTCGATCCGTTCGGGTGTGGGTTCGGAGTCGCTGACGCCCAGCATCAGTCTGAGCTGGGTCAGCAGGACGTCGCGGAAGTTCGCTGATGCCGGCGTGGGATGGTGCTGAACCCGCGAGACGATCAGACCGGCCAGCGCGGCGAGCAGGAGATCCGTCACCGCCTCGGCGTCGTGGGCCGGCGTGAACGCCCCCCGGGCGGCGCCCTCCCGGACGGCGGCCAGGAAGGGTTCCCGGTAGCGCTGCTGCACAGTGGCGCTGTAGTCGCGGAGTTCGTCGTCGCGCATCGCGGAGCGCCAGAACTCGACCAGGACCTGCCTTGTGCTCTCCGAGTTGTGCAGGCTCCGGTCCACCAGCGCGACAAGCCGTCGCCACGGATCGGCCTCGGCGGCGGACACCGCTCGCAGGGCCTCCACCTCCCGGTCGGTGAAGACCTGCATGGCCTCGATGATCATGTCTTCGCGGGAGCCGAAGTAGGTCTGCAGGGTGCTGATCGCCACCCCGCCGGCCGCTGACACGTCGGTGAAGCGGGTGTTCTCGTAGCCGCGGGTCGCCAGCACGGCGGCCACGGCGTCGAGAACGGCCTCCCGCTTCTCCCCGCCCGCACGCCTCTTGCGGATCATTTCGACCTCGGCGGGCACAGCTCGCAGATCGGCATGACCATACGGTACGGCGGTACCGGCGAAGCGACGAGCGGCACCACCTCAGCGTGATCGGAAACACCCGGACCACGGCCACAGCCGCACGTCACGGATCCGAGCGGCCCGGACGAGAGTTACTCGGTGCTGGTAGCCGCCTTGCGCGGGGCGGCCTTCTTCGCCGGAGCCTTCTTCGCCGCCGTCGCCTTGGCAGTGGTGGTCTTCTTGGCGGCCGTGGACTTGCTGGCGGCGGCCGTCTTCTTCGTGGCAGTTGCCTTCTTCGCAGGCGCCTTCTTCGCCGCCGCCTTCTTCCGCGGCGCCGGACCCTTCGCCCGCTTCTCGGCCAACATCTCGGACGCTTCCTCGATGGTCAGCGCCTCCGGCGTCTGCCCGCGCCGCAGCGACGCGTTGAACTCGCCGTCGGTCACGTACGGGCCGAACCGGCCGTCCTTGATCACCATCGGCTTCTCGGTCGCCGGGTCCACGCCCATCTCGCGCAACGGCGGTGCCGCGGCTCGCCGTCCACGCGCCTTCGGGGCGGCCAGCAGAGCCAGCGCCTCGTCCAGCGTGACGGTGAACATCTTGTCCTCGGACTCCAGCGAACGGAACTCCTCGCCCTGCTTGACGTACGGGCCGTAGCGGCCGTTGTTGGCGAAGACCTCGACGCCGTCCGGCGCGACACCGATCAGCCGGGGAAGGCTGAGCAGCTTGAGCGCCTCCTCCAGGGTCAGCGAGTCCGGCGTCTGCGTCCGCAGCAGCGACGACTTGCGCTCACCGCTTGACACGTACGGGCCGAACCGGCCGGACTTGAGCACGATCGGCTCGCCGGTCGCCGGGTCGTCGCCGAGCTTGCGCTCGCCGCTGCCGCCCAGGAACAGCTCGTGCACCTTCTCCGGGGTCAGCTCGTCCGGGGCCAGGCCCTCGGGGATCGGCGCCCGGTCACCCTGGGAGCCACCCTCCTCGCCCTCGGCAGCCGGTGCCGGCTGCTCGCCACCGGGCAACTCCCGTTGCAGGTACGGCCCGTAGCGGCCGACCCGGACGACGACCTCGCGGCCGTCGTCGTCGGTGAAGAGCGGGATGGAGTTGACGCTGCGGGCGTCGATGTCGCTGAGGTTCTCGGTGACCAGCTTCTTGAGCCCACCGGAGCGGGCGATGTCCTGGTCACCGGCACCGTTGGAGCTGCCGAAGTAGAACGCCGTGAGGAAGTCGACAGCAGCGTGGTCACCACCGGCGATCTCGTCCAGCTCGTTCTCCATGGTGGCCGTGAAGTCGTAGTCGATGAGGCGGGGGTAGTGCCGCTCCATCAGCCCGATCACCGCGAAGGCCAGGAACGTGGGGATCATCGCCTGGCCGCGCTTGGTGACGTACCCCCGGTCCTGGATCGTCTGCATGATCGACGCGTAGGTGGACGGGCGGCCGATGCCCAGCTCTTCCAGGGCCTTGACCAGCGACGCTTCGGTGTAGCGCGACGGCGGCTGGGTGTGGTGACCCTGCGCGGCCAGCTCGTCGGCGGTCAGCGGCTGATCCTTGACCAGGGTGGGCAGCCGGCGCTCGGCGTCCTCGGCCTCGGCGTTCTCGTCGTCGCTGGACTCGACGTAGGCGCGCAGGAAGCCCGGGTCGGTGATGGTCTTGCCGGTCGCGCCGAAGTCGGCTTCCTCCTGCGAGGTGGAGACCGCCCGGATGCGCACCGACACGCTGGAGCCGACCGCGTCGGTCATCTGCGAGGCGATGGTGCGTCGCCAGATCAGCTCGTAGAGCTTGAACTCCTCGGCGGACAGCTCCTTGGCCACCTCACCCGGGGTGCGGAAGTTGTCCCCCGCCGGGCGGATCGCCTCGTGCGCCTCCTGCGCGTTCTTCACCTTGCCGGTGTAGCGGCGCGGCTCCGGCGGAACGCTGCGCTCGCCGTACAGCTCGACGATCTGTCGGCGGGCCGCCGAGATGGCGGTCTCCGACAGGTTGACCGAGTCGGTACGCATATAGGTGATGTAGCCGTTCTCGTACAGGCGCTGCGCGGTGCGCATCGTCTGCTGCGAGGACAGGCGCAGTTTGCGGGCCGCCTCCTGCTGGAGGGTCGAGGTGATGAACGGCGCGTACGGGCGGCGGCGGTAGGGCTTCTCCTCCACCCGGGTGACGGTGAACGGCCGTCCGTCGAGTCGGGCCGCGAGGCCCCGGGCGCCGCTCTCGTCGAGGTGGACCACCCCGGCGCCGGGCTTCACCTTGCCAGTGGTCGGCTCGAAGTCCTTACCGGTGGCGATCCGGTCGCCGTTCAACGCGATCAGCGTGGCGTTGAAGTTTCGCGGCCCGTCACCGGCGTTCGCCACGGCGAGGGTGGCCAGGATGTCCCAGTACTCGGCGGTGCGGAAGGCCATCCGCTGCCGCTCCCGCTCGACCACGATGCGGGTCGCCACGGACTGCACCCGGCCTGCCGAGAGCCGCGGCATGACCTTCTTCCACAGCACCGGGGAGACCTCGTAGCCGTACAGCCGGTCGAGGATCCGGCGCGCCTCCTGGGCGTCGACCAGATCGCGGTCGATCTCCCGGGGGTTGGCCACCGCAGCCTGGATCGCCGGCTTGGTGATCTCGTGGAAGACCATCCGCTTGACCGGGACCTTGGGCTTGAGCGTCTCGACCAGGTGCCAGGCGATCGCCTCGCCCTCGCGGTCCTCATCCGTCGCCAGGAAGATCTCGTCGACCTCCTTGGCCAGCTTCACCAGCTTGCTGATCTGCTGCTTACGGTCGGCGGAGACGACGTAGAGCGCCTGGAAGCCGTTGTCGACGTCCACCCCGAGCCGGGCCCAGGGTTCCTTCTTGTACTTGGCCGGCACGTCGGCGGCGTTGCGCGGCAGGTCGCGGACGTGACCGAAGCTGGCCTCCACGACGTACCCCGGGCCAAGGTAGCCCGAGATCGTCTTGGCCTTCGCCGGTGACTCGACGATGACCAGACGGGTGGTTCCAGCGTTGCTCGGCACGTCTCTCCCCGACCTCACTCCTGCTCGTGGTCTGCCGGCGCCCGGACAGCGACCGCTTTCGACCCCGCCGTCGCACCGGCGGTCCGGATGTCCAACGTAACGCGCCGCCCGCGTTTCGGGTTTCGCGGGCCGCAAACCGCTTCGACGCGGCGGTCGACGCCGCCCCACCGCGCTCAGCACTGCCGGACGGCGCCACCGTACACCGTGGGTAGGGCTCGAAGCGGGTCACTGTGACGATGGCGGACCCACCACCGAGACCCGACCCGCCCGTTTTCCGCCTGGATCTACCCGCCCGCTGTCCGGCACCGGACACCCGGCCGGCACCGCCCAACCGCGTCGATCATGGACTTGTGGTGGGCGTTTTAACCCCGGGAGAGCAATACCTCCCCCACCACAACTCCATGATCGGCGCGGGGGTGAGGGGTCAGGTTGGCCAGGTGTTGGTTGGGGCTGCGGGCGGCGGTGCGCCGACCAGCTCGGCCAGCCGGGAGAGTCGGCGGCGGCCGGTGATCCGGTACGCCGGGCCGCCCTCAGCCGGGCCGAGCAGCGTTCCAGCCAGCCCCGCCGAGGCGAGCGCCACACCGATCGACTCCCAACACTCCTGGTCGCCGGTGCCCAGCCGTAACAGGAAGCAGTCCGGAGGCTCCGCCGTCCCGGCGGCGGCGAGCCACAGCCGCAACCGTCGACCGGTCAGGTGGAACGCGTCCGGCGGGCGTTTCGTCGTACCGTGCAGCCAGGCGGCCGCGAGCGGCTTCAAAACCCGGGTGTACGAGGTACGAACGGCGTGTCGCGCGCCCTCGGTCGGCTCCCAGCTGGCCGCCAGCCCACGCGACGCCAGCTCGGCGACGAGCACGTGCACCCGCCAGGCGGCGTCCACCTGCACCGTGAGCCGGGCGGTGCCGCCCATCCGGACCACCTCACCCGGCCCGGCGAGCAACCCGGCCAGGTCGGCGACTGTCGGTTCGGCCGCGTCCGCGCCGAAGAAGACAAGTTGCCGGCCCGCGTCGTCGGGCTGGGGGGAGCCGTGCCGCGCCGGGCCGGCCTGCGGCGCGCCGCCGCGGCGTCGCCCGGGAGTGGGCGGGTCGGACTCGGGCGCGGGGAACAGCGCCGGGGGCGGCTGCGCCTTCCCGGTGTCACCGAGCCCGCTCAGCGACACTCCGGCACCTCGTCGAATGCCTGTTTCAACTCCTCGGAGTTGAGCTTGCTGGTGTCCAGCGCGCTGGCGTCGTACTCCTTGTTGAGGGTTTCCACGGCGGCCCGCACGCCGTCGTAGAAGACTGTCGGCTCGCCGGTGGCAAGGCCGTCGATGGTGTCCCGGGCGCGACCGTACGCGTCACGCATCTTTCCCAGGGAGCCACGGAATCCGGCGGAGATGGCCTCGCCGTTCTCCGCCTCCGGGATGCCCGCCTTCTCCACCTTGCGGCGCGCGGCCTCGCTGGCCTGCTCCGCCCCATCGAAGAGCCGCACCAGGTTCTCCTTGGCCTGCGCCGGCGTGGTCTGCGCGGTCATCTGCTCGTCAGTGCTGCTGGTCAGCTTGTTGATCTCGGAGCGCCACGGGGTGAGGGCGCCGCAGACCGAGGCCGCCCAGGCCCGCGGGCTGGGACCCCCGCCGCAGCCGGCCAGGACGACGATCGTGGCCAGGACCACCGTGAACTTTCCGGCGGCAGACGCCCGGCACGTACGCATGCGTTGCAGCGTACGGCCTTTGGCCAGGTGTGGCATCGGGCCGGACGGCCGGGGTCCCCGGTCGACGGGCTACGTCGACCGGGGACCCCGGACCGTTCCTGGATCAGGCGTTGACCGTCTCCGGGCGGTGATCGGTGCTGCCCGCGCCGGTGTTGCCATCGACGTCCGAGTCGGACATCGCGATGCCCTTGCGCTTGCTGAACACCACCGACGCCACGATGATCAGCGTCGCGACCAGCGCGATGCCGACCCGCAGGCCGACGTTGCGGTCGTCGCCCACGCTCCAGGCCACCACCGCGGGCGCGATCAGCAGCGAGACCAGGTTCATCACCTTGATCAGCGGGTTGATCGCCGGGCCGGCGGTGTCCTTGAACGGGTCACCGACGGTGTCGCCGATGACAGTGGCGGCGTGCGCCTCGGAGCCCTTGCCCCCGTACGCGCCGTCCTCGACCAGCTTCTTGGCGTTGTCCCAGGCCCCACCGGAGTTGGACAGGAACACCGCCATCAGGGTGCCGGCACCGATCGCACCGGCCAGGTACGCGGCGAGCGCGCCGGGCCCGAGGCCGAAGCCGACAGCGATCGGCGCCAGGATGGCGAGCAGACCGGGGGTCATCAGCTCGCGCTGTGCGTCCCTGGTGCAGATGTCGACGACCTTGCCGTACTCCGGGCGCTGGGTGCCGTCCATGATGCCGGGCAGCTCACGGAACTGCCGGCGGACCTCCATCACCACGGCACCGGCCGAGCGGGACACCGCGTTGATGGCCAGCCCGGAGAAGAGGAAGACCACCGCCGCGCCGATGATCAGGCCGACCAGGTTGCGCGGGTTCGCCACGTTCAGCGAGTTGAGGATCTCCGTCCCGACGTCGCCCACCCCAGCCGTCGCGTACGCGCTGCGGAGCGAGTCGGTGTACGAGCCGAACAGCGCGGTAGCGGCGAGCACCGCCGTGGCGATCGCGATGCCCTTGGTGATCGCCTTGGTGGTGTTGCCGACCGCGTCCAGCTCGGTCAGCGTGCGAGCGCCGTGCTCGTCGAGGTCACCGGACATCTCGGCGATGCCCTGCGCGTTGTCGGAGATCGGCCCGAAGGTGTCCATCGCGACGATCACGCCGACGGTGGTGAGCAGGCCGGTGCCGGCCAGCGCCACAGCGAACAGCGACAGCGTGATGGAGCTGCCGCCGAGCAGGAACGCCCCGAAGACGCCGGCGCCGATCAGCAGGGCCGAGTAGACAGCCGACTCCAGGCCGATGCTGATGCCGGCCAGGATCACTGTCGCCGCACCGGTCTGCGAGCTCTTGCCGATGTCCTGCACCGGGCGCCGGTTGGTCTCGGTGAAGTAGCCGGTCAGCGCCTGGATCGCGGCGGCCAGCACGATGCCGATGACCACCGCGCCGATGGCGACCAGCCGGGGGTTGCCGGGCGCGTCGGTGAGCCCGCTGTCGAACTCGCCGAAGGTCGCCGGCAGGTACGCGTAGGCGGCGATCGCCACCAGCACAGCGGAGAGCACCGCCGACAGGTAGAAGGCCCGGTTGATCGCGGTCAGGGCGTTACGGTCGGACGCGCGCAGCCGGGTGATGAAGACACCGACGATAGCGATCAGCACGCCGATGGTGGAGATGATCAGCGGGAAGACCAGGCCCTCCTCGCCGAACGCGGCGCGGCCGAGGATCAGCGCGGCGACCAGCGTCACCGCGTACGACTCGAACAGGTCGGCGGCCATGCCGGCGCAGTCACCGACGTTGTCGCCCACGTTGTCGGCGATGGTCGCGGCGTTGCGTGGGTCATCCTCGGGGATGCCCTGCTCGACCTTGCCGACCAGGTCGGCGCCGACGTCGGCGGCCTTGGTGAAGATGCCACCGCCGACCCGCATGAACATCGCGAGCAGCGCGGCGCCGAAGCCGAAGCCCTCCAGCACGGTCGGCGCGTCACCCCGGTAGAGCAGGACGACCAGCGCGGCACCGAAGAGGCCGAGGCCGACGGTGAAGAAGCCGACGACCCCCCCGGTTCGGAACGCGATCTTCATGGCCGCCTCGCGGCCGCCTGCTCGCTCCCTCGCGGCGGCGGCCACGCGCAGGTTGGCCCTGGTGGCCAGCCACATGCCGGCGCCGCCGATGAACGCACTGAACAGGGCGCCCACCACGAAGAAGAGTGAGCGGCCGATCTTCACAGCGAGTTCACTGCCATCAGTGTCGTGCACCGGAAGCAGGAAGAGCAGCACGACGGCGATGACGACGAAGATCGCCAGGGTGCGGAATTGCCGGAGCAGGTAGGCCGAGGCGCCCTCCTGGACCGCCCCCGAGATCTCCTGCATTTTCTCGGTGCCCTTACCAGCGGCCAGCACCGTTTTTGTCAGGGCGGCAGCGAAACCGAGTGCCACCAGCGCGACAACCGCGGCGATGACGACGTAGGTGACATTGCTTCCGGTAAGGGAAAGCCCGCCGCCGTCAGCGGCCAAGGTCTCGGACATCTGTGTCCTCCTGTTACCGAACACTCGCGCCGGTGAGTGGAGACGCACTGACCGACGCCTGGATGCGGACTCGCAAGCGCGCGCCAACCCACCAGCGGACCAGCGATGAACACCCATACCCGCTGGGTGCGGGATAGGTCACTTGCTGACAACCCGGGTACTGTAGCCCTCCGCAGTGTTGGAGGTCACACCCAGGTGGCACCGTGTCGCGATGATCTTCGTCGCTGTGTTATGAAACGAAATCTGATATAGGGCCCCATCCATGCAAAGAAGGCCGCATCCCCAGCAGGGGACGCGGCCTACGCAGCGAGACTGGTCAGCGGCCGACCGGCCACACCATCCGCACCTCGGTGCCGATGCCCTCGTCGACCGGGCGCACCTGGAGGTCCTCGACGAAACCGGCGAGCAGCGCGAAGCCGACGCCGGTGGTCAGCGCCTCATCGGTCAGCGACTCGTTGGCCAGCTCGTCCGGTGGCAGCGCGGTCAGACCGATACCCGCCTCGATCGGCGCCCGGTCCACCACCCGCACGGCGTACGAGCCACCGTCGGACATCTCCACCAGCACCGGGTCGGCCAGGCCGTACTGCCGGTGCAGGGCCACCGCGCGCGTGCACGCCTCACCGATGGCCAGGCGCACCTCGTCCAGCAGTTCCTCCCGCACCCCGGCCCGCCGGGCGACGGCGACGCCGACCAGGCGGGCGGTGCGCACGTGCACCGGAGCGGGCGAGAAGGAGAGCTTGACTGTCGCCATCACGCGCCGGCGCCCGCCGAGTCAGCGCTGATCGCCGCGTCGACCGTCGGGTGCAGCGGAAACACCTGGTCCAGCGCGGTGATCCGGAAGATCTTGAGCAGCGGTTCCTTGTCGCAGACCAGCGCGAACGAACCGCCGGTCGAGCGGAGCCGCTTGAGCGCGCCGACCAGCACGCCCAGCCCGGTGGAGTCGAGGAAGTCCACCCGACCGAGGTCGACCACCACGTGACGGGCGCCACCGTCGATCAGTTCGAGGAGTCGCTCACGGAGCCGGGGCGCGGTGTAGACGTCCACCTCACCACCGACCTCGAGCACCGTGTGCTCGCCCACGGTGCGGGTCGCCAGTGACAGCTCCATCGGTCCTCCTCGCCAGAGCCGTAAACTCTCGTGGGCATCTAACCACTACCGCCGGGACGGCCTGCGGACGCCAGCGGAGGCTTCCCCTTACCCCGGTGTCCGACTTTTCATCTCCGAACACCAGTGCGAGAGTGCAGGGCGTGACCTCCAACGACTTCAGCTCCGCGCGGGGCACGCCGCGCCACGACCTGGAGTCGTCGTCCGCGGCCACCGTATCCGCTGGTCCCGGCCCTGGACCAGCGCCAGCCGACCTGCTGCGCCGGCTACGCGCCCGGGGTGCCGCCGACCCGGTCACCCACGTCGAACGGGTGCCGGCCCGCGCCGGCGTGCCCGCGCCGTGGCCGTCGTGGGCACCTGCGGAGTTGCGGGCGGCGTTCACAGGACGCGGCGTGGTCGCCCCCTGGCAGCACCAGGCGCAGGCGGCCAACCTTGCGTACGAGGGCCAGCACGTGGTCGTCGCCACCGGCACCGCGTCCGGCAAGTCACTGGCGTACCAGCTGCCCGCCCTGGCCACACTGCTCGCCGACCCCCGGGCCACAGTGCTCTACCTGGCGCCGACCAAGGCGCTCGCCGCGGACCAGTTGCGCGCCGTCGCCGCGCTGGAACTGGAGGGTGTACGCCCCGCCTGCTACGACGGGGACACTCCGCGAACCGAGCGGGAGTGGATCCGGCGGCACTCCCGGTTCGTGCTGACCAACCCGGACATGCTGCACCACGGCATCCTGCCCGGGCACGCCCAGTGGTCCGGCTTCCTGCGCCGACTCGCGTACGTGGTGATCGACGAGTGCCACACCTACCGGGGCGTGTTCGGCTCGCACGTCGCGCACGTGCTGCGTCGGCTGCGTCGGCAGTGCGCCAGGTTCGGGGCCACCCCGGTGTTCGTGCTCGCCTCGGCCACCTCCGGCGACCCGGCCACCGCGGCCGGACGGCTGACCGGCCTGCCGGTGACAGCGGTCACCGAGGACGCCTCCCCCCGTGGCGGGGTGACCTTCGCGCTCTGGGAACCGCCGCTGCTGCCGCCCGACTCGTCGGCCGCTTCGCTGGTGCCGCCGCAGGCGACCGGCGAGCACGACGAGCTTCACCAGGTCCGCCGGTCGGCGCTGCGCGAGACCGCGGACCTGCTCGCCGACACTGTCGCCGAGGGGGTACGCACCCTCGCGTTCGTCCGCTCCCGCAAGGGTGCCGAGGTGGTGGCCGCCAACGCGCGTCGAGCGCTGGACGACGCCGTTCCGGGGCTCGGCGACCGGGTGGCCGCCTACCGGGGCGGTTACCTGCGGGAGGAGCGACGCGAGCTGGAACGGGCCCTGCTGCACGGCGACCTGCTCGGCCTGGCCTCCACCAACGCGCTGGAGCTGGGCGTGGACCTGGTCGGGCTCGACGCGGTGCTGATCTGCGGCTACCCGGGCACCAGGGCGTCGCTGTGGCAGCAGGCGGGCCGCGCCGGGCGTTCCGGGCAGGAGGCCCTCGCGGTGCTGGTGGCCCGGGACGACCCACTGGACACCTACCTGGTGCACCACCCGGAGGCGATCTTCGGCGCGCCGGTGGAGGCGACGGTGCTCGACCCGGCCAACCCGTACGTGCTGGCACCGCAACTGGCCTGCGCCGCGGTGGAGGCACCGCTCACCCCGGCCGACCTGACGCTCTTCGGCGAGGGGGCGAAGGAGGCGGTCGACCAGTTGGTCGCGGCCGGGGCGCTGCGGCAGCGGCCCACCGGTTGGTACTGGCGGCACCGGGAACGGCCCGAGGTGGACCTGCGCGGCGAGGGCGGCGCTCCGGTCGCCGTGGTGGAGTCGTCGACCGGCCGGCTGCTCGGCACTGTCGACGGTGGCTCGTCGCACTTCCTGCTGCACTCCGGCGCCGTCTATCTGCACCAGGGCGTCTCGTACGTGGTCGACCAGCTCGACGTGGTCGACGGTTGCGCGCTGGTACGCGCCGAGGAGCCGGACTGGTCCACCCACGCCCGCGACGTCACCGACCTGTCAGTGGTGTCGGTGCGCTCCTACGTGGACGCCGGGCCGGTCGGCATGTTCCTCGGCGAGGTGGATGTGACAAGCCAGGTGGTGTCGTACCAGCGGCGGCGAATCGCCACCGGCGAGGTGATCGACACCCGGCCGCTCGACCTGCCCACCCGGGAGCTGCGCACTGTGGCGGTCTGGTTCACCCTGTCACCGCAGTCGCTGGCCGCCGCCGGGGTCCAGCCGGCCGACGTGCCGGGTGCGCTGCACGCCGCCGAACACGCCGCGAT
Organism: Micromonospora sp. NPDC048986; assembly: GCF_040649335.1. Classification (NCBI taxonomy): domain Bacteria; kingdom Bacillati; phylum Actinomycetota; class Actinomycetes; order Micromonosporales; family Micromonosporaceae; genus Micromonospora; species Micromonospora sp. NPDC048986. Next base: position 413,396 of record NZ_JBEZFJ010000001.1, read on the forward strand.
CGGCCTGCTGCCGCTGATGGCGACCTGCGACCGGTGGGACATCGGTGGGCTCTCCACCGCCGTGCACCCGGACACCGAGGCGCCGACCGTCTTCGTCTACGACGGGCATCCGGGTGGCGCCGGGTTCGCCGAGCGGGCGTACGGGACGGCGTCGGCGTGGCTGCGGGCCACCCGGGACGCGATAGCGGAGTGCGGCTGCGAGACCGGATGCCCGTCCTGCGTGCAGTCACCGAAATGCGGCAACGGCAACAATCCCCTCTCCAAGCCGGACGCGATCCGGGTGCTCGACGTGGTGTTGACGAACCTGCCGGACTGAGCGGCTTGCATGAATCGGCATGGCACGGGGCACAATGGTGTGGGAGCGCTTCCATCGATGCCCATGTTGCTGATCGCCCCCCGTGCCCGAGGAGAAGCTGTGGCCGACACCATCGCCGAGACCGTCGACCTGCTCTACACCATCGACCAGGACAATCTCACCCTCGACCAGCAGATCGCGCTGGGGTCGGCGTTGGCCGCCCTGGCCCAGGCGGAACGGCTGGAACAGATCAACGAGCGGCTGCGCGGCATTCACCAGGTGCTCAACACCTGGTCGCTGCGGACCGTGACCTCCGTCGACAGTCGCTGAGGTCGCCGGGAGTGATCCTGCAAGGGCACCAGTGGTCACTCCGTGCTGGGTAGTCGTCCAACGGGCTCGACGGCTACCCAGCCGCAAGCGATCATGGACAGCAGGGGGCGCGACGGTTGTCGGGCTGTGCGAGACTCCGGCGCACCAACCCCCAGAGGAGTGCACATGCAGCTCGACAACTTGCAGGGCCAGCACCAGTTCCACATCCGCCAGCGACTGCGCATGATGGTCAACCAGTACGAGGTCCGGGCGGTCGCCCCCGACGGCACCGAGGGTGAGCTGCTGGCGTTCGCGCAGCAGAAGCGACTCGCCTTCAAGGAGCAGGTGACCATCTACACGGATGACTCCAAGCAGCAGCCCCTGCTCGGCTTCAAGGCCCGCCAGCGCATCGACCTGGGTGCCACGTACGACGTCACCGACGCGGCGGGCAACCCGATCGGCCTGTTCCGCAAGGACTTCGCCCAGTCGCTGCTGCGCTCCACCTGGCACGTCGAGCAGGCCGGCCTGCCGCAGGTGACGGGCCAGGAGCGCAGCATGCCGGTGGCGCTGCTGCGTCGATTCGTCGACTCGCTGTCCTGGCTGCCGTACCACTTCGACTTCACCGCGGGGGGCCAGCCGGTCTTCACCGTGGTCAAGAAGTGGGGCCTGCGCGACAAGTACGTCGTCGAGGTGCAGAACCCGCAGATCGACCGCCGCCTGGTCATCGCGATGGCCGTCGCCCTCGACGCGCTCCAGGCCCGCTGACACACCCGGCCCGGACCAGGGCTCTGCGGTGACCCTCGGCGGTCGCCGTCGCGGCCACCCGATCCTCGGCTGCCGGCCGGGACCTGGACCTCGACCAGTCCCGGCCGGCAGGCCGTTGGACCGCGCTCTGCTCTGGCCGCGCCCGGCTGGCACGCCGTCGGGCCGCGCTCCCGGGCGGGAGGCCGTTGGACCGCGCGCCCCGGCCGGCGGGGCCGTTGGACCCTCCTCAGGCGAGAGGCCACTGGCGACTCGGCCCCTGACGGCTCCGGTCCCCCTTTTGAGCTGATGTCGCAAACGCATCACCCTTGATGTCGTCACCGATTCAGCTCCACAGCACCCACCAATCCCACCCCGGTTCCCGGCTCCTCGAGCAGGCACCGGCCAGTGAGGGTCAGCCCCGCACCGGGCCGGCGCGGGCGCTCGCTACGGCCACCCGGGTCAGGCCGGGTAGTGGCGTGAACGCCACCTCGACTGTCACCAGCACGTCCAGCCCGTCGAGGTGACAGCCGACCAGCCGACCATCGTTACGACCGGCGAGGTCGGACGCGGACGCGCAGGCCACAGCGTCGCCGTCGAGCGCCCGGACGGCCCCGGCCAGCGCGCCGAGGTCGGCTGCTACGGCCGCTCGCTGGCTTGCCATTCCGGCGGCGACGATGGCGGCGCCGAACGTCCCGAACACCACGAGGACGAGCCCCATCGCCAGCAGCAGAACCGTCGCGCCGCCTCGCTGCCGGTCCGACCGGCCACCAACGAGCCCTCCGGCGGCCGGTGGATGACCGGGGCGGTGTGACGGATCGTCAGTTCGTGGCACTACCAACTCCCCTCGTGAGTGCCCGGCTCGACGGCGGCGACGGCGGTGGCGACCACTGTGATCCGCGGCAGCCGGCCGCCCAGGGCCCGGACGGGTGCCCGTACCGTCGCCTGCGCCCGGTCGCCGTCGACGGACACCGACACCGCCGCCCCCGGGGGCGCCGCCCGGCCACCTACCGCGCTGCCATCCGCGCCCCGGGCGGCGGCGAGCGCCGCCTCCCGAGCGGCGTGCAGACAGCCCGCCTGCGCGGTGACGGCGTTGACGGCGGTCAGGCCGGCCAGCAGGAGCAGGAGCAGCGCCGGCAGGCCGGCCGCCAGTTCGGCGGTGAAGGAACCCCGGTCCCCGCCAGCAGCCCGGACGAGGACGGGAAGTCTCCGCCCGGCGCATGCCGCCAACCCGGGAACGCTCGACCCTGACTCGCGGCCGGCCCGCCGGCGCGCGATCACTTCAGCGCCCGGTCGATGACGGCGGTCAGCGCCGACTGGACGTTGCCGGAGGTCAGCACCTTCAACAGGATCCCGGCGAAGGCGACCGCGGCGAGGGTGCCCACGGCGTACTCGGCCGTGTTCATCCCGGCATCGCCACGCAGGCGAGCGATGAGTTTGCGCATGACTGTTTCCCTTCTCGATGGGTCAGAGCACATCGCCGAGAACGGCGACGATCACCGGCACGAGGCCGGCGAGAATGAACGCCGGCAGGAAGCAGAGCCCCAGCGGCAGGACGATGAGCACACCCGCCCGGCGGGCCGAGGCCTCGGCGGCGGTGGCCCGGTCGGCGCGCAGGTCGTCGGCGAGCCGGGTCAGTGCGCCGGCCAGGGCGGCACCACTGTTTGCCGAGCGCAACGCTGCCGCGGTCAGGCGCTCAGCGCCGGGAACGCCGTTCAGCGCGGACCATGCCTCCGCTGGGCCACCACCAAGCAGCAGCGTGCGGCCAACCCGGGCCAACCGGCCGGCGAGCGGCCCGTCCAGCGCCTCGGCGACGGCCAGCACTGAGCGATCCACCGGCGCGCCCGCCCGCATCGCCGCCGCCAGCAGGTCGGCGGCGAGCGGTAGGTCAGCAGCCTCCTGCTGCCGCCGCCTACGCATTGCGGGCGACTCGATCCGCCGCAGCAGGACATCGAGCAGGAAGGCGACCGGGAGAGCACCGAGCAGCCCGAGCCAACCCTCGACGACGATGGCCACGGCGAGCCCGGCCAGCGCCGCCACCAGCCGGATCACGTCCGGCCGTCGCCGACTCGTCGAGCTGGGCTGGACCGCCGAGCTGGGCTGGCCGACCGGGTACCGGGCCGTCATCCGGCCCGCCCCGATGTCGCGCCCAGCCGTTCTGCCCAGAGCAGGCCCACGATCTGCAGGGCGACCGCGACGACAGCGCAGGCTCCACCGACGGTGCTGTGCAGGAGCACCGTCACCGGGTCGACGCCGATCCCGAACCCGAGCCCGATCCCGCCGATCGGCAGCGCCGCGAGTAGCCAGGCCGTGGCCCGCGCACCCGCCGCCTGGGCTGCCGCCGCGGCCAGGCCCCTGTCGGTTGCCCGGGCGTCCGCCTCGATCCGCTCGACGAGCTCCGCCAGCGGCGCGCCGGTCCGGTCGGCCAATCGCACCGCCGCCGAGGTCAACTGATGTAGGCGGTCCCCCCTGCCATGCTCAAGGTCCGCGACATCGAACGCGTGTGGCACGGGCAGGCCGGCCCGCAGGTCCGCCGCGAGGCCGCAGAGCTGGTCCAGTCCACGTCGCCTGTCCCGCTCGGCGCTCCGGTTCACTCGCCAACGCAGGGCAGCGCGCACGGCCAGCGTGCCGTACCCGGCCATCGCGACAGCGGCCACCGGACCCCCGACCACTGCACCCACACCGCCGCCGAGCAGACCGGCCACCGGCAGCACGCGGGCCGTCGATCGCGAGATGCGCAACGACGCAGGCGAACCCGGCCTTCTGGCGGCCGCGCCGACGCGCCCGTGAGCGCGGCAGTCAGCGATCGCGCGCCCATCGGACGCCGCCTCGGCGGACGCGCCCCGACAGCCAGCGTCCAGGTCGCCGTGCCCGTCCGCGGTTGCCGGACCGACGACGTCGTTCCGACCGGTCACGTCCACACCGTTGACGCCGATCGTGGTCGTGGCCGCCGAGGGGCCAGGCCGTTGTTCGGCGTCGAGCATGGTGGGGGCCAGTTCGGGGCGGATGGTGCCGGTCGGGCGTCGAGGATCCCGACGGGCCGGCGGGCGCGTCGGGCCCTCCGGACGCGTGAACCCGCCTGCCGCTCCCGGCCACCTCGGGCTGCCTGTTACGTCCCGGTCGGGCCAACCGAGTGCCGTCCGTCTTCCGTTGGCATCCGCGGTAGGTGCCGAGTCGAACCCGATGCCGGCCGGATGGCCCTTGGTCGGGGCGGCGCCAGCGGCGTCGACCGGCCCGTCCGGCGTGCGACCGAGTTCCCTGATCCACCGCACCAGGGCGTCATCCGGATCGGCGCCGCCGCCCCTCCGTCCCGGTGCCAGCACGCGACGTCGACGGGCCCGAATGCTCAGTACGGGCCACGCCACCAGGGCGGCGGCGACCAGGAGCAGCGCCGCCACCAGAATCGTCTCGGGGGTCATACCGGACCGGCCGATCCGGGCCAGGGCTCGCTGAGGATGGGCGGCACCGCCACCCCACGCTCGCGCAGCAGCGCCCCGAGGGCACGGGCGGCGAGACCGAGCCCACTGCCGCGTACCCAGGCGGGCACCACTGTCACCATCCGATCGGGCCCCTCGGGCAGCAGCAGGCAGACCGACTCCAGGACCCGACCACGTTCGCCGCGTCGCACCTGGAACAGCACCTGCAACGCGGCGGCCACCTGGGCGTGCAGCGCGGCGCGGGGCAGCCCACCCAACATGCCCAGGGCCTCCAACCGGGCCGGCACGTCCGACGGTGTGTTGGCGTGCAGGGTGCCGGCACCCCCGTCATGGCCGGTGTTGAGCGCGGCCAGCAGGTCGACCACCTCAGCGCCCCGGCACTCCCCGACCACCAGCCGGTCCGGGCGCATCCGCAACGCCTGCCGGACCAGGTCCGCCAGGCTGACCACGCCCGTGCCCTCCACATTGGCGGTACGTGCCTGGAGCCCCACCACGTGCGGATGCCCCGGACGCAGCTCGGCGGCGTCCTCCACCAGCACGATCCGTTCGGTGGCCGGCACCATCCCCAGCAGGGTGTTGAGCAGTGTCGTCTTGCCCGACCCGGTGCCTCCGGTCACCAGGTACGCCAGTCGGGCCGCCACGACTGCGGCGAGCAGTGGTGCCAGCGGTCGCGGCACGGTCCCCTGGCGCACCAACTCGTCGAGGGTGAACGGCCGGTGCCGGAAGGTCCGCAGCGACAGGTAGGGACCGTCGGTCGCCACCGGCGGCAGCACGGCGTGCAGTCGGGTGCCGTCGGGAAGCCGCGCGTCCGCGTACGGGGAGCCGTCGTCGAGCCGCCGCCCCGCGCTGGCGATCAGCCGCTGCGCCAGCCGGCGGACATCCTCCACCGAGCCCACCGGGACGGCGACCTGGTGCAGCCCCGACCCTCGATCGACCCAGACCCGGGCGCCGTTGACGAGGACGTCGGTGACCTCCGGGTCGGCGAGCAGCGACGCCAACGGCCCAGCGCCGACGAGGTCGTCACGCACCCGGTCGGCGATCCGCAGCATGGCGGTGTCACCGAGCACTGCGGCGGCGGGCTCGGCCCGTACCGCGGAGACGATGGCCGCCGCGGTGACCGGGGTGGTGGCGGCGGCGATCCGCTGCCGCACCCGGGCGGCGAGCGTGCCGTCCTCCGGCCCGGCGGTCATGCCGCACCCGCAGCAGGCACGCCGGTGAGGTCGCTGACGATCCGTTGGCAGAGGGCGGCCAGTGGGCCCTTGCCCCCGGCTGCCGGCGCCTCGCCCCGTTCCAGCCCACGGCAGAGCCCTGGCTCGGGGCGCAGCGTGCCGGCCAGCGGAAGACCCAGCGCGCGTGCCACCTCGGACGCCCGCAACCGCCCCGGCGCAGGCCCGCGCACCACCACAGCGAGCGCAGCGCAGTGCGGGGCGGCAGCGGCCACCACCCGAGTGGCCGCAGCGGTGGCACGCAACTCGGCCGGCACGACGACGAACGCCTGGTCGGCGGCTTGCAGCGCCACCACCGCCGCGTCGTCAAGCTGTCGGGGAAGGTCGATCACCACGAAGTCCCGCCCGCGCCGGGCCGCGTCGACTGTCGCCGCCATGGCCGTCGCCGGCAACGGCAGCATCTCGCCGCGGTCCCAGGAGAGCACCACGAGATCACCCCGGCTGGGCAGGGCCTGCACCAGCGCCGGGGCGTCCACCCGCCCGTCGGCGCTGGTGAGGGACGGCCAGCGCAGGCCTTCCAACTGCTCCCAGCCCAGCACGAGGTCGAGGCCACCACCGAGCGGGTCGGCGTCGACCAGGAGGGTGCGCAGCCGGGCCCGGGCGGCGGTCACCGCAAGACCACCGGCGAGCACGCTCGCGCCCGCACCGCCCCGACCACCGAGGACCGCGACGACCCGGGCGCCGACGCCGACCGGACGGTCCGGATCGTGTTCGGCGAACCGGTCCACCAGCCACGGCTCTGCGGCCGGCAGCGTGGCGACGTGCTCGGCCCCGATCAGCTCGGCGATCTGCCAGCCGGGGTCGAGTTGACCAGCCCGGCCGAGCAGCACCAGCCGTGGCCGTTGCGGCAACCGGGCGCGTAGGCAGGCCTGCGCCTGATCGGCGCCGAGCAACACCAGGGGCGCGGGAAGCCACCGGGTGCGGGCGGCCGCTGGATCGCGGGCGAGCTCCACCTCGGTCCCGCCGACGGCGGCGAGCCGGAGGACATCATCGAGCAGATCGTCGTCGCCGGTGACGACCAGCGGGAGCCGGCGGATCGGCGGAACCGTTGTACGGGGTGGCATCGCGGCCTCCAGCGGTCGGGCTCTGGTATGCCGCCGACCCTGCTCGGAATCCGCCCCACGAGCCGTCCCGATGTCGTCACCTGTGGACAACCTGGTGGGCTGTGGAAAACCCCCACTCGAACAGTTGATCTGCTACGAGCGCGGGCAACTCCGCAGCTACTGCCGCTGCGGGAAAGACAGCGGGGCCGCTCCCGGAAGGAGCGGCCCCGAACGTCGGCGATCAGCCGACCCGGTCGGTCCAGGCGGCGTCGAGGATCACCTGGTACGAGCTGATCCGCACGGGCGACAACGTCAACCGCTCGTGAGCGAGCAGTTCGCCCGTCCTCGGATCGAAGACCAGCAGAGATTGCGCGTCGTGTTCGCTGTCGTCGAAGGTGACGGCGACTCCAGGTCGGCCGGCGCGGTCCGTGACCTGCCCCCGCCAGCGGAACCCGGGGACGTCGGCGAGGACCCGCAGGACCGCCGCTCGGGTCGCACGCGGTACGACGTACCGGCCATAGAGCGTGCTGACCTCCTTGCTCGCCGCGGCGGGACCGTACTCAACCTTCAACAGTTCCCGCAGCTCGGACGGGACAGCCGTCGGTGGGCTGAGGTCCATGGGCGGCAGCGGATACCCGTTGGGAGCGGGGGTGCTGCCGGCCGCTGGCGGCGAATCGAGTCTGCGCTGCCAGTAGGTCCGTGACTCCTGATCGGGGTACTGCGGCTCCAGTTGGGTGTTGACCTGGCTACCGGTCCCGTCGGCGGCCTGCCAGACCTTCGTCTCGCCGGCGAAGGCGACGAGGTGGCGACCGTCGGCCGAGGTCATCACCGGATCACCCCACACCTTCGTGTGGTGGTACATGTAGCGTCCGCGCTGGTGGTCGTACGCCGCATCTTTGATCTTGTCAGCCAGCCTGCGTAGCTGCGGACCGGCGGCCGGCGGATCCGCGTCGAACTGGTACGCGACCGGCACGAGTACCGTGCCCGTCGCCGAGCCCGGGGTGTCCGGTGTGGCCGCACCGAACGGCTGGAGCACCGCCACGGCACCGGCCGCGACCGCCAGTGTCCCGGCCGCCAGGACCAGCCGGCGGTTCGGACGTACGTGACGACGCCCGGCGACCGTTTCGGTAGCGTCGGCGCGGTCGATCAGTTCGCGTGCCGAGACCAGCGGCGGCTCGACGGCGGCGTTCCGGGCCGGGTCGGCCGGGCCCAGAAGAGTACGGGTGCGTTCTGCTCCGAACATCACAGATCCTCTCGGATGGTCGCCAACACCGGTCGACGTCGGGTCTGCGCGAGCCGGGCCGACATCGCTTCGGCTAGACGACGGCGGGCGCGATGCAGGCGCACTGCGGCGGTCGCCCCGGTGCAACCGAGAACCTTGGCCGCCTCGGACACCGTCAGCTCCTCCCAGCCGACCAGCCGGAGGATTTCCTGGTCGAGGTCGTTGAGGGTGGCCAGGGCGGTCCAGATGTCGGCGACCCCGACGCTCGTGTCGGCACCCGACGATCCGGCCAGTCGCTCGAGGCCGACTTCGGTGATCGGGAGCAGGTCCGGTGCGGCCCGCCGCGACCGCCAGTGGTTGGCGAGGATGCGCCGGGCCACCCCGTACAGCCAGGGCAGGCTGCGCTCCGGCACCTCGGCGCGGCGACGCCAGGCGACGACGAAGACCTCCTGGGCAAGTTCCGCCGAGGCATCCCGGTCAGCGAGCCGGCGCAGGCCGTATCGGACTATGTGCTCGTACTCGGTGGCGTAGAGACTGGTGAACCAGCCCTCGTCCCGCGTCTTCGGTGGACCCACCCGAACCCCCATTGCCTCGGCGACTCTCACAGTGGCTTGTGTCGCTGAGGACCGGAGGATTACCGCGCGACCGAGGGCGGGTGCCGCCCAGCGGGAGATCGAGCGTTGCGGTCAGTCGTCGATCGCCTGGTAGACGGTGGTCCAGAAGTCGTGCCACATCGGCAGCCGCTGGTCGCCCGCGTGCGCCCGCTGCATGAACACGATCGTCGACAGGTCCTCGGTGGGATCGTTGTACCAGGCGGTGCCGTAGAAGCCGGGCCATCCGTAACTGCCGACCGAGGGCCCGAGGTGCGTACGGCGGGTCCGGACCGACATTCCGAAACCCCAGCCGATGGCGTCGAAGTAGCCGGGCCAGAACCCGGAGAGGGCTTTCTGCGTCGGGGTCAGCTGGTCGCTGGTCATCAGCGACACCGCCGGCCGCGACAGCACCCGCTCGCCGCGGTGGGCGCCGCCAGCGAGCAGGGCCGAGGCGAACGCGAGGTAGTCCTGGGCGGTCGAGACGAGCCCGCCGCCACCGGACTCGAACATCCGCGGTCGACTGAACCGCCCGTCGGGGGCGTCTTCGACAACCGGCTCGCCGGTGGCGGCGTTGTCCTGCTCGTACGCCGTCGCGAACCGGTCGATGCCCTCGCTACCCACGTTGAAGGCGGTGTCGGCCATTCCCAACGGCTTGCAGACCCGCTCACGGATGGCGTCGCCGAAGGACATGCCGGTGGCCCGGGCGATGAGCACACCCGTCACGTTGGCGGCGGTGTCGTACATCCAGCGCTCACCTGGCTGGTGCACGAGCGGAAGGGCACCGAGCTGGCGGATCCACTCGCCCGGCGACTGATACTCGAGTGCGTCCAGCGCGTCGGCGATCGGCACGGTTCCCGGCTCGGCGGGGACCATGCCGGTGCCAAGGGTGCCGTCCAGGACGTCCCGCAGTGTTATCGGGCGCTCCGCCCTGACGGTGTCGTCCAGCGGACCGTGCGGATCGGCGAGCACCGTCATATCCGCCAACTCCGGCAGGAGATCGTCGACCGGGTCATCGAGGCGGACTGTGCAGTCCTCGACGAGGGTCATCGCACACGCGGCGACGATCGGCTTCGACATCGAGCCCAGGCGACAGATCGTGTCGGCCGCCATCGGCGTCTGCGACCCGGGGCCCTGGAACGCGAGCTGACCCGTCGCCTCGATGTGCACCTCGCCGTGCCGGGCGAGGACGACCACCATGCCCGGGACGAAACCGGACTCGACGTGGCGCTCAAGCAGCCCTTGCAGCCGAGTCAAGCGCTTCGACGAGAAGCCGCCAGCAGCCACCTGTTCCCTCCCCAGCTCGTCCCGCTTGGCAAATTACACGGCAGGCGGCCGTCGCGCGGTCCGCGACTAGGTTGAGCGGAGAGCATCCGAGCCGTTCCACTCATCGACGAATCTAGCTTTCATCGCGCGGACGGGGACTCATAGTGCGAAGTAGCCGCTGCGGTGGCGCGCTCCCATGGAAAGGGACGACCCCCGTCTGGGGGATGCGGACACAAGCTACCGGCCGCTGGCAGCTGGTGGCGGCCCTCGTCGACGAGCAGGTGCAGGGCGTCGTCGGTTCACGTCCCGCGTTGGCCCGCATTGAGGCTCGCGCTGCCTTTTGCTGCCTCGCTGGCTGGCGCCTCGCTTACAACTTCTGTGCAGCTCATCCGACATCCTCCCTGCCGGGATCTAGAAAACACGGACAACCGCCAATAAGCTGCCGGGATGGACGAGGAAGAGGGCATTGAGGAAGACCTACTAGAGACTGGCGACCCTGAAGCAGCAAAGAACTACTCAGCCGAAAAGCCGGCCGATCTGGTACAACTGGCTGAACGTGCTGCAAACGCATCAATTCCGGTAGAGTGGAGATCGTATGTGACGATGCGTTCGAATGGCGACGTCACAGAAAGGGCTACTCAATGGTATTTGCATATATCCCTGCCCGGCGGCGGCAAGGATCGCAAGACATTTAGCATCAGCAGATCGCGGGCCGGCGACTGGGCGAGCAGCAACTTCGAAAGCCTGGTGCTCCTTAAGAATTTCGCCGCAGCACTAGACCGCTCCACTAATGTTATCGAAGCAATGGTGCAGCCACGCTATGCCCTGAAATCGACGCTTCAAATGCTTCATCGAAAAGCCCGACACGACGACGCACCTGATGAATTGAAGAGCGCCTCCCTCGCCGAAGATGCGCTTGCAATCACCTCTACCTCCAACGGGATAGTCGCGAGTGCGGAAATCTCGCCAGCGAGCGCCGGACTCGGGGCGACGGAAGGCACGCGCCTAGGTTACTCCCTCAAGGTGCGACTCAATTCGGCTTTGTCGTATGACGCATCAGTGAAACTGCTTGAAGAATTCTCGGCCGCGTTATTCTTTGAGATGGACTTGCTCTACGACCTTCCACTCTCCCTGTCCGAAAGCAGGCGTCAGCGAATTCGAAGCGATGCGAGAGAGAGGCCGTCTGAAACCCTCAAGGCACCGACAGTGCCGCGAAACTTCTATTCCGTCGAGGCCGCATCTTTATATGCTTACGGGCGATCCGCGAGTGGCATGCCCCTGCTCCAGTATTTGGCCTTCTATCAGGTGCTTGAGTTCTACTTCCCCACCTACGCACGCAGCGAGACCGTTCGACGCTTTCAACGTAGGTTGAGAGACCCGGCCTTCGATCCAAACAACGGAAATCAAGTGGCCACCTTAGTGACATTCCTAAACGCCGAAGCGCGCGCATTGCAGTACGAAGAAGAGCAACTAAAAGCGACCGTGGATTCCTGCATAGACAGCAACGACCTGCGCTCATTTTTGGAGCAGTCAGACGATCGCAGGGAGTTCCTTACCAAAAAGAATGCGCTTAAGGGCGTCGGTCATCTCGTCTTGGACGAGAAGTCCAACGCTGGCTCCCTGACCAGCCAGGTTGCTTCGCGTGTTTACCAGATTCGCTGCCGGATCGTTCACGCCAAGGAGGACGGCGGCCCGAAACGCGGAGAATTGCTACTGCCGAATAGTGCCGAGGCAAAGATGCTGCAGCATGATATTAGTCATGTCCGTTGGATCGCTCAGAGAGCTCTAATTCAAGCCGCGATTCGCAGTAATTGGTGACATGCAGTCCATCTCGCCATCCCGCCTGCAATCGACCCGCCCTCCCGGGGAGCGGTCCGCCGCCCGGCCCGCCACGTCAAGCGGACCTTGACGCCCGTACGGACGCTGGCGGGTCGGGCGGTGGTCTGCTCGGCTCGTGCGGGGTCGATGGCAGGCGGGATGGCTCCCCACCGCAACCGCCCACGGACCGTGACGCGCCGAATGCAGCCCTGGCCATCCTGGAGCCGGAGCGCCCCGCCGGAGGCGCAGTAACCGCGCCCCCGCGACCGCCGTCAGTTCGCCGACGCGGCGAGCGTGCGCTTCCCTACGCCGCGCGGGCTCGTGGCCGCGCGGCCGGCCGGCTGCCGGCCCACCTCCTCCCCTCCACGTCCCTGTCGTCCTGCGGCGGCCCCTTGGGCTTCCCGCTTCCGCGCCAGCAGCCGGTCGCGTTGCGTGGCCGGAGTCGGAGCGACGGACGCTCACCCTGCGGCAGCGAGTGCGGCCCCTTCAGGGCCGCCTTGAAGACGTACAGAGAATCTGGGCTAAAGAGCCTTGCCGTGCTCCGCATAGGTGGCGTTGCCGCTGTTGCGGGATGCGATCGCTGTGCGAATTCTGCGAGTGAGTCGAGGCGGTCCGTAATGTTCCAGGTCGTCTGCGGTCACGTAGCGCCAGTCGGTGAGTTCACCATCCGCAAAGTGAATGGCCTGCACTTGCTCCCTAGTGAGAGTTCCGGCGTCGAAAATGAAGAGGAGTTTGTCTCCTTCGTGCTCGGCCGGCGCCCAGTCAACGACGAGCATGGGGCCGACGGCCGTGGTTAAGCCCAACTCCTCTTCGATCTCGCGCAAACACGCCGTACGTGGTGACTCGCCGGGTTCGACGTAGCCGCCGGGGATGTCCCAGTGCTTCTTGTAGCTGGGCCGTACGAGGAGCACGCGGCCTTCGTCGTCGAAGAAGAGAGCACCAGCAGCGACGCGTGGGGTTGCCACTGGTGGCATCTCGTTGGCCGGCACCAGCGCAGCCTAGTTCGACCGGGTTCAGTCGAGCACCCTGAGCCGCTGGGCCAGGCCGACCAGTTCGGCCGAGGGCTTGCCCCGTTGCCGGCGGATCCAGGTCAGGGCGAGTTGGCGGCTGAGGAAGTGATGCCGGACCTGCTCGGGTGCCATCTGTTCGGCGTCAAGGATGACGGCCTGGGCATCATCGACGCGGTTCCAGGCGCTGTAGGCGCGGGCGACTTCGAGGGCGTGCCGCACTCGGCGCTCCATCGGCAGCCCGGCGGTGTCGACGCGCGGGCCGAGGTCGATGGCGACCTGCAGATCGCCCAGTTCGGCCGCGGTGGCAACGCGATGGATCACGACGTTGGTCGGGCCGAACGCGGTCCAGAGGTGGTTGGCGTCTGCCCCGAGCTGACCGGCGACTTGATCGGCGGTGGCGAGAAAGGTGCGGGTGGTGACGGCGTCGTTGGATCGGGCGGCGGCCATGGAGCCGGACAGGAAGAGGGTCCCGTAGACGGAGAGCAGCGCTGGTGTGGCGTGCTTGAGGTGGGGCTCAAGGTAGCCGGCGGCGTCCTCGGTGAGGCGTACAGCTTCGGTGTAGCGCCCGGTGGCGTGCAGGGCATGTCCGACGGAGCGGAAGAGGGAGCCGGTTATGAGCGGGTCGCCGGTGGGGCGGACGGCGGTCAAGCCGCGGTCGGCGGCAATCCAGGCGAGGTCGCTCTCTCCAAGCTTGGTGAGTTGGGTGGCCGCGAGTTGATATGCCAGGCCGAGGAGCCGACGAGCCTGGTCCTGGTCGTCGCCGTCGTAGTAATCGGCGGCGGCCTGGGCGCGGCGCAGCAGCTCGGGCAGACGGCCGGTGACGTACGCGAATCGGGAGTCTTGGTAGGCGTCCCAGAGGGCGCCTACCTCCTTCCTGAGTACGGCGACGCTGGATGGCTCGTTCTCCGTGCCGCCGCTGAACGGGCCGAGGGCGCGGTAGTTCATCAGAGCGGCGCGTAGGGCGGGGACGGTCGTGGTGCCGCTGTCGCCGGTCCAGTCGAGCAGCGAGGGTTCGCCGAGCAGGTCGCCGAGGGACACGTCCAGGACTTCGGCGAGGGACTTGATGACGGAGAGCCGGTCCAGCTCGATCCGGTTGTTCTCGATCTTGCCCAACCAGTCGGCGGTGCGGCCGATGAGTCCGGCCAAGACTTCCTGGGACAGGCCGCGTCGGTAGCGGTACCAGGCGACGCGTTCGCCGATGGTCAGGTTGCTGGTTCTTCCGCGCACTGGTTCACCATCTCCCCTCGGCCGGCTCCGACCCCGGAAGGATTTTCCGGGTAGCTGGGCGGTATGTGCCACAACCTGGCTGCATGACGGGGCTCAAAGCATCGACCAACTGCCAATCCTGCTCGGGCGCGGGCTGGAAGTACGCCCTCGCCCGCACGGCGGTCCGGGCAATCGGGCGTGGTGCGGAGTGGACTCATGCTTTCGAGCGGCGTCCGCGCCCGGATTGCGCGGGTTCCGGTCGCGCGGCGACGTGCTGAGGCTGGCCCGGGGTGAGTGCTGGCGTGAGACCGCGACCCGAACGACGGCCCATGAATGGCCCACCCGCCCCGGCGCCTCGCACAGCCACGCCTCGCCGGCCGGGTGTCCTCGTTCCGGGTGACCTGGTGCTGATTGACGCTCGGGCGTCGGTGCAGTTCGGCGGTGATCGGGCTCTGTGGTTGCGGGTGACCTCGGTCTGCGACAAGCCGACGTACCACGGCTGGGTGTGGCTGACCGGCTACTCCATCGACCTGGCTACCGGCAAGGCCCTGGCACGGCGGGAAGTCTTCGCCCAGATCGCCGGCCTCCAGATCCAGCAACACACGACCGACAGCGCGCCGCCCTCTCAAAAACACGGCGCCAATGACGAGGAGATTCGGTGTTTGATGTTCGGGTACGACTCGGCGCGGTGCTGGACATCGACGCGGTCGATCGTCTTTTGCCATCAGACGGGCCGGTGCGGTTGTGGGTAACCGGGGTACGGCTGGTGGCTAACCGCCCGCCGAGCGACGAGTGGATCTGGGTCGAGGGCTTCAGGCTCTCTCCGTCAGGCCGTCGAGGCTCTCAAGCACAGATCCTGGTACGCGCAACTAAGCTTCCACCGGAGGACTCAGTCGATGGAGCGTCCCCGGCGGCGTGACAAATCGGAACGGCCGGGAACAGCAGGCGGACCTCCGACCGCTGCGGCGGCGCTGGCGCGCTCGGCACCTTTACACGCACAGGCCCGAGCACTACGCCGAAGGCCCGGCTGGCCTTCGCTGCCGATTCGCTGACTTTCTGCCCGTCGCCTCGACCGGCCGGGCCCGCAGACGCGCCTCACCTGGCCGGAAGCGCTCCCCGGAAAGGGACGACCCCCGTCGGGGGGAGACGGGGGTCGTCGGAGGTTCGGCTCCGGGGGGGTCGAGCCGAACCACTCAGCGGTCACGGGGGGTGCAACCGCTGAGGGTCTGCCTGTTTCGAGGATGTGAAAGCTCGTCGTACGGACAAGTCTGCCTGAGCGGGCCCGTCACGTCGAGTGGTGCTGCCTCCACTCACTGCGAAAATCTCCTCGCAGAGTGTGAGCGTGATCACGCGGAGCGGAGAGCCCGCAGGTCTGAGGGGTGGCATGACCCCGGGCACCCGCCGACGATAGACCATCCGGCTAGACTTTCGCGCCGTGGGCCGAAGTGCCGCTTTCTTCGATCTGGACAAGACCGTCATCGCCAAGTCGAGCGCCCTGGCGTTCGGTCGGCCGTTCTACCGGGATGGGCTGATCACCCGGCGTGACGTGGTCAAGTCGGCGTACGCGCAGCTGATGTTCCGGCTGGGCGGCACCGACGAGCAGACCATGGCCCGAACACGGGACTACCTGGCTGCGCTCTGCAAGGGCTGGCAGGTGGAGCAGGTCCGCCAGATCGTCGCGGAGACGCTGCACGAGCTGATCAACCCATACGTGTACGCCGAGGCCGCCGCCCTGATCGAGGAGCACCAGGCGGCCGGGCGGGACGTGGTGCTGGTGTCGGCGTCCGGTGAGGAGATGGTCCGGCCGATCGGCGAGCTGCTCGGGGTGACCGACGTGATCGCCACCCGGATGACGGTGCGGGACGGCCGGTACAGCGGCGAGGTCGAGTTCTACGCGGCCGGCCCGAGCAAGGTCGAGGCGGTCAGCGAGTTGGCCGCCGCCCGGGACTACGACCTGGCTGATTCGTACGCCTACTCCGACTCGTACAGCGATCGCCCGTTGCTGGAGTGCGTCGGCCACCCGAGTGTGGTCAACCCGGACCGGCAGCTGCGCAAGTTGGCGTCGGAGAACGGGTGGCCGGTGCTGGAGTTCCGGCACCCGATCCCGCTGGGCCGGCGGCTGCGGGAACGTCCTGCGGTTCCGGTGGCCGCTGCGGCCCTGGGGGTCGGGGTGGGCGTGGCCATCGGCATCGCCTGGTACGGCCGGCACCGCCGAACCCGAGCCGCCACCACCGCCTGACCACCCGGCCCCACCCCCGTCCAGGTCGATCATGGGCTTGTGGTGGGCGCCTTCGGCCAATTGGCACCTTTTGCGGGGCACCACAACTCCATGATCGACACCGTGAGGACGGGCCGGTGGAACCGATGGACGCTCAGGCGGCGGCGAGGATCTCGTCTCCGATGGCGGTGAGCTGGTCGGTGCCGACCTCGACGGCGGCCATGTAGTGGCGTAGCCAGGAGCGCAGCCCGTCCGGGGTGCCGGTGGCGAAGGCACCGGCCGCGCCGACGTACTCGGGCTCCCGCTCGCGGTGTCCCGCGTCGACGGGGAGCAGGCCACGCGGGTCGAGGCCGCTGGCGAGCAGCACCAGCCGGGCCGCCCCGCGGGCCACCACGCCGGACGGCCCGGCGAAGGGGCGCAGGTTCAGCAACTCCCCGTGTACGACAGCGGCGAGCACCAACGGGGAGACCTTCGTGCCGCCGGCGACGAGGCCGGCCAGCCCGTCCAGCCGGGTGGCGACCACCGGGTCGGCGACCGGGCGGCCCAGCTCGGCTTCCGACACCAGGTCCCGTGCGGCGAGCACGTGCAGTTTCGCGAGCGCCTGGCGGGGCGCCTTCGGCCACAGCTCGCTCAGGCCCGGCAGCGCTCCGGCGACCCGCAGCGCCCCCTGGAGCACCGGGTCGGTGACGGTGCCGGCCCGGACCGCCTCACGTTCGTGCCCGGCCCCCTCAAGGGCCGCGCTGGCCACCGCGGAGCGGAGGCTGACCTCGGCGGCGACCTGTCCACCGTGCCGGCGCAGCGCCCGGTGCCCGAGCGCCTGGTCGAACCGCGCGCGGGCCTGCTCGACGGCGGCGGCGATGTCGGCGAGCGCGAGCAGGGGCGCGAGCGGGTCGGTGGTCACCCCGCCACGCTAACGACAGGGCCCGGCGCGGCGGGCCGCACCCGCCCGCAACGCGACCCGGACCACCCGCCCGGCGCGGCACCTCCGACCCGCCACGGCCGCAAACGACCCGGCGCGACCACGCAACCGACCCGGCACGGCCACAGAACCGACCCGGCGCGGCAGTCTCGGCAAGGTCAACACGGGTTCATGGAAACCGCGGAGTCCGCCTGACCTGGACACCGCGATTGCCGTGAACCCGTGTCGATCAAGGCGCTCGGGCCCACGCACGCGGAGACGGCTCGTGGCGATCGAGGCACTCCGCGCAGGGACGGGCCGCCGGGCGCGCGGCGGGGGCCACTCGGCGCGACGCAGTGGGCAGCCGTGGCCGGTTGCCGGCCCCGCGACTACCCTCGTGCCATCGAGACCCAGGTCACCCCGAGGATGAGGAGTCACGGCATGAGCGAGGCATTGGCCAATCTGCTGAACGAGACGCGCCAGTTCCCCCCGCCGGCCGAACTCGCCGCGCACGCCAACGTCACCATCGATGCGTACGCCGAGGCTGAGGCCGACCGGCTGGCCTTCTGGGCGAAGCAGGCCGATCGGCTGGCCTGGTCGAAGAAGTGGGACGAGGTGCTCGACTGGTCGAACCCGCCGTTCGCGAAGTGGTTCGTGGGTGGGCAGCTCAACGTCGCGTACAACTGCCTGGACCGGCACGTCGAGGCGGGCCGGGGCGACAAGGTCGCGATCCACTGGGAGGGCGAGCCGGGCGACACCCGCACCATCACGTACGCGGACCTGCACGAGTTGACCTGCCGGGCGGCGAACGCGCTCACCGACCTGGGGGTGACCGCCGGCGACCGGGTGGCGATCTACCTGCCGATGATCCCGGAGGCGGCGGTGGCCATGTTGGCGTGCGCCCGGATCGGCGCCGCGCACAGTGTGGTCTTCGGTGGCTTCTCCGCCGACTCGTTGAGCAACCGGATCCAGGACGCCAGCGCCAAGGTGGTGATCACCGCTGATGGCGGTTACCGGCGGGGCAAGCCGTCGGCGTTGAAGCCCACTGTGGACGAGGCAGTGGCAAGCTCCCCGTCGGTGGAGCACGTGCTCGTGGTGCGTCGCACCGGCGAGGACGTGGCGTGGTCGGAGAAGGACCACTGGTGGCACGAGACGGTGGAGACCGCGTCGGCCGAGCACACCGCGCAGCCGTTCGACGCCGAGCACCCGCTGTTCATCCTCTACACCAGCGGCACCACGGCCCGCCCGAAGGGCATCCTGCACACCACCGGCGGCTACCTCACCCAGGCGTCGTACACGACGCACGCGGTGTTCGACCTGAAGCCGGAGACGGACGTCTACTGGTGCACTGCCGACATCGGCTGGGTCACCGGGCACTCCTACATCGTGTACGGCCCGCTCTCCAACGGCGCCACCCAGGTGATGTACGAGGGCACTCCGGACACGCCGCACAAGGGCCGGTTCTGGGAGATCATCGACAAGTACGGGGTGAGCATCCTGTACACCGCTCCCACCCTGATCCGGACGATGATGAAGTGGGGCGACGACATCCCGGCGGGCTTCGACCTGTCGTCGCTGCGCCTGTTGGGCAGCGTCGGCGAGCCGATCAACCCGGAGGCCTGGATGTGGTACCGGCAGCACGTCGGCCGGGGCGAGCTGCCGGTGGTGGACACCTGGTGGCAGACCGAGACGGGCGCCATCATGATCTCGCCGTTGCCGGGGGTGACCGCGGCCAAGCCGGGTTCGGCGATGACGCCGCTGCCGGGCATCGTAGCCGACGTGGTGGACGACCAGGGTCAGTCGGTGCCGAACGGTGGTGGCGGCTATCTGGTGCTGCGCGAGCCGTGGCCGTCGATGCTGCGCACCATCTGGGGTGACGACGACAGGTTCATCGACACGTACTGGTCGCGTTTCCAGGGCATGTACTTCGCCGGCGACGGTGCGAAGAAGGACGACGACGGGCACATCTGGCTGCTCGGCCGGGTGGACGACGTGATGCTGGTGTCGGGGCACAACATCTCGACGACCGAGGTGGAGTCGGCGTTGGTGTCGCATCCGTCGGTGGCCGAGGCGGCTGTCGTCGGCGCGACCGACCCGACCACCGGTCAGGCGATCGTCGCGTTCGCCATTCCGCGCGGCAGCACTGACATCGCCGGTGAGGCGGGCGAGCAGCTCATCGCCGACCTGCGCAACCACGTGTCGAAGACGCTGGGCCCGATCGCCAAGCCGCGGCAGATCATGCTGGTGCCGGAGCTGCCAAAGACCCGCTCCGGCAAGATCATGCGCCGGCTGCTGCGGGACGTGGCGGAGAACCGGTCGCTGGGCGACGTGACCACGTTGCAGGACTCCTCGGTGATGGACCTGATCTCTTCGGGGATGAGCGGTACGAAGTCCGACGAGGACTGACGGTAGGCGTACTCATCGGAGGGTGGCGGTTCGTGCGGACCGCCACCCTTCGTCATGTCTTACGGGCACGGTCCGCGCCGGCTCACCACTGTCACATCGGTCGGTCGGAGGAGTCTGGAGAAGCTGAACGGGCACAGGCGTAGATCACCTCTGTCCTTTCGGCCGGTTGTGCTTTAGGTTCACGCAGGTTGGAAGAGTTCGACACACATCGCTTCGATGGTCGGCCACGCCAACGTCCTCCTCCCCATGCCCGAGAAACGGAGCGGCATGAACCACAAACCGCAGTCCAGGGCGCGGCGACGACTACTCGTCGCGCTGCCCGCCATCGCCCTCGCGGCCACGTCACTGACCGTGAGTGGCAGCGCGGCAGCCCAGTCGCCTTCCGGCACCCCCCAGGCGGTGATCGGCGCCGACGAGCACTACATCAACTACGCCGAGCCCGAGGTCCAGCCGGACACCACCGGCCGTGAGGTGAAGGGCAAGGGTGGCATTTACACCCCTGCCGCTGAGTCCGCGCGCGCGTTCGACCGCAAGCACGCCCGGGGCAACCCGGTGACCGCACGGCAACTGGCCAAGGACGAGGCCAAGTCGCTGAAGACGGGTCAGAACCCCCGCAAGTTCAAGAAGGCGCCGACCACCCAGACGGCGAAGCTGCTGACGCTGCTGGTGGAGTTCAACGACAAGGCCAACGACGACTTCACCGGTGTGATGGTCCCCAAGACGGTGTTCGAGGACCGCACCTGCGTCCCCGGCACCGTCCAGAACGGCCCGAAGCACAACAAGATCCCAGACCCGGCGCGCCTGCCCCACGAGGACAACAACTCGATGTGGGTGCCGGACTTCTCGCCGCAGCACTACAACAAGATGCTCTACAGCAAGAAGGGCATCACCGAGCGGGTCCGCACCGACCTGAAGGGCCCGGACGGCAAGAAGGGCATCGACCTGTCCGGTCGCACCATGCACAACATGTACCTGGAGATGTCCAAGAACGCGTACACGGTGGACGGGCAGGCCAGCCCGTGGATCACCGTGCCGCACTCGGAGGGCTGGTACGCGGCCAACCGCTGCTTCCAGGACGAGACCGGCGCGTGGGTTCCCGGCCGTGAGCAGTCGATGAACGGCCACCCGGACAACCCGGCCGGCGCGGGCCGCCTGGCGACCGACGCGATCGACGCGCTCGTCGCGAAGGACCCGAACTTCCCGTGGGCCGACTACGACATCGAGGACCAGGCCGACCGCGACGGCGACGGCAACGTCTTCGAGCCGGACGGCGTGATCGACCACCTGGTGCTGGTGCACGCCGGCCAGGGCAAGTCCCGTGGCGGCGGCGCCGAGGGCGTGTACGCCGTGTGGGCGCACTCCTCCACTGTCGCCGGTGGTTACACGATCCCGGGCACCAACCTGAAGGCGTCGAACTACATCGTGCAGCCGGAGGACGCCGGCGTCGGCGTCTTCGCCCACGAGTTCGGCCACGACCTGGGCCTGCCGGACCTCTACGACACGTCCGGCAACGCCGACTCCGACGTGGACTTCTGGGACCTGATGGCCTCGGGCTCGCACTCCGGTGAGATCTTCCAGGCGCTGCCGACGCACATGGGCATCTGGGACAAGTGGGTGCTCGGTTGGGCCGACCCGCTGACCATCCGCCCCGGGTCGAACCCGCGCGAGGTCAAGCTCGGCCAGACGTCGCGCACCCCGATCGACTCCGAGGACGGCATCAAGGTCGACCTGCCGGACAAGGTGACCACGCTGGCGACCCCGCACAGCGGCACCAAGATGTGGCACAGCAACAACGACCAGGAGTGGGCCGACGTCAAGCTGAGCCGCTCGGTGGACGTGCCGGCGGCAGCCGACTCGAAGTTCTGGATGTGGAACAACTACATCATCGAGGAGGACTGGGACTACGGCTTCGTCGAGCTCTCCACCGACGGCGGTACGACCTGGACCGAGCAGAAGGTGTACGACGAGGGCGGCACGGTGGTCACCACGCCGGACGGCTACCCGGACCCGAACGGCCGGATGAACGACTTCGGCGGCAAGAAGTACGGCTTGACCGGCAGCACCGACGGCTGGCGGCACGACTACGTCGACCTGTCGGCGTACGCCGGGACGACAGTGCAGGTGCGGCTGCGGCTGGCCACCGACGAGGCGTTCGAGGAGCGCAACTGGTTCGTCGACGACTTCTCGGTCACCGGCGGCGGCGCCACCACCTGGAGTGACGACGTCGAGGGCGGCGCGAACGGCTGGACGGCCACCGGCGGCACCTTCGTCGACACCACCGGTGGGGGCTGGAAGGTCTCCAGCGGCACCGAGGTGCACGCCCAGTACTACCTGGCGGAGTGGCGCAACTTCGACGGCTTCGACAAGGGCCTGAAGTACGCCTACGACACCATCTACTCGCACGAGGCGTGGAAGGTCGACCGGATCTCCTACAACGCGCCGGGCATGCTGGTCTGGTACCGGGACACCGCGCTCGGCGACGTCAACCACGTCACCGGGCAGATGACCGCGCTGCCGAGCTACGGCGCGAAGGGCGGGTTGCTCATCGTCGACTCGCACTTCGACCCGTTGCGGCGCACCGGTGAGGCGGCAGTGAAGGACCCGTCGGTGACGGACAACCTGCCGAGCCGTCCGCAGTCGTCCAACGCGGCCTTCACGTTGCAGCGGACGTACCCGTTCACCGAGTGCCTGGAGGCGGCCGACGAGCCGTACAGCGCCTACTGCACGAAGTTCAAGGGGCTGCCGCCGGTGAAGGCGTTCACCGACGCCAAGGGCTACTACCCGGGCATCGAGATGCGCGACGGCGCTGCCTACGCCCGGGACAACGACGCGTCGGTGGTCCTGCCGTCGCGCGACAACGCGCCGTACACCACCCGGGTCACCAACCCGGACGGCAGCCCCGCGCCGGAGTTCTACGGCGTGACCCTGGGCGGCGGCGCGATCGTGTTGGGCACCGGTAACCCCGGCGACCAGGGCGTGAACTACGGCGTCTCGCTGACGATCAAGAAGGCTGCCGGGGACAACTCGTCGGCCATGATCTACGTGACCCCGGCGAAGAAGTAACTGTTTCGCGGATCGACAACTGACTGTGGGGCCGGCGGCGGAGACGCTGCCGGCCCCACTGTCGTATGTGCGATCAGCTTGATCGAAAAATGTCGTTGTATACGTTCGCGTCCGGGTCCACGCTGGTCAGCGTGGCTGATGAACCGGCGGGGTGTGACGGTGAAAAGCGTTCCCAACAAAATCTTGCAACAAATCGACGCGTTCGTCTTCCCACCCGTCCCGCCAGTAACTATGTTCACCAATGGTCCCACTAGTGGGATCGATCTCCCACCGGCCCGTACCCCGTTGGGCCGGTTCCCTCAAACCGGAGGTACCACGTGCGCAAAGTCGCAGTGGGTCTGCTCGGGCTCTCACTGACGGCGACAGGCCTGGCTTTCGGCCCGTCCGCCTCGGCGGCGCCTCAGCCCAAACTGCCGGCAGCAGCACCGGCCGCTGCCGAACCGCAGGCACTGCAGGATGAGCTCCCCGACAAGCTCGAGGAGAAGCGCCGCGCGTTGCGTCAGCAGGGTCTCAGCGATGTGCTGACCGGTCGCAGCAAGCCGATCGAGCGCAACGGAAGCACTGTCGTCAAGGTCGGCGAGGTCGGCAAGGCAGGCGGGGCCGGCGTCAACGCCCGCTCCACCGCTGGCGCGAAGCAGACCAAGGACCAGTACGTCGAGCTCAAGCGCGAGCGGACCGACAAGATCTTCGTGATCCTGGCCGAGTTCGGGGACGAGCGGCACCCGTCCTACCCGGACAAGGACATGAACCCGGACATCGCCGGCCCGGCGACGTTCGAGGGGCCGCTGCACAACAAGATCCCCGAGCCCAACCGGGCCGTGGACAACTCCACCATCTGGCAGCCGGACTTCAGCCCGGAGCACTTCCGCCAGCTCTACTTCGGCACCAACCCGGGCGACGAGTCGCTCAAGCAGTACTACGAGGCACAGTCCTCGGGTCGCTACACCGTCGACGGTGAGGTGACCGACTGGGTCAAGGTCAAGTACAACGAGGCCCGCTACGGGCGCTCCGACGACCCGATCCCGGACCCGGAGCCCGGCCAGGACCCGGACCCGCAGGATGACCGGGCCGTCTGCGCCGACAACGTCTGCCCGAACACCTGGAACCTGATCGCCGACGCCGCCAACCAGTGGGTCGCCGACCAGAAGGCCAAGGGCCGGACGGACGCCCAGATCGCCACCGAGATGAAGTCCTTCGACCAGTGGGACCGGTTCGACTACGACGGCGACGGCGACTTCAACGAGTCGGACGGCTACATCGACCACTTCCAGATCGTCCACTCCGGCGGCGACCAGGCCGACGGTGACCCGCAGCAGGGTGAGGACGCGATCTGGAGCCACCGCTGGTCGGCGTTCAACAGCTCGCCCGTGGGCCCGCCGAACTTCCCGATCGGCGGTACCCAGATCGGCAACACCGGCGTCTGGATCCGCGACTACACGATCCAGCCGGAAAACGGCGGTCGCAGCGTCTTCTACCACGAGTACGGCCACGACCTGGGCCTGCCGGACGACTACGGCCCCGCGGACAACAGCAACGAGCACTGGACCCTGATGGCCCAGAGCCGGCTCGGCGCCAAGAACGACGCCGGCATCGGTGACCGTGGCGGCGACCTCGGGGCGTGGAACAAGTTCCAGCTCGGTTGGCTCGACTACGAGGTGGTCGTGGCCGGGCAGAAGCGCACGTTGGAGCTCGGCCCGCAGGAGTACAACTCGACGAAGGCACAGGCCGTCGTGGTCGTGCTGCCGAAACGGGAGTACACCTTCAACTACGGCGCGCCGTTCGAGGGCTCCAAGCAGTACTTCTCCGGTAACAAGGACAACCTCGACGGCACCATGACGAGGACGTTCGACCTCACCGGTAAGTCAGCGGCGGCGATGTCGCTCAAGGGCAAGTACAGCATCGAAGCCGGCTACGACTACCTCTACTTCGAGGCGTCCACTGACGGCGGTAAGACCTGGACCGACCTGGACGGAACCGCCAACGGTACGCCGATCGGCGTCGATGGCGCGGGGCGTCCGGCCCTCTCCGGCACCAGCAAGGGCGCCTGGGCGGACATCAACATCCCGCTGACCTCGGTCGCCGGGAAGGTGGCACAGGTCCGCCTGCACTACGTCACCGACGGTGGCGTCTCCGAGGGCGGTTTCTTCGGTGACGCGATCACGGTGACCGCCGACGGCCAGACCGTACTCAGCGACGGCGCCGAGACCGACGCGGGTTGGGCGCTCGCCGAGTGGGAGGTCGTTGGTGCCACCTACACCGACGAGTTCGACAACTTCTACATCGCCGGCAACCGCTCGTACGTCTCGTACGACAAGTACCTGAAGACCGGCCCGTACTTCTTCGGCTACGCGAACACCCGCCCGGACTGGGTGGACCACTACGCGTACCAGGAGGGCCTGCTCATCTCGTACTGGAACACCCGTTGGGACGACAACAACACCGCCCCGGCGTCGGCGTCCAACCCGGGTGGTCACCCGGGTGAGGGCCGCAACCTGTACATCGACGCGCACCCGCGCCCGATCTACAACCTCACCGGGGACCCGTGGCGGGCCCGCGTCCAGATGTACGACGCACCGTTCAGCCTGAACAAGGCCGACTCGTTCACCCTGCACCTCAACAGCCAGCCGCAGTACATCCGTGGCCAGGCCGCTGAGCCGCTGTTCGACGACACCAAGAAGTACTTCTACGAGGAGCTGCCGAACCACGGCGTCAAGCTTCCCGCGACCGGTGTCAAGATCAAGGTTCTGGAGCAGGACGGCACCTCGATGAAGATCCGGGTCAGCTGACCACTGATCCCGCACCAACCAGCGACGCCCGGGCAGGTCAACTGCCCGGGCGTCGCGCTTTGTGCGCCACCTCCCGGATGGCCCGGACCGAGTTGGTCGAGCCGGTTCCCCTGGTTCCGGTCCGGGGCAACCCGGGGCTTTCCCCTGTTCAACGCGACCGCCAGGGCCGCCTGCGGCAACCGGGTCATAGGCTGTCTGCCATGACCGACCAGCGCGGCGGGGCCGTCGACGAGTCCTGCGTCCTCACCGAGGGGCCGTGGACGCACCGTTTCGTCGGCGCCAACGGCAGCCGGTTCCACGTGGTCGAGGGCGGCACCGGGCCGATGGTGCTGTTCCTGCACGGCTTTCCGGAGCACTGGTGGGCCTGGCACCAGATGCTGCCGGCGGTCGCCGACGCCGGCTTCCGGGCAGTCGCCGTCGACCTGCGCGGCTACGGGGCCAGCGACAAACCACCCCGGGGGTACGACGGCTACACCCTCGCCGCCGACATCGCCGGGCTGATCCGCGCGCTCGGTGAACGATCCGCGACGATCGTCGGCAGCGGCCTCGGGGGCATGGTGGCCTGGACGGTGGCCTCGTTCCACCCTTCCCTGGTCCGCCGACTCGTGGTGCTGGGGGCACCGCACCCGCTGCGACTGCGCGCCGCCATCTTCGCCGACCCGCGCGGGCAGTTCACCGCCTCCACCCCGGCGTTGAAGTTCCAGCTGCCCCGCTACGAGCACGTCCTGACCCGCGACGGCGCGGCGGCCGTCGGCGAGATCATGCGCCGCTGGGGCGGCCCACAGTGGGTGGACGGGCCGGACTTCGAGGCGTACGCCGAGCGGTGCCGGGAGGCGATGTGCATCCCGCAGGCCGCGTTCTGCGCGTTGGAGGGTTACCGCTGGGCGTTCCGCTCGCTGCTGCGACTGCACGGCTACCGGTTCGTCCGCCTGATGCAGAAGCCACTGTCCACCCCGACCCTGCAACTGCACGGCGCCCTGGACACCGCCTCCCTGCCCCGCACCGCCCTGGGTTCCGGCCGGTACGTCGTCGCCCCCTACGAGTGGCGACTGCTCGACGGGGTGGGGCACTTCCCGCACCTGGAGGCACCGGAGCTGGTGCTCGGCGAAATCCTGCGGTGGGCGAAGACCTGACCGGTCAGACCCGCTGCTCCCGCAGGTCGGTGACCTCGGCAGCGGGCGCCCAGCCCTGGTAGACGCCGAAGTCGAAGACCTCCAGCCGCATCGCCTCGGCCACCGGCCAGCGGCCACCTGTGTACTCCACCCGCAACCAGGCGTCGTGCTCGCCGAGCACTATGAACGGCTGCCCCTTCCAGGTGCAGGTGGTCCGCACGTACGCCAGGTCCTCGATCTCGCTCGCCGGCAGCACCCTGACGTAGCGGCCCGCGCGGACCTCCTCGAAACCCTCGCCCGGCTCGGGCTGGTAGAGGCGAATGTCGTCGCCGTCCGGGCTGGCCTGGTACTCCCGGCCCTGCCAACGGGCCACGTAACCGTCGCGCATCACGCCTCCCCGACCCGTCGCCAGGTGACCGAGTCGGTGTCCAGCTCCGCGACCACCCGCTCGCTGCCGTCCGCGCCGATGCGCCAGAGTTGGGCGCCGTGCGGCAGCCGCGCGCTGTCCACCTTGAACTCCGCCACCACGTCGCTGCTCTCACCCGGGGCGAAGCCGTTGCCCCGGAACGGCGGGCGTTCGATGACCCAGCCCTCCATGGCCCGCATCGCCGGCTCGTTCTGGCCGCCGTACGGGATGCGGTAGAGGCTCGGCCGGTGCGCCGGCCAGCGCAGCACGTAGATCTCCTCGGCGTCCGAGGCGAACGGCGAGCCGGGGTAGCTGAGGCCCAGCGCCTCGTGCAGCTGAGCCGGTGTGGTCAGGTGGGACAGCTCACCGGCCCGGTGCACGAACCCGGACACCCGGTCGTACCCACGATCCAGGTAGTACGCGAGCTGGCTGGGGGCGATCGCCTTCTGCATGACCGTCGGCCGGGTCGGGTCGACCGCTGCGGGGGCGTACCGGGGACGGGCGGCGGGTTCGGCAACGGCCGGCGCTTCCACCTGGTCCACTTCCAGATCGTCCCCGAGCCCCACCTCGGCAGCCCAGTTGGCCAACGCGACGATCTGCTCGCCCGGCAACTTGGCACCCACCGGCGTGCCCGGGTTGACGGCGAACGACCAGTCCTCGTCGGGCCACCGCCGGATCAGTTGGGCGAACTTCACCCGGACCGTGTCGACGTCCCCCTCG
Organism: Micromonospora sp. NPDC048986; assembly: GCF_040649335.1. Classification (NCBI taxonomy): domain Bacteria; kingdom Bacillati; phylum Actinomycetota; class Actinomycetes; order Micromonosporales; family Micromonosporaceae; genus Micromonospora; species Micromonospora sp. NPDC048986. Next base: position 441,168 of record NZ_JBEZFJ010000001.1, read on the forward strand.
ACATGGTCGGCAAGGCGCTCCGACGACGTGTAGACCACCACGTACGTCTCGCCGTCGAGCTGCCCGGTACGCCAGACGAAACCGGGATCCCCGGGGCGGCTCCCCCGCACCGAGTCCGGTGCCGCCGGCAGTAGCACCCGGGCCAGCAGCAGGGTGGACAGGAACGTGTCGGTGCTGCCCGAGCCGGCGGCGCTGAGCAGGTCCTCCTCGACAGTGTTGGCCGGCTCGAACTCGACCGGCGGCTCGTCGGCCGGCGGGTGCGGACCGTCGTCAGCGATCACGCTCGCGCCGCCGGCCTGGTCCGTACCGGCCGGGCCGGTTGACGAAACAGCGCTGTCGGCGCGGTCGTCACGAAGCGGGGCGTCGCCACTGTCGTCGGTTCGCGGATCGCCCAGGCCACCGCCGACCTCGGTCGGAGTCACGGGGTGCGGCGCGGACGGGCCCGGGGCGGACTGACCGGGGCTGAACGACGCGGGCCCGGATGGGCTGGAACCGAAGGACGACGGACCGAACAGGCCCGGGTCGGAGGACGTCGAGCCGTACGGTGGCGGGGCGGCCTCGGCGGGGCTGGGCGACGACGGGCCGAACAGGCCCGGACCGGGGGACGTCGAACCGAACGGCGGGGTGGCCTCGGCGGGGCTGGGCCGCCGGGGCGCGTCGACCGGCGCGCTGCTCTCGATCGGGTCGGTGAGGTCGCGGGACTCGATGATGGTGCCCTCGATGACGATGGGCGTGAAGCCGCGGCGCGGCGCGGGCGGCCCGGAGACCGGTTCCGCGACGGACACCGGCAGATCCTCCGTCGGCTCGAACCGGCCCGGTCGGTCCTGGGGAATCGCCTGCGTCTCCTCCGCCGATGGCCGCCCACGCGCACCGGTCAGGGGAGGCTCACCGGTCACCCGGAACGCGCGGGTGGGCTCCTCGGCGAGCGGGTTGTGCCGGCGCGGCGGCAGCGGCTGGGTGATCTCCTCGCCGGATGGCGGCGCGTCCATCCCGCGGGACGCGCCGAGGCCGCCCTCCGGCCGTCGTATCGGCTGGGTGGCGGCCGGGTCCGCCGCCATCGGAAAGGCCCGTGTCTCGTCGGCTGGCGCGTCGGCTGGGCGGCGGCGAGGGAAGGGCTGGCTGCCTCGCCCGAACCGGGTCGGCGGGGCCGCCCGGTCACCGGGGCGTCCTCCGCTCGCGGCCGGGTCGCGGGCCGGGCTGGGGTCGAAGAAGGAACGCCGAGGGGCGGCCTGGGGGCCACCGTTGCCGTTACCCGGGGCGGGGCCGTCGACGTCACCCGGCCGGGTCCCTGCCGGCCAGCCCACGCCCGGCCCAGCCTGGTCGGCGGTGGGGCCGGCGGTCGCCAACGGGGTGAACCGGGACGGCCGGCCGGTGCGGGGCAGTGCTCCGTTGCCCGGGGCGGGCCGGGGCGGTTCGGTCGGGTGCCGCTGACCGGCGGCGGGCAGGTCCTCCTCGCCAGGACGGCGCGGCGGCTCAGCGGAGGCGGGTGGCCGGGGCGCCCAACCTGGCACCGGCGGCTCAGCGGAGGCGGGTGGCCGGGGCGCCGGACCCGGCACCGGCGGGGCACCCACCCGAGGGCCCGGGCTACGCGCGGGCCGTCGGGGTGCGAGCGGAACGCTCTCGGGCGCGGACGGGGCCGCCCCCGACACGGGAGGCGATCCGGCGGCTGGGGCGGCGTCCCGCAGTGGCGTGCCGGGCCGGGTGCGCGCCAACGTCTCGGCCCGCTCCAGGCGGGCGCGGGCACCCATGGCACGGCCGGGCAGTCGCACGTCGCCTCGGGAGAGCTGCGACACGAACCACGCCGGCAGGTAACCCTCGACCGGCAGACCCGGATTGACGGCGAGCCACCACTCGTGGTTGGGCCAACTTGCCGCGAGATCGGCGAAGGGGATGCGTCGGTTGCTGCCGGCGTGATCGCCGAGGCAGGCTCGCAGGGCGGCGGCGGAGGTGAAGGCCAGGACGTGGGTCCGGCCGCCGGTGGTCCAGGTGCCCCATCCGGCGGGTGGCTGGCCGGGCTGCGTCGGCGCGGAGACCGGCAGCAGCACATCGGTGCGGGACAGGAGCCGGAAGTAGAGCTCCTGGTCGTTGGCGCGCAGCGCGTCGCGCATCGCCACCTCGGCCTCCGTGGCCGGCTCCCATGCGGTCACGGCCACCTCCCCTTCCGAGAACAGGCCACAGGTATCGCGTACAACCTACAAGGTGGTACCAAGATCACAATGGCTGGCCGGCGGCGGCCGGCCAGGGACCGGAGGAGGCGATAACATCCCGTTCCGGAGCCGATACGATACGGAGGGTGTCGATGTCCCAATCGATCGCGCGCCCGGTCCTCGCAGGTCTGGCCGCCGGCCTGTTGACCGTACCGGCCCTTCCGACAGTCGCCGCCACCGCCGGGCTCCGGGCGGCGCCGGCCTGCACGACAGCACTCGCCCCCGTCCGGCCGGTCGCGGCCAGGCCCTGGCCACAGCAACGGTACGACCCGGCGCGGCTCGCGCCCCTGGCCACCGGCGCCGGGGTGACGGTCGCGGTGGTCGACTCCGGGGTGGACCGGGTGCACCCGCAGTTGGCTGGGCGGGTGCTGGCCGGCACCGACCTGCTCGACCCCGGCGGGGACGGCGGTCGGGACTGCGCCGGGCACGGCACCGGTGTGGCGAGCATCATCGCCGCGGCACCCCGCCCTGACGTCGCCTTTCGCGGCCTGGCACCGGGGGCCCGAATCCTGCCGGTGCGGGTGAGCGAGCAGCAGGTGGTGCAGGGGCGGGAGTCGGGGCGTACGGTCAGCGCCGACGAGTTCGCCCGGGCCATCAGGTGGGCCGTCGACAATGACGCCGACGTGGTGAACCTGTCCGTGGTGCTGTACGCGGACGACCCCGAGGTCCGTTCGGCGGTGCGGTACGCGGTCGACCGGGACGTGGTGCTGGTGGCCGCCGCCGGCAACCTGCACGACAACGGGGACCCCCGACCGTTCCCCGCCGGCTACGACGGGGTGCTCGGCGTGGGGGCGATCGGGGCGGACGGCGGGCGGGCGACGTTCTCGCAGACCGGCCCGTACGTCGACCTCGTGGCCCCGGGCAGCGAGGTGCTGACCGCCGCGCCCGGTGCCGGCCACCATCGGGTCGAAGGCACCAGTTACGCGGCACCCTTCGTGGCCGCCACCGCCGCGTTGCTGCGGGAATACCGGCCGGAGCTGACCGCTGCCCAGGTGGCGGAGCGGATCATCGCCACCGCCGATCCAGCTCCGGGCGCGGGCCGGGGCGGCGGGTACGGCGCCGGGGTGTTGAACCCCTACCGGGCGGTCACCGAGACCAGTGGCGGCCGTGTGACCGGCGCGCGGCCGGTCGCAGCGCTCGCCGACGATCGGGCCGACCCGGCGCAGCTCGCCCGCCAGGCCCGTCGGGCCGCCGCACGGGACCGAGCCCTGCTGATCGGCGCGGTGGCCGGCATGACAGCGGTGACAGTGGCGCTGCTCGCCCTGCTGGCGCCCCGGGGCGCCCGTCGACGCTGGCGCCCGGCCGACCCGGCCTGAGCCCACCTGCGCACGGCCTGAGCCCACCGACGCGTGGCCTGAGCCCAGCTGCGCACGGCCTGACGCCGCCGACGTGCGGCCTGAGCCCGCCCGCGTGCGGCCCTGACCGCTGGCCGGCTGCGGGCGGGGCGCTGGCCCGGACACGGTCAGCGCTCCCGGCCCACATCGCTCACTGGAACAGCCCGGTGTTCTTCTTCTCGGTGTCCAGATAGTCGGTAGCGGAGTCGTTCACCGCCAACCTGATGTCACGCAACATCCCCTGCAGGTCCTGCGAGGCCGAACGCCACCGCGCCTGCCGCTGCTCGTAGGCCTGCCGTGCGTCGCCGGTCCAGCTCGCCACCAGCGGGGCGGCGTCGCGTTCGAGTTGGCCGAGTTGCGCGTCGAGGGTGTTCAACGCCTTCTGAATGTCAGCGCCGGCCTGCTGCAGCGCGGCGAAGTTGACGACCAGCACACCATGGTCCATCGGATTCCCTCCCCAGCGAGATCAGAGCGGCAACTGGATGCCGCCGCGGTTGGTGCCGGCCACCCGGCTGGCCACCTCGTCGTCGGACGCGTGGTACTGCCGACCGGCGGTGCGGATCGCACCGGCGGTCTCGCGCAGCGCGCGGTGCAGCGCCGCCTGGTCCTGTGACCACTGCTGCTTGACCTGCTCGAACGACCGGCCACCAGCGCCACGCCAGGCCTGCTGCAACACCTCCAGCTCGGCCAGCAGGCCGGTCAGCATGGACTGCAACGACTGGTCCACCTGCTCGAACTTCGCGGCAGTCTGCTGCATCACCGCTGCTTCTGCCTTGGTTTGGGACATCCGGACGTCACCTCGTCTCTCGGATCGCACCTGGCCGTCGACGCGCCCACCCCCGGGGCGACGCGTCGTCGCTTGGCCCGGTCGTCGAGCACTGAGACCCGGGTCAGCGAAGGACTTCGTGGCTGACGGTAGCGACCTCGTAGCGGTTCTGCTACCCCGCCGGCTTCCCCTGTGGACAACCGAGGCGGCCATCGGTCGCTTACGATGTGCCGCAGCCACGTCGCGGCGCGTGACGGGCCGCCGGAGGGCGGCCGGCCGCCCGACCCGGTCCCCACTGGTCGAGGAGGCACGGTGCCGGCGATCACCACCGGAGGGCCGCACCCACCGACCCCGGTCGGGCCCGAGGCAGGCGCCTTCCCACTGGTGGGCGGGCCCGGCCGATCCACCGACCGCAGTCCGGGGCCTGTCGATCAGCGCACCCCCCGTCGCCGGTCGCCGGCGGCCCACTGGGTCGCACTCAGCCGTCGTGCGGCTGCCCGGGTGCGAGCCGGCCAACTGGTCACCGCGCAGGTCGCGGCGGCGCTCGTGCTCGTCGCCCTCGGCCGACCCGCACCGGTCGTCGCGGCGGCCGTGCTGGTGGCCGTGCTGCTGGTGGCCGCCGCCTGGGTGCCGGTGCGGGGGCGGTGGCTGTTCGAGTGGCTGGGCACCGCCATCGGGCACCTCAGCCGTCGGCGGCGGTTGACCGGGCCGGCCGACCCGGCCGAACTGCTCGACCTGGTCGCCCCGGGCACCGTGGTCCGCTCGACCGAGTTGACCGGCGGGCCGGCGGCCGTCCTGGAGGACACCACCGGCATGGTCGCGCTCCTGGAGCTCGGCGACCCCGGCGACCTGCTGGGCGACGTGTCCCAGGCGATCCCCGCCCCGGCCGCGTTGCTCCCCCCGACCGGTCCGGACCAACCCCCGCTGCTGGTCCAACTGCTGCTCGCCGGTACGCCGGCGCCGGTGCCGAGCGCCGGTGGCACTGTCGGCACGTCGTACCGGCAGCTCACCGACGGGCGGCTCGCCGGGCGCGAGCGGGCGGTGGTGGCGGTCCGGGTGCTGCGGACGAACGGTTGGTCCGAGGAGGACCTGCGCCGGGTCCTCTCCGGCACGGTCCGCCGAATCGTCCGCCGGCTCGGGCCGTTGGCCGCGCGGCCGCTCGGGGTGCCGGCGGCGCTGCGCGTCCTGGGCGAGCTGGCCCACCACGAGGGCGAGCCGGTCCGGGAGTCCTGGCCGGCGATCCGGTCCGGCACTCTCGTCCAGGCCACCTTCCGTCTGCTCGACGTGGGCGCTGCGGCTGGACGTCGCCTGGTACCCCGCCTGCTCGCGCTGCCGGCGACGGCCACGACGGTGTCGATCTGCTCAGGCCCGTCGCCGACGATGTCGACGTCGTCGGGTCCGGCGGCGGCCGGCGGAGTGCCGACCGAGCTGACCGTACGCCTTGCCGCCGGGACGACGGCCGAGTTGGCGGCGGCCAGCGAGGCGCTGACCCGCCTGGTGACCGACCTGGGCGGAGGGCTGCGACGACTCGACGGCGCCCACCTGGGCGGGCTGGCCAGCACGCTGCCGTTGGCGCTGGCGGCGCCCGGGGCGCAGCCCCGCCCACCGGCGGCCGGGGCGCGACCCGGCCCGGCCGTGGACGACTGGGAGCTGTCGGTGGGCGACGCGGGAATGATGGTCGGCACCAACCGGCACGGCCGCGCCGTCACCGTGCGACTGTTCCGGCCGGAGAGCACCCGCGTCCTGCTGGTCGGCGGGGTACGGGCGGCCCAGCTGGTGGCCCTGCGCGCCCTGGCACTCGGCGCCCTGGTGGTGGTGCAGACCGCCCGGCCACGCGCCTGGGAACCGTTCATCCGAGGGGTTGGCGCGCCGGGCGGCACCATCCCGCTGCTCCCTCCCGGTCGGGCGGTCGCCGACGGGGTGGGCACCGCGCTGCGTCCGTTGCTTCTGATCGTCGACGCCGGGCCGGTGGCGGCCGAGGCCGCGCCGGGCCCGCCGTGGCGGGCCACGCTTGTGGTACGAGACGAGCTGACCCCGGCCGATGTGGACGCGTTGAGCCGCGCCGACCTGGCGTTGCTCCAGCCACTGTCGTCCGCCGAGGCCACCCTGGCCGGAGCCGCGCTGGGGCTGGGCGGCTCGGCCGAGTGGCTGACCCGGATCCGGGAGGACATGGTGGCGGTGGTCAACCGGCGGGCGCTGCGTTGGGCACTGCTCTCCCCCACGCCGATCGAGGCGCAACTGATCGGGCCGCCGACGCGCGGCTGATCCACCCGGACGGCCAGCTGGCGGGTTACGTCGGTGCGGTGTCCGTGGCACGATCCCCGCCATGGGTTTTCTGAAGGGTCTGCTGATTCGGCTGGCCAGCACAGCTCTCGCTTTCTGGCTGGCCACGCTCCTCATCCCGGGCATCTCCCTGGATTCGAACTCGGCCACCGAGACGGTGACCACGCTGCTCCTGGTGGCGGTGATCTTCGGCGTGGTCAACGCGGTTCTCCAGCCGATCATCAAGACCGTCGGTTGTGGCTTCTACCTGCTGACCCTGGGTCTCATCGCCCTGGTGGTGAACGGGCTGCTCTTCCTGCTCACCAGCTGGATCGCCGACCAGGCCGGGCTGCCGTTCTCGGTGGACGGTTTCTGGCCGGCGGCCGTGCTCGGCGCCCTCTTCGTGAGCATCGTGACCTGGATCCTCGGCGCCGTCCTCGACCGGGACTGACCGCCGACCAGCCAGCACCGACCCGGTTCGTCCGGGGCTCCGACCTCGGTCGGGGCCCCGGCGGGCCGATGACCAGAGTTCGGGAATGTGGCGGCCGGACTCCCCGTCTCGGCGGTTAGCGTCGCTGCATGTTCTCGCTGACCTCCCCCGACGGCCACCTGCTCAGCACCGATCCGGCGCGGATCGACCTGGACCTGGTGCACCACTGGTTGTCCACCGACGCGTACTGGGCTCTCGGACGAGACCGGGAGACCACCGAGCGGTCGTTCGCCGGCTCACTGCCGTTCGGCATCTACCGGCCGGAGGACGGCCGCCAGGTCGCTGTGGCCCGGGTGGTCACTGACGGTGCCACCTTCGCCTGGCTCTGCGACGTGTACGTCGACCGGCCTGCCCGGGGTCGCGGGCTGGGCGGATGGCTGGCCGGCGCGGTCCGCGACCACCTGGCCGAGCTTGGCGTACGCCGGATCCTGCTCTGCACCAACGACGCGCACCAGGTGTACGCGGGGGTGGGGTTCACCCCGCTGGACGCACCGCAACGGTGGATGCAGCTGGACCGGCGACCCCCGGTGACGCCGATCACCGGAAAGGAACAAAGCAGCACTACGCCCCTTACGGTGGAAGCGTGACGCCACTCCGTCTGGGATACCTCTACGGCCTCGGCGCGTACCTGCTCTGGGGTTTCTTTCCGCTCTACCTGAAGCTGCTGCGACCCGCCGGCCCGCTGGAGATCCTGGCCCACCGGATCGTCTGGTCGGTGCTCTTCGTGGCCCTGCTGCTGGCGGCGCTGCGCAACGTCGGCTTCCTGCGGGCGCTACTGCGCCGGCCCTGGGCGGTGGCGGGGATCGTCGCCGCCGCCGCGCTGATCGCTGTCAACTGGGGCACCTACATCTACGGGGTCAACTCCGACCGGGTGGTGGAGACAGCGCTCGGCTACTTCATCAACCCGCTGGTCGTGGTGCTGCTCGGGGTGACGGTGCTGCGCGAGCGGCTACGCCCGGCGCAGTGGGTGGCGCTGGGGATCGGCGCGTCGGCGGTAATGGTGCTCACCGTGGACTACGGCCGGCTGCCCTGGCTGGCGTTGACCCTGGCGTTCAGCTTCGCCGGCTACGGCCTGGTGAAGAAGCGGCTCGGGCTGCCGGCGGCGGAGGGGCTGTTCGTCGAGTCGGCGGTGCTGGCGTTGCCGGCGCTGGGCTACCTGGGTTGGCTGACGGCGAAGGCCGACCTGACCTTCGGGCACGTCTCGGCCGGGCACACCGCGCTGCTGGTGCTGGCCGGCGCGGCCACGGCGATTCCGCTGCTGCTGTTCGCCGGGGCTGCCAACCGGCTGCCCCTGAGCAGCCTCGGCATGGTCCAGTACCTGGCGCCGATCCTTCAGCTCGGCTGCGGGGTGCTGATCTTCCACGAGCCGATGCCGCCGGCCCGGCTGGTCGGCTTCGCGTTGGTCTGGCTGGCCCTGATCGTCTTCACCGCCGACGCCGTCCGAACCTCCCGCCGCACCCGCCAGTCCCACCAACCCACCAACGTCCCCGCCCCTCTCCCCACCCCCTGACCCGCGATCTTGCAGTTTCGGTCGTCGATACGCCTGCCATGCCCCTTTTGCCAGGGCAGAAAGTGCAAGATCGCGGAGGACCGGGTGGGGCGTGGGTGGGTGGGTTAGGGGACGGCGTAGGTCAGGAGGGGCGTGCCGTCGGCTTTCTGCAACTCCACGCTCACCAGTTCGGCGTCGGTGAACCTCGTCGCGCCGGTGAAGCTGAGGTCGTCGCCGGGGGCTGCCAGCCAGGAGCCGATCTGCTCGGTGGCGCCGTTCGGGCCGCGCGCCACCAGCCGGAACGGGTACGCCTTGCCGTAGCTCGCCCGCGCGTCGTACCCGCACCGCATCTTCACCTCGGTGCCCCACTTGGTGCCGGTCAGCCCGAGGTCGGCGTGCACCGGCCCGGCGGCGGCCACCGGTCTCATGGCCACCATCGACACCTGCGGGGCCGGATTGCCCTGCGCGCCGGGCGGGTCGACCGGTCGAGGCAGCGCCACGGCGGTACCCACACCGACCAGCAGCGCCAGTCCGGCGGCGGCCAGTGTGGTCAGTGCGTACCGTCGCCGGTCCGCGGCGCGTTCCCGACGACGGCGCTGGCGGGCCTCGTCGAGCAACGCGGGCACCCGGGGCGGGGCCGGCGGCGGCAGGATCTGCTCCAACCCCGCCGGGTCGAGGCGCCCGAGGAGGCCGGGCAGGACGGCGATCTCGGCGACCGCCTCCCGACACGAGGCGCAACCGCCGAGGTGCCGCTCGTAGGCCGCCCGCTCGGCGGGGGCCAGGGCGCCCAGCACGTACGCGCCGTCGTCGTACGCGAACTCGCACCGGGTCATCCCGTCACCCCCATCTCGGCCAGGACCAACCGTAGAGACCGCAGCGCGTAGTGGGTGCGGGATTTCACGGTCCCTGGCGGTACGCCCAGGCGGGACGCCGCTTCGGCCACCGACCGCCCCTGGTAGAAACACTCGACCAGCACCTCCCGGTGGGTCGGGCTGAGCCGGTTCAGGGCCTCGGCGACGGTCCACGCCTCCACCGCCCGTTCGGCCTCGTCGATCACCTCGGGCGGTTCGGGCAGATCGTCGGTGAACACCTCGCCGACCCGGGTGGATCGCCGCCGCCAGGCGTCGATGGCAAGGTTGCGGGCGGTGGTGAACAGCCAGGACCGCACCGATCCGCGCCTCGGGTCGAGTGACTCCGGATGTCGCCAGGCCCGCAGGAGCGTCTCCTGTACCAGGTCCTCGGCCCGCTGCCGGTCCCCGTTGACCAGCCGCAGGGCGTGGGCGTACAGCGCCTCCGCGTGCTCGTCGTGCAGCGCGCGCAGCAGTTGGGCGTCGTGGTCGCTGATGGCGGTCTCCCTCGCTTCCGGCGCGCGTCCGGCGGTGCGTCCGCTCGGGAATACGTGCTGTCACGCCGATCGGTTCAGCCCGAGGTCAGACCGGTTGCGTGTCGGTTGCCATCGACGAAGGTGTTCACGCCTGGTTCACATCGCGGCCGACGAGCGCTCACCACGTCCTCCTAGCGTCCGGCTGGTACGCCGCCTGTCGTGCCACCGACTTCTCTGGAGGCCTCCCCCATGAGCGACCGCCCCCGGCTGCTCCCCCTGTTGGACGGCACCCGCCATGGCACCCGTGATGCCATGACCTGCCTGTACCGGTGCGGAAACGCGTGTGACCACCCGGTCCCGAACACCTCCGACAACGCGTACTTCGGTGACGTGGTGAAGGCCGAGGTGTCGCGGCGTGGCGTGGTCCGGGCCGGCGCGGTCGGCGCGCTGGTGCTCGGTTTCGGCGGCGCGGCAGCCGGCGCGCTCGCCGGGGCGGCCCCGGCGATGGCCACCCCGACCGCCCCGGACGTCCCGGAGAACTTCGGGTTCGGCCGTCCCGGCACCGGGGTCGGCAGCGGCGCGCTGACCTTCAAGCCGATCCCACCGAACAAGCTGGACACCCTGGTCGTGCCGAACGGCTACGACCACGCCGTGGTGATCAAGTGGGGCGACCCGGTGCTGCCGGGCGCGCCGGAGTTCAACCTGCACCACCAGACCGCCGCCGCGCAGTCCAAGCAGTTCGGTTACAACAACGACTTCGTGGGCGTGCTGCCGCTGGACAAGCAGGGCAAGCGGGCGCTGCTCGTGGTCAACCACGAGTACACGAACGAGGACCTGATGTTCCCGGGCTTCCCCGGCCTGGACGGGCTCTCGGTGGAGCAGCTGCGCACCGCCATGGCCGCGCACGGCATGTCAGTGGTGGAGCTTGAGCGGGTGGCGGGCACCGGGCAGTGGAAGCCGGTCGGCAAGGGCCCGCGGCCGTACAACCGGCGGGTCACCGCCCTGAGCACCAAGTTCGACCTGACCGGCCCGGCCGCCGGTTCGGCCTGGCTGAAGACCGCCGCCGACCCCAGGGGCCGCACCGCCGTCGGCACACTGAACAACTGCGCCGGTGGCGTGACCCCGTGGGGCACTGTGCTCTCCGGCGAGGAGAACTTCAACCAGTACTTCGTCGGCGCCGACGCCGTCCCGGCCGAGCTGAAGCCGAAGCTGGACCGTTACGGCATCAGCACCGCCAGCCGCTACCCCAGCGGCAGCCGCAGGTGGGAGCGCGCGGACGAGCGCTTCGACCTGGCGAAGCACCCCAACGAGGCGCACCGGTTCGGCTGGGTCGTCGAGATCGACCCGTTCGACCCGGAGAGCCGCCCGCGCAAGCACACCGCGATGGGCCGGTTCAAGCACGAGGGCGCCAACGTGATCGTCGCGAAGGACGGCCACGTGGTCGCGTACATGGGCGACGACGAGCGGTTCGACTACCTCTACAAGTTCGTCTCGGACAAGAAGTTCATGGCTGGCAACTCCTGGGCTGCCCGCAAGCACAACCTCACCCTGCTGGAGTCCGGCACGCTCTACGTGGCGAAGCTCGACCAGAGCAGCGCCGCCGAGATCGACGGCACCGGCAAGCTCCCCACCGACGGCGCGTTCAACGGTCGGGGCCGCTGGATCAGGCTGGTCAGCGGGAACCGGTCGTTCGTCGACGGGATGACCGCCGCGGACGTGCTCACCTTCACCCGGCTCGCCGGTGACAAGGTCGGCGCGACCAAGATGGACCGCCCCGAGGACGTCGAGCCGAGCCTGCTCACCGGCAAGGTGTACGTGGCGCTGACCAACAACACCAACCGGGGCGTCGGCAGCAACCCGAAGGCCGACGAGGCCAACCCCCGCACCGCCAACAAGCACGGGCAGATCCTGGAGCTGGTCGAGGACCGCAACGACAACACCTCGGAAACCTTCGCCTGGTCGCTGCCGATCGTCTGCGGCGACCCGACCGACCCGTCGACCTTCTTCGCCGGGTACGACAAGACCAAGGTCTCCCCGATCTCCTGCCCGGACAACGTCGCCTTCGACGCCACCGGCAACCTCTGGATCTCCACCGACGGCAATGCGCTGGGCAGCAACGACGGCCTGTTCGCCACCGCCGTGGAGGGTCCGGAGCGGGGTCACCTCAAGCAGTTCCTCACAGTGCCGCTCGGCGCGGAGACCTGCGGCCCGTTCATCACCGAAGACAACCGCTCGGTCTTCGTCGCCGTGCAGCACCCGGGCGAGATCACCGGGGCCTCGGTGGAGAACCCGGCCTCGAACTGGCCGGACGGCGACTACGCCAAGCCGGGCGTGGTGGTCACCTGGCGTCTCGACGGCGGCCCGGTGGGCAGCTGACACAGCACCCGCGGCGAAGCGGCCGCTGACGTTGCACCCGCCGCCCGGTGGGTCGCCGACGTTGCTCCGGCGGTCCGGCGCTCGACCGCCCCGAGAGGCCCTCTCCCAGCCCGGGAGAGGGCCTCTCGGCGGTCAGTTGTCGGTGGCGATGCCGTCGGCCACGCCACGGGCCACTGTGAGCAGCTTGGCGCGTACCACCCGGGCGGAGGTCATCATCTCGCTGGCCGGCAACGCGCAGGCCAGCACGACGCGGCGTTCCATGTCCTTGTCCGGCGCGACGAGCACCGCGGCGCAGGCCACCCCCTGGCGGAACTGCCCCATCTCCAGTTGCATGCCGCGCCGGTCGCCGGCCGCCAGGTCGGCCTCGAAACTCTCGGTGGTGGTCAGCGTGGCGGTGGTGAACGGGCGCATGCCGTACTCGCGCAGGTAGCGGTAGCGCTGGTCGGCCGTCAGGGTGGCGAGCAACGACTTGCCGAGCGCTGTGGCGTGCGCCCCCTCGTCGAAGCCGGGGACCAGATCCTCCAGGTAGGGCGAGCGGTGCCCCTCGGCGACAGCGGTGAGGGCCACCTGACCGCCGACGAACCGGCCGAGGTAGTGGCTGTAGCCGGTGTCCAGGGCGGCCCGCCGCAGCGTCTCACCGACCGCCGGCGGGCCTCGGAACGCCGTCACCAGCTCCCGGTACCGGTCGGCCACCTCCAACCCCACTATGTACGTGCCGTCCTCGCGACGGATCACGTAGCCCTCGTAGGCGAGGGTGCGGACCAGGTGGTAGGTGGTGGCCACCGTCAGCTCGCAGCGCCGGGCGATCTGCTTGACGGTCAGGCCCTTCGGGGCGCGACCGACCGACTCCAGCACCCGTAGCGCTCGGGACACGCTGCGAATCAGGTCCGAAGGTTCTGCCAAGGGGTCGCGCACAACCACCTCCGCCGCCGGGGACTTACACCATATGAAAAACAGGCCCGGTGCGAAATGCCTGTTCGGGTCGAGGATGCCAGATCACCATCCACAGCTTGTGCCCCGCCGGTCACCAGGAGTGCTGTGAGCGGGGCTCGCGTAGGTTTGCCGAACGATGACCGACACCTCCAACACCCCCGATCCGGCCGTTGCCCAAACCCGTCCGGTCCGGGCCAGCGCCGGCGCAGTCGTCACCACGGTGGCCTGCGTACTCCCCGTCTTCCTGCTCGGTGGTCTCGCCGTGCAGATGGGCACGGACCTCGGCTTCTCGCCGGCCGGCCTGGGCCTGGCCGTCGCCGTCTACTTCGGGGTCAGCGCGCTGGCCTCGGTGCCCTCCGGGCGGCTGGTCGAGCGGTACGGGCCGGCCCTGGTGGCCCGCTGCGGCATCCTGCTGGCCGCCGGATCGATGCTCGCCGTGGCCGCCTTCGCCCGGTCGTACCCGGTGCTGGTGGGCCTGCTGGCGCTCAGCGCCGCCGCGAACGCGCTCGGCCAGTTGGCCAGCAACGCCGCGCTGGCCCAGCACGTTCCGGCCCGGCGGCAGGGACTGTCGTTCGGTGTCAAGCAGGCCGCCATCCCGGTCTCCACCCTGCTGGCCGGGGTCGCGGTGCCCACCATCGCGCTCACCGCCGGGTGGCGCTGGGCGTTCGTGGCCGCCGCCGTGGCCGCGCTGACGACGCTGGCCGCCGTACCCCGGCAGTTGCCCGGCCCCGCTCGGCGGGCCGGAGCCGGGCGGGCCGGGCGGGCGACGGCGGCGCTGGTGGTGATCGGCGCGGCGGCGACGTTGGCCTCGGGCGCGGCCAACTCGTTGGGCACCTTCCTGGTGGACTCCGCAGCGGCCCGGGGTCTGTCGCCGGGTCTCGCCGGCCTCACCCTGACCCTGGGCAGCGCGGTCTGCGTGGCGGCTCGTGTGGGGGCCGGCTGGTTGGCCGACCGCCGCGACACCGGCCACGTCGCAGTCATCGCCGCGATGCTGCTCGTCGGCGCGGTCGGGCTGGGCCTGCTCGCGTTGACCGGCTCGGTGCCGTTGGCGGTCGGCGTGGTGCTCGGCTTCGGGCTGGGCTGGGCCTGGCCCGGCCTGATGAACTTCGCGGTGGTCCGGCTCCACCCGCAGTCACCGGCCGCCGCCACCTCGATCACACAGACCGGGGTGTACGCGGGCGGCTGTCTCGGCCCGCTGAGCCTGGGCCCACTCGCCGCGCACCTCGGCTACCCGGCGATGTGGGCCATCGCGGCCGTGGCGATGCTGCTCGCCGCCGCCCTCATGCTCGTCGGCAGCCGGCTGTTGACCCGCGCCGCCGCCGCGGCGGGTCGGGGCGTGGATCAGCTGGTGCGGTCGGCGATGTAGTCGCAGAGCGACTCAAGTGCGCTGCGGGACGGGCCGTGCGGCAGCGGGGCGAGCTGCGCGCGGGCCTCCTCGGCGTAGCTGCGCACCGTCTCCCGGGCCCGCTTGAGCGCCGGGCTCTCCCGCAGCAGCCCCAACGCCTCGGCGTGCAGCACGTCGTCGGTCAGCGGGCCGGTCGCCAGGATCTCCCGCAACCGCACCGACGACGCGTCGGAGTCGTCCGCCTCGCGGGCGTAGAGCACCGGCAGCGTCGGGACACCCTCGCGCAGGTCGGTGCCGGGGGTCTTGCCCGACTGCACCGACTCGGAGGCGATGTCCAGCAGGTCGTCGGAGAGCTGGAAGGCGACACCGATCGTCTCGCCGTACCCGGCGAGGGCCTCCACGTACTCCGGGGCGGCGCCACCGAACATGCCGCCGAACCGGGCGGACGTGGCGATCAGCGAGCCGGTCTTCTCGGCGATCACGTGCAGGTAGTGGGCCACCGGGTCGTCGTCGGCGCGCGGCCCGACCGTCTCCGCGATCTGGCCGTGCACCAGCCGGGCGAAGGTGCGCGCCTGCAACCGGACCGCCTCGGTGCCCAGGTCGGCGGCGATGTCCGCCGCGCGGGCGAAGAGGTAGTCGCCGACCAGGATGGCCACCGAGTTGGTCCACCGGGAGTTCGCGCTCGGCGCGCCCCGACGGACGGCGGCCTCGTCCATCACGTCGTCGTGGTAGAGGGTCGCGAGGTGAGTGAGCTCCATCACCACTGCCGCCGGGACCACCTGCGCACCTGTCGGGTCACCGAACTGGGCGCCGAGCGCCACCAGCAACGGCCGGAACCGCTTACCGCCGGCCTCGACGAGGTGCCGGGCGGCCTCGGTGACGAACGGGTCGGCACTGGACACGCTGGCCCGCAACTCGACCTCGACCGTGTCCAGAAGCCCCAGCACTGACGCCTCGACACGGGGATCGGCGAGATGGAGGCCAAGCGCGCCGAACTGACTCGTGCTCGCCCGACCCCGCCGACCGCCGGAGCCGGAGGCACCTGAACGCTCGCCCGCCGGTTTCACCACGCTATCAACCATGCCACACCCGTTCGACCTGCTCCGGCCCGGGGATACGCACCGGGGGCCGGCACGTGAACACGCGCCGACCCCCGGTGATCAATCCTTCGGTCATCGAACAAATTCGGCGGCTCCGGCAGCCAGATCGAGCAGCGGCGCCGGTGCGACACCCAACACCAGGGTCGCCAGCACACCGATCATCAGCGCGGCGGAGGTGAGCCCACCGGGCACCGTGACGGTCGGCGTCGACTCGCCCGGCTCGGAGAGCCACATCATCACCACGACCCGCAGGTACGGGAACGCGAGGATCATGCTGGTCAGCACACCGGCGATCACCAGCCAGGCCTGGCCACCCTCCAGCGCCGGCCCGAAGATGGCGAACTTGCTGGTGAAGCCGCTGGTCAGCGGAATACCGGCGAAGGCGAGCAGGATGAACGTGAACAGCGCGGCGAAGAACGGCGACCGACGGCCCAGCCCGGCCCAGCGGGACAGGTGGGTGGCCTCGCCGTCGTCGTCGCGTACCAACGTCACCACGGCGAACGCGGCGAGCACCGAGAAGCCGTACGCGACCAGGTAGAACATCGTGCCGGCCAGCCCGTCGCGGCTCGGCGCCAACACACCGACCAGCAGGTAGCCGGCGTTGGCGATCGAGGAGTACGCGAGCAGCCGCTTGATGTCGGTCTGGGTGACCGCGAGCACCGCACCCACCAGCATGGTCAGCACCGCCACCGCGCCGAGGACCGGCGTGAAGTCCCAGTTGGCGTCGGCGAACGCGACCTGGAAGACGCGCAGCAGGGCACCGAACGCGGCGACCTTGGTGCAGGCCGCCATGAACCCGGTGACCGGGGTAGGAGCGCCCTGGTAGACGTCCGGGGTCCAGACGTGGAACGGGGCCGCCGCGGCCTTGAAGAGCAGACCGATGGCGAGCAGCGCCATGCCGGCGAAGAGCAGCACCGGGCTGGCCGGCGACTCGCCCACCGCCGCGTGGATGGTGGCGAAGTCGACGCCGGACGGGCGGCCCGGGATGCCGGCGGTGAAGCCGTAGATCAGGGCCACACCGAACAGGAAGAACGCCGAGGCGTACGCGCCGAGCAGGAAGTACTTCATCGCCGCCTCCTGGCTCAGCAGACGCCGGCGACGGGCCAGCGCGCAGAGCAGGTAGAGCGGCAGGGAGAAGACCTCGAGTGCGATGAACATGGTCAGCAGGTCGTTCGCCGCCACGAAGATCAGCATGCCGCCGATAGCGAACGTGGTCAGCGGGTAGACCTCGGTGAGGCCGTTGCGCCCCTCGGCCTGCCGCCGGTCGTCGGCCGACTCCGCGGTCACCGCGGCCTGGGCGACGAACGCCCCGCCCCGCTCGACCGAACGGTCACCGATCAGCAGCAGCGCCATCGCGGCCAGCACCAGGATCGCGCCCTGGAGGAAGAGCGTCGGCCCGTCGATCGCGAGCGCCTGGCCCGCGGTGATGATCCGCTCATCGGCGCTGAGGACCACCATGGTCAGTGCCGCGAGCACCGCGAGCAGCGCCAGCGTCAACTGCACCACGTGCCGCCAGCGACGAGGCACCAGGGCCTCGACCAGCACGCCGAGCAACGCAGTGCCCAGCATGATCAGGATCGGAGAGATCGCCGCGTAGTCGATCGACGGCAGCTTCAACTCGGTCACTTTGCCGCCTCCTGGACGGTGCCGCCCACGGACGGCGCCGGGTCGGTTCTGCCGATGTCGTCCATTGTCGCCTGGACGGCGGGGTTGATCACGTCAGTGACCGGCTTGGGGAAGAAGCCGAGCAGCACGATCAGCGCGATCAGCGGGGCGACCACCACCTTCTCGCGCAGGTTGAGGTCCCGGCGCATGCCGTCGACCTCGGTCAGCGCCGGGTTGAGGGTGCCCTGGGTGGTGCGCTGCACCATCCACAGCACGTACGCGGCGGCCAGGATGATGCCGAGCGTGGCGATGACCGCTACCGGCTTGTTCACAGTGAAGGTGCCGATCAGCACCAGGAACTCGGAGATGAACGGGGCCGTGCCGGGCAGCGCGAGCGAGGCGAGACCGGCGAAGAAGAGCACCCCGGCGAGCACCGGGACCAGCTTGCCGGCACCACCGAAGTCGCTGATCAGCGACGAGCCCCGCCGGGAGATCAGCATGCCCACCACCAGGAAGAGCAGGCCGGTGGCCAGCCCGTGGTTGAGCATGTAGAGCACCGCGCCGGTGCCGGCCTGGGTGGTGAAGGCGAAGATGCCCACGCCGATGAAGCCGAAGTGCGCGATCGAGGTGTACGACACCAGCCGCTTGAGGTCGTTCTGGCCGACCGCCAGCAGCGCGGCGTAGACGATGCCGATCACGCCCAGGGCCAGCGCCCACGGCGCGAACCACTTCGACGCCTCGGGGAACAGCGGCAGGCAGTAGCGCAGGATGCCGAACGTGCCGACCTTGTCCAGCACGCCGACCAGCAGCGCCGCCGCTCCCGCCGGTGCGGCGCCACCGGCGTCGGGCAACCAGGTGTGGAACGGGAAGAACGGCGCCTTGATGGCGAACGCGAGGAAGAAGCCGAGGAACAGCCACCGCTCGGTGCCGGTGCTGATGTCGACCTGCGACAGCGCCTGCCAGTCGAAGGTCTTCCCGCCGACCACCCACAGGCCGATCACCGCGGCCAGCATGAACAGACCGCCGACGAGCGAGTAGAGGAAGAACTTCACCGCCGCGTACTGCCGCTGGTGGCCGCCGTAGCTGCCGATGAGGAAGTACATCGGCACCAGCATGACCTCGAAGAACACGTAGAACAGGAAGACGTCGGCGGCGGCGAAGACGCCGATCATCGTGCACTCGAGGACCAGCAGCAGCGCGAAGTAGACGGGCACCGAACGCTTCGACGACTCGGCGTCGTGCCAGGACGCCAGGATCACCAGCGGAACCAGCACCGCGATGAGCATCAGCATCACCAGCGCGATGCCGTCGGCGGCGAAGGTGAAGCTGACCCCCCAGTTCGGAATCCAGGAGTACGACTCGCGGAACTGGAACCGGTCACCACCGGCGTTGAAGCTGACCCACATCACCACCGAGAGCACCAGCACGAGCAGCGACCAGGCGAACGCCACCTGCTTGGCCAGCTCCGGGCGGTGGCGCGGCAGGAAGGCCACCACCAGGGCGCCCACCAGCGGCGCCACGGTGAGCACCGAGAGGAACGGGAAGTTGGACATTATGCGGCCTTACCTCCGTCGTCACTGCGTGGTCCGCCGGCGGGGGCGGCCGGAAAGAGGTCGATCACGCCAACCACCCCGCCTGCACCGCCAGGAATGCCGCCATCACCAGCAGCGCACCGGCCAGGATCGAGGTGGCGTACGAGCGGACAAAGCCGGTCTGCATCCGGCGGAGGCGACCCGAGCCCCCACCGACCGCGGCGGCGAGCCCGTTGACGAGCCCGTCGATGCCCCGGTTGTCGAGGTACACCAGCGCCCGGGTGAGGAAGATGCCCGGCTTCTCGAAGACCGCCTCGTTGACCGTGTCGGTGTAGAGGTTGCGCCGGGCGGCGGTGACCAGCACCCCGGCCGGCTGCGGCACGGTGGCCGTGCCGGCCCGGAAGAGGAACCAGGCGAGCCCGGCACCGAGCACTGTCACCAGCAGCGACAGGATGGTGATCACGGTGTGCGAGAGGACCGCCTCGTGCTCCGCGTGCTCGCCGCCCAGCCCGGCGGTCTCCGTCAGCCAGTCCGGAACGGACGTGGCGAGCAGGAAGCCGGCGCCGACCGATCCGACGGCCAGCAGGATCAGCGGGATGGTCATCAGCTTCGGCGACTCGTGCGGGTGCTCGATGTCCTCGGTCCACCGCTGCGGCCCGTGGAACGTGAGCACGAACAACCGGGTCATGTAGAACGCGGTGAGCCCGGCGCCGAGCAGTGCCGCACCGCCGAAGAGCCAGGCGGTCCAGTCCTCCCGCTCGAAGGCGGCCACGATGATCGGCTCCTTCGAGAAGAAGCCGGAGAAGGGGAACATGCCGATGATGGCCAGCCAGCCCATCATGAAGGTCAACCAGGTGATCTTCATGTACTTGGACAGTCCACCGAAGCGGCGGATGTCGACCTGGTCCTTCATTCCGTGCATGACCGAGCCGGCGCCGAGGAACATGTTGGCCTTGAAGAAGCCGTGCGCCAGCAGGTGCACGATGGCCAGCGCGTAGGCCGCGCCGCCGAGGCCGACACCGAGGAACATGTAGCCGATCTGGCTCACCGTCGACCAGGCCAGCACCCGCTTGATGTCGTCCTTGGCCGCGCCGATGATGCAGCCGATCAGCAGGGTGAGCGCGCCGACGCTGACCACCACGAGTTGCAGCGTCGAGTTGGCCGAGAAGATCGGGTTGGACCGGGCGATCAGGTAGACGCCAGCGGTGACCATGGTGGCGGCGTGGATGAGCGCCGACACCGGGGTCGGGCCCTCCATCGCGTCCGGCAACCACGCCTGGAGCGGGAACTGACCGGACTTGCCGGCCGCCCCGAGCAGCAGCAACAGGCCGAGGACCAACACCGTGGTGCCGGTCAGCGCGCCGACACCGTTGAACACCTCGTCGTACTGGGTGGTGCCCAGTGTGGCGAACATGATGAAGATGCCGATGGCCAGGCCGGCGTCGCCGACCCGGTTCATCAGGAACGCCTTCTTGCCGGCGGTGGCCGCGCTCGGCCGGTCGGTCCAGAAGGAGATCAGCAGGTACGACGCCAGACCGACGCCCTCCCAGCCGAAGTACAGCATCACGTAGTTGTTGCCGAGCACCAGCAGCAGCATCGCCGCGACGAACAGGTTGAAGTACGCGAAGAACCGACGACGGCCCGCGTCGTGCGACATGTACTCCACCGCGTACAGGTGGATCAGGAAACCCACCCCGGTGATCAGCAGGACGAAGACCGCGGCCAGCGGGTCGAAGAGCAGGCCGAAGTCCACGCGCAGATCACCGACAGCGATGAAGTCCCAGAGGCTCAGCTCGACCGACTTGTTCTCCAGGCCACGCAGCTGGAAGAAGAAGCTCAGGCCGAGCACGAACGCGGCGCCGATGGCGGCGACGCCCAACCAGTGCCCCCAGCGGTCGGCCCGGCGGCCGAGCAGCAGCAGGATGGCCGCGCTGACCAGCGGGATCGCCACCAGCAGCCAGACGCCCCCGAGTAGCCCCGTGGCCTGGGCGTATTCCACAGTCTCTTCCACCGGTGGACCCCTCTAGTACTTGAGCAGGTTGGCGTCGTCGACACTCGCCGAGCGTCGCGTCCGGAAGATGGACATGATGATCGCGAGCCCGACCACGACCTCGGCCGCCGCCACCACCATCACGAAGAACGCCATGATCTGGCCGTTGAGGTCACCGTTGATCCGGCTGAAGGTGACCAGCGTCAGGTTGGCCGCGTTGAGCATCAGCTCCACGCACATGAACAGCACTATCGCGTTGCGCCGGATCAGCACCCCGGCGGCGCCGATGGTGAACAGCACCGCGGCGAGCACGAGGTAGTAGGTCGGCTCGACCGAGAAGAACGTTCCCATTACTTGTCCGTCCCCTTCAGCGAGGTCTCCTCGGCGGTCAGCTCGCGCTGCGGAAGGATCGCCGGGGTGCTGCGGTCGGTCAGGCGGCCGTCGGGCAGCCGGGCCGGGGTGGCCACCGAGGAGGAGGTCGCGAAGACGCCGGGCCCCGGCTTCGGGCCGGGGTAGTTGCCCGGCGCGAAGCGTGCCTTCATTGTCGACACCTGGTCGACCTTGTCCTGCTTACGCCGCTCGACGTGGGCCAGCACCATGGCACCGACCGCCGCGGTGATCAGCAGCGCCGAGGTCAATTCGAACGCGAAGACGTACTTGGTGAACAGCAGCCGGGCGATGCCCTGCACGTTCCCCTCGGCGTTGACCTGCTCCAGACCGGCCGTGTTGGTCCGGTCCAGCGCCTGGTAGAGGCCGGTGCCGACCAGGCCGGCGAAGCCCAGGCCGAGCACGGTCGCGGCGACGCGCTGCCCGCGTAGCGTCTCGATCAGCGAGTCCGTGGAGTCCCGACCGACCAGCATCAGCACGAAGAGGAACAGCATCATGATCGCGCCGGTGTAGACGATGATCTGCACCATGCCGATGAACGGACCGGCCTGGAGCACGTAGAACACGCCCAGGCAGAGCATGGTCAGCACCAGCCACAGCGCCGAGTGCACCGCGTTGCGCGCGGCCACCATCCCGATCCCGCCGATCAGCGCGAGCGGGGCGAGGATCCAGAAGGTGACCGCCTCGCCGGTGGAGACCGAACCCGCCGCGGCGAGCACCGTAGACGTGGTCATGCTTCCTCTCCCTTGCCGGCCGCCACGCGCTGGGCGGCCTGCTCGGCGCCCGGGAACGTCACGCCGGGGTGCTCCTCGACCTGGTAGCGGCCGGGGCCCATCGGGGACGTCTCCGCACCGGCTGAGGTGCCCGGGTTGTCCAGCGCGCCGACGTAGTAGTCCTTCTCGCTGTCACCCAGCCGCATCGGGTGCGGAGGCTGCTCCATGCCCTCCAGCAACGGCGCGAGCAACTGCTCCTTGGTGAAGATCAGGTCCTGCCGGTTGTCCCGGGCCAACTCGTACTCGTTGCTCATGGTGAGCGACCGGGTCGGGCAGGCCTCGATGCACAGCCCGCAGAAGATGCAGCGGGCGTAGTTGATCTGGTAGATGCTGGCGTACCGCTCACCCGGCGAGAAGCGCTGCTCGTCGGTGTTGTCGCCACCCTCGACGTAGATCGCGTCCGCCGGGCAGGCCCAGGCGCACAGCTCGCAGCCGATGCACTTCTCCAGGCCGTCCGGGTGCCGGTTGAGGATGTGCCGCCCGTGGTAGCGCGGCGCCGACACCGGCGGCTTGAACGGGTAGTCGGTCGTGACGACCTTCCTGAACATGTGCGAGAAGGTGACACCGAATCCCTTGAACGTTCCGGTGATCGCGCCCACGTCACACCTCCCTGGAGTCCGAGCCGGCAACGATGTTGGCCGGCTCCCGCTCGGCGACCACGCGCGTGATGCGCGGGCTCGGTGGTACCTGAAGATCCATCGGTGGCAGCGGGAAGCTCCCGTGCGGCCGGTTGTCGACCTGTTCCTGCGTCGTCGGCTTCGGCTTCGGGCGCCGGCTGGGCCAGAAGATCGTGGCGATCAGCAGGATGCCGGCCGGGATGCCGACGGCGATCACCTTGCCGCGGGTGTCCCAGTCCTCGATGGAGCGCAGGCCCGACAGGACCAGGATCCAGACCAGGTTGATCGGCAGCAGCACCTTCCAGCCGAGCCGCATGAACTGGTCGTAGCGCAGCCGGGGCAGCGTGCCACGCAGCCACACGAAGACGAAGACCAGCGCGATCACCTTGCCGAAGAACCAGAGCATCGGCCACCAACCGGAGTT
Source organism: Micromonospora sp. NPDC048986 (assembly GCF_040649335.1). Lineage (NCBI taxonomy): Bacteria > Bacillati > Actinomycetota > Actinomycetes > Micromonosporales > Micromonosporaceae > Micromonospora > Micromonospora sp. NPDC048986. The sequence continues at coordinate 464,122 of NZ_JBEZFJ010000001.1, forward strand.
GGCGCCCTCCCAGATGGTGATCGGCCAGGGTGCTCGCCATCCGCCCAGGAACAGCGTGGTGGTGACAGCGGACATGGTCACCATCGCGACGTACTCGCTGAGCATGAAGAGCGCGAACTTCAACGAGCTGTACTCGGTCATGAAGCCGGCGACCAGTTCGGACTCGGCCTCGGGCAGGTCGAACGGCGCCCGGTTGGTCTCACCCACAGTGGCGATGAAGAAGATGATGAAGCTCGGCAGCAGCAGGATCGCGTACCAACCCGGTGCCGGGATCGGCTGGCCGAAGACCGTCAGCTGGGTGCCGTCGCCCTGGGCGGCGACGATCCCGCTGGTGCTCATCGTGCCGGCGGTCATGAAGACCGCCACGATGCTGAGCCCCATCGCGACCTCGTAGGAGATCATCTGGGCGCTCGACCGGAGACCACCCAGCAGCGGGTACGTCGAGCCGGAGGCCCAGCCACCCAGCACGATGCCGTAGACACCCATCGAGGAGCAGGCGAGCAGCAGCAGCACCGCCACCGGCACGTCGGTGACCTGCAACGGCGTGTGGTGACCGAAGATGCTCACCATCGGGCCGAACGGCACCACCGACAGGGCGGTGACCGCGCAGATCACCGAGATGGTCGGGGCGAAGAAGTAGACGACCTTGTCGGCCGCCTTCGGGAGGATGTCCTCCTTGAAGGCCATCTTCAGGCCGTCGGCGAGGGTCTGCAGCAGGCCGAACGGGCCGACCTGGTTGGGGCCGGGCCGCACCTGCATGTAGCCGACCACGCGCCGCTCGAACCAGACGCCGAGCAGGGTGGCCAGCAGACCGAAGGCGAACGCGAAGACAATCTTGCCGAGAACCAGCCACCACGGATCCCGGCCGAAGTCGGCCAGCGTCGGATCCTGGGCCAGGTAGATCGGACTCACTGGTTACCCCCGGAGTTGAGGAGCGGACCCGGGAGACCGGTCTCGTCGGCCGCCACGCGTCCGGCCGGGATGGCCGTACTCGGTGCGGGGACGGAGATCCGGACGACCGCGCCGGACGTCGCCCCGAGGCTGCGCCGCACGGTCGAGCCGGGTGAGTTGGTCGGCAGCCAGACCACGCCGTCCGGCATCTCGGTGAGTTCCGCCGGCAGGGTCAGCGCCCCGCGGTCGGTGCCGACCGTGACCGCGTCACCGTCGACCACACCGAGCGCCTCGGCGGTGCCCTTACCCAGCCGGACCACCGGCGGACGGGCGGTCCCGGCGAGGTTCTCGTCGCCCTCGGTCAGAGTGCCGAGGTCCACCAGCTGGTGCCAGGTGGCCAGCACGGCCTCCCCGGCGTTCGGCTGCGGCACCCGGCCCGGTGCGACAGACGGCGCGGCCGGGCGGGACATCCGCGTCGCCGGCAGCGTGCCCAGCTCACGACGCACGCTCAGCACATCGGCCGTGCCGAGGCGCACGTCGAGCAGCGCGGCCAGCGCGTCGAGCACCCGGCCGTCGGTCATCGCCGCGGTGTTCAGCACCGCCTCGAACGGGCGCAGCCGGCCCTCCCAGTCCAGGAAGCTTCCGGCCTTCTCGGCCACCGGGGCGACCGGCAGCACCACGTTCGCCCGCCGGGTCACCGCGCTGGCGCGCAGTTCGAGGCTGACCAGGAACGGCACCGCGTCCAGGGCGGACTCGGCCAGGCGCGGGTCGGCCAGGTCGGCCGGGTCGACGCCGCCGACGACCAGCGCACCGAGCTGCCCGTTGGCGGCCGCGGTCAGGATGCCGTCGGTGTCCCGACCGGCCTGGCTCGGGATCACCCCGGCCGGGATGTCCCACGCCTCACCCAGCTCGGCCCTGGCGGCCGGCTCGGTTACCAGTCGTCCACCGGGGAGCAGGTTGGGCAGGCAGCCGGCGTCCACCGCGCCGCGGTCACCCGCGCGCCGCGGCACCCAGGCCAGCTTCGCGCCGGTACGCCGGGCCACGTCGGCAGCGGCGGAGAGCCCACCCGGCACCGTGGCCAACCGCTCGCCGACGATCAGGATCGCGCCCGGTGCGCTCAGCGCTTCGCTGACGGTGGCGTGCTCGGCGAGCACGCTGGCCTCCTCGCCCGGCACCACCCGGGCCAGCTTGGCACCGAGCTTCTCCAGGCCGCGGGTGGCGAAGGGCGCCAGCGCGTACACCGTAAGGGTCTTCTTCAGGTACGCCTTGCGCAGCCGCAGGAAGAGGATCGGGCACTCCTCCTCGGGCTCCAGGCCCACCAGCACCACCGCCGGCGCGTTCTCCACGTCGGTGTAGGTGACGTCGGTGACCCCGGCGACCGAGCTGGCAAGGAAGTCGGCCTCCTCGCGGGAGACCGGCCGGGCCCGGAAGTCGATGTCGTTGGTGTTCAACGCGACCCGGGCGAACTTGGCGTAGGCGTACGCGTCCTCGACGGTCAGCCGACCGCCGGTGAGCACGGCAGTGCCCTGCCTGCTCTCCCGAGCGATGTGCAGCCCTTCGGCGGCGACGGTGAGCGCCTCGCTCCAGGACGCCTCGCGCAGCTCACCGGTGTGCTCGTCGCGGACCAGCGGAGTGGTCAGCCGGTCGGCGGCTCGGGTGTACTGGAAGCCCCAGCGACCCTTGTCGCAGTTCCACTCCTCGTTGACCTGCGGCTCGTCGCCGGCCAGCCGGCGCAGCACCTTGCCGCGCCGCCAGTCGGTGCGCTGCCCGCAGCCCGCCGAGCAGTGCTCGCAGACGCTCGGGCTGGAGACCAGGTCGAACGGGCGGGCGCGGAAGCGGTACTGGGCACCGGTCAGCGCACCCACCGGGCAGATCTGGACTGTGTTGCCGGAGAAGTAGGAGTTGAACGGGACGTCGCCGCTGTCCTCCCCGGACTCTGCGCCGTACGCGTCGTCCCGGTAGATGTTGATCTCCTCGGCGGACGACCGGCCCATCAGGTCGATGAACTTGTCGCCGGCGATCTCCTCGGAGAACCGGGTGCACCGCTGGCAGAGCACGCAACGCTCGCGGTCCAGCAGCACCTGGCTGCTGATCGCCATCGGCTTCTCGTACTCCCGCTTGTGCTCGTGGAAGCGCGAGTCGGTGCGGCCGGTGGACATCGCCTGGTTCTGGAGCGGGCACTCGCCGCCCTTGTCACACATCGGGCAGTCCAGCGGGTGGTTGAGCAGCAGCAGCTCCATCACCCCCTCCTGCGCCTTCTTGGCGACCGGGGAGGTGATCTGGGTACGCACGACCATGCCGTCGGCGACGGTCTGGGTGCAGGAGGCGACCGGCTTGCGCTGCCCCTCCACCTCGACCAGGCACTGCCGGCACGCGCCGGCCGGGGCCAGCAGCGGGTGGTCGCAGAACCGGGGGATCTCGGTGCCCATCTGCTCGGCGACCCGGATCAGCAGCGTCCCCTTGGGGGCGGTGACCTCGACGCCGTCGATGGTGAGGGTGACGGTTTCGGTCTGCTTGGCTACGTCGGTCATCAGTGCGCCCCTACCAGGGTCTTCTCCGACAGCTTGGGTGCGGTCCGACCCTCGATGTAGTCGAGGTAGTCCTGCTTGAAGTACTGCAGCGAGGAGGTCACCGAGCTGGTCGCGCCGTCACCCAGGCCGCAGAACGAGCGGCCGAGGATGTTGTCGCAGGTGTCCAGCAGGGTGTCCAGGTCTTCGTGGGTGCCCTGACCGGTGAGGATCCGCCGGTAGACCCGGACCATCCAGTAGTTGCCCTCGCGGCACGGGGTGCACTTGCCGCACGACTCGTGGTGGTAGAACTCCAGCCACCGGTACGTCGCGTAGACCGGGCAGTCCTGGTCGGAGAAGATCTGGGTGGCGGTGGTGCCCAGGATCGAGCCGGCCGCCGCCACCCCCTCGAAGTCCAGTGGCACGTCCAGGTGCTCGGCGGCGAGCAGCGGGGTGGACGAGCCGCCCGGGGTCCAGAACCGCAGGTTGTGGCCGGGCTGCATGCCACCGGCCAGCTCCAGCAGCTCGCGCAGCGTGACACCCATCGAGCACTCGTACTGGCCCGGGTTGGCGACCCGGCCGGAGAGCGAGTAGATCATCGGCCCGGAGGACTTCTCGGTGCCCATGCTCTTCCACCAGTCGGCCCCGCCGAGCACGATCGGCGGCACGCTGGCGATGGTGCCGACGTTGTTCACCACAGTCGGGCTCGCGTACAGGCCGTGGGTGGCCGGGAACGGCGGGCGCAGCCGGGGCTGACCCCGGAACCCCTCCAGCGAGTCGAGCAGCGCCGTCTCCTCGCCGCAGATGTACGCCCCGGCGCCGGAGTGCACCACCAGCTCCAGGTCGTAGCCGCTGCGCAGGATGTTCCGGCCCAGGTAACCCTTGTCGTACGCCTCCTGGACCGCGTTGCGCAGCCGACGCGCGGCGTGCACCGCCTCGCCCCGGATGTAGATGTAGGCGCGGGCGGCCCGGATCGCGTACGACGCGATGATGACGCCCTCGACCAGCGCGTGCGGGTCGTGGGTCATCAGCGGCAGGTCCTTGCAGGTGCCCGGCTCGCCCTCGTCGGCGTTGACCACCAGGTAGTGCGGCTTGCCGTCGCCCTGGGGAATGAAGCCCCACTTGAGGCCGGTGGGGAAGCCGGCGCCGCCTCGGCCCCGCAGCCCGGAATCCTTGATCAGCTGGATCAGGTCGTCCGGGTGGGCCTTGAGTGCCTTGCGCAGCGCGGCGTAGCCGTCCAACTGCTCGTACGTGCCGATGCGCCAGGCGTCCGGCGACAGCCAGCGCTTGGTCAGCACCGGCGTCAGCTTGGCCAGCGTCTCCGGGCGGGGAGTGGTCACTTCTGGGCCCCCGTTTCGTTCGCGTCCGCCGGTCCGGCGCCGTCGGCGTCCGTCCCAGCCTTCGCTTCGGTGAGGTTGCGCTCCTGCGCCCCGGCCTCGTCGCCGGCGGGCTTGCCGTCGCCGGCCGGCGGGTTGGCGGCCACGCCGGCGGCCTCGGCCGCCCGTGCGTCGCCGGCCTCGGGCGCGGTGCCGGTGGCGTCCGTCGGGACCTTCGTGCCACTGGCGTCCGGCACTGCCGTGCCCGCGTCCGGCTGCCGGGTCTCGGCGGTACGCACCTGCGGCGACTTGTCGTCCGGTGCCTTGACGTCCCGCGTGGTGCTGCCGGTGGCGTCTGCCGGCTTCGCCGGCTCGGCGACTCCGGCCGCCCCCGTCGGGGCGGACGCCCCATCGCTGCCCTTGACCGGGGCCGCGCTGGCCTCGACGGGCGCCGGCTTGGCGGCCTCCGCCTTCGCCTTCGCCTCGGCGGCGGCCTTGTCGGCCTCGGCCTTGCTGCGGATCGGGGTGTTCGGGTCGAAGCCCGGCACCGAGACGCCGTGCTGCTGGGCCAGCCGCAGCCCGCGCAGGGTGGGCTCACCCGGCCCGCCGTCGGCGACCGCATCGTCGCGCTCGTCGGCGAAACCGGCGAGCTGCACCGCCATCTCCTTGAGCGTGCAGAGCCGGGCACCCCGGGTCGGCATCGGCCGACCGCCGGCCCGCAACTCGTCGACCACACCGACGGCGGTGGAGGCGTCCACGCCGTCGAAGAAGTCGTAGTTGACAGTCATCACCGGGCCGTAGTCGCACGCCGCCAGGCACTCGGCGTGCTCCAGCGTGATCGTGCCGTCCGCTGTGGTCTCGTCGTGCCCGACGCCCAGGTGCTCGGCGAGGGTGTCGTATACCTCCTGGCCACCGAGCACGTTGCACATCGTGTTGGTGCAGACGCTGACCAGGAAGTCACCGGTCGGCTTGCGCTTGTACATCGTGTAGAAGGTGGCCACCGCGCCGACCTGGGCCTTGTTCAGCCCCAGCACCTCGGCGCAGAACGCGACCCCGGCCGGGGAGACGTACCCCTCCTCGGCCTGCACCAGGTGCAGCAGCGGCAGCAACGCCGAGCGGGACCGGTCCGCCGGGTAACGGGCGATGATGTCGCGCGCCCGCTCCCGGGTATCGTCAGTGAAAGTCGTCGTCATCGGTCACACCCACCCATCACCGGGTCCAACGAGGCGCCGCCGGCGATCACGTCGGCGATCAGACCGCCCTCGGCCATCGCCGGGAGGGCCTGCAGGTTGACGAAGCTCGGCTCCCGGTAGTGCACCCGGTAGGGCCGGGTGCCACCGTCGGAGACCGCGTGGACGCCCAGCTCGCCGCGGGGCGCCTCGATGGCGACGTACACCTGGCCGGGCGGGACCCGGAAGCCCTCGGTCACCAGCTTGAAGTGGTGGATCAGCGACTCCATCGACTGACCCATGATCTTCGCGACGTGCTCCAGCGAGTTGCCCATGCCGTCCACGCCGATGGCGAGCTGCGCCGGCCAGGCGATCTTGCGGTCGGCGACCATCACCGGGCCGGGACGAAGCCGGTCCAGTGCCTGCTCGACCAGCTTCAACGACTCCCGGATCTCGGCGAGCCGGACCTGGTAGCGACCCCACACGTCACCGTCGGGGTGGGTCGGCACGTCGAACTCGTACGTCTCGTAGCCGCAGTACGGCATGGTCTTGCGCAGGTCCCAGGCGAGGCCGGCGGAGCGCAGCACCGGGCCGGTGATGCCGAGCGCCACGCAACCGGTCACGTCCAGCACCGCCACGTTCTTCGTCCGCTCGGTCCAGATCGGCTGGCCGGAGAGGAGGTCCTCGTACTCCTTGAGCTTCTTCGGCATCATCTTCAGGAACTCGCGGATCTTGACGATCGCGTCGTCCGGCACGTCCTGTGCCACACCGCCCGGCCGCACGTACGCGTGGTTCATCCGCAGGCCGGTGATGGTCTCGAAGATGTCGAGGATGTACTCCCGCTCGCGGAAGCCGTACAGCATGATCGAGATCGCGCCCAGCTCCATGCCGGTGGTGGCCAGCCAGACCAGGTGCGACGAGATCCGGTTGAGCTCCATCATCAGCACGCGGATGGTGGTGGCCCGCTCGGTGATGTCGTCGGTGATGCCGAGCAGCTTCTCGACAGCGAGGGCGTACGCCGTCTCGTTGAAGATCGGGGCGAGGTAGTCCATCCGGGTCACGAACGTCGAGCCCTGGACCCAGTTGCGGTATTCGAGGTTCTTCTCGATGCCGGTGTGCAGGTAGCCGATGACCGAGCGGGCCTCGCGGACCGTCTCGCCCTCCAGTTCCAGGATCAGCCGCAGCACCCCGTGCGTGGACGGGTGCTGCGGACCCATGTTGACCACGATCCGCTCGTCGTTGATCGGGTCGGTGCCCGAGACGATCGTGTCCCAGTCCCCACCGGTGACGGTGAAGACCCGACCCTCGTCGGTTTCGCGCTCGCTGGCGTAGTTCGACGTCGTCACTGGTACGACCTCCGCGTGTCCGGCGGCTGGATCTCCGCGCCCTTGTACTCGACGGGGACGCCGCCGAGCGGGTAGTCCTTGCGCTGCGGGTGGCCCTCCCAGTCGTCCGGCATGAGGATCCGGGTCAGGTTGGGGTGGCCGTCGAAGACGATGCCGAACATGTCGTACGCCTCGCGCTCCTGCCAGTCCGCCGTCGGGTAGATGGCGGTCACGCTGGGCAGGTGCGGGGCCTCGACGGAGACCGCGGCCTCCAGCCGGACCCGCCGCCGGTACGTCATCGAGGTGAGCAGGTAGACCACGTGCAACCGGCGCTCGTCGGCGCCCAGGTAGTCCGCACCGGACACCGAGGAGCACAGCTCGAACCGCAGCGCCAGGTCGTCCCGCATCACCTGGCACACCTCGGCAATCCGCTCCGGGCGTACGTGCAGGGTCAGCTCACCCCGGTCGACCACAACCTTCTCGATCGCGTCGTTGAAGGCCGGGTACGCCTCCTCCAGCGCGTCGCGGACCTCGTCGAAGTAGCCCCCGTACGGCCGGGACGCCTCCTCGATGGGCTGGCGCTGGCGGACCAGGCCGCCGTAGCCGGACACGTCGCCCGTGCCCTGGTTGCCGAACATCCCGCGACCGGCCGGGCTGGCCGGCGGGAATTCGGCGGGGGCACCACTGGTGGCGCCGGCCGGCACCACCGGCAGCGGTACGCCGCCGTCGTTTGGCTTGTCCGTGGGTGACGTCATTTCGGGCCTACCTGCGGGTGGAGGTGGTTCTGAGCGTTCATCCAGTTCTCGATGCGCAGCTGCTCCTCGCGGCCCTCACGGACCGCCCGGGTCCACTCGGCGCGCCGGGACTTGTCGCTGCGGTACGAGGAGGGCATCGAGCCGTAGGGCACGATCGGAACGTCGCCGCGCTCCTGGCGGGCCGCCAGCATCTTGCGGCCGTTCGGGCCCAGCGGCTCATACATGATCTTCTCGCGGAGCTTGAGGATCGCGTCGATGAGCATCTCCGGCCGGGGCGGGCAGCCAGGCAGGTACATGTCGACCGGCACCACGTGGTCGACGCCCTGCACGATCGCGTAGTTGTTGAACATGCCGCCGCTGCTGGCGCAGACGCCCATCGAGAGCACCCAGCGCGGCTCGGCCATCTGGTCGTAGATCTGGCGCAACACCGGTGCCATCTTCTGACTCACCCGGCCGGCCACGATCATCAGATCGGCCTGCCGGGGGGACGCCCGGAAGACCTCCATGCCCCAGCGGCCCATGTCGTAGTGCGGACCACCGGCGGCCATCATCTCGATGGCGCAGCAGGCCAGGCCGAAGGTCGCGCCCCACACGGACGACTTCCGAGACCAGTTGACCAGCTTCTCCACCGAGGTGAGCAGGACGCCGGCGGGAAGCTTCTCCTCGATGCCCATCTGACGTTCCTTCCTCAGTCCCAGTCCAGGCCGCCGCGCCGCCACACGTAGGCGTACGCAACGAAGACCGCGACGATGAACAGGACCATCTCCACGAAGCCGAAGATCGGCAGAGCGTCGAACGAGACCGCCCAGGGGTAGAGGAAGATGATCTCGATGTCGAAGACGATGAAGAGCATCGCCGTCAGGTAGAACTTGATCGGGAACCGCCCGCCACCGACCGGCTGCGGGCTGGGCTCGATGCCGCACTCGTAAGCCTCGAGTTTGGCCTTGTTGTAGCGACGGGGACCGGCGAAGCGGGCGGCGCCAACGGAAAACAGCGAGAACGCCGCGGCGAGGGCGAACAGCCCGATGATCGGTGCGTAAGGCGAGAGCGACATCGTTTTCTCCTGCTCGTCCTTCCCTGCCCTCGGTGCTTGACGAAAATCACACTATTCACGTCCCTCGCAGTGGCAGTCGGCGGGGGTCGATCTTTGTCGGCATCGGGGCCGTGACCAGCGCCGATGCCGTCCTACCTAGACGGCTGGGGCGGCCTTCGTCATCGCGTTGATGACCCGATCCATCGCGTCCCCGCCACGCGGGTCGGTCAGATTGGCCAACAGCTTGAGCACGAAACGCATCAGCGTCGGGTGCGGCATGCCGTGTTTGGTGGCGATCCGCATGATCTCGGGGCGGCCGATCAGTTTCACGAAGATGCCGCCCAGCCGGTAGTAGCCGCCGAGCCGCGCCTTCAGCTCGTTCGGGTACGCCAGCAGCGCGCGCTCGCGTTCCGGGCCGGCCGGGCGGGCGAGGGCCTGAACCATGACCTCCGCGGCCAGTTCACCGGACTCCATCGCGTACGCGATGCCCTCACCGTTGAACGGGTTGACCATGCCGCCCGAGTCGCCGACCAGCAGCACGCCCCTGGTGTAGTGGGGCACCCGGTTGAAGCCCATCGGCAACGCGGCACCGAGGATCGGGCCGTCGGCGTTGGTCTCGTCGGTCATCCCCCAGTCTTCCGGGGTGTTGGCGAGCCAGTCGGTGAGCAGCCGGCGGTAGTTGGTCTTGCCGAACGCCGAGGACGAGTTGAGCACGCCGAGCCCGACGTTGACCCGCCCGTCACCGAGGCCGAAGATCCAGCCGTAGCCGGGCAGCAGGTTGTCACCGCTGTCCTTGCTGCGCAGCTCCAGCCAGGACTCCAGGTAGTTGTCCTCGTGCTTGGCCGGCGAACGGTAGTAGCGGCGGACGGCCACACCGATCGGCCGGTCCTCCCGCTTGGCCAGCCCGAGCGCGAGCGGGAACCGGCCGGAGACGCCGTCCGCAGCGACGACCAGCGGGGCGTGGAAGGTGGTGGGCTCCTTGCCCGGCCCGACCTCCGCCTCGACGCCGGTGACGCGGCCGTCGTCGTCGAGCACCGGGCCCAGCACGTTGACGCTGGTCCGCAGTTTCGCGCCGGCGGCCACCGCCCGCTGGGCGAGCAGGTCGTCGAAGTCCAGGCGCGTGCGCACCAGACCGTAGTTGGGGAAGCTGGCCAGCTCCGGCCAGTCCAGTTCGAGGCGCACCCCGCCGCCGATGACCCGCAGACCCCGGTTGTGCAGCCAGCCCGCCTCGGGCGAGGTGTCCACACCCATCCGGACGAGCTGGCGCACGGCGCGCGGGGTCAACCCGTCGCCGCAGACCTTCTCCCGGGGGAACTCGGTCTTCTCCAACAACAGCACCCGTACGCCGTGCCGGGCCAGGTGGTACGCGGTCGCTGACCCACCGGGACCGGCGCCCACGACAATGACGTCGGCATCGTGTTCCACCGCGGTCATTCGCGCCTCCTCCCGCACGCTCGTGAAATGCTTCACAAGCCAGACGGGACGAGTGTATGACCGGCGTCATACCAGCGCAGGATCAGGGGTACCTAACTCGCCGATGTGACAGCTCATCACCGTCCACAGCGGTCAGGTGTCAGGCCGGGCTGGAGGCGCCCAGGCCCGCATCGACCCGAATTGTCTCCGGTAGGTGCTCGCGGAGCGCCCCACCCGCCGCCCGGTCCAGAGCCGCCAACACCTCGGCGACCACCTGCCGGACCTCCACCGGGTCGGCACCGGCCAACTCACGCAACTGGGAGATGAGTTCGGCCGCGTCGTCGTCGGTGGCGGCCACCGGGTCCGCCGGGTCTGCTCCGGTCATGCGATCGAGCGTACCGGGCAAAGTGGACTAAAAGCCGATATTAACGAAACCTGAATAATGTCCGTACCGGGCGGGCTCGGTTACCCCGCTACTCGCGGATCCCCCGGTGCAGGGCCACCACGCCACCGGTCAGGTTGCGCCACGCCACGCGCCCCCACCCGGCCGCCGCCACCCGGCCGGCCAGCGCGGACTGCGCCGGCCAGGCCCTCACCGACTCGGCGAGATACACGTACGCCTCGGGATTGCTCGACACGGTCCGGGCCACCGCCGGCAGCGACCGCATCAGGTACGACAGGTAGACCGTCCGGAAGACCGGATTGACCGGGGTGCTGAACTCGCAGACCACCAGCCGGCCGCCCGGCCGGGTCACCCGGGCCAGCTCACGCAGCGCCGCGTCGGTGTCGTTGACGTTGCGCAGCGCAAACGAGATGGTCACCGCGTCGAAGCTGGCGTCGGCGAACGGCAGCCGCAGCGCGTCTCCGGCCAGCAGCGGCACCTCGGGCCGGGCCCGCTTGCCGGTGTGCAGCATGCCCAGCGACAGGTCGACCCCGACCGCGTACGCCCCGGACTGGGCCAGCTCGCGCGTCGAGACGCCGGTGCCCGCCCCCACGTCCAGGACCCGCTCACCCGGCCGCAGCCCGAGCGCCGCCCGGGTGGCGCGCCGCCAGGAGCGGTCCTGTCCCAGCGAGATCACCGTGTTGGTCAGGTCGTAACGCTCCGCCACGCCGTCGAACATCGCGGCGACCTCGTGCGGCTGCTTGTCCAGACTGGCGCGCTGGCCCTGCGGGGTACGGCTCACCCCCTCACTCTGCCAGCCGCCCGCCAACCGGCGTTCGCTGGGTGGGCGGCACACACCGGTACGCGAAAGGGCGGGGTGGTCGCCCACCCCGCCCTCGCGTCGTGCCCGCGTCAGTGACAACTCGGTCAGGACGCCTGTCGCCATCGCACCCGTCGCTGGCGTGCCTCGTGTGCGCGCCGCCGGTCAGGGCACCGGTGTCAGTCGGCCGACTTCTCGTCGGTCGGCGAGACCAGGACCACCTTGCGGCGACGGGTGAGCACCAGCAGCGCCCCACCCACCAGCAGGATGATCACTCCGATGCCGCCGATCAGGCCGACCTGCACACCGGTCACCGGCAGGCCGCCACCGCCCGGTCCACCACCGGCGGAGCCACCACCGGCACCCGGCGAGACGGTAGTGCCCGGCGTCGCCGTACCGCTGGGGATCGGCGTCGGCGTGGCTGACGCGGTCGGAGTGGCCGTCGGCGTCTCCGTCGCGGTCGGCGTCGGCGTGGGCGTCTCCGTCGGGGTCGGCGTCGGCGTGGGCGTCTCCGTCGGGGTCGGCGTAGGCGTCTCGGTCGGCGTCGGGGTCGGGGTGGGCGTCGGCGACTCGGTCGGGGTCACAGTCGGCGTCGGGGTCGGCGTCTCCGTCGGGGTCACAGTCGGCGTCGGGGTCGGCGTCTCCGTCGGGGTCACAGTCGGCGTCGGCGTCGGCGTCGGCGTCGGCGTCGGCGTCGGCGTCGGCGTCGGCGTCTCCGTCGGGGTCGGCGTCTCCGTCGGGGTCGGGGTGGCCGTCGGCGTCGGGGTCGGCGACTCGGTCGGGGTGACAGTGGGCGTGGGCGTCGGCGTCGGGTCGACGGAGAGGTCGACGAAGACGTCGAAGATCGCCTGGTTGTCGCCCTCGTCGATCTCGGTGAAAGCCTTCCGCTGGGCGGTGTTGGCCCGCCGCGGCTGCTCCTCGGGCCTGCCGGCTGCCACGTCCAGACCGTGCGCCACCAGCTCGCCGACCCGCAGCACAGGCTCGGTGACGTCCTTGCCGACTGTCACCTTGATGTCCGCGGTGTAGTAGTCGCCGGGCCGGATCACCGCGCCGTCGTCCTGGCAGAGCGCCTGAGCGACGCCGAAGGTCTGCGAGGTGCACGTGTCCGGCAGGGTGTCGAAGGTGACGCCCGCCGGGAGGGTCAACACGTAGGCGAGACCGGTGGCCTTGCGGCTGCCGTCGTTGTAGACCGCCCAGTCGACCGGCACCGTCTCGCCCGGCCGCACCGGCCGAAGGTCGGGGTCGTCGCCGTTGACGCCGTTCACCACGACGTTCGCGTTGACGTCCTGCACCCAACTGGTCAGGTCGTATCCGGGCTCGGTGACGGTGATGTCGTGCTCGACCTTGTTGTCGCCCTCGTTCGGGTCCTCGGTGGCCGAGCGGATGGTGACCACCAGAGTGCCGGCGGCGCCCTTACCACCGGTGGAGAAGATCGGGATACCGAAGTCCTCGCTGGTGCCGGCGGCCAGGTCGCCGAGGCGGCAGGTGAACTTCTTGCCGTTCACCCGGCAACCGTCGGGCACCACGACCCGGATCTTGTTCGTCTTCAGCTTGCTGGTGTCCACCGTGTAACTGACACCCTTGGCGTCTTCCTTGCTCCGGGTGTTGTCGACAGTGAACTTGAACGGCTTGCTCTTGGCCTCCGTCACACCCTTGGCCAGGTTGTAGCTGAGCGGCACCAGGGCCAGGTCGGCCTCCTCGGCCGCCAGCACTGGAGCGGCCACGGCGGCGATGCCGCCGGCCGCGAGCAGCGCCACGACACTGGCGCGCACCAGCGTCGAGCGGTGGAACGCTGTCATCAGTCCCCCGGGGGTAGGGAAGAAAGAATGGTTGCGGAACGAGCGGACGTTATCGGAGGCCGATCTTCCACGCCAGCAGGCGGAGCCGTTTTCATCCGTCCGGTCCGAGCTGGGCAGACAGTACGGGCGGGATGGTCACCCATCCCGCCCGTACTGCCGTGCGTTATATGAACGACCCGCAGCGGGCCGATGGAGGACAGCCTCGTCCGTCGATGGTGGCGACGGATATGAGCCGGGACGCTAGCTGCCGACGATCATCTCCACCAGCCCCGCACCGGAGAGGCTGACGCTGCGGCGGCGCGGACCACCCGTACCGCCGGGGTCTTCCGGCGGGAGCATGAGCGTCGATCAGCCGAACGGCCGGGTGCCGGCAGTCAGCTGACGTCCACCAGGGGCAGGGATCGACCCGCGCCGCCGCCGGGCAGCGCGATCGAGGAGAAGTGCGAGACCACCCGCTCATCGGTCGGGTCATCGGCCGGCGTGTGGTGCACGGCGAGCCGGTTGTAGAGGGTGTCGCGCTGCGCCGGGATCCGGTCCGCCGAGCGGATCATGCCGATCAGCTCGTGCAGGTTGGAGCGGTGCCGGGCACCGGCGGAGGAGATGACGTTCTCCTCCAGCATGATCGAGCCGAGGTCGTCCACGCCCATGTGCAGCGCGAGCTGCCCGACGTCCTTGCCGGTGGTCAACCAGGACGCCTGCAGGTGCGGCACGGTCTCGAAGAAGAGCCGGGCCACCGCGACCAGCCGCAGGTATTCCAGGGTGGTCGCCTGGGTGCGGCCCTTGAGGTGGTTGTTCTCCGGCTGGTACGTCCACGGGATGAAGGACCGGAAACCGCGGGTGCGGTCCTGCACGTCACGGATCATGCGCAGGTGCTCGATCCGCTCGGCGTGCGTCTCGCCGGTGCCCATCATCATGGTGGCGGTCGACTCGATGCCCTGCCGGTGGGCCAGCTCCATGACCTCCAGCCAGCGCTCGCCCGACTCCTTGAGGGGGGCGATCGCCTTGCGGGGCCGCTCGGGCAGCATCTCCGCGCCGGCGCCGGCGATCGAGTCCAGGCCGGCGGTCTTGATCCGGGCGATGGCCTCGTCCAGGCTCACCCCGGAGACCTTGGCCATGTGCAGGATCTCGCTGGGGCCGATCGAGTGGATGACCAACTGCGGGTACGCCTGCTTGACCGAGGAGAACAGCTCCTCGTAGTACTCCACGCCGTAGTCCGGGTGGTGCCCGCCCTGGAGCATCACCTGGGTGGCGCCCAGCTCGACCGCCTCGCCGCAGCGGCGCAGGATCTCCTCGGTCGGGTGGGTCCACCCTTCCGTGTGCTTGGGCGCCCGGTAGAACGCGCAGAACTTGCACGCCGTCACGCAGACGTTCGTGTAGTTGATGTTGCGGTCGATCAGGTAGGTGACGACGTTGTCCGGGTAGCGCCGCCGACGCACCGCGTCCGCCGCCTCGCCCAATGCGTGGAAGGGCGCCTCGGTGTAGAGCAGCAGCGCCTCCTCGGGCGTGATCCGCCCGCCGTCAGCGCCACGCTGCAGGATGTCGTCGATCTCCCGGCTCACCGTCACACCCCGAGCCTACGTCGGCCCACCCGACTCGACCGCCGGACCCCGCCGGGTGCGGCACGTCCCACAGCCGTCAGTCTTCGCGTACCTCGACGTGGACGCCGTAGGTGCCGCGCAGCTCCGCCGCGAACTCCGGTCCCGCCCACGCCGGCACGTACGCCTGCCACCACGGCTGCTCGGAACGGCCCGGCATCGGCCGCGCGGAGAGCACCGCGCGGAACCGCTCGTCCGCCGCCTCGATCCGCTCCCGGACCCACCCCATCTGTGGAAAGCCGGACAGCCGTTCGTCGGTCAGCACCCGTTCGATGGCGTCCCGGACGCTGAGGTCGAACCAGTACTCGTCGAGGTTGTCGTGATAGCCCGCCTCGCAGAACTCGACGAACTGCTCCCACCCCTGCACGTAGCCGGTCGGCCGCCGTCCCCCGGTGACCTCGGCGAACCGCTCGACGAACTCCCTGTCGTTCGGCGTGGTCATGCGTCGTAGTCGACGGTGAGCCTGTCGGTGGTCGGGCTGGACTGGCAGGTCAGCACGTAGCCGGCGGCCAGTTCGTCGGGCTCCAACGCGTAGTTGCGGGCCATCGTGACAGCGCCGTCGACGACCTTCGCCTTGCAGGTCGAGCAGACGCCACCCTTGCAGGCGTAGGGCAGCTCACCCCGCACCTTCAGCGCGGCGTCCAGCACCCGTTCCTCGCGACCCATCGTGAAGCTCGACGACCGGCCGTCCAGCACGATGGTCACCTCGGCCCCGGCACCTGCCTGGTCGACGGGTCGGCGCACCGGCTCCGGCGGCGTGTCGACGTGGAACAGCTCGGTGTGCACCGCCGACTCGGGCAGCCCGCGTGCGGTGAGCACGTCCCGGACGTCGACCACCATCCCGTACGGGCCGCAGAGGAACCACTCCTCGATCAGGTCGCCCGGCACGATGGTGCCCAGCAACCGGCCCAGCCGGTCGGCGTCGATCCGACCGGAGAGCAGCGGCGACTCGCCCTGTTCCCGGGAGAGGACGTGCACCAGGTGCAACCGGGTCGGGTAGCTGTCCTTCAGGTCGGCCAACTCCTCGGCGAACATCACAGTGTTAGCCGTCCGGTTGCCGTACACCAGTGTGAAGGTGCTGGCCGGCTCGACGGCCAGGGCGGTCGCCACCAGCCCGAGCACCGGCGTGATGCCGGAGCCGGCGACGACAGCGCCGTAGTGCCGCACCCGGTCCGGCGCGAACGCCGTGGTGAAGGTGCCCAGCGGCGGCAGCACCTCGACGGTGTCGCCGCCGCGCAGCGCCCCGCAGGCGAACGCCGAGAACGCGCCGCCGGGGATTTCCCGCACCCCGATCCGCAACCGGCCGTGCCGGGCCAGGTCGTCGGGGGTGGAGCAGATGGAGTACGACCGGCGCACGTCGGCGCCGTCCTCCGCGGCTCGCCGCACTGTGAGGTGCTGGCCCGCGCGGAATGCGAAGGTTTCCCGCAGTTCCTCGGGTACGGCGAAGGTGACCGCCACGGAGTCGTCGGTGAGCCGGTCGACGGCGGCTACGGACAACGGGTGGAAGACCGGCCGGCGGCGAACCGGGCGGGTGATGGTGACAGTCACAGCGCCTTCAGGTGGTCGAAGGGTTCGGAGCAGGAACGGCACCGCCACAGTGCCTTGCAGGCGGTGGAGCCGAACCGGCTGACCTGCTCGGTCTCCGGCGAGCCGCACTGCGGGCAGCGGACCGCGAGCGTCAGCGACACGACGCCGGCGGCGCGCACCGGGGCCGGCGGGGCGATCCCGGCGGCGGCGAGCTTGGCCCGCCCACCCTCGGAGATCCAGTCGGTGCTCCACGGTGGGCTGTAGACGGTCCGGACCTCCACGTCCGGGTGGCCGGCGGCGGCGAGCGCGCGGCGGATGTCGGCCCGGATCACGTCCATCGCCGGGCAGCCGGTGTAGGTCGGGGTGATGGTGACGGTGACCCGGCCACCGGCCGGATCCTCGTCTACCGCACGCAGGATGCCCAGCTCGTCGATGGTGATGACCCGGATCTCCGGGTCCACGACGCTCGCGGCGGCCTGCCGGGCGCTCGCCCTGCCGGTGGCGTTCGCGATGGTGGGGCTCGCGCTCCTCGCGCTCACCACTTCGCTCCCGGGTGGGCGCGGTGCAGCACCTGCATCTCGGCGAGCAGGTAGGCCAGGTGCTCGGTGTGCACACCGGCCCGCCCACCGGCGGGGGCCCAGGCACCACCCGGCTGGATGAGCGTCGCCTCGGCCAGCACCGGGCCGACGACCTCGTCGAACGCCGGCCGCAGGGTGGCTGGGTCGACCGGCGCCGCCGGGTCCGCGGTGAACAACTCGTGGGTGTACGGCCACACCTGGTCGACGGCGGCCTGCATCCGACGATGCGACTCCTCGGTGCCGTCACCGAGCCGCCTCACCCACAGCGCGCCATGGTCCAGGTGGTACGCCGACTCCTTGCGCGCCTTCGCGCCGATCGCGGCCAGCCGCTCGTCCGGGCAGCCGGCCAGCGCCGCGTACAGCGGCAGTTGGTACGCCGCCAGGAAGAACAGCTTCGCCATCGTCACCGCGAAGTCGTCGTTGGGCAGCTCGACCAGGAGCACGTTGCGGAACTCGCGGTCGTCGCGCAGGTACGCCAGCGCGTCCTCGTCGCGGCCGGCGCCCTCCAGCTCGCCCGCGTACGACAGCAGCAGGCGCGCCGCGCCGAGCTGGTCGAGGGCGATGTTGGCCAGCGCGATGTCCTCTTCCATCTCCGGCGCGCGGGTGGTCCACTCGGCCAGCCGCTGGGCTGCGACCAACGCGTCGTCGGCGAGGGAGAGGGTGAAGTCGAAGGGCCCGTTCACGCCGTCACCTCGCTGAGCTGGCTGGTTTGTCCGGTTCGCTTGCTGCGCTCGCTGCTGAGCCGGCTGGTTCGCTCGCTCACAGGTGGGCCACCCCGTCGGGCACTTCGTAGAAGGTGGGATGGCGGTAGACCTTGTCGGCGGCCGGGTCGAAGAAGGCGTCCTTCTCGTCCGGGCTGGACGCGGTGATCGCGGCGGCCGGCACCACCCAGATCGACACACCCTCCTGGCGGCGGGTGTAGAGGTCGCGGGCGTTGCGCAGGGCAAGCTCGGCGTCGGGGGCGTGCAGGCTGCCGACGTGCGTGTGCGACAGCCCGCGCCGGGCCCGTACGAAGACCTCCCACAGCGGGGTGTGTTGCGTCATGCTGCGACCGTCTCCTTCTGTCCCGCCCGCTTCGCGGCGTATGCCGCGGCGGCCTCGCGTACCCAGGCGCCGTCGGCGTGCGCGGCCCGGCGGTGGGCCATCCGCTCCCTGTTGCACGGCCCGTCGCCGGAGATCACCTGCATCAGCTCGTCATAGTCCGGCTGGGTGTAGTCGTACGCCTGCCGCTCGTCGTTCCAGCGCAGGTCGGCGTCGGGGATGCGCAGCCCGAGGATCTCGGCCTGCTGGACGCACATGTCGACGAAGCGTTGGCGCAGATCGTCGTTCGAGAAGCGCTTGATCTTCCAGGCCATCGACTGGGCGGAGTGCGTGGAGTCGCCGTCCGGCGGGCCGAACATGGCCAGCGACGGGTACCACCAACGGTCCACGGCGTCCTGGGCCATCGCCTGCTGGGCGGGGGTGCCGTGGGCCAGGGTGTGCAGGATCTCGTAGCCCTGCCGCTGGTGGAACGACTCCTCCTTGCAGACCCGGATCATCGCGCGGGCGTACGGGCCGTACGAGCAGCGGCAGAGCGGCACCTGGTTGACGATCGCCGCACCGTCCACCAACCACCCGATGGCGCCAACGTCGGCCCAGCTGAGGGTGGGGTAGTTGAAGATCGAGCTGTACTTCTGGCGGCCGTCGAGCAGCAGTTGGACCAGCTCGTCGCGGCTGATGCCGAGGGTCTCGGCGGCGGCGTAGAGGTAGAGGCCGTGACCCGCCTCGTCCTGCACCTTGGCCAGCAGGATCGCCTTGCGCTTGAGCGACGGCGCCCGACTGATCCAGTTGCCCTCCGGCTGCATGCCGATGATCTCGGAGTGGGCGTGCTGGGCGATCTGCCGGATCAGCGTCCGCCGGTACGCGTCGGGCATCCAGTCGCGGGGCTCGATCTTCTGCTCGGCGTCGACGACCTCGGCGAAGTAGGCCGCCAGGTCCTCGTCCGGCGCGGGCCCGCCACGCCGCCCGCGCGCCGCCGCTGCCCGCAGCTCGGCCTCGGCGGCCTCGACCTCGCCCAGCAGGCCGCCGGATGCCTCGTCGGTGGCGCCGTTCGGGGCGGAGAAGTCGTTGCCATACATGAGGCTAAGTGTTACAGCTTGCGCCGCGTTGCACCAGGGGGTGTAACAGGAATCCGCGCATCCCATCTGTGAGCGCATGAGCGCTTTGCGCTACTCGGACACCGTCATCTCGCCGTGACCTAGGCCACGAAACAAAGGTGAATCCCTGCAAAAACCTCATACCGGCCCCATATCCCGCCTTTATCGCAGGTTGCCTAGTGTCGAACCCTGGCGGTCCGCCGGTCCGGACGTAGACTTCTGCCGGACAACCGATCGGGCTGCCGACATCGACATATCCACTGAGGCCACCTCCCCCGGCCCCGGCGATCGCATCCGATTCGTCCCGACGACAAGCCGGTCCCCCCGGCCCTGACACCTGGAGTTCACCCACTCATGCGATCTCGCGTGACCCTGGTGCTCGCCATCACGGCGGTCGTGCTCGGCGGCGTCCTACTGGTCCCCACCGCGTACGCCCGACTCGCCAGTGACGACAGCGGCGGAGGCGGCGGCGGAGGTACGTCGACCGTCGCCGCGCCCGCACCCACCCCACCACCGCCGCCCACCCTGGCCGCCGGCCCGGTGTCGGTGAGCTTCAAGGGTGAGTTCTTCTCATGGGCCCTGATGGATCGCAAGACGGGCAAGATCTCCGGGTCGTCGAACATGACCGCGACCAACTCCACCGAATCGATGATCAAGGCGTGGATCGTCTCCGACTACCTGCGACAGTTGAGGGACAGGCAGCCGACCGCGGAGCGCAAGAAGCAGGCGAGCGCTGCCATCCGGAACAGCAACGACGATGCGGCTGAGTCGCTCTACAACGCTGGCGGCAGGCGACCCGTGCTCACTCGACTGATCAAGATGTGCAAGCTCACGGATACGACGATCGAGTCGGGTAAGGCCAGGTGGGCCTACACCAGGATGTCTCCCCGTGACGCCGTGCGGATGGGCGATTGCATTGCGGACGGCGTTGCCGCTGGCCCGAACTGGACCAAGTGGGTGCTCAGCGAGATGAGTAAGGTGCAAGGCACCACGGCCGACAAGGATCAACAGCTTAAGCAGGGCGGCGGCCGGTGGGGCATCATCGACGGCCTGCCGACCCAGATCAAGACACAGGGTCCCGTCAGCATAAAGAACGGTTGGACGATGCTCTGGGCCGATGTCCAGTGGCATCTGAACTGCCTTGCGGTAACCGACAAGTGGACCTTGGCTGTCATGATGCGCTACCCACAGAAGAGCGGTCTGGACTACGGCGCGAAGGTCTGCGCCAGTGTGGCCACACAATTGGTCACCCCGGCGCCGGGCGCGGCGCTCAAGGTGCCGCAACAGCCGGTCGGGAAGCTGTGATGGCCGGCAACCGTCGGGTCGACGGCCGCAACGGCGGCGAGACCTCCCCGATTCGGCTGATCGCCGTCGCGGTCATCCTGATCGGGTTGGTCCTGGTTTCGCTGCGACTGTTGCCCGGGTCGCCGTTCGAGTCGTCCGCCGCGGCCAAGTGGGGCGACACGGGCTCCGGCACCAGCGACCGCCCCACCGGCGCCGGCACCGACCGCAGCGCCCGCCAGCCGTCCTCGCCGTCACCGAGCCCCAGCCCGTCGCTGGAGCCGCTGCCCTTCGTGGCCAAGAACCTCGATCTGGACATCGAGGGCTGGTATTCCTGGAGCGTGCTCGACCGCCGAACCGGAAAGATCATCGGTTCGAAGAACATGGGCGAGACCAGCACGACCGCCTCGATGATCAAGGCCTGGATCGTTGCCGACTACCTGCGTCGCGCTGCCGATGCCGGCCAGACACCGAGCGACGCGAAGCTCGCCGACGCGACGCGGATCATTCGGGACAGTGACAATACCCGGGCCGAACAGTTCTACAACCAGGTCGACCGGGACGCCTCGATCAAGCGGCTCATCTCCATGTGCAAGCTGACCGACAGCAGTGTCGCCCCCGACGGCGGCTGGAGCCGGACGGCGCTCTCCCCCCGGGACACCGCCCGGATGGGCAACTGCATCGTCACCGGCACCGCCGCCGGACCGAAGTGGACCAAGTGGCTGCTCAACGAGATGAAGCTGGTTCGCGGTGCCGGCGACTTCGGGATCCGCAAGGCCTTCCCGGCCGCCGAGCAGAAGAAGATCGCCATCAAGAACGGGTGGATCGACCGGACCAGGGAGCAGGAGATGCACATCAACTGCCTGGCCATCGGTGACACCTGGACGATGGGCGTGATGGTCAAGTACCCGATCAACATGGGCTACGACTACGGCATGAAAAATTGCGAGAAGATCACCGAGGCGCTGCTCCGGCCCACTTCTTGACACGAGCTCACCGAACTGTCGCCGCCCCGGATCGAGCAGGCTTTCAGTTATGGCGGCGGCCTTGGAACACTCCCTTGGCCGCCGCCTAATCACATCGTCAGTAAGCCACCTGTCCGGTAACCGGACTACCACCGTTGCCGTTGAAAATTGAGACGTACAGCTTCGTGCCGTCTTTCACGTTTGTCGCGATCACGCGCCAAGACCCACCAGCAACAATGGTCTGGTAATTACAGGATGCCGTCGCCGAGCCAAAGCGAACACACGCCGAGTAGACATCGGCTTCAGGAGCGCTGGTGACTCGCAGATTGACATCGACGCACCTGGAACTCGCGTAGTAGGGACCGAAGGTCGCCTGACTGCTGAGGCCAAAGGCACCGGTCTTCCAACCCACCGCACCCCCGTAACAGGATGCGGCTGCCGCAGACGAGGGCGCAGGAGCGACGATCATGGACGCCGCAAGACCCAGCGCTCCGAAGGCAATTCCACTGAGCAGCCGACGCATAATGTTCTCCTTTGCTGGGTTAACCGAAATTAGGGCCGACTCCCAGACCTGCAACAATCACGCCGTTCCCGTCGTCGAAGCAAGCACGTCGACCTGCTTCAACAGTACGGACGTCAATGCGGCTTGACGAGCATGAGGTCAGAAGTTGGCGAGATTGCGACACGGGCGTCCACGTCTTTCCTGCTCAGCGGGTATGCGCGGCGAGCCGACGGACCTCCGCGCCGGCCAGCCTCTTGTTACGAGCAACTTTGGGCCGCTAGGTTGCTCGAAGCCGCATCATCTCCGCCATAGTCGAACTCGGCTACGTCGACGATCGTTTTAGGAAGAAAGTCGCTTCGGTCAAGGATCTACTCCGAGCCGAGTTGGCTCCTTGCGAATCCCTTGAGCCGACCGACGTCAAACACCCGCCGCTTGCCAAGCGCACCTGCCTTGTGCCAGGGCGGCAGGATGCCGTAACTCCTGGCCGACTGGTTGTGCGCTGATTCGAGTCGTGGCGAAGCCATGCTAAGTGGATCAAGTCAGGCGAGCTCCCATGGGTCGCTTGACGGTTTAAAGCAATGCCTTGACTACGACTTGACCGATGACTAAGATCCGATTAAGTCGACCATCGAGGTGCATGTATGGAACAATCGGTCGTTATTGTTCCTGCTGGACTTCTGGCTCTGTTGCTTGCTACGACTGCCAGAGTTTTCTCGGCAGTGCGGCAGCTTCGACCGGGTGGTCGGGCAAAATCGTGGCCCTAATTAGGACCACTCTGGCTAGATCACAGGAGGATCGACACCTGAAAGGATAGCTCGGCAATCGAGCGATGCGTCAGTCCGGACGACTCTTCTTCGCCAGCCATGCGGAAGGAGGGGCGCGGGATGCACCAGCAACGGGGGATTCATGAAGACAAATGCTGTAATGAGCCTGGGCGGGGCAAGATCCGCACTGCTCGACAACTGCCCAACTTCCCTGAGTGAGCGCCAACGTAGCATGCTCCTTCACCTGGCAAGGGGCCTTTCCGATCGATCAGTCGCCAACAGAATGGCTATTAGCGAGCGCACCTTGCAGCGCGAACTGAAAGAACTCATGTCTGCTTGGGGCGTATCGTCGCGCCTGCAACTCGGTGTGCAGATTGCGCTGAGAGGCCTGCATTCCTAGCGACTGTCAACCCGATCTCGAGGACAAGGGCCCGCCAGACCATCCTGGCCGCCTCCCCAGCGTTCAGTCTGCTCTCAGGCGCAGGCCGCTGGCGGACAATCGACCTCCGGGCAGCGTTGGCGCCCACCTCGAGCCTCTCGGGGTGGGAGCCTCGGCAGGAGTACACCGACCACGAGTGAGCCGAATACCGTTGGCTCTGCGACTGCCGCGGATTGTTTTTCGAAGGTCATTCGTGGGGCTTGGTGGAACCCACACTCAATCGCCACCGGCGCAACAGCGATCTTGAATCGTTACCGCACCCCTTGATGTGCGCAACACCAGAACGAGCATTTCCCGTTAACACTCGGTAGCGTCGTCGAAATTCTTTCCAATAGTTGGAGGTGCGACACTGTGAGCATCCGGAAATTACGTCGTTTACTTTCGGGGGCCGTTCTCGCGGGGACAGCGGTCGCGAGCACCCTGGCTGTCACCACTGGCCCAGCACAGGCCTACGGGAGCCTGACGGTGCGGTTTGCTGTCGTCGACACCGGGAACTGCCAGCGTGTCGACGGCACCTTGGCGGTCATCGCCGAGTCGGGGGGATGCCGACTCAACGATTCCGCTGACGGCACCTACTTCGTCAAGGACCCCGGCGGAAGAGCTATCAAGGCCGAGGTGCGCGATGGTAGTGGCCTGGTCGCCAAGTTCGAATTCCATCCCTATGACGAACGGTTGTGGTACTACGACACCCGCAACGACGGCGACACTGTCTATGGGCAGATCTGCGGTATCAGCGTCCTGCCGTGCACGAAGCTGTACGCCGCACCCGGCACCAGCAGCGTCATCGATTACGGAATCGCGGACTTCGACATCGTCGAGGACGGGCGTATAGATATGAACCTGTACGACGACGCGAATGGTGCTGAGTGGATCAGTACTATCCTTCTCGGCTCTTCCTGATGGTTTCTGTCGCTGCCGCACTTGTCCTATAGCCCACAGAAGCGGCGGAGTGCGGAGATCCGCACTCCGCCGCGAGCACCACTTCAGCCGGCGAAGAACTCCGGGCCGCCGTCCGGCAGCGCCGGGGCCTCGCCGATGGCGGCGGCCCTCCGGGCCCACTCGCGCAGACCGGCGACCTGCCGTTCGCCCAGGGAGAAGTCGAGGGTTCGGAAGTACGTGGCAAGCGTCTCCGCGTCGAAGGTCTCCCAGCGGGCAGCCGCCTCGGCGACCTGGTCCAACTCCGCCAGGCAGAGATCCCGGGAGCGCAGGAAGGCCTCGTGCACCTCCTTCACCAGGCCCGGATGGGCGGCGGCGAAGTCGCGGCGGACCGCCCAGACGGCGAAGACCATCGGCAGCCCGGTCCACTCCCGCCACGCCTGCCCGAGGTCGGTGACAGTGAGGCCCTTCCGCGGCGCCTCGTAGTACGCCCGCAGCGCCACGTCCCCGATCAGCACGGCGGCGTCGGCCTCCAGCAGCATCTGGGTCAGGTCCGGCGGGCAGCGGAAATACTCGGGCCGCACGTTGTACTGCTCGGCGAGCAGCAGCTGAGCCAGCATGACCCCGGTCCGCGAGGTCGAGCCGAGCGCCACCCGGGCGCCGTCCAGCTCGCCGAGCGGGCGGGTGGAGACCATGTTGACGGAGAGCACCGGCCCGTCGCTGCCCACCGCCAGGTCCGGCAGGAGCAGCAACTCGTCGGCGTGCTTCAGATACTCCAACAGGGTGATCGGGCCGATGTCGAGGTCGCCGGCGACCAGCGCCGCGCTCAACCGGTCCGGCGAGTCCTTGTGCAGGTCGACGTCGAGCAGTGCACCGGAGCGCATCAGACCCCAGTAGATCGGCAGGCAGTTCAGGAACTGGATGTGCCCGACCCGCGGGCGTGCGATGCGCTCAGCCATGGCCCGACCGTATCCCCGGCGGCTGGCTCCGGCTCGGCGGGTCGGCCCGGAGTGGCCAAGCCCGCACTCGACGACCGTCGTACCGCCCCGGTCACGAACGGCACGAAGACCAGCACCACCAGCAGCCCGACCACACCGGCACCGGCGATCAGCGGCCGAGGCGGAACGACAGCGAGCAACGCCCCGCCGATCAGAAAGCCCGCCATCGAGCCGCCCTGCACCGCCGCCCCGTAGCTGGCGTACGCCCGGGCGCGCATCGCCTCCGGTACCCGCCGAGCGGTGAGCAGGTTGGCGAAGACGTTCTCGCCACCGTTGGCAGCACCACCCACCAGCCAGAGCGGCACCAGCACACCCGCCGCCGGCACCATCGACGCCAGCAACACCATCAGGCTGCACACGGCCAGAGTGGCAAGCACTCCCCGCACCAACGCGCCGTCGTCGTCAAGCCGCCTGGCAAGTCGTACGGCCAGCCAGGTTCCCGGCAGCATGCCGGCCATCCACGCGGCACTGACCAGGCCGTACGTGGTCGCCGAACCCTCCAACGTCTCCCTGATGAAGAAGACCTCGATCACGTTGATGCCGCCGATCGCCGCGATCACCACAGCGGTACTCACCACCATGACGAGCATCAGCGGATCGCGGCGCAGTCGCCAGCCGATCTCCGTACCCCCAGGGGTTGCCACGCCGCCCGAAACGGCGTCGCTGCTCACGGCCGTGGCCGGGCCCGCGGCGGCCTCGCTGCCTACGGCGGCGGGGGGCCGGCCGCCGCGTCGGGTCCGCAGCAGCAGGCCGGCGACCACGAGCGCCAGGTAGGTCGCGGCATCGAGAAGCAGCGGTACGCGGGTGCCGAACTGTCCCACCAGCAGGCCGGCCAGCACCGGGCCTCCGAGCGCACCGAGCGAGACAGCGGTCTGGCTGATCGCGCTGGCTCGCGGCAGGTCGGCCGGGCGGACCATCGCCGGCAGCAGCGCGGCGAGGCAGGGTTGGGTGACCGCGAGCCCGCAGGCCAGCAGGGCGACGAGCCCCACCACCAGGACCGGTTGCTCGACAACGGCGAGCAGCGCGCAGATTGCGGCCTGCCCGAAACCGATGGTCACCAGCAGGGTACGGCTGTCAGTCCGGTCGGCGAGTCGGCCCGCGAGTGGGGCGAGGACCACAAGGGGCAGGGTGGCGGCCAGCAGCAGCCCCGACACGGCCAGCCCGCCGGCTCCGGCCCCCTGTAGCGCCAGCGCCAGGGCGGTCGCGGCGAGGAAGTCACCGCAGATCGTGGTGCCTCGAGCGGTGGCGGCGAGCCACACGTCGGACCAGCGCGACTCGTCAGTTGTGAAGGACATGCTTCGAAAATAATCCTTCACAACTGATTCATGCAAGCCTGGCTATGCCAGCGGCACCGTCCGGTACTGCACGGCGACAGTGCGCGCCCCCGCCGGCGGTTCACCCTGCCGCCGCCGCGGGTGATACGGCCGGAGCAGCGCCAGCACCGCCTCGTTCAACTCGGCCAACTCCTCGGCGGTGAGGAGCAGCAGCGTGTCGCTGAACAGGGCAGTGTCGTACCACTCGGCCGGCTCGTCCCCGGCGCGGCGCAACCAGTCCCGGGTCCGCTCCATGGCCCGGACCGCATGCGCCTCCACCAGCGCCTGCTCTGCCGCACGCGCCTCAGGCCCGGCATCACGACCCGCCTCGACCAGCACACTCACACTCGGCACCCGCCACAACCGCTCGCGCGCGTCCCCCCGACTCGGCGCCTGCTCAACCAGACCGAACTTCGCCAGCGCCCGCAGGTGGTAACTGGTCGCGCTCGGCGACAGCCCGACGATCTCGGCGCACTCGGTGGCAGTCCCACCACTCTCACGACTGTTCAGGTACTCCATGATCGCGATCCGGGCCGGATGGGCCATCGCCCGCATCACCTGGGGGTCGCTGATCGTCATCCGGCGCGATTCGGAGCGGGCCTCGGTCATCCGCCCATGATCCCGGCAGCCCACCCCAACCCGCCATCACCCCCGCGGCGCGGCCCGACTGCGCGGCCAGCGCGGCTTGGCGGGCGTCCTCAGCGGGCGGGCGTCTCCCGGTGATCGACTCGGCGCTCACGGCAGGGAAAAGGCACGGCGCGTGATCGCCCAGCGAAAGCCGGCCAGGCAACACGCCGTCTCGAACAGGTGGTCGCGTCGGTAATTCGCTGGATACGTCGGGTTGGGGGGCGTAGGGTTGCAGCCCGCTTGACGGCCGAGGTGAGCTGCACCGGAACGGACGTCTTCGCGCCGGGCGGCCGGCCATCCGCCCCCCGGACACGCGAGCGCGCAGCAGATGTGAACGATGGGACGTCAGCATGCCCGCACTTGACCTCGACACCCAGCTCAGCACCGACACCGACCTCGACGCGGACCTGGCCGCCGAACGGGCACACCTCACCACCTCGCGGGCGGCGCTGGCTCGGATGCGGGAGCGGGCCGAGTCGCTCTTCGCCACCGGTGACCAGGTGGCCGGCGACGCGTACGCGGCCGAGACGCTCGGCCGCACCCTGGCCCGCCGGGTCGCCGAGCTGGCCGACGACCCGACCACCCCGCTCTTCTTCGGCCGCCTCGACTTCGGCGGCGCCCCAAACAACAGCACCACCGACAACAGCACCGTCGAGGGCAGGACCACAGACAACAGGACCAGGGGCGACGGGACCACTGCGAGCAGGCCCGCCAGCGACCCGACCGCGCCCGACACCAGCGGCGATCATCACGGTCGGCGGTATCACGTGGGGCGGCGGCATGTCACTGATGAGCGTGGCGAGCCGTTGGTGCTGGACTGGCGAGCACCAGTCTCCCGCTCGTTCTACCGGGCCAGCGTGCGGGATCCGCAGGGGGTGGCGGTTCGGCGGCGGTTCGGGTTCAGCAATGGTGTGCTGACCAGCTTCGAGGATGAGCGGTTGGATCGGGGCGAGGAACTCGGTACGACCAGTCGGATCCTCACCGCCGAGATCGAGCGTCCACGCGTCGGGCCGATGCGCGACATCGTCGCGACGATCCAGCCGGAGCAGGACGAGCTGGTCCGGGCTGACCTCGCCGACTCGATCTGTGTGCAGGGCGCGCCGGGTACGGGGAAGACCGCGGTGGGTCTGCACCGGGCGGCGTACCTGCTCTACCTGCATCGGGAGCGGTTGCGGCGGGCGGGTGTGCTGATCGTCGGGCCGAACCGGGCGTTCCTGTCGTACATCGCGGCGGTGCTGCCGGCGCTCGGTGAGGTCGAGGTCGAGCAGGCCACTGTGGAAGAGCTGATCACCCGGGTGTCGGTCCGGGCGGTTGAGGCGCCGGCGGTGGCCGCGCTCAAACACGACGTACGGATGGCGAGCGTGTTGCGGCACGCGGTGCAGGCGCAGATCGGCACCCCTACCGAGTCGATCACCGTGTCGGACGGTTCGTTCCGCTGGCGGATCGGGGTGGAGCCGTTGCACCGGATCGTCGAGGAGACCCGCCGGGAGGGGCTGCCGTACGGCACGGGTCGGGAACGTGTCCAGGCGCGGGTGGTGAGTCTGCTGCAACGGCAGGCCGAGGCGCGGCGTGCGGAGTCGCCCAGCGATGCCTGGCTGCGCCGGATGAGCCGCTGCCGGCCGGTGCTCGACTTCCTGGACGCGGTCTGGCCGGCGCTCACTCCGGAGGGGCTGGTGCACAGCCTGTTCTCCGATCCGGACCGGCTCGCCGCAGCGGCGGACGGGCTGCTCAGCGATGTCGAGCAGGCGCAGTTGGTCTGGGCGAAGCCGGCCCGTACGCCGAAGGCGACCCGTTGGACAGCTGCCGACGCGGTGCTGATCGACGAGGCGACCGGGCTGTTGGAACGGCTCTCCGGGTTCGGGCACGTGGTGGTGGACGAGGCGCAGGACCTCTCCCCGATGCAGTGTCGGGCCATCGCCCGGCGCAGTGAGCACGGCTCGGTCACGCTCCTCGGTGACCTGGCCCAGGGCACCGCGCCGTGGGCGGCGACGGACTGGAGGGAATCCCTCGCCCACCTGGGCAAGCCGGACGCGGTGGTGGTGCCGTTGACGATCGGTTTCCGGGTGCCCGCCGTAGTCGTCGCGTTCGCGAACCTGCTGCTCCCGGCGCTCGCGGTGGACGTACCGCCGGCCGAGTCGCTGCGCCATGACGGCGGCCTGGACGTGCGTACGGTGACCGACCTGACCTCGGCGACGGTGGCCGAGGTGCGCGCGGCGCTCGGCCACGACGGCTCGGTCGGTGTGATCGCCGCTGACGACACGGTCGACGGCCTGCGCGCGGCGTTGGCCGCGGCCGGTGTGCAGACCGCGACAGCCGACGACGTGGCGGCCGCGGAGCGGGTCACAGTGGTGCCGGCGACGCTGGTGAAGGGCCTTGAGTACGACCATGTGGTGGTGGTCGAGCCGGCCGCGATCGTCGCGGCCGAGCCGCGCGGGCTGCACCGGTTGTACGTGGTGCTCACCCGGGCGGTGTCCCGGCTGGCGGTGCTGCACGTTGCGCCGCTGCCCGCGCCGCTCGTCGGCGGGTCAGCCGGCTGACACTGCCGCCGCGACCTCCCGCAGCGGGCGGCTGGAGTCGGCCAGCGGCACGTGGAACGACAGCCACGACCCGTCGGCGAAGTCGATCCGCAGCCGCTTCCAGTTCAACCGGTACCTGCCGACCCTGGCGGCGACGGTGGCGCGCGGGACTGACCCGAGCAGTTCGATGTCGGCCTGCGCCCGTTCGTCTGCCGCCGAGTTGGAGAGCAGCCCGACGGGTGCTGTCGCGCCGAGCAGCAGCCGCTGGTCGGTGACCCCCAGTACGAGGTTTCGGAGGCCGGGGCCCTTCGCTGCCACGGTCAGGGCCTGGTGCAGGACCGATGCCTGGGAATCCGGTTCGCCTCGACCGCCGACACCGAAGAAGAGCCAGTCGACGGCGTTGTCGGCCCGGCCGAAGGTGATGTTCGGTGACAGCACGTTGAGCAGGACACCAAGGAAGCCCGGCCCACCGGTGGCGGTTGGGGTCGACGGCTGGGAGGGCGGCGCCGGGGTCAGCCCGCCGCCCGCTCGAACCTGGGCCACCGCGCGCACCCGCTCGTCGGCCGCCAGCAGTCGGGTGATCCCCTCGACGTACCGTGCCTGGCTCTCGTCGGCGGTCATCAGCGCCCCTCGTGGTCGCCGGGCTGGCGCGGACCGGCGCCCGGCGTGCCGATGACCTCACCGACCAACTCCCGGACCTGGGCCGCAGCGGCCTCCTGCGCCCGGTTGGCGGCTGCGGTGAACTCCTCGGCCAGGCTGTACGAATCCAGTCGCATCGCCCGTGCGTTCAGCTCCGTGGAGACGATCTTGCCGTCGGCGGCGGCGGTGACCCGCACCAGGCCGGAGTCGCTGACACCCTCGGCGCTGGTCTGCTCCAGCTCCGCCATCCGGTCGGCGAGTTGCCGCTGCCATCCGTCCAGGTTGCGGGCCAGCGCCTCGATGCGGTCCAGGGCGGGGAAGGTCATGGCTGCCTCTCAGTTCACGATGGAGTCGAAGACATTCTGCACACCCGCTGTGTACGGGCCCAGGTCCTCGCTGTACGTGCCGTCCACCAGGTAGTTGCGGTCCTTGTGCCCGTCGGAGATGTCGTGCAGGCCCACGCCGGTGTCCAGCAGAGCGCCGCCAAAGCCGGGGATGTTGACCGGCGAGACCTGATTGATGACGAACTTGCCGGGAAACAGGGTCTTGAGCTTCTCGACCTGGAAGGCGCGCCCCTCGGCCGTCCAGCCGCCTTTGCTGAGCAGCTTGTACTGCTTCTTGCGCTGCTTGAGCTCCATGACGGTGTCCGCGTACTTGCGAAGCTGCCCGGCGACCTTGCCCAGCCGGGCGGCGAGGCGGGTGAGCACCTCGGCGAACCGGGCGACGATCTTGACCATCCGACCCACTGTGGTGGCCAGCCGGGCCAGCACCCGGACCACGGTGGCGGCCAGCGAGACGCCGGCGCTCAGCGCCGCGGCCACCGCCGCGATGATCACCTCGGTGAGGAACCAGAGCAGGAACTCGAGGATCAGCTCGACCAGTAGGTTGAACGCGTCCACCGCCGCGTTCGCCGCCTCGACCAGCACCTCCTTGGTGCCGTCGAGCCCCTGGGCCAGCTCCTCGATCGCCGCCTCCACCGATTCCATGGAGGCATGGAAGCTGTCGGCGGCGTCGCCAGTCCAGGCGCCGCGCAACCGGGCCCGGTCGGCGATCTGGTCACCGGCGATCTCCCGCACCGCCGCGCCGGTGTCCAGGCAGAGCTGCGCGGCCCGCATCAGGTCGTCCGGTTCGCCAGCGACCAGCTCGAGCAGTTGCTCGAACGGCCAGAGCACCGCGTTGGAGAGCGGCTTGAAGGGTTCGGGCGTGCCCGAGACGATCTGCTCGAAGTAGGTCTTGTTGCGCTGCAACGCCTCGGTGCTCACGCCGGCACCGGACCGTTCGGGGTGGCGGTGCCACCGGACCAGGGGCCGGGCGCGATGACGTCGGGAGCGGGCGGGCGGCCGGGCACGAACAGGTCGGTGTTCGCCGCGTCGGTGCCGGTGTAGGCGGCGGCGGTGTCGGTGAGCCCTTCGGCGATGTCCGCCATCATCTCGGCACCGTCGGCGAGCCCCTGAAGGCACGCCTCGAACTGCTCGGCGTACGTCGCCGCGAGGTTGAAGGACGCCGGCATCACTCCGAAGGCGTGCCGGGGCACGTGGCCGTCGCCGAAGGCGCGGTGCAGCTCGCGAAAGCGGGCCGCCCGATCCTTGGACCCCGCGGCGAACGCCGTCAGGGCCTCCGGCTGGACCTCCAGCTCATTGCTCGGGCTTGACACGGACCCTCCCCTGTGGGCTGTGCGACGGATCAGTCGCCGCGACTCCCCACCATAGGCACTGCTCGCCGCGATCGGGGGTCCCGGCGGGTGATGACGGGGTCACCCAGCTCGACTTTGTATCGTAAAGTAGTTTGCGTGGACCTCGACGATGATTCACCACCCACCGACGCCGCGGCGGCGCTGCGGCTGATCCAGCACCAACGGTCGGCGACGGCACGCCGACTCGACCCCGACGCCCGCCTGCTCTACTGGCCATGGGGTGTCGCCTGGCTGGTCGGTTTCGGGCTGTTCTTCCTGCGGTTCTCCCCCGGTGATCGGGCGCTGGTCCCACTGCCGAGCTGGCTGCCGCTGACAGTCCTCTTCGTCCTGCTCGCCAGCGCCGGGGCGATCCAGGCGGTGGTCAGCGTACGGGCCTACGGCCAGGTGACCGGCGAGTCCGCCCAGCGTGGACGCTGGTACGGGTACGCCTGGGCCCTCGGCTCGGTGAGCGTCTACGCGGGGCTGGGCCGGATCTCCGAGCACCTGCCGCACGACCTGGCGGCGCTGCTCTGGTCGGCGACCGCCGTCGGGCTGACCGGCGCGCTGCACATGGCGGGCGGGGCGGTCTGGTTGGACCAGGACCTGTTCCGGCTGGGCGTCTGGATCAGCGTGATCAACGTGATCGGGGCGATCGCCGGGCCGGGCTGGCACCCGCTCGTCGTGGCGGTGGCCGGCGGCGGCGGAATGCTGGTGGCCGGCGCGCTCGCCCGGCGGCGACAGCGACAGCGACAGCAGCCGTGACCGAGCTGGATCCGGTCATCCACGCGCAGGCCCGGCTGCGGGTGGTGGCCAGCCTCTCCGCTCTCAACGTCGGCGACAAGATCGCGTTCCCCCGCCTACAGGAGCTGCTCGCGATGACCGCCGGCAACCTCTCGGTGCACCTGCGCAAGCTCGAGGACGCCGGCTATGTGGAGATCAGCAAGACCCATCGTGGACGCACCCCGGCGACCCTGGTCGGGCTCAGCCGCCGAGGTCGGCTGGCGTTCGAGGAGTACACCGAATCGATCCGCGCCCTGCTCGACCCCACCCAGTCGAAGGAGCAGCCATGACCCTCGCCCGCGCCGAACAGGCCAGCCGCCGGTACGGCGACGTCCTCGCCCTCGACCGTGTCGACCTGGAGGTCCGGGCCGGTGAACTGGTCGGTCTGCTCGGGCCGAACGGCGCCGGCAAGAGCACCCTGATGAAACTGCTCGTGGGTCTGCGCCGCCCCAGCTCGGGGCGGGTCGAGCTGTTCGGCGCAGACCCCCGCGACGCGGCGAGCCGGCGACACATCGGGGTCACGATGCAGGAGACCGGCCCACCCAGCACGCTGCGCGTCGGCGAGGTCGTCGACTTCGTCTCCGCGCACTACCCCGACCCGGTGCCCCGGGCGGAGCTGCTCGACCGCTTCGGCCTCGCCGACCTGGCCCGACGGCAGACCGGTGGGCTCTCCGGCGGGCAACGCCGCCGGTTGGCGGTGGCGTTGGCGTTCGTCGGCCGACCCCGCCTGGTGCTGCTCGACGAACCAACCACGGGCCTGGACGTGGCCGCCCGGCACACCCTGTGGGACGCGATCCGGGCGTTCCACGACGACGGCGGCACAGTGCTGTTGAGCAGCCACTACCTGGAGGAGGTGGAGGCGCTCGCCCACCGGGTGGTGGTCATCGGGCAGGGCCGGGTGCTCGCCGACGACACAGTGGACGCGGTGCGCGGCATCGTGGGCGTACGCCGGGTCAGCCTGGTCGCCGACGACCTGCCGGACCTGCCCGGAGTGGTTCGCACCGAACGGGTCGACGGTCGGTTGCACCTGCTCACCACCGACGCCGACGAGCTGGTCCGAGCGCTGGTCACGGCCCGGGCCCCGTTCACCGACCTGGAGGTACGGCCGACCTCGCTGGAGGAGGCGTTCCTCGCCATCACCAGCGCGGACGCGTCCAGCGCAGACGTGCCCGCCGGCACCGGCCGACCCACCACCGCCGCTGCCGGCGGCCGACCCACCACAGTCTGAGGAGGCGACAGTGCAGCTCGCCCTGGTCCACGCCCGCTACCAACTCCTGGAGATCATCCGGATCCCGGTGGCCGTCTTCGGCAGCGCCTTCTTTCCCGCCGCCTCCATGATCTTCTTCGTGGTGCCGTTCGCCGGTGACGATCCGGTCGGTGCCACCTACGCCACCGCGTCGATGGTCACCTTCTCGGTGATGAGCGCCAACATCTTCCAGTACGGCGTCGGTGTCGCCGAGGACCGCGACCAGCCCTGGAACCCGTACACCCGGACCCTGCCGACCGGGCCGGCGCCGCGGTTCGCCGGTCGGGTGCTGGCCGGCCTGGCGCTGACCTACCTCTCGCTGATCCCGGTCGTGGTGATCGGCGCGACGCTGACCGCGGCCCAGGTCACCCCGGCGGCGTTCCTGTTGGCTCTCTGCACCGTGGCAGTCATTTCGGTGCCGTTCACGCTGATGGGGCTCGCCATCGGCTACCTGCTGCCGAGCAAGGCGGCGATCGTGGTGGCGCAGCTGATCTTCCTGCCGCTGGCGTTCGGCGGCGGCCTGCTCTCCGCGCCGGGCGACGCGCCCGGGTTCATCGAGACGATCGCGCCGTACCTGCCCACCCGGGGCGCTGCCGAGCTGATGTGGGCGGCGGTGGCCGACTACGACGTGGCGCCGATGGCAATGATCATGCTCGGTGTCTGGGTGGTGCTGCTCGCCGCGCTCGCCGGTTGGGCGTACCGGCGGGACGAGGGTCGCCGGTTCAGCTGACGATTCGTCCGTTTCCGCCCCGAGCCGCGGCGGGACGGTGCCAGGATTCCGGCAGGGGGCCGCCGTGGCCGCCCGGGCCGAGAGGGGTCTTGACGTGAGCACCGTCCCGCCGGGTACGCCCTGCTGGGCCGACCTGGCCACCCCGGACCTGACCGACGCGCGGCGCTTCTACCCGGAACTGTTCGGATGGACCGGCCAGGTCACCCCGGAGCCCGAGGCGGGCGGCTACACGGTCTTCCTGCTCGACGGCAAGCCGGTGGCCGGCGCCGGCCCGCCAGCGATCCCGGACCAGGTCCCGATCTGGTCGACGTACCTCGCCACCGACGACGCCGAACTGGTCGCCGGCCGGGTCGAACGGGCCGGCGGGCAGGTCGTCGTACCCCCGTTCGAGGTCTTCGACAGGGGTTGGATGGCGGTCTTCGCCGACCCGGCCGGCGCCACGTTCAGCGTCTGGCAGCCGCTGGCCATGGCCGGCGCCGAGGTGTTCAACACACCGGGCGCGATGAGCTGGAACGAGCTGGTCACCCCCGACCCCGAGGGCGCGAAGGTCTTCTACGAGCTGGTGTTCGGCTGGCAGCCCGACGACCAGGCGGTGGGCGCGATGACGTACACCGGGTGGCGGCTCGGCACGCAGATCGTCGCCGGGATGATGCCGCCGCTGGCCGACGACTTCCCGGCCGACCTGCCCGCGTACTGGACGGTGTACTTCGCGGTGGCCGACGCGGACGCCGCCGCGGCCCGCGCCTCCGAGCTGGGCGGAACGATCCTGGTCCCGCCCCGCGACATCCCGGCGGGCCGCTTCGCCGCCCTGCGCGACCCCCAGGGCGCCCTCTTCTCCGTCATCGACCTGGGCCCCTGACCCAGCGCCTGTGTGCTCAGGGGCGGGTGGGGCGGACGGGGACCACCAAAGGGCCGTGGGCCCCGGGGACCACCCTGACGCTGGCCCGGTAGTGGGTGGCGAGCAGGTCCTCGGTCAACACCTCGGACGGAGTTCCGGCGGCCACCACCTGACCGGCGGCGAGCATCACCATCCGGTCGGCGTACTCACCGGCCAGGGAGAGGTCGTGCATGGTGGCCAGGACGGTGAGGCCGTGCTCCCGGCGTAGCTGGTCGACGACTTCGAGCACGTCCTGCTGGTGACCGATGTCGAGCGCGCTGGTCGGCTCGTCGAGCAGCAGCAGCGTCGCGCCCTGGGCGAGCGCGCGGGCGAGGAACACCCGCTGCCGTTCGCCGCCGGAGAGGGTGGCCAGTTCGCGACGGTGGAAGCCGGCGAGGTCCAACTGCCCCAGCACCTCGTGCACGGCGTCGACGTCGGCGGTCGACTCCCGGCCCAGGGTCGGGATGTACGGGGTGCGGCCGAGCAGCACGTAGTCCAGCACCGACATGCCGGGCGGCACCACCGGCGACTGTGCCACAGTGGCCACTATTCGGGCGCGGTCCCGACGGCGCAGCGCGGCACTCGGCGTACCGAAGAGGGTGATCGCCCTCGGCGCGGGCAGCAGGCCGCCGACGGCGCGCAACAGTGTGGATTTGCCGGCGCCGTTCGGGCCGATCACGGTGACCCATTCGCCGACGGCGACGGTGAGGTCGACGCCGGTCAGGATCGGCGTGCCACCGAGGGCTACGTGCAGCCCGCGCACCTCGACGGCCGCCGCGCCGACGGCGGGTTCGCGGCTCACGTGAGCACTCGCCGGGCGGTCCGCAGCACGAGGACGAAGAACGGGCCGCCCAGCAGGGCGGTCACCACTCCGATCGGCAGCTCGGACGGAGCGGCGACGGTGCGGGCCACCACATCGGTCAGCGCCAGGAACGCGCCGCCGAACAGCAGTGACATCGGCAGGATCACCCGGTAGCTGGACCCGGCGAGCAGCCGGACGGTGTGCGGCACGATGATGCCGACGAAACCGATCAGGCCGGTAGCGGAGACCGCCGCCGCGGTGCCCAGCGAGGCGGCGGCGATCAACAGGTACCGGGTGCGCTGCGGGTGCAGGCCCAGACTTCTCGCCTCGTCGTCGCCGACCGCGAGGACGTCCAGCTCGCGGCGGTGCAGCAGCACCACCACTGTGGTGAGCACGGCGTACGGCAGCACCAGCAGCACGTCGTGCCAACCGGCGGTGGCCAGCCGGCCGAGCAACCAGGAGTAGACCGGCTGGATGGTGTCGGCGTGTCGTTGCAGAAGGTACGTCTGCCCGGCGGAGAGGAACGCGGAGACCGCCACCCCGGCCAGGATCAGCATGGCCGGTGACCCGCGTCGCCCCCCGGCCGCGCCGAGCACGTAGGTCATCGTGACGGCGAGCAGCGAACCGGCGAACGCGGCCAGCGGAATGGTCATCGGCAACCCGGAGAGCGTGCCCTGCCGGCCGGCGCCGCCGAGGGCGATCGCCGCGGTGACCGCGAGGCCGGCGCCGGCGGCCACACCGAGCAGGTACGGGTCGGCCAGCGGGTTGCGGAACACACCCTGGTAGCAACCGCCGGCGAGGGCGAGCAGACCGCCGACGAGCAGACCCAGCACCACCCGGGGCAGGCGCAGCTCGGTGACGATCGCGATCTCCCGCTCGGTCAGCCCACTGTCGAGGTGCACCCCCGGAAACAGGTTGAGCAGCTCGGCGGCGACGCTGCCCGGGGGCAGGCTCACCGGGCCGAGCGACACCCCGACGACGAGCGCGACGAGCACCGCGACCAACCCCGCGACCAACCACCGCATGCGCAGCCCGGCGGGCCGGGACCCGGACGGCAGCCCGGCGGGCCGGGCCCCGGAACGTGGCTCGGCCCGCGGGGCTGTCGGCGGCGGCTCGGCCAATCGACCGGTTGGTGCCGGATCGGACACCTGTCGCGACCCGGTCACTGACTGGCGACGGTCATGCGGGCACCTTGGCGACCGCGTCGATGATGACCCGGAGCAGGTCCACGACCCGTGGGCCCCAGCGGGAGGCGATGTCGTCGTTGAGGGCGACGACCTGGTTGTTCTTCACCGCGGTGAGGCCGGCCCAGCCACTGCGTGCCTTGACCGTGTCGGCGCTCTGCTGGCAGCACTTGGCATCGGCCAGGAAGACGAAGTCCGGGTCGGCCTTGACGATGAACTCCTGGGACAGCTGCGGGTAGCCGAAGTTCTTGCCGTCCGCGTCGGCCGGGTCGGCGATGTTCGTCAGGCCGGCCTGGCTGTAGAGCGAGCCGATGAAGGTCTTGCTGGTGGCGCTGTACAGCTCAGGGCCCAGCTCGTGGAAGTAGGTGAGCTTCTCGGTGCGTTGCGGCAGGTCCTTGACCAGCTTGGCGATGTCGTCCTTCATCCGGGTGGCGACGTCGGTGGCCTGGTCGGCGTGCCCGGTCAGCGTGCCCAGCTCGGTGATCTGCCGGTACGAGTCGTCGAGCGTGGTCGCCGCCGGGGTCTGGTACACCGGGATCTTCAGCTTGCCGAGCTGCTCGACGATCTTGTTGCGGTCGTCGGAGAGCACCACGAGGTCAGGGTTCCTACCGGCGATCGCCTCGGCGTTCGGCTGGAAGGCGGAGAGGTCGGTCTTGGGCACGTCGGCCGGGTAGTTCGACTGGTCGTCGACGGCTGTCACCTGCGGACCGGCACCGATCGCGAAGAGCATCTCGGTGGCGGAGGGCGACAGCACGACGATCTTCTCGGGGCGCTTGTCGAGGGTGAGCGCGCCGACGGTGACCGGGTAGGCGGCGGCTGCGGTGCCGGCGCTCGGCTGGTCGTCGGCCTTGTCGGCGCAGGCGCCGAGGGCGAGCGCGGTGACCGCGAGTGTCGCCGCGAAGAGCCGAGGGGTACGTCTGTTCATGGGGGCCTCCTGTCGGTCGAGGAGTGTGGTGCTTCGCCGACAGGGACTTTCGTACGCCCGCCCACGAGGCGCCCTTCCTCGAGAGCGCGTTTCGCGACCGATCCGTAGGCGACCTGGCTCGTCCCCACCGGGCGGTGGGGCATCACAGTTGCGGGACAGCGCCGGGATGAGCACCGGCTTCGCTGCGGACTGGTCGCTAAGACGGTAGCGCACCGCCAGGAGATGCCGGATCGATCAAGGGCCGGTCGGTGGCCGTCGATACCTCGGACACCCGCACCACACCGGGCGGGGAGGCTTATGTCCGAGATCCAGAGGTTTCCGAGCGGGTGGTGGGGCCCCGCCGGGGCGGGACGGGGCCCCACCCGATCAGGAGGACGTGATGGTGACGTTGTCCACAGCCGCCTCCACGAGGCTGGCTCCGGACGCGTCCGCCGCCTCGACGAGCACGCGGACCGACTGGCCCGCGTACGGGGTGAGGTTGAGGTTGGCGACCGCCCAACTCCCGTTGCGGTTGCTGGCCGCGCCGGCCTGGGTGAGCAGCGCTGTGGTGCCGCCGTTGTGCACCACGCTCACCCGCAGGTAGTCCGCCGACGAGGCGTTCGAGCCGTGCGCCAGGTACCAGGCGAGCGAGAGGGTCAGCGTGCCGGAGGAGGGCAGGGTCACCGCCGGTGACCGGGCGCTGGTCACGCCGCCGTCCAGGTCGTAGTCACCGGCCGCCGAGCCGGCCAGCCGGCCGGTGACCAGGTCGTTGGACCCGGCGTACGGGGTGAGCTGCTTGGCCCCGGAGGACGTGGTCGCCTGGGCGGCGCCCCGCTCGAACGCACCAGCCGTGGCGGTGTCGGTGCCGGCCGGGTTGATGGTCCAGCCGGTGGCGGTCTCGAAGGTGTCCGACCAGACGGTGGTGCCGCCACCCCCGCCGCAGTACTGCGACTGCTTGCCGATGGCCCGGTACGGGCAGTCGGCGTACTCGCTGAGGATCAGCACCGCCTCGCGGTTACGCGAGGTCTGCGCCGGGATCACCTCGTCGGGCGGGTAAAAGCCGCCGCCACCGGACGAGCCCGGGTACATCTCGAACGTGTACGCCCAGATGTTGTGGGTGGCCCACATCCAGTCGAGGCTGTCTCCGTCGGTGATGTAGAGATCGCTGGACTGTTCCGGCGTGTAGCCGTTGGTGGCCGCCATCTGCTGACCGATGGTGGCGAAGGTGTTGTACTGGTCCGCGTTCATCCCGGTCGCGGTGTTCGCCGTGGTGTAGCCGTAGGGCCAGAGCACCAGCTGCGAGTACGTGTGGAAGTCGATGTTCGCCTTGATCTGCTGCACACCGCCGACCACCCGGCCGTTGACGAAGTTGCGCAGCGCCTGCGTCTCGGGCGCGGAGAACGCCGACGGCCCCCGGTAGGTCTCCGACGAGGTGCTGCCGGACGAGCCGCCGCAGCATCCCCAGTTGTAGGACCAGTTGCGGTTCAGGTCGGTGCCGACGTTGGACGAGCCACTGTTGGGTTGCCGGTTCTTGCGCCAGGACCGGTACGACCCGGTGGCGATGTCGTACTCGCTGCCGTCCGGGTTGACGGTCGGCACGATCCAGAGCTCCCGGCCGTTGACGATGTTGGTGATCCGGGAGTCGCTGCCGTAGCTGTCGGTGAAGAGGTTGAGCAGGTAGATCGCCATCTCGACGGTCAGGTGCTCGCGGGCGTGCTGCTGGGAGTTGAACAGGATCTCCGGCTCGTTCTCGTCGGTGCCGACGTTGTCGGAGATCTTCACCGCCATCAGGTCGCGGCCCTCGTACGACGAACCGATGCTGATCTTGCGCGCGATCGCCGGATGGTCCGCGACGACCTGGTTCACGACGGCTGTCAGTTCCGCGTAGTCGTGGTAGTTCGAGTCGGCCGGCGGGAAGGCCAGCGCGCCGAAGTCGCCGGCGCCGCGCTCGGCGTTGGGCGGCGGGGCGAGCGGTTCCAGCCGGAAGCCGAGCTTGCCGATCGCGGCGGCCTCGGCGGCGGTGGCCGAGATGTGCAGCACGCCGTGTTCGGAGTAGTCGATGGCGGCTCCGGTGCGGGCCACCGCGTTGCGGTCGGCGAGGGTCCGGGGCCCGAGCACCCGGTAGCCGGCGGCGACCTGCTCAGCGGTGCGGTCCGGTGCCGGTCGGGCGGTGACCGGGCCGGCGGTGACCGGGCCGGCGGCGACGGTGACGATGCCCAGCCCGGTGACGACGGCGAGCACCAGGACACGGCGGAGGGGGGTGGGCGTGCGGAGGGCCATTGACTACCTCCTCGATGGGCGGGAGATCCCGCTCGGTGAAGGACACTTCACCACCTGTCACATGGTCATATCAATATTGATCGCTGCGTTGGCCATCCCAGGCGGATCATCATGGCGGCAATGATTTTCCACCTATCAACATCTGGCGAAACTTCCCTCCAAGCGGAAAACTGACCAGCGACGATGCCCCCTCGACACCGCGGAGCACCAATGGCCAGATCCCGCCTGCGCGCGGCCGCCCTCGCCGGCGTCACCACGCTCGCCCTGCTCACCAGCGCCGCGCCCGCGCTGGCGGCCCACCCGCCCGCCCCCGCCCACGACGAGCAGATCACCTACCAGGACTGGTCCGGGCCCGCCGACTGGCACCGGGGCAGCCGGGCCGGCACCCGCGTCGTGCCCGGCGCCCGAGCGGGCATCACACTGGCCCGCCCGGCCGGCACCACCGAGTACGCGGACCCGCACACCGGCGCCACCCGCACCTGGGAGTACGGCACCTGGACCTCGCCGGTGACCCGGATCGGGTTCGACGCCACCGAGCTGATCGCCTCCTGGAACGCGGAGACCCCCGCCGGCACCTGGATCCAGGTGGAGATGCAGGGCAGCTACACCAGCGGCGACCAGACCCCGTGGTACGTCCTGGGTCGCTGGGCGTCCGGGGACACCGACATCAAGCGGACCAGCGTCAACCGGCAGGGCGACCCCTGGTCGACGATCTGGACCGACACCTTCAGCATCGACGACGCCACCGCCGGGGTGCTGCTGCGGTCGTACCAGCTCAAGCTGACCCTCTACCGCGCACCCGGGCAGAGCGCCGCCCCGGTGGTCCGGATGCTGGGCGCGATGAGCTCAACGGTGCCGGACCGGTTCACAGTGACCCCGAGCGCCGGGCACATCGCCTGGGGCCGGGAGCTGCCGGTGCCGCGCTACTCGCAGAACGTGCACTCCGGGCACTACCCCGAGTACGACGGCGGCGGCGAGGCGTGGTGCTCACCCACCTCGACGGAGATGGTGGTCGAGTACTGGGGACGCAAACCGTCGGCGGCCGACACCTCCTGGGTGGACCCGACCTACCCCGACCCGACCGTCAACCACGCCGCCCGGATGACCTACGACTACACGTACGACGGCGCGGGCAACTGGCCCTTCAACACCGCGTACGCGGCCAGCTTCCCCGGACTGGAGGGTCGGGTGACCCGGCTGCACTCACTGGACGAGGTGGAGCGCTTCATCGCCGCCGGCATTCCCGTCGTGACCAGCCAGTCCTTCCTCGCCAGTGAGCTGGACGGGGCGAACTACGGCACCTCCGGGCACCTCTTCGTGGTGGTCGGCTTCACCGCCGGCGGCGACGTGATCGTCAACGACCCGGCCTCATCCAGCAACGACGTGGTGCGCAACGTCTACAAGCGTGAGCAGTTCGAGCAGATCTGGCTGCGCACCAAGCGCACCAACGCCAGCGGTGGTGTTTCCGGCGGCTCCGGCGGCATCGCGTACCTGATCAAGCCCACCGCCAAGCCCTGGCCCAAGGTCCCCGGCTCCACCAATTGGTAGCCCCACCCCCAGCCCCGGCCCCGGCCCCGGCCCCAGCCCCACCCCGGCCCAGCGCGGTTGATCATGAAGTTATTGCCCGACTACTCGGCGTGTCGTGGCAATAACTTCATGATCAACGCGGGGAGTCTGGGGCCTGGGTGGGAGGGTCAGGGGTGGGGGTGGGGGTTTGGTCTTCGCCGGCCAGGGCGGAGCGGAGGCGTTCCTTCTCGCTGCGGCGACGCTCGGCTGCCTCGGCGATCTCCCCGGCCATCTCGTCCCGCCAACCACGCAGCAGGAAGAAGGAGAGCGCAGCGGAGAACACCAGCGCCAGCATCAGCTTCAGGAACACGTTCATGTCGATCAGCCAGAGGCCGGCCAGCACGGCGACGAACAGCCCGATCCGGCCCAGCGTGTACTTGAGCGCGGCGCTCACCTGCACCACTCCGTTCTCTCCGTCGCCCGCCACTGCCGGCGGAAGGGTCGAGCCGCCCGGCGGGCGGTCGTGGTCAGCCGGTCCGGCGGGCCAGCCAGCGGACACCCGGGAACCAGAGGGCCGCGTACGCCACTGTGAACGCCCCCGCCGCGAACGCGCCGGAGAGCAACGGCGGCAACCCCGCGCCCAGACCGGCGATCAGCAGCCCGGCGAACACCCCGACGGCAGCGGCGACCACCGCCGCCACCACCCGGGCCGCGCCGAACTCCCAGGCCCGGAAGTCGTCCCAGAACAGCCAGGCGGGCAGGATCACCGCCAGCCAACCATTTGTGTGCCCGAAGTCGCCGGCGCCGATCGA
Source organism: Micromonospora sp. NPDC048986 (assembly GCF_040649335.1). NCBI lineage: Bacteria > Bacillati > Actinomycetota > Actinomycetes > Micromonosporales > Micromonosporaceae > Micromonospora > Micromonospora sp. NPDC048986. The sequence continues at coordinate 507,080 of NZ_JBEZFJ010000001.1, forward strand.
GGCGAACGCCCAGTCGAACAACACCAACGCGAGCACGCCGATGACCAGGCCGGCCAGGCACACCCCGAGCAGATCGCCCAGGGTACGGATGCGGCCCTCGGCGTCCCGGCGGGGAAACCCGCTGCTCTGCTGCTCAGGTCCTCGTTGCTCGGTCATCGACTGCGAGGGTACGTGGTGACTCAGGCCCAGACCTGCTGCGGCTCGGCACGCCGCTCGGCCAGCGACGGGGCCTTGTCGTACTCCCGGACCACGTTGTAGCGGGTGTCCCGCTCGACGGGCTGGAAGCCGGCGTCCCAGATCAGGTGCAGCAGGTCGTCCCGGTGCATCGTGTTCGGGGTGCCGTACGAGTCGGCGTCGTGGGTGATCTTGTATTCGACGACGGAGCCGTCCAAGTCGTCCACGCCGAAGTTCAGCGAGAGCTGGGCCACCGACAGCCCGTGCATCACCCAGAAGTTCTTCAGGTGCGGCACGTTGTCGAAGAGCAGCCGGGAGACGGCGAACGTCTTCAGCGACTCGGCCGGCGAGGCCATCGTGGTGCGCGCCTGGATCCGGTTGCGGATCTTGCCGTCCGCCGAGTCGACGAAGTCGTGCTGGTAGCGCAGCGGAATGAAGACAGCGAAGCCGCCGGTCTCGTCCTGCAACTCGCGCAGCCGCAGCACGTGGTCGACGCGGTGCCGGGGCTCCTCGATGTGGCCGTACAGCATCGTCGCCGGGGTCTTCATGCCCTTGCTGTGCGCCAGGGCGTGGATGCGCGACCAGTCTTCCCAGTGGCAGGCGTGGTCGACGATGTGCTGCCGGACCTCCCAGTCGAAGATCTCCGCGCCGCCGCCGGTCAGCGACTCCAGACCGGCGTCCATCAGCTCGTCGAGGATCTCGTCGGCGCTCAGGCCGCTGATCTTCTCGAACCACTGCACCTCGGTCGCCGTGAAGCACTTGAGCTTCACGTTCGGCAGCGCCGCCTTCAGCTCGCGCAGCACCTTCGGGTAGTAACGCCAGGGCAGCGTGGGGTGCAGGCCGTTGACGATGTGCAACTCGGTGAGCTGCTCGTCCTCCATCTCCTTGGCCTTGCGGACCGCCTCGTCGATGCGCATCGTGTACGCGTCCTTCTCGCCCGGCTTGCGCTGGAACGAGCAGTACGCACAGGACGCCGAACAGACGTTGGTCAGGTTGAGGTGCCGGTTGACGTTGAACATCACCCGTTCGCCGTTCAGCTCGGTGCGCTTGTGGTGCGCCAGCCGCCCCAGCCAGGTCAGGTCGTCGCTCTCGTAGAGGGCGACCCCGTCCTCCCGGGTCAGCCGCTCACCGGCGTACACCTTCGCTTCGAGCTCACGCTTGAGTCCGGCGTCCATGGCACGTCCCTTCCACCTGCGGTCCGGATCGAGCGTACGTCGCGGTGCCGACGGGCCCGGCGGCACGGTCGCCGGCAGCGACCCACTTCACCAGACTCTCAGCCTCCCGTAACCCGGCAACGCATCGACATGAGTGGCGCGGTGCGGTAGTAACAAGGTGGGGCGGAACACACACACTGGTACCGTCCCGGCGGTCGCGCCCACCGAGCGCGGCGACGAGCGGTTGGACGGGGAGCGGCATGATCTACAGCGGGCGCGGGCGACGGCAGCGACGACGGAGCCCGGTGATCTCGCCGGTCCTGCGTCCGAAGCTCTGGGCCGCCCTGCTCGGCGCGATCGCCGCGGCCGTGCTGGCCACCCCCGCGTACGCGGAGCCCGGCGTGCCGACCACCGTCCCGGACACCGGTTCGCGTCCGGCGGTCACCGGCTCGCTTCAGTTGCCCGGCAGCGCGCCGGTCGTTGGCGTGCCCGTTCCACCGGTGGTCAACATCGGCAACGGCCCACTGGCCACCGCGATCTCCGCCGGTGAGGTCCAGGTCGGCGCGCTCGGCGAGGCGTTACTGGTGAGTCGGCAGAAACGCGTCGACGCCCAGGCGCAGCTCGACGCGGCCGGCAAGGCGCTGGCGACCGCGCAGGACGCCCTGCTCCGGGCCCAGCAGACGGCCGACACCGCCGCCGCCGAGGCTGTCAAGGCCGCCGCCGCGCTGCCGCCGGGCGAGCTCGCCCAGGACATCCGTGGGCTCAGCCGCCTCCAGGCGATCACCCGTGGCGAGAAGGTCGACGGCGGCACCACAGGGGTGGCCGGGGAGCTGTCCCGGGCCCGCGCCGGCGAGCAGGCCGCGTACCAGAAGCACGCCGACGCCAAGAATCTGCTCGTCGCCGCCGAGACGGAGTTCACCACCGGTGAGGCGGCGCTCCGCACCGCCGAGGCGAGCCTGCTCAAGCTGCGCCGGGACAACGCCGCCGCGCTGATCGAGATCGAACGTCAGCAGGAAGCCGCCGAGCAGCAGATCGGCGCCGGCTACGTCTCCAACCAGAGCATCAGCGGCATGGCCGCGCACCCCCGGGCATTGGCAGCGGTGCGGTACGCGCTCGCCCAGCTCGGCGACCCGTACAAGTGGTCCGAGGAGGGGCCGAACCAGTTCGACTGCTCCGGCCTGATGTGGGCGGCGTACCGGTCCCCCGGCGCCGACTACTTCGACCTGCCCCGGGTCTCCCGCGACCAGTACGCCGCCACCCGGGGCCGCACTGTTCCGCAGAGCGCGCTGCTCCCCGGCGACCTGCTCTTCTTCGCCTCGGGCAGCAGCTGGACGACGATCCACCACGTCGGCATGTACATCGGCAACGGCAAGATGGTGCAGGCACCCACCACTGGCGACGTCGTCAAGATCTCGGTCGTCCGCTGGTCCCGGCTGTACGCCGCCACCCGGGTGATCGGCGCGGTGCCGGCGCCGGTCGTGACCAACCCGACCCCGCCCGTCTCGACGCCGAAGCCGACGCCCACCCCGTCGCCCACGAAGACCACCAAGCCGACGCCCACGCCGTCGCCCACGAAGACCACCAAGCCCACGCCCACGCCCACGCCGACGCTGACGACCACTCCGACGCCCACCCCCTCCGTCAGCAAGACGCCGAAGCCGTCGAACACCCCGAGCAACACTCCGTCGACAGCGCCCTCGGCACCGACCAACGCGCCGACCAGCGCGTCTCCGACGACCACGCCGAAGGCCAGCACGAGCGCGACGGGCAGTAGCAGCGCGACGGGTAGCCCCAGCGCCACGGGCTGATCCGCCACGACCGCTCCGGCTGTCCGCTCGGGACGATCTGTGGCACCGTGACAACCAGGCACATCCGACTCGACGTCACGGGTCCGGGTGCGAGCATGGCGCGGAGGGCGGAAATGGCCGAGCAGAGAGATCCGGCGGAGACTGTCGACCCCGTGGTCGACCAGGCCGGCCCATCAGGGCCGGACAACGCCGACCCGGTGGCCGCCAGCGACACCAGCCCGGCTGCCACCAGCTCGACAGGCAGCGACACCAGCTCGACGGACGCCGGCACGACAGGCAGCGACACCAGCTCGCCTGCCACCAGCTCGGCCGACTCCGGCTCCACTGGCGGCGACGCCGCCCCCGCTGTCAGCGACCCGGTCGGCAGCGACCCGGTCGGCAGCGACCCGGTCGGCAGCGGCCCAGGCGGCAGCGACCCGGTCGGTGGCGGCACTGCAACGGACGCCGCGGACGGCGCCGCCGAGGCCGATGACGACGCGTCCGCCGGCGACGACGAGCGCCAGAGCGCGGCTGCGGCACCGGTCCGCGCACGTGCCAGCGTCGTGACCGCCGGTGCTCTCCGCAGTGACCTGCCGGCCAGCGCTCCGGTCACAGCTACCACCTACCGTGCGACAGGCTCGGCCAGCCCCGCCGACATGTCGTTGCCGGGCCAGCGAAGCGACTCCTCCGCCCCGGCCCGGGCCAGCGCCACGGTTCCGAGCAGCAGCCGGGGCACTGCCAGCGCCCTGGGCACCCCGGACCGTCGCGAGAGCACGCCAGCCGTCTATCGAGCCGCGCCGGTGGGTGCCGAGCCGGCCCAGCCTCCGACGCCGTCGACTCCGGAGCCGGAGCCGGACCCCACGCCACCCGGCCCCGGGCCGACCCAGCCGTCGCCACCGGAACCGGAGCCCGCGCCGGCCCCTGGTCCGTACCCGCCCGGCCCGGTGCCGACGCCGGGTCCTCGACCCACGCCGCCGCCCGGTCCGGTTCCGCCAGTCCCGGGCCCGCCCACCCCACCGCCCTCGCCGGTGCCGCCCATCCCCGGCCCGCCGACGCCGCCCGTCCCGAGCCCACCGCTGCCGCCACCCGGTCCGCCGGTGCCGGCACCACCGGCCCCGCCCGCCCCGATGCCGGCACCGCCGTTCCCGCCGCCGCCCGCGATGTCCGACACGCCCGGCGTACGGGCCAGCGCTTCGGTCTCCGCACCACCGGCCGGGTGGTCGTCCACCGGTGGGGCGACCCGCCCGACGTCCGGTGCCGGATGGGCCGGGGCACCCGCCTCCGCGCCGCCGGTAGTGCCCGCACCAGCGCTGCCGAGCTGGCCACCATCCACCGCCGGGGCCCCCTCGTCGACCGGGAACACCGGAAACTCCCGGGTGACCTCGCCGCCGAGCGGCCCACCGGCTCGTTCGGCCGGACGGGAGGCTGCCGGCGCCCGTGGTGGGCGGCACGACAGTCGCACCGACCTGGCCGGCACCGTCTACGGCAACGGCGAGGGCGCCGGCTTCACCACTGTGGCGATACCCGCCAACGCGGTGGAGACCTCCGGCTCGCTGACCGGGCACATCCTGGCCCAGGGCTGGTCCGACACGCCGGCCGAGCGGTCCAGTAACGCCCGGGTGATGATCGTCCTGGCCGCCGCCCTGGGGCTGCTGGTGGCGATCAGCGTCATGGTCGTTCTGCTGGCCGGTGACGCCCTGGACGGTCTGGTGGGCAGCGTGCTCAACGGGTGAGCCAGCGATGGTGAGTCCGCCCACTACGGTCGGTCAACCGGCTGGCGGCTTCGCCAGACCGCCGTACACTGGCTGAGATCACTGACCCGGCGCGCGTGGTGTGCGCCCCTGGGCGATCTTGCGGGCGATCCGGCGGTACAGCCGCGGCAGGCCATCGCGAAGATGCGCCCCGCTCGAAAGGTTTTTGTTGACCACCTCTGCTGACCCCAGCACCGTTACGTCCGTTTTCAACTCAGTCCCGGCGGCCGACGCCGCCCGGGAGCAGCTCGACGTCGCCCCGAGCGAGGCTGGCACCCCGCCGGTAGCGACAGCGCAGGCCGAGCCGACCGAGACCGCCGAGCCGATGAGCTTCGCCGCGCTCGGCCTGCCCGAGCCGCTGGTCCGCGCGCTGGCGCAGCAGGGCATCACCAGCCCGTTCGAGATCCAGCGGGCCACCGTTCCGGACGCGCTCGCCGGCCGCGACGTGCTGGGCCGCGGGCAGACCGGTTCGGGCAAGACACTCGCCTTCGGGCTGCCGATGATCGCCCGGCTGGCCAACCGCAACCGGGCCCGGCCGATGCGTCCGCGCGCCCTGGTCCTGGTGCCCACCCGCGAGCTGGCCATGCAGGTCAACGACGCCCTGGTGCCGCTGGGCAAGTCCGTCGGCATCTTCCTCAAGACCGCCGTCGGCGGCGTTCCGTACGACCGTCAGATCGACGCGCTGCGCCGCGGCGTGGAGATCATCGTGGCCACCCCGGGCCGGCTTGGTGACCTCATCGAGCGGGGCATCTGCCAGCTCGACGACGTCGAGGTCACGGTGCTCGACGAGGCCGACCAGATGGCCGACATGGGCTTCCTGCCCGAGGTGACCGATCTGCTGGCGAAGACGCCCGCTAACGGTCAGCGGCTGCTCTTCTCGGCCACCCTGGACGGTGACGTCGACGCGTTGGTCAAGCGGTTCATGACCGACCCGGTGACCCACTCCACGGCGCCGTCCACCGCCTCGGTGTCCACCATGGACCACCACATGCTGCTGATCCCGCCGCACGAGAAGTTCCCGGTGGCGGCCTCGATCGCCGCCCGGGACGGCCGGACGATGGTCTTCGCCCGTACCCAGCTCGGGGTGGACCGGCTGGTCGAGCAGCTCGCGGCCGTCGGCGTACGCGCCGGTGGGCTGCACGGCGGCAAGACCCAGCGGATGCGCACCAAGACGCTCGCCGAGTTCCGTGAGGGCCGGATGAACGTGCTGGTCGCCACGGACGTGGCGGCGCGAGGCATCCACGTCGACGGGGTCACCCTGGTGCTGCACGTCGACCCGCCGAAGGACCCCAAGGACTACCTGCACCGCGCGGGGCGTACCGCCCGGGCCGGCGAGTCGGGCGCGGTTGCCACGCTGGTGCTGCCCAAGCAGCGTCGCACCACCCTGGCGATGATGGAGAAGGCCGGCGTCGCGCCGGCCGAGACCCGGGTCCGGGTCGGCGACGCGGCGTTGGCCGAGCTGGTCGGCGCCCGCGAGCCCAGTGGCGTCCCGGTCCGCGTCGACGCGGAACCCCGGGGCTACGGCGACCGCTCCGGCGGCCCGCGCCGGTTCGACGACCGCTCCGGCGGCCCGCGCCGGTTCGGTGACCGCACGGGAGGCGAGCGCCGCTACAGCGACCGTCCGCAGGGCGACCGGCGCTTCGGTGACCGGCCCACGGGCGAGCGCCGCTACAGCGACCGTCCGCAGGGCGACCGGAGCTACAGCGACCGCCCGCAGGGCGACCGGAGCTACGGCGACCGTCCGCAGGGCGAGCGCCGCTACGGCGATCGGCCCACCGGCGAGCGCCGCTTCGGTGACCGGCCGCAGGGCGACCGGAGCTACAGCGACCGCCCGCAGGGCGAGCGTCGCTTCGGCGACCGGCAGCACAGCGACCGCCCGCAGGGCGACCGGAGCTACGGCGACCGCCCGCAGGGCGAGCGGCGTTACGCCGATCGGGACACCCGGGGGTACGGCGACCGGCCGCAGGGCGAGCGTCGGTTCGGCGACCGGCAGCAGTTCGGTGACCGGGACGGTCGGGGCGACCGACCGACCGGCGAGCGTCGCTTCGGCGACCGGCCGCAGGGTGAGCGGCGCTTCGGCGACCGGGACGCTCGGGGTGGGTTCCGCCCGGAGAGCCGGGTCCGGGACGACCGGCCCCGCGACGACCGGCCCCGCGAGGACCGTCCACGTGACGATCGGCGCGGCTTTGGCGGGCGACCCGCAGCGCGTACCCACTGATTGATCCACTGAACGCCGTCGCGAAGCCCAGGCTTCGCGGCGGCGTTCGCGCATGCCCTGCCGATACCGAGAAGGTCGCGTAACGTCCGGCTCATGCCGACCATGCCGAAGTCAATCTTCTGGTCCCGGACGGACACCGCCGGCAGCGAGCAGGTTCTGCTCGACGACGGCCGAGGATTGGCGGCCCGGGGCACTCTGCTCGCCGTGGACCCGATCCCGTGGACCGCCCGCTACCAGCTCACCACCACGCCGGACTGGGCCACCACCCGGGTCGAGGTCGAGGCCGAGGGTCTCGGCTGGCTGCGCCGGGTGACCCTGGAGCGGGCCGCGGGTCGTTGGCGGGTGACCACAGCCGAACAGGGCGACCTGGACGCGGCGCTGGTCGCGGCCGGTCACCGCCGGGCCGGCCTGCCGGGTACGGACGACCCGGACCGGCTGGCCGACGCGCTCGACGTCGACCTGAGCGGTTCGCCACTGTTCAACACCCTGCCGGTCCACCGCCTTCGGATGGCGGCCGAGCCGGCCGACGTGGCACACCGGATCACCGTGGCCTGGGTGCTGCTGCCCGGTCTTGAGGTGGTGCCGGCCGAGCAGATCTACACCGGGCTCGGGCCGGGTCGGGTGCGCTTCGCCAGCGGCACCTTCACGGCCGACATCGATCTTGACGACAGCGGCTACGTGGTGCGCTACCCCGGGCTGGCCGAACGGATCGACCCACGCTGATCAGCGTCCCGGGCGGGCCGGGCCGGCCGATCGGCCTTGAGCGGGCCAGGCCCGCTGACGGCCCACGCGGGCCACGCCCCGCTGACGGCCCGGGCGGGCCACGCCCCGCTGACCGCGTCAGACGGGCCAGGCCCCGCTGGCAAGGAAGCGGTCGATGGTGGCCAGGTGCGGGGTCAGGTCGAGGCCCTGGGCGGCCACCCAGTCGTCGGCGTAGTACGTGTCCGCGTACCTGTCGCCCGGGTCGCAGATCAGGGTGACGACCGAGCCGGTCTGACGCTCGGCGAGCATCGCGGCGATCAGGCCGAACGCGCCCCACAGGTTGGTGCCGGTGGACCCACCCACCCGGCGGCCGAGCAGCGCCGATCCGGCGCGCATGGCGGCCACCGACGCGGCGTCCGGCACCTGGACCATCCGGTCCACCACCGAGGGCAGGAACGACGCCTCCACGGTGGGCCGGCCGATCCCCTCGATGCGGGAGCCCTTCCCGGTGCGTACCGACCAGTCGGCGGCCTGCCAGGCCGGGTAGAACGCCGAGTTCTCCGGGTCGACGACGCAGAGCTTGGTGGCGAGCCGGCGGTACCGGGCGTAGCGGCCGATTGTCGCGCTGGTGCCCCCGGTGCCGGCGCCCACAACGACCCAGGCGGGGATCGGGTGCCGCTCCAGTTCCAACTGCGCGTAGATCGACTCAGCGATGTTGTTGTTGCCCCGCCAGTCGGTCGCCCGCTCGGCGTAGGTGAACTGGTCCATGAAGTGCCCGCCGGAGTCCTCGGCGAGCCACCGGGCCTCGACCACCACGCTCGCCGGATCGTCCACCAGGTGGCACCGGCCGCCCTGGAACTCGATCTGCGTGATCTTCTCGGGCGAGGTGGAGGCGGGCATGACGGCGATGAACGGCAGACCCAGCATCCGGGCGAAGTACGCCTCGGAGACGGCAGTGGAACCCGACGACGCCTCGACGATCGTGGTGCGCGGCCCGATCCAGCCGTTGCAGAGCCCGTAGAGGAACAGCGAACGGGCCAGCCGGTGCTTCAGCGAGCCGGTGGGGTGTGACGACTCGTCCTTGAGGTAGAGGTCGATCCCCCATTCCCGGGGCAGCGGGAACGGCAGCAGGTGGGTGTCGGCGGACCGGTTCGCGTCTGCCTCGACGGCGGCGATCGCCTCGGTCACCCAGGTTCGGCTGGATTCGTCGCACCGGTCGAGATGAGTCACGCTCGGAAACCTAGCAAGCGGGCCAGCGGTGGTCAGCGCCGGTCCGGCGGCGTTGACCTGCGGCGTTGGCGGCGCTGCCCGGCGCGGCCGGCGGCCCGGACGAGGGGGGTGAGTGCGACGGCCAACCTTGGCAGTGCGTCCAACAGGCGCACCTGCGCTCCCCGCCAGCGGGGCAGGCTGACCACCGGACGTGGCCGATGGGCGAGCCGGACCGCGCGGGCCGCCACCTGCTGCGCGGTCAGCATCGATCCGGTGAACGAGGCTAGCGCCCCCGGGTCGTCCAGCCGGTCGTGCAGCATGGGGGTCCAGATGCCGTCCGGGCAGAGGCAGGAGACGTGCACCCGCCGGTACCCGGCCATTCGCAGGTCGGCCAGGGTGCCGAGGCTGAACGCCAGCAGGGCGTGCTTGCTGGCCGCGTACACCGTCTCGCCGGGCGCGGCGACCAGCCCGGCCAACGAGACGACGTTGAGCACGTGGCCGTGGCCCTGCCCGCGCATCACGCTCAGCGCGGCGAGGGTGCCGTTCATGGCGCCGTGGGTGTTCACGTCGAGCAGCCGACGGCGGGTCGCGGCGTCGTGCTCCCACGACGCCCCGGTGACCAGGATGCCGGCGTTGTTGACCCAGAGGGCGAGATCGCCCCGGCCTGCCGCGCTCGCGGCGATCGCGGCGCAGGCCTCCTCGTCCCGGACGTCCAGGGCGGCCGACCAGCCGCCGAGCGGCGCTGCGGCGCTCTGCACCGCCGCCGGGTCAAGGTCGGTGAGCAGCACCGACCAACCGTCGGTGTGCAGCGCGGTGGCGATGGCGTGGCCCAGGCCGCCGGCAGCGCCGGTCACCACGGCCACTGGGCGCGCCGGCGGGGTCATCGGCGCACGCTACCGCCGGCCGTCCGGGCGACACCAGGGGTACGCGGCGGTCAGGCCGCGGGCGAGCCGACCGGCTGGGGGCGGTTCTCCCACTTGGTGGAGAGTGCGATGGCGGTACGGGTGGAGGCCACCCCCGGCGTCCGGTTCAACCGCACGATCAACTGCTCCAGCTCGGCGATGGTGCCGACCCGCGCCTTGAGCAGGAACGACTCCACGCCGGCCATGAAGTAGCAGGACTCGATCTCGGGCAGCACCCGCAGCGACTCGAGCATGTCGTCGGTGTCGGCGCCGGAGTCCTCGACGATGCCGATCAGCGCTGTGACTCCCAACCCGATCGACTCCGGGGCCACGTCCGCGCGGTAGCCCCGGACCACGCCGCTGCTCTCCAGCTTGCCGACCCGCTCGTGCACGGCCGGGGCCGAGAGGCCCACCTGTCGGGCCAACTCGGCGTACGAGAGTCGGGCGTTGCCGCGCAGCAGGTCGACGAGGCTCAGGTCGATGGCATCCACAGAGAGTGACCTTAACCGCTGACACGTAACGTCCTGCCTTCGGCACCCGTTGGACTGAGCGGTGAGTCACTGTTCATAAACCGCCGGTCAGGGCCGAGGTAGCACCAGTAACATTACTAACTCCCCACTCAGTGCATTTTTCGCGTTTGGGCGGACAGGCCATGTCCCTGGTGCTGTAATTGCCATACGTCCCTCATGACGGCTCTGGGCTACGCACCAGCCGGGGGCAGTGTGTTCAGCCGGGGGCTTCGTCGACGCGAGGAGGGGGCTGTGGACACTGGAGATCGCCTGCTGACACCGGGTGAGGTCGCCGCGCTGTTTCGGGTAGACCCGAAAACTGTGACGAGATGGGCGGCGGCCGGCCGGATAGGAAGCATCCGGACTCCAGGCGGGCATCGCCGGTTTCGGGAATCCGAGGTGCGAGCCCTGCTTGAGGGGGAGGGCATGCTGGACGAGGTGGATGAGGTCGGTAAGCCCCGCAATGTGGGGCCGGCGGCATCCACGGGGCCGGGTCCGGCCAACGCCGGCATGTACTGAACTGGTGCGGACAACGCCACGCGGACCGGACACCAGTCCGGTCCGCGTCCCGCTTCGGCCAACCGCCGGGCGGCAGCCCCGCTGGTGCTGAGCAGCACAACTGTGCCCGGCGCGGGCGGACGGCTCAGCACGTGCGGGACGGCTTCGCTTCGGGCCGCGCCGGCTCAGCTTCGGGCTGCGCCGAGCTGGCCGGACCACCGCCGGAACAGGGTGTGCGGGACGCCGAGCGCGTCCAGCACCTTGCCGGCCACGAAGTCGACCAACTGCTGGGCGCTGGCCGCCGCCCCGGCGCCGTAGAAGCCGGGGCTGGCCGGCAGCACCACAGCGCCCGCGTCGTGCAGGGCGATGAGGTGCTCCAGATGGCTGCGGGTCACCGGCGTCTCCCGGGGGACCAGCACCACGGGACGGCGTTCCTTGAGGTTGACCTCCGCGGCGCGCTGCAACAGGTCCTTGGAGAGCCCGATCGCAATGCCCGCGCAGGCGGCCGTGCTGGCCGGGACCACCGCCATCCCGCGTACCCGGTAGGAGCCGCTGCTCGGCCCGGCGGCCAGGTCGCCGGCCGGCCAGTGCCGCACATCCGCAGTGGTCAGGTCCCGATCCAGCCAGGCGGCGAGGTCCTCGGCCCAGTGCCCGTCGCGGAATGGCCGGCCGGTCTCGTCGAGCACCGTGAGTCGTGCCGCCCGGGACACGATCAGGTCCACCGGTTCGCCGGCGTCGAGTAGCCCGCCGACGACTGCCGCCGCGTACGGCGTACCGGAGGCTCCGGAGACCCCGACCACCCATGGTTCCCGCATGCCCCCAGCCTGCCTGGTCCGGCTGGCCCGCTGGTGGGCACCCCCGGGGTTGGTCCGGTCCGACATGTCGGACGGGGTACCTGCGCATCCCACCGACCTGACATGCTGCCGCTGGCGATTGCACCGGAACCATCTCGAAGAGGAGGCATCGGTGACTACCGGCGAGATCCTCCGGGCACTGCGTGCCGAATGTCCGATCCCGCCCCAGCCTCCACCACCACACACCGATCGTGTGCAGGACTGGCTGCTCGGTCTGCTGCCCGGTCTTGGCCTTCCACTGGACGACGCCGCGCTGCACCGGCTGTCCCAGGGCGCATTCGCCCGGTACGCCGCGCGGCTCTACCCGACGGCGACCGAAGCCGATCTGCGGGTGCTGACCGCGCTGTTCACCTGGTTCTTTCTGGTCGACGACGCCTGCGACGGGCCGAGTCGGTTGACGCCGGAGCAGATCCGGGCGCTGCGCAACGGCACCCTGGCGCTGCTGCGCGACGGCTCCCGGCTGCGGCAGGCCGGGCTGACCGGCCCGCTGCGCCGACTGCTGGTGCTGGCCTGGCGTGAGCCGCGCCGCCGGATGCCGGCACGGTGGCGGCAGCGTTTCGCCGACGCGGTGGCCCGACACCTCGACGGCACCTGGCAGGAGGCCGTCACCAAGCAGGCCGGACGCCGTCCGAGCGTGGACGAGTACGTCGAGCTACGTCGGTCGACCTCGGCGGCGGAGGTGTCGTACCCGCTTGTGGAGTTCGTCAGCGGCCGGGCACTGCCCGACCCGGTCTACCAGCACCCGCTGCTGCGTCAGATCGCCCGCACCGGCAACGACCTGCTCTCCTGGTACAACGACCTGGCGTCGCTGGAACGGGACCGGAGGACCGCCGGCGGGCACAACCTCGTCCTCGCCATCGAGGCCGAACTGGGCGTGCCGGAGGCGGAGGCGGCCGAACGGGCCGCCGAGCACTGGCGGGAGGCGATGCGCCGCTTCGTCGCGTTGCGCGCCGCGGTGCCGTCATTCGGCCCGGCGTTGGACGAGGCGGTCACCGATCATCTTGACGGGATCGCTAACGCCGTGCGCGGAACCGTCGACTGGACCTTCGAGAGCGCCCGCTACCCCGTCAGCACCAGCCCACCAGCCTCACTGCCGTAGGCCGGGCCGGACCACCCCCGGCCTCACTACCGCAGGCCGAGCCGGATCACCAGGTCGAGCAGGGCGAAGAGGAACAGCGCGATGCCGACGAAGCCGTTTGCGGTGAAGAACGCCCGGTTGACCTTGCTGAGGTCGGTCGGGGTGACCACCAGGTGCTGGTAGCCGAACGCCACAGCGGTCAGCGCCAGCCCGATCCACCAGAGCCAGCCGAGACCGATCAGCGCACCGAACCAGATGAACAGGGCGAAGGTCACCACGTGCGCGACGGTGGAGGCGTGCAGCGCGAAACGCCGACCGTACCGGGCCGGCACGCTGTGCACGCCGATCTCCCGGTCGATCTCGGAGTCCTGGCAGGCGTAGATCAGGTCGAAGCCGCCGATCCACAGGCCCACTGCCGCGCCGAGCAGCCAGGCCGGCCCGGAGCCGTCCAGGGTGCCGGTGACCGCCAGCCAGGCGCCGACCGGGCCGACCGCCTGGGCGATCCCGAGGATGGCGTGCGGCCAGTTGGTGAACCGTTTCGCGTAGGGGTAGACGACCAGCGGCACCACGGCGAGCGGCGCGAGCACCAGGCAGAGCGGGTTGAGCAGGGCGGCGGCGACGAGGAAGACCACAAGTGCGACGGCCGCGCCGGTCCAGGCCGTCCGCACGCTCACCGCTCCGGTGACCAGTTCCCGACCGGCGGTACGCGGATTCCGCGCGTCGATCTTGCGATCGAGGATCCGGTTGGCTGCCATCGCGAACGTCCGCGCCCCGACCATCGCCACGGTGATCAACAGCAGGTCGAGCCACCGTACCCGCCCGCCGTTGATCTGCATGGCGGTCAGCGCGGAGAGGAACGCGAACGGCAGCGCGAAGACCGAGTGCTCGACGGCGACGAGCTTCAGGAAGGACTTGGTCCGGCCCGGCTTCGCCGTCGGTGCGTCGATGACGGCCATCAGATCCCGTACTCCTTCCAGCGCTTGTCGACAAGGGCGGTGACTTCGGGGCTCATGCTCATTTCCTCCGGCCAACCGCGGGTGTAGCCCTCGGTGGGCAGCTTGCGGGTCGCGTCGACGCCAGCCTTGCCGCCCCAGAACTGCTGGTACGACGAGTGGTCGAGATGGTCCACCGGACCCTCGGTGAGCAGCAGGTCGCGGGCGTAGTCGACGTTGCCGAAGGCCCGGAAGGCGACCTCGTTGTAGTCGTGCACGTCGCAGTCCTCGTCGACGATCACGATCAGCTTGGTCAGCGACATCAGGTGCGCGCCCCAGATCGCGTTCATCACCTTCTGGGCGTGCTTCGGGTAGCGCTTGCGGATCGAGACGATCGCGCAGTTGTGGAAGACGCCGGCGGCCGGCAGGTCGTAGTCGACGATGTCCGGGATCATCAGCTTGAGCAGCGGCTGGAAGATCCGTTCGGTGGCCTTGCCGAGGCCGTGGTCCTCCTGCGGCGGCTTCGAGGTGACGATCGAGTGGTAGACCGGCTTGCGTTGCATGGTCATCGCTTCGATGTGCAGCACGGGGAACGGCTCGACCGGCGTGTAGAAGCCGGTGTGGTCGCCGAACGGTCCCTCGGGCAGCCGCTCACCCGGCTCCAGGTAGCCCTCCAGCACGATCTGCGCGTGCGCCGGCACCTGCAGCGGCACGGTGAGGCAGTCGACCATCTCCACCCGCTCGCCGCGCAGGAACCCGGCGAACAGGTACTCGTCGATGTCGCTGGGCAGCGGCGCGCTGGCCGCGTACGAGACGACCGGGTCGCAGCCGATCGCGACCGCGACCGGCAGACGCTGCCCGAGCCGCTCGGCGACCGCGTGGTGCGCCGTGGAGTCCTTGTGGATCTGCCAGTGCATGCCCAGGGTGTTGCGGCCGTGCTGCTGGAGTCGGTACAGGCCGAGGTTGCGCTTGCCGGTCTCCGGGTGCTTGGTGTGGGTCAGCCCGTAGTTGTGGAAGATCCCACCGTCGTCGGGCCAGACCTGCAAGCCCGGCAGCCGGTTGAGGTCGACGTCCTCACCCCGGTAGACGACCTCCTGGCAGGGGGCGGTCTTCACCTTGCGTGGCGGCAACGACTTGAGCTGCATGACCTTGCCGAGGCCCTCCCGGATACCCGACCAGCCGACCGGCAACTCCGGCTTGATCATCGCGCCGATCCGGGCGCCGATCTCGTCCAGCGAGTCGACGCCGAGCGCCATCGCCATCCGCTTCTCGGTGCCGAACAGGTTGATCGCCACCGGCATCTCGCCCCGGGTCGGACGTTCGAAGAGCAGCGCCGGGCCGCCGGCCCGCACCGTGCGGGTGACCACCTCGCTGATCTCCAGGGTCGGATCGACCGGGACGTCGATCCGGCGCAACTCCCCCGCGCGCTCCAGCGCCGCGATGAAGTCCTTGAGATCGGTGTACGGGAAGCCACGAGCCGCCATGTCGCCCAGTCTCCCGCACCGGCTCCCGCAGGGCCCAAGCCGGGTGCTGTGACGCTCGCGATCGCCCGCCGTCAGCAGCGGGCGGCGGGCGGCTGGCGGCGGGCCTGGGCGTGGGCGGCGCGTCTAGCAACCGGCAGGACCCGAACCTCGCGGGCATGGCGGCCGGTGGAGCGGGTAGCCGGGCAGGCGGCGGGCGGACGGCAGAGGGCACGGCGGGCGGCGGATGGAGGCGGCGATGGGCGGGGAGCGGGTTCCGGCGGGGTTCACCGAGCAGCGGGCCCGGGTGGGTCAGATCACCATGAACTACGTCCGTGGCGGTGCCGGCCCGCCACTGGTGCTGCTGCACGGGTACCCACAGTGCTGGCACATGTGGCGGCACCTGTTGCCCGAGTTGGGGCGCTCCTTTGACGTGGTCGCGCCCGACCTGCGCGGCTTCGGGGGCAGCGACGCCCCGGACGGCGGGTACGACAAGAAGACTGTCGCCTCCGACCTGCACGGACTACTCGACCAGCTCGGCCTGGCCAGTGACCTTCGGCTGGTCGGGCACGACCTGGGGACGATGGTGGCGTACGCGTACGCCGCCGCCCATCCGCAGCGGGTGAGTCGGCTGGTGCTCAGCGAGGCGCCGATCCCCGACGAGAGCATCTACACGTTCCCCGCGCTCACCTCGGCCGGGCCCGGGGTGTGGAACTTCGGCTACTTCTCCATCGGCAACGGGCTTCCGGAGGCGTTGGTCGACGGGCGGGAGTCACTCTGGGTGGACCGGTTCACCGACGCGCTGATGGTGCGCAAGGGCAGCATCGCCGCGCCCGACATCGAGGAGTTCGCCAGTCATCTGCGCGACCCGGCGCATCTGCGGGCCAGCTTCGCCTACTTCCGGGCGTTCGAGCAGGACATCGCCGACAACGCGGCGTACCGGGGCACGAAGCTGACCATGCCGGTGCTGGCCGTCGGCGCGGCGGCCAGCCTCGGCGGGCAGGTCGCCGAGCAGGTTCGCCGGTACGCCGACACTGTCCGCGGCGAGGTGGTCGAGGACTGCGGGCACTGGCTGTACGAGGAGCGTCCGGACGAGATGCTCGCCCTGCTGCGCGACTTCCTCGGGTCGTCCTGAGCAGCGGTTGGCAGGCATTCCAGGTCAGGCGGCGGGCGCCCAGGCGTGGGCGGCCAGCGGTGGGTCGAGCGGCGCCCGGGTGAGCCGGTTGGCGAAGGTGGACATTGTGTACGCGCCGACGCCGAGCACCACGTCCAGCGCGTGCCGGGGCTGGTAGCCGGCGGTCAGGAAGGCGTCCAACTCGTCGTCGGGCACCGCGCCTCGGTGGTCGAGCACGGCCAGCGTGAAGCGGCGCAGCGCCTCCAGTCGCGGCTCGGGCAGCGCCGAGCCGGCGCGTAGTGCGGTGATCAGTTCGGCGGTCGCGCCGAGTTGGGTGAGCTTGCCGGTGTGCAGGGCGACGCAGAAATGGCATTCGTGACTGGTGGAGATCGCCAGGATGACCACCTCCCGTTCCAGCGGGGCGAGGTCGGTCTGCTCGAAGCCTGCGCTGGCGGTGAGGAAGCCGGTGAGCAACTGCGGCGAGTCGGCTATCAGCGCCACTGCGCTGGGCAGCCAGCCGAACCGGCCGCGTACGCCCTCGATGGCTCGTCGGGCGGCGGCGGGCGCGGTCTCGGCGGTGTGAGCGGTGAAGACGGGCATGGCTTGCCTACTTTCCAGGCTGCGGATCGGGTGACGTAAGATAGTCAACGTGGTTGACGAAATAGTAAACGTGGTTGTCGAACATGGCAACCCCTGATCCCGCGCGGCCCGGCTTCGCGCTGCCGCTGTTGCTGCTGGCCGGTTTCCGGACGCTGATCGACGACCTGCACGCCGAGCTGGCCCGCGAGGGGCATCCGGAGCTGCGACCGCTGCACGGGTTCGTGCTCCAGGCCGTCGGCGCGGACGGCACCACCGCCACCGAGCTGGGTCAGCGGCTGGGCATCTCCAAACAGGCCGCCGGCAAGACCGTCGACCGGTTGGTCGCCGTCGGCTACCTGGAGCGGGTCGACGACCCCACCGACGCCCGACGGCGGCTGGTCCGGGTGACAGCGCGCGGCGCCGACGGGCTACGCCGCTCGGCCGAGATCTTCGACCGGCTGCGTGCACAGTGGGCGGACACGCTCGGCCCGGAACGGGTCACCGCGATGGAAGACGACCTCAGCACCATGGCCTCGGCCAACTGGTTCCGACTCGACGTGCCCGGCTGGTTCGGCGGCTGATCGCGGGCGCGGGCGAGACCTCCGGACCATCCTGCCGGGTGGCCCGGGTCGGGGCGGGAACGCCTGCGGCTACCCGGCTGAGCGGACGGTCGGTGGCTGCGGGCCAGCTCGACGAAGGCCCGCCACGCGGCCGGGGTGAAGGTGAGCAGGTCGCCGTCACGGTCCTTGGAATCGCGGACGTGCACCCGGCCGGGCAGGTTGTCGGCGACCTCGACGCACGCGCCACTGCTGTTCCCGCTCCGGGTCGACTTGCGCCAGCGGGCTCCGGTCAGATCCATGGCTTCACGATCTCCTCGAGCAGGTCGATCGACTGCTGCCGGGGCAGCGCGCCACTGCGCAGACTCTCCCGCCTTCCGAGCAGCGTCGCCACCTCGTTGATGTCGTCCACGGCCCTGCCACCGGTCCGGTTGTCGAGGAAGCGAGCCAGCTGCCGTCGGCGGTGCGGCCGAGGATGAACGGCCCGAAGAGGCCGGCGTGCAGGCCCACACCCTGCGGCAGCACGTGCACCCTGATGTGCGGGCGGCGGGCCGCCGCGGACACCACTGTGGTCACTCGCCCACCTTCCGCCGCGATCGTGTCGCACGACCCACCTGCCGCACGGTAGCGAGCGTTCGACACTGCGTCACCCCATGACGCGCATATCGCGGTAACGCGAGCTGCGACCCCGGCTCACCTGCGGCACCGCAAGATCCGGTCGGGTTCCAGGAAGTCGCGGCACCGCACGGCGCAGGACACCCCCACTTGCTGAAAGCTGAGTGGATCAAACGGCCGACCGGGTCCGGTTTCGACGAAGATCGCGAGCCGGTCGACCGATCGGAAACTGTCACAGGCGGTCCCTAAGATCATGGATGCCGATCGGGTCGGGGTGCGGCAGACCCGGCTTCTTCCGATCGGCTCACCCCTCAGCAAGGAGATCAATGAGATCTGTGCACGTTGCCCGTGGTCGGCTCCTGCGCGGGCTGACCGCGCTGCTCGTCGGCACCGCAGCAGTCGGTGTGGTGGCTGGCCCGGCTGCGGCCGAGGACGACCCCGGCTGGGTCAGTGGATGGCTCGATGACGTCACCGTCGGCGGCCCCGGCGCTCCCGGCCGCACTGTGCCGCTGACCCTGACCAGCACCGGGGCCAGCCAGCCCCGGGTGACAATCGACCTGACCGGCCTGGCCGGCGTGGCCACCGCCAGCTTCCCCGACTTCTGCGTCACCCAGGGCACCTCGGTGACCTGCCCGATGCCGGCGACTGCCACCGAGGAGTTCGGCACGCTCACCGGCACCGTGCCGGTGGTGTTCCGGCCCGCGCCCGGCGCTGCCGACGGCGCGACCGGCACCCTCGACTACACGGCGCTCGGCGAGCAGACCGAGGCGTACACCCAGCAGGCGACGGTCACCGTGCGGTCCGGGCCCGACCTGCTCGACATGGTCGATCAGACCGCGACCGGCGTCGACGTGGGCGACACGCTTCCCGTCCCGGTGGCCGTGGTCAACGCCGGCGACCAGCCGGCAGTGGACCTGCGGCTCACCATGCGCTTCCCGGTGGGCCTCGTGCCGGCCAGCTACCGCAACTGCCGGTACGGCACCGACCGGGTGCTCGCCACAGTGGTCGTCTGCACGGTGCGCGGCACGTTCGCTCCCGGCCAGCGGCACGAGCTGCGGGACGGGCTGGCCACCACGCTCGGCCCGGCGACGCTCGGCAGCAAGCGGATCACCCAGGGCGTGCAGCCCCTGGCCAGCGCCGGGCCGCTCCCGAGCGGGGTGAAACTCAAGAGCCGCGACGCCGACCAGGCGCTACGGCTACGGGCGGTGGGCGCACCACTCGACGTGCTGCCGACCGAGGCGACCCGGGCCGAGGGCCAGACCTACCTGCGGGGCGTGCACGGCGCTTTCGACATCGTCGCGAAGGGCGCGGCCGTCACTGGAGCCGTCGGTGACGCGGTGCGGGTGACAGTGGGCCTGCGCAACAAGGGTCCGGGCGTGCCGGACGGCAGCCTCTCCGGCGAGGGCGTCGGGGCCTTCGTCTTCGTCCCGCCCGCCGGGGTCACCGTGCTGGCCGCTCCATCCGATTGCTGGCTGAACGGCGACGAGGAGGAGCCCGAAACCGTTCCGGCAACCTGGTACTGCAACGGGCCGGGGTCGGTCTTCCCGGCCGGCACGGCTCACAAGGTCGGGTTCGACCTGCGGATCGACAGCCTCTCCGGGGTCCCCGGCAAGGTCCAGCCGTTCCAGCGCTACCCCCGGGTGGACGACAACCCGGACAACGATGTCGCCCCGGTGATCGTGAGCTGATCACTGCCGCCTGAACGACGCGGGCCGGCCACGGACTGCTCCGTGACCGGCCCGCACCGCGTAGCCAGGGTCAGCGAGGACCCCGCGGACGGTGAACGGGGAGCCGGGGGTTGACGGTTGTCACCGCGAGATCCACTCGGGCTTCATGAAATCGCGGGATCCCAGGCGGCAGGACACCCCGACTTCACGAAAGTCGAGTGGATCCATGTCGGATGCGTACGTCGAACAGGTCAGTCCAGCCCGCCGTACGAGTGCAGGCCGGTGAAGAAGATGTTCACGCCGAACAGGTTCATCAGCATGGTGAGGAAGCCGAGCACCGCGATCCAGGTGGCCACGTTGCGCTTGACGCTGGGCGTCGCGCGGGCGTGCAGGTAGCCGGCGTACACCACCCAGGAGATGAACGCCCAGGTCTCCTTCGGGTCCCAGCCCCACGGCCGACCCCAGGCCGCCTCGGCCCAGATAGCGCCGGCGATCACCGCGAAGGTGAAGATCGGGAACGCGAAGGCGTGCAGCGCGAAGGTCAGCCGCTCCAGGCCGGCCGCGCCGGGCAGCCGCTTGGCCAGCGTGTACGGGAAGCTGCGCTTGCCCTGCTCGTACCCGTTGCGCATCAGGAAGCCGACCGCCGGCACCACGCCGAGCAGGAAGATGCCGGACGCGAAGACGATCGTCGAGACGTGAATGATGAACCAGTACGAGTTCAGCGCCGGCACCAGCGGCACGATCGGCACGTACAGCACCAGCTCGGCGGTGGCGACCAGCAGCACCATCACCAGGGTGAGGAAGAGCCCGAGCTTGCGCAGCGACTGTCGCTTCCAGAGCACCACCAACCAGGCGGCCACCCCGATGAACGTCACTGTGAGCACGAACTCGTACATGTTGCCCCAGGGCATCCGGTCCGCAGCCAGCCCCCGGGTGACCAGCGCCGCCAGGTGCAGCGCGGCGGCGACAGCAGTGGCGCCCACGCCGATCAGGCCCGCGAGCCAGGCCCGCCCGGCGGAGCGGTCGGCCGTGGGTGACGAAGGGACCGGCGCGGGCGGCGTCGGAACGACACCGCCGCCGGCACCGACCAACTCGCGTACCGGTGCCGCCGTGGCGACCCGGGTACGCACGTTGCCCAGCGCGTACTCGACGGCGTGGCCGATCATCGCGATCAGGTACGCCAGGATCGCGAATGTCACCAGATTGTCGGAGAGTGCGGACATCACTCGGCTCCTTCTCGCACGCCGGCCCGGTCAGCGGAGTCAGCGCCAGCACCAGCCCGTTCGGCACCGCTGACGGCGGCGACCAGCTGGGTGAACTCGTCGGCGAACCCTGGATAGTCGGTGCGCGGCAACCCGCCGACCTCCATCAAGCTACTACCGCTCGTCGGAGATCCTCCCCCGGGGTCGGCCGGCACCACCCGGAAGAACACCCGGCGGCGTTTCCCGAACAGCGAACCCATCAACCCGACCAGCAGGACGCCGCAGCTGACCAGCAGCATCGTCGAGCCCGGATCGTGCCGGATGGAGAGGGTGACGTACCGCTCGGTGCCCAGGAACTCGACTGTCGTGCCGTCGTCGAGCTTCCAGGTCTCGCCCTTGCGGAGCAGTTTGGTGCCGACCTCCTTGACCTTGCCGGCCCGCACCTGCCGCTGGTCGAGTTGGTAGACCGAGCCGGGGATACCGGCGTCCAGGCCGAGGTTGCCCCGGTAGGCGACCAGGTTCAGCGCCGGGTTGCGCTCGGTCGGGTACTGCGAACGGACGAACGGCGCCTGCTCGGGTGCCGTGGGCAGGTAGATGCCGGTGAACGCCATCTGCAGATCCGGTGCCCGCTGGCCGGTCGCCGGGTCGACGTTAGCGTCCGGGAAGGCCGCCAACCCTTCGCTGGTCAGGCCCATGTCGCCGGTGGTCAGGAACGGTTCGTCACTGATCTGGCTGTTGCCGAACCGGTCGGTGTAGCGGATCACCGGGGCGTACCCGTGCCCGAGCAGGTAGACGCTCGCGTCGTTGAGGCGCAGCGGCGAGTTCACCGAGAAGTCGGCGCTGCGGGTCGGCTCGTCCGGGCCGTCGACTGTGACAGTGGCGTTGAAGAACTCCGGCTGGCCGGACGCCAGGAACCGGGCCTCGAAGTCGTCCAGCCGCAGGCAGAAGCCGGGCAGGTCGGCGCTGTCCACCTGGGGGCCGAGCTTCGCCTCGGCGTACTGCTGGCGGGTGTTGCAGAACGCGTTGTCAGCCCCGGCCACCAGCAGCCGGTTGCCGCTCCAGCCGTACCAGGAGCCGAGCGCCACCCCGATCAGCACCGCGATCAGCGAGGTGTGGAACAGCAGGTTGCCGGTCTCCTTGAGGTAGCCCTTCTCGGCGGAGACCTCGTCGCCGCGCACCTCGACGCGCCAGCGGCGCTTGCGCAGCGCCTCCGCGATGGCCGCCGCCCCACCGGGCGGGGCGGGCAGCACCGTGTGCTGCGGCAGCCGGGCCATCCGCTTCGGCGCGGCCGGCGGACGCGAGCGCAGCGTGCGGACGTGGTCACGCAGCCGGGGCGTGATGCAACCGATCAGGGAGGTGAACAGCAGCAGGTAGATCGCGGAGAACCAGACCGACCCGAAGACCTCGAACGCGCCGATCCGGTCCAGCCGGGGGGCCCAGTCCGGGTGGTCGACGAAGTACTCGTTGACCTTCTCCGGGCTGATCCCGCGCTGCGGCAGCACCGAGCCGGGAATGGCGGCGATCGCGAGCAGGAAGAGCAGGATCAGCGCCGTACGCATGCTGGTGAGCTGCCGCCACGAGTTGCGCAGCAGGGCCAGCAGCCGGTTCGGCCGGCGGCGTGGCGCGGGCGCCGCGGTCTCCGGTCGGTCGTCGACGACAGTCATCAGATGCTCACCTCGCCCACCCCGACGGTGGTCTGCAGCCAGATCACGAAGCTCTGCCATCCGCCGGTGACCAGGGCCAGACCGATCAGGATGAGCAGGGCGCCACCGACCCGGGTGACCCAGCGGCTGTTGCGCCGAACGGCGCGGAAGACCCCGAGCAGGCGTTCGAAGCCCAGCCCGAAGACGATGAACGGTATCCCCAACCCGAGGCAGTACGCCACGGCGAGCACCACGGCTCGGTCGCTCTGGCCGCTGGCGGTGGCCATGCCCATCACCGCGCCGAGCGTGGGGCCGGTGCAGGGCACCCAACTGAGCGCGAAGACCGCCCCGAAGACCGGTGCGCCGAGCAGCCCGGCCGACGGCAACCGGGAGATCCGGAACTCCCGTTGCAGGGCCGGGATCATCCCGAGGTAGCTCAACCCCGCCACGATGATCAGCACGCCGACGCTGATCTGCAACTCGCGCTTGTAGTCGAAGAACACCCGGCCGATGCTGGCGAAGAGGATCGCGGTGGCCACGAAGACGACTGTGAAGCCGCCGATGAAGAGCAGTGTCCCGGCGAGCACCCGACCCTTGACCGCGCCGACCCGCGCGACCCGCTCCTTGACGGCGACACCCCCGCCGGCCGGCGCGGGATCGGCCTCCGGCCGCCGGCCCTCCAGGTCGGCGCCGGCCAGACCGGTCACGTATGACAGGTAGCCGGGGACGAGTGGAAGCACGCACGGGGAGAGGAAACTGACCAGGCCGGCGAGCGCCGCCGCGCCGATGGCGAGCAGCAGCGGCCCGCGGAGGGCCAGTTGCTCGAAGGTCTCCCCCATCAGTTCGACGCCGGCTTCTCGGCGGCGACCCGTTCGACGATCGGCAGCAGCTCGTCCTTTGTCACAGCGCGACGGATCACCACGGCGATCCGGCCGTCGCGGTCGAGGACAACAGTCGCCGGTGTCGAATTGGGCGGGATGTCGAAGTTCAGCGCCTGGCGGCTGGAGGGGTCGAAGATGCTCGGGTAGGTGGCCCGCCCCTGCTCGAAGGCGATCGCCTTGTCCTTGCTGTCCTGCACGTTGACCCCGAGGAAGGTCACCCCGGACGCCTTCGTGGCCTGGTAGGTGTCCTCCAGGTCGTCGGCCTCCGCCCGGCAGGGCGCGCACCAGGAACCCCAGAAGTTGACCACCACCACCTGGCCGCGCGCCTGGGAGACGTCGTACTGGCCGCCGGTGAGCAGTTCGCCGATCACCTTGGGGGTCTTCGACCGCTGCTCCGGCGCACAGGTGATCGTGAGGCCATCACTCGTGCAGTCCTTCTCCCCGCTGCCCCCGGACGTGCAGCCGACCAGCGCCACCGCGGCGACGGTGGCGAGCAGACCGGCGGTCCACCTCCGGGCGTTCATCAGGCCCCCTTGGCCGTCCGGGCGGTCGCGGAGAGAGCGATCAGGTGCGCGGCCGGCTCGCTGTAGCCGATGCCGGCCACCTTCGCGCCGTCGAAGTGGAACGAGGTGAGGCTCGCCAGCCCGCACTGCCGCTTGCGCGGGTCGTGCCAGAGCCGCTTGCGCTCGACGTAACGACGCAACGTCCAGATCGGGAGCTGGTGCGACACCAGCACCGCCTCGCGTCCCTCGGCGGCGACCCGGGCGGCGTGCACGGCCGCGAACATCCGCTCGGCGATCACCCGGTACGCCTCACCCCAGGACGGGGTCACCGGGTCGCGCAGCACCCACCAGTTACGCGGGTCGCGGAACGACCCGTCCCCCGGGGAGACCTTCTTGCCCTCGAACCAGTTGGCGCTCTCGATCAGTCGCTCGTCCACCCCGACCGGCAGCCCGAACTGGGCGGCGATCGGCTCGGCGGTCTGCTGGGCGCGCTCCAGCGGGCTGGCCACCACGTGCACGATCTCCCGCTCGGCCAGGCCCTGCGCGGCGGCCTTGGCCATCTGCACACCCAGCTCCGAGAGGCGGAAACCGGGCAGCCGGCCGTAGAGGATCTGGTCGGGGTTGTACACCTCGCCGTGCCGAAGCACGTGGACCACCGTCTTGCTCAAGATCTTCTACCCCCCGTGACCGGCCGCTGCCGCCGCGTTCGCCGCCGTGGGCAGCGCGTCGGCGATGTGTTCCAGGGCGGCGTCGTCGAGCGCCGCCGACACGAACCACGACTCGAACGCGCTCGGCGGCAGGTAGACGCCAGCGGCGAGCATCGAGTGGAAGAACGCCTTGAACGCCGGCACCTGCTGGGTGCGCGCGCTGTCGTAGTCGACCACGTCGGCGTCGGTGAAGAAGACCGAGAACATGCTGCCCGCGTACGACAGCCGGTGCGGGACCCCGGCGGCGGCCAACGCGTCGGACGCCAGCTTGCCCACGACGGCGGCCGTCTCGTCGAGGCGCTGGTACAACGCGTCGTCGGCGAGCCGCAGGGTCGCCAGGCCGGCGGCGCAGGCCAGCGGGTTACCGGAGAGGGTGCCGGCCTGGTAGACCGGGCCGGCCGGAGCGAGTCGCGCCATGATGTCCGCGCGCCCGCCGAACGCCGCGGCGGGCAGGCCGCCACCCATGACCTTGCCGTACGTCCACAGATCGGCGTCGGAGGCGTCGAGGCCGTGCCACCCGGCGCGGGAGACCCGGAACCCGGTCATCACCTCGTCCACCACCAGCAGGGCGCCGTGTGCGTGCGCGATCCGGGCGAGCTGCTGGTTGAAGCCGTCGCGGGGGGCCACCACGCCCATGTTGCCGGCGGCGGCCTCGGTGATCACCGCGGCGATGTGCGGGCCCTCGGCGGCGAAGGCCTCCTCGACGGCCCGGATGTCGTTGTACGGAAGCACTATCGTCTCGCTGGCCGCCGCGCCGGTCACGCCGGGCGAGTCGGGCAGGCCCAGGGTGGCCACGCCGGAGCCGGCGGCGGCGAGCAACGCGTCGACGTGGCCGTGGTAGCAGCCGGCGAACTTGATGATCTTCGAGCGGCCGGTGAAGCCACGGGCCAGCCGGATCGCCGACATGGTCGCCTCGGTGCCGGAGTTGACCAGGCGGACCTGCTCGACCGGGGTCCGGGCGACGATCTCGTCGGCCAACTCCACCTCACCGGGGGTGGGAGTGCCGAAGCTGGTGCCCCGTGCGGCGGCGGCCTGGACGGCCTCCACCACCTCCGGGTGGGCGTGCCCGAGGATCAGCGGACCCCAGGAGCAGACCAGATCGACGTAGCGGCGACCGTCGGCGTCGTACAGCCACGGGCCCTCGCCACGGACCATGAAACGCGGGGTGCCGCCGACCGCCTGGAAGGCGCGCACAGGGGAGTTCACCCCGCCCGGCACGATGGCGCGGGCGCGGTCGAACAGGGCCTCGGAGGCCGGCGCGTCGGCTGGGTAGCGGCCGGATCCGGCAGGAAAGATGTCGGTCACGATGCCGCCATTGTGACAGCGCCGGACGGTCAACCAGCAGCCACCCCGTGGCGGGGTTACCCGGCTCACCTGCGACCCGCGTCGGTCAACAGCGCCGACACGGGGCTCGCGGCCTGGACGGCGACGGCTCGCGGCCTCGACAGGCCAGGTCGGTCGGATCGCGCTAGGCTGACCGGGTGGATCGTGCCGAACTGTCCATCACGCTACACCGGACGGGCGACGAAGCAGTCTTGCGCCTGGCCGGTGAGATCGACATGCTCACGGCGGCCCAGCTCTCCACCGTCGTCAACGAGGTGCTGGCCGACCCACCCCCGCGGATCGTGCTCGACCTCGGCGGCGTCACCTTCTGCGACTCGCAGGGCCTGGGCACCCTTGTCGTGCTCAGCCGCAAGGCCAGCCACGCGCAGAGCCTGCTGATGCTGACGCACGTGGGCGACTTCCTGATCCGCGTGCTGGACATCACCGGCCTACGCAGCGCCCTGATGATCCGCAACGACCAGCCCACTGGCTGA
This sequence comes from Micromonospora sp. NPDC048986, assembly GCF_040649335.1. Lineage (NCBI taxonomy): Bacteria > Bacillati > Actinomycetota > Actinomycetes > Micromonosporales > Micromonosporaceae > Micromonospora > Micromonospora sp. NPDC048986. The sequence continues at coordinate 533,593 of NZ_JBEZFJ010000001.1, forward strand.
GCCGCCCCGCCGCCGTCAGGCGGTGTTGCCCCAACGGGCCTGTTCGAGCAGCCGTACCGCCCGGTCGCGGACCTCCGGGTCGTCCGAGCGGAGCTGCGCGGTCGCCTCGTCGACCGCGTCGGTGAGCCGCCGCCACTGCGTGTCGCGCTCCCGGACCAGATCCGACTGGGTGGCGAGCTGCCGGGTCTTCACCCACAGCTCGACGAAGACCGACACCTTGGCCCGGAGCACCCACGGATCGAACGGCTTGGTGAGGTAGTCCACCGCGCCCACCTGGTAACCCCGAAGGGCGAGCTGGGCGTCCCGGTCGGCGGCGGTGAGGAAGATGATCGGCACGTGCCGGGTCCGCTCGCGGCGCTTGATGTGACTCGCCGTCTCGAAGCCGTCCATGTCCGGCATCTGCGCGTCCAACAGGATCACCGCGAAGTCGTCCACCAGCAACTGCTTCAGCGCCGCCTCGCCGCTCTCCACCGCCACCGACTGGACCGGCAGCCCCTGGAGGATCGCCTCCAGCGCCGTCAGATTCTGCCGCCGGTCGTCCACGAGCAGCGCTTTGGCCATCTGGGTCACGAAGTCTCCTCGGTCCGGCTGCCGTTGATCCAGGACGACATCAGTTCGATCAGGTCGTCCAGGTCGACCGGCTTGGTGATGTAGTCGCTGCCCCCGGCAGCGAGCGCCGACTCACGGTCACCCGGCATCGCCTTCGCGGTCAGGAAGACCACCGGAAGGTCGGCGAACCGGTGGTTGCGGCGAATCTGGCGGGTGGTCTCGTAACCATCCTGGTCGGGCATCATGGCGTCCATCAGCACGATGTCCACCTCCGGATGCTCGGCCAGCAGACGGACACCGTCCGCCCCGTTGTCCGAGTACAGCACGGTCATCCCGTGCAGCTCCAACGCGCTGGTCAAGGCGAAGACGTTGCGGACGTCGTCATCCACGATCAGCACCGTGGCGCCGTCCAGTTGACGGGTGGCCGGCGCCTCCGGCCGATCCGGCAACAGTTCCAGCGGCGGCATCAGCAGCGACGACGGCAGCCCGGCGCGCTGCGGCGACGGAGTCTGCGGCGCGACCACCGCGTCCGGGGCCAGCACCTGCGGCACGAACAGGGTGAAGGTCGAGCCCTGACCGGGCGCGGACGAGACGGTGATGGTGCCGCCGATCAGCCGGGCCAGATCGCGGCTGATCGACAGGCCCAGGCCGGTGCCGCCGTACCGGCGACTGGTGGTGCCGTCGGCCTGCTGGAACGCCTCGAAGATGATCGACAGCTTGTCGTCGGAGATGCCGATCCCGGTGTCGATCACGGTGAACGCGATCACCTGCTGGGCATTCGTCAGCGCCGGCACGTCGAAGACCGCGTTCTCCGCGGCCGGGGCGATCCGCAACGTCACGGCACCGTTGTCGGTGAACTTCACAGCGTTGGAGAGCAGGTTGCGCAGGATCTGCTGCAACCGCTGCGCGTCGGTCACCAACGCCGGCGGCAGATCCTTGCTGACCCGTACCTGGAAGTCCAGGTTCTTCTCCTCGGCCTGCGGCGCGAACGCCTGCTCGACGTAGCCGCGCAGCTCGGTGAAGCGGATCTCGGTCGGCTCGACGTCCATCCGGCCCGCCTCGATCTTGGACAGGTCGAGGATGTCGTCGATCAGTCGCAGCAGGTCGGAACCGGACCCGTGGATGGTCCGGGCGAACTCGATCTGCTTCGGGCTGAGGTTCTGCTCCGAGTTCTCGGCCAGCAGACGGGCCAGCAGCAGCAACGAGTTCAGCGGGGTCCGCAGCTCGTGGCTCATGTTGGCCAGGAACTCCGACTTGTACGCCGACGCCCGGGTCAGCTGCTGCGCCTTCTCCTCCAGACCCAGCCGGGCCAGCTCGATCTCCCGGTTCTTCGTCTCGATGTTGCCCTTCTGCTCGGACAGCAGAGTGGCCTTCTCCTCCAGCTCGGCGTTGGTGCGCTGCAACTCCGCCGACTGCTCCTGCATCTCGTGGGCCAGCCGCTGAGACTGGGCCAGCAGCTCCTCCGTACGCCGGTTGGCCTGGATGGTGTTGACGGCGATGCCGATGGTGAGCACCAACCGCTCCAGGAACGACAGGTGCAGTTCGGAGAAGGCCGACACACTGGCGAACTCGATCACCCCGAGCAGCTCGCCCTCGAACAGGACGGGGAGCACCACCAGGTCGGACGGGGGTGTCTCGGCCAGGCCGGAGCGCAGGGTGAGCCGACTGTTCGGGGAGGCGCTGACCCGGATCGTGCGACGGGAGAGCGCTGTCTGCCCGACCAGCCCCTCACCCGGCCCGAAGGTGACGTCGTGCCCCCGGGCCACGTACCCGTACGAGGAGGTCAGCCGCAGCCGCATGCTGCCATCTGTGTCGTCGGCCAGGAAGAAGGCGCCGAGCTGGGCGTCGACCAGCGGAGTCACCTCCGTCATGATCATGCGGCAGACCTCGCCGAGGTCGCGCTGGCCCTGCAGGAGGCCACCGATCCGGGCGAGGTTGGAGTCCAGCCAGCCCTGCTCGGCGTTCTTCTTCGTCGTCTCCCGAAGGGTGACGATCATCTGGTTGATGTTGTCCTTCAGCTCGGCGACCTCGCCCTGCGCCTTGACAGCGATCCGCTGGGTCAGGTCGCCCCGGGTCACCGAGGTGGACACCTGGGCGATGGCCCGCAACTGCGTGGTCAGCGTCGAGGCGAGCTGGTTGACGTTCTCGGTGAGGTCGCGCCAGGTGCCGGAGACGCCCTTCACCTGCGCCTGGCCGCCGAGCTTGCCCTCGATACCGACCTCGCGCGCGACCCGGGTCACCTCGTCGGCGAACGACGACAACTGGTCCACCATCGTGTTGACAGTCGACTTCAACTCCAGGATCTCGCCCTGGGCGTCCACGGTGATCTTCTGCGACAGGTCACCCTTCGCCACGGCGGTGGTCACCGAGGCGATGTTGCGGACCTGGCTGGTCAGGTTCGACGCCATCGAGTTCACGTTGTCGGTCAGGTCCCGCCACGTGCCGGAGACGCCCTTCACCTGCGCCTGCCCGCCGAGCTTGCCCTCGGTGCCCACTTCACGCGCGACCCGGGTCACCTCGTCGGCGAACGACGACAACTGGTCCACCATCGTGTTGACAGTCGACTTCAACTCCAGGATCTCGCCCCGCGCGTCCACCGTGATCTTCTGCGACAGGTCACCCTTCGCCACGGCGGTGGAGACCTGGGCGATGTTGCGGACCTGGGCGGTCAGGTTCGACGCCATCGAGTTCACGTTGTCGGTCAGGTCCCGCCACGTGCCGGCGACCCCGCGCACCTGCGCCTGACCGCCCAACTTGCCCTCGGTGCCCACCTCACGCGCGACCCGGGTCACCTCGTCGGCGAACGACGACAACTGGTCCACCATCGTGTTGACAGTCGACTTCAACTCCAGGATCTCGCCCCGCGCGTCCACCGTGATCTTCTGCGACAGGTCACCCTTCGCCACGGCGGTGGTCACCGAGGCGATGTTGCGGACCTGGCTGGTCAGGTTCGACGCCATCGAGTTCACGTTGTCGGTCAGGTCCCGCCACGTGCCCGAGACGCCCTTCACCTGCGCCTGACCGCCCAGGTTGCCCTCGGTGCCCACCTCGCGGGCCACCCGGGTCACCTCGTCGGCGAACGACGACAACTGGTCCACCATCGTGTTGACGGTGTTCTTCAGCTCCAGGATCTCGCCCTGGGCGTCCACCGTGATCTTCTGCGACAGGTCGCCCTTCGCCACGGCGGTGGAGACCTGGGAGATGTTGCGGACCTGGCTGGTCAGGTTGCCGGCCAACTGGTTGACGTTCTCGGTGAGGTCCCGCCAGGTGCCGGAGACGCCACGCACCTGGGCCTGACCGCCCAACTTGCCCTCGATGCCCACCTCACGCGCGACCCGGGTCACCTCGTCGGCGAACGACGACAACTGGTCCACCATCGTGTTGACGGTGTCCTTCAACTCCAGGATCTCGCCCTGCGCCGCCACCGTGATCTTCTGCGACAGGTCGCCGCGCGCCACAGCAGTGGAGACCTGGGCGATGTTACGGACCTGGGCGGTCAGGTTCGACGCCATCGAGTTGACGCTGTCGGTCAGGTCCTTCCAGGTGCCTGCCACGTTCGGCACCTCGGCCTGGCCGCCCAACTTGCCCTCGGTACCCACCTCACGGGCCACCCGGGTCACCTGCTCGGCGAAGAGCCGCAGCGTGTCGGTGAGGTAGTTCATCGTGGCGGCCAGCTCGGCCACCTCACCACGCGCGCTGACCGTGATCTTCTGCGACAGGTCACCCTTGGCCACCGCCGTCGCCACCTGCGAGATCGACCGCACCTGGCCGGTCAGGTTCGACGCCATGGTGTTCACCGAGTCGGTGAGGTCCTTCCAGGTGCCGGCGACGCCCCGCACGTCGGCCTGGCCACCCAACTTGCCCTCGGTACCCACCTCACGGGCCACCCGGGTCACCTCGTTGGAGAACGACGACAGCTGGTCCACCATCGTGTTCACAGTGCGCCCGATGCGCAGGTACTCGCCGCGCAGCGGCCGACCGTCGATCTCCAACGCCATGTGCTGGGAAAGGTCACCGTCGGCGACCGCCACGATCACCCGGGCGATCTCGGTGGTCGGTCGACCCAGGTCGTCGATCAGCGAGTTGATCGCCCGCTGCCCCTCCGCCCACGAGCCGTCCAGCCCCTCGTCGTCGAGCCGCTCGGTGAGCCGGCCGTCGCGACCGACGATCCGGCTGATCCGCCGCAGGTCCAGGTACTGCCGCTCCTGGAGCGAGACCACCTCGTTGAAGGCGTCCGCCACCTCACCGGCCGCGCCGGCCCGGCGGGGAAGCCGGACCTTCAGGTCACCGCGCCCGATCCGTCGCAGTGCCTCGGCCAACTCACCGAGGAGCGCCTCGTGGTCGGGCGCGGACGGATCCGCCACCGACTGCTTCGACGTGGTCATCATTCCTCGCTCAACTCGGGGGGCGCCGGTCCGTGCGGGCACACCGGCACCCCATATTGTGCCCGCGCGCTCCGTGGTGCCAGGGTGCGCGACCCGCCAGGTGGCATCGATCGCCCGTCGACCCGCCCGATCAGGGTCGAGCCGGCACGGCGCGCCGCAAACCTCGCCCGGCTCCCGGACCGTTCGTTTCGACGCGTCGACCAGCCCCCTGGCCGCCGGTGCCGCTGACCGACGCGACAGCCCGCGATCGGTGATCGGCTTGGCACCCGGCAGGGGAACGGTGGAGGATACGGGGGTGTCAGCCGAGGCGGGGCCCGCGACGGCCGGGGCCCGGGACGGGGCCGTCCGGCGTGTGCGGCTGCCCGCCGACCGCCGTACGCCGGCCGCCGCCCGCGCCGTGGTCCGCTCGGTGTTGACCGAGTCACACCTGGACGAGCTGGCAAACGAGGCGCTGCTGCTCACCACCGAGCTGACCACCAACGCCGTCGAGCACGCCCGTACCGAACTGGACATCGAGGTCGTCGCGGACGAGATCGGGTTGACCGTCACCGTCTCCGACTTCGCCCCCGGTTCCGGCGACGAGCTGACAGTCGGCGACCGCAACGACTCCACCGAGATCAACGAGGTTTCCGTGCGGGGCCGGGGCCTGTTGCTGGTCGACCACTTCGCCAGCCGCTGGGGCACCACGTACCTGCCCACCGGGAAGGGCGTCTGGTTCCGGCTGGACCGCCCCGGCGCCGACCCGCCCTCCAGCGGGACCATCGGCGAATCGACACCGGCCAACGCCGGCCCCCGGACGAGCACCGACGGGTCCGCGCCGAGCGCCAGCGCGATGAGCGAACTCATGCAGACAGCCCCCGACCTGTACGGGGACGACCCGTTGCCCGACTTCGCCACCAGCCTGCTCAGCCGGGTCGCCGAGATGGTGGGCGCAGCCGGCGGCACCATCCGCCTGGACCGGGGCGACGGGCAGGGCAGCCAGGTGCTGGCCCGCTTCGGTCGGCCACCCCGCCCCGGCAGCGACCTGCTCCGGGTGCCACTGACCGTGCACCGCCCGTACGCCGGGGAGTTGGAGTTGGACGCCGCGCCGTCGGCGTACGCCCAACCGTTGGCGGTGCTCACCGCCGAGCGGCTGTCGCTGCACCTGGAGAACGACCGGCTGCGCCGGGCCGACGTCCGCCGGCAGGTGTGGCTGACCTTCCTGGCCGAGGCGAGCGAACTGCTGGCCCAGTCGCTCGACGTCGACCTGACCATGGCGCTGGTGCCGCAGTTGGTGGTGCCGCGACTCGGTCAGTGGTGCGCTGTGCACACCGCCGACGAATGGGGTCGGCTCCGGCTGGCGGCGGCCAGCCACGCCGACGAGTCGATGCTTCCGCAGTTGCACAAGGTGCTGGCGGAGACCGGGCCGGACTCGATCCAGGCCCGTCTCCGCGAGGCGTCCCGCAGCGCGGCGCAGATCCCCCTGGGTGGGCCGATGGAGGGTTTCGCCGTCCCGCTGATCGCCCGCGGGCAGCGGCTCGGGACCCTGGCGGTGGGGCGGCACCAGCGGCACCGGCACGACCCGGACGAGGTGGCCGTGTTGGAGGACGTGGCTCGACGGGCCGCGCTGGCCATCGAGAACGCCCGGATCCACGCCGAACGCCGTCGGGTGGCACAGACGCTCCAGCAGTCTCTGCTGCCGCCGGTGCTGCCGCTTGTGGACGGGATCGGTTTCGCCGCCGAGTACGTCCCGACCGGCGACGACGCCGAGGTGGGTGGCGACTTCTACGACGTGGTGCCGCTGCCCGACGGGCGCTGGCTGGTGGTGATCGGTGACGTCTCCGGCAAGGGTGTCCAGGCCGCCGCGGTGACCGGGCTGGTCCGGGACGTGATCCGGGTGCTGGTCGGCGACGGCAAACCGTTACCCGAGGCGCTGGCGCGGCTCAACGAGACGCTTGTCGAGCGCGGTGGCGGTCGCTACTGCACGCTGGCCCTGGCAGCGGTCGGGCCGGGCGAGGGTGACCAGTTGGACGTCTCGCTGCACCTCGCCGGGCACGACCGGCCGGTGCTGCTCGCCGCAGCGGGCGGCGCCGGGTTCGTCGGCACCGGCGGCACCGCGCTCGGCCTGCTCGACACGATCACCTCGCCGACGGCGGAGATCACGCTCGCACCGGGCGATTCGCTGATCTTCTACACCGATGGCGTCACCGAGCGGAGGCGCGGCCGGGAGCTGTTCGGCACCGACCGACTGCGGGACGCCGCCGCTCCCCTGGCCGGATATTCGGCCGACGTGGTGGCCGCCCGGCTGCGCGCCGCGGCGATCAACTTCTCGGTCGAGCCACCCCGGGACGACATCGCCGTCCTGGTGCTCCGCAACGACGCGACCTGACCGCAGCGCGGCCAACGGCTATCGGGTCCGCTCGGTAGATTGACGACCATGTCGAGTGCCGCGCAGGTCACGTCGTACTCCCGGCCGTTTGTCCGGGCCCTGATCGTCGCGCAGTTCGCGACCATCGGCGGGTTCCTCGCCGTGCTGCTGCTCTACGTCGGTCAGATGGCGAGCGCCGGCATCGGCCCGGCCGAGATGCTGACCGGCGCGTACGACCCGAAGGACATCGCCTTCTTCGGGGTGCTCCACCCCGTGGTGGCGGTGCTCTACCTGACGGGTGCTGTGCTCGGGCTGCCGTTGGCGATCGTCGCGGTGGCGCTGGTCGTCCGGGAGCGCGAGGCCCTGCCCCGGGCAACCCGGTCACTGCTGCTGGCCGGGGCGGCCGGCAGCCTGCTGGTGCTGGTGGCCCGCCTCACCCCGCCACTGCTGGACATGCACCGGTGGTGGCTGGACTGAGCACGGCCGGGCAGGCCTCACAGGCCGCCGGGGAGCCGTCCCGGCGCGAGCCGGTGCTCCGGATCCAGGTGCCGCTTCGCGGCCCGCAACTGGGCCAGGCCGGCCAACTCGCCCCAGAGGTCGACCGCCTGGCGGACCGCCGCCGGAGCGGAGACCACCACGCAGCGGCCCTGCCGGGCCAGCAGCACCCCTCGGACGGCGGCCAGGATGGACGCCACCCGGTCGGCTGCCAGCGCCCCGGGCAACGCCGCGTGCACCACGCCCAGCCCGGCTGACCCGCGTATCGGCACCGGCGCTCCGGCCGCGTCGCGTAGCGCGTAGACGGCGGCGTGCAGGTCGCCGATCGGCACCTCCAGGCGCAGCGCCGTGTCACCCGGCGCGAACGGGTAGCGGCGCCACCACGTCGGCGCGGAGTGCGCGATCGTCGCCTCCCCGTGCAGCAGGCCGACAAGCCGCTCGGCACGCTCGGTGACGTCGGCGGGGCCGCCTTCCAGCAGCACCACCAGGCTGCCGGCCCGGGACGGGGCGCCGGCCCGGCCGGACATCGACGGATGGCGCTCCCGGGCGGTGGCCGCCGGGTGACCGGGCGGGTACGGCGTACGCGGGCGGGGGGTGCCTCCGGGCAGGTCCAGCTCGATGGCCGCCGGCTCCAGCCGAGCGGCGAGGATCGTCCGGACCAGGTCGTGCACCTCCAACGGCGTCCACACCGGGCGGGACACCCAGAGCCTGCTCGCCGGCACCGGCTGCACCCGCAGGCTCGCCGACACCAGCACGCCGAGCGCGCCCTGGGAGCCGCAGAGCAGGCGGGCCAGGTCGAGCCCGGGCGCGCCACCGTCGACGCTGGTCAGCTCGCCGTCGGCGGCGAGGTAACGCACACCGAGAAGTTGGTCGCAGGGGCTGCCGTGGCGGTGGCGCAGCGGGCCGGCCTCGCCGGCGGCGAGCACGCCGCCCACTGTCGCGCCGGGTGAGGGGGCGTCCATCGCGAGCCGCTGGCCGGTGCGCTCCAGGGTGGCCTGCACCGCCCGCAGTGGAGTGCCGGCCCCCACCTCGGTCACCAGCGAGTCGACCGGCTCGTGACCGATGCCGGCCAGTCGGCCGGTGTCGAGCAGGATGTCGACCTGAACGGGGGCGGCACCCCAGTCGATCTTCGTGCCCGCGCCCCGGGGCACCACCGCCAGGTCGTGCACGGCGGCCAGCCGCAGCACCTCGGCGGCGGCGTGCGGGCCGCCCGGGACGGCCACCCAACGCGCCGGTCGCCCCGCCACCTCGTCGGCCGGCCCGGCCAGCCGGGAGAACGGTGGACCGCAGATCGCCGCCAACCGCCGGGTGATCTCAAGGGCTCCGGACCGGCCGAGGGAACTCGCTGCTGCCGCCATGCCGGCTATCGTACATGTGTTCTAAAGTCGCGGTGACGAGTATCGGGATGCCGCTGGTCCGGCGCGCTGCGGCTGCCGGCCGGTAACGTGGCCGCCGTGACCACCGAGACTGCCCCGCCCGCGGCGAAGCGGGTGCCCAGCGAGCGCACCCACCACGGCGACACCGTCGTCGACGAGTACGCCTGGCTCGCCGCCAAGGACGACCCGGAGACGATCGCCTACCTGACCGCCGAGAACGAGTACACCGACGCGCGCACCGCACACCTGGCCGACCTGCGCGCCGACCTGTTCGAGGAGACTCGCCGACGCACCCAGGAGACCGACCTGTCCGTGCCGACCCGCAAGGGCGGGCACTGGTACTACACCCGGACGGTCGAGGGGCAACAGTACGGAGTGCAGTGTCGCCGGGCGGTCCGCGACGGTGAGACCGACCCGCCGGTCAGCCCGGACGGCGCCCCGCTCGACGGCGAGGAGGTGCTGCTCGACGGCAACCTGCTGGCCGAGGGGCACGACTTCCTCTCGCTCGGCGCGTTCGACGTCAGCCCGGACGGACGCTGGCTGGCCTACTCCACCGACTTCTCCGGTGACGAACGCTTCACCCTGCGGGTGAAGGACCTGACCACCGGCGAGCTGCTGCCGGACGAGGTGCCGGACACCTTCTACGGCACCGCCTGGTCGTCGGACGCCTCGGTGCTGTTCTACGTGACGGTGGACGACGCCTGGCGGCCGAACCGGGTCTGGCGGCACACCATCGGCTCCGCAGCAGCCGACGACGTGGTCGTCCACCAGGAGGATGACGAGCGGTTCTGGGTGGGGGTGGAGCTGACCCGGTCGGAGAAGTTCATCCTCATCGACGTGCACAGCAAGGTGACCAGCGAGGTGCTGGTGATCCCCGCCGGCAACCCGACCGGCGCGCCGGCCGTGATCGCCCCCCGCCGACAGGGCGTCGAATACACGGTCGAGCACCACGGCCACCGTTTCCTGATCCTGCACAACGACGGCGCGGAGGACTTCGCGCTGGCGTTCACCTCGGCGGACGTACCGGGCGACTGGGTGCCGCTGATCGAGCACACCCCCGGCACCCGGCTGGAAGCCGTCGACGCCTTCGCCAACCACCTGGTGGTGTCGTTGCGCACCGACGGGCTCACCGGGCTGCGGGTGCTGCCGGTGGGCAGTGACGACGGGTACGACATCGACTTCCCCGAGCCGCTGTACAGCGTCGGGTTGGACGCCAACCCGGAGTACCGCACCGGCCAGGTCCGGCTGCGCTACTCCTCGCTCATCACCCCCGACTCGGTGTACGACTACGACCTGGTCACCCGGCAGATGGTGCTGCTCAAGCAGAAGCCGGTGCTGCCCGGTCCGGACGGGCGACCGTACGACCCGGCCGAGTACGAGCAGCACCGCGACTGGGCACTCGCCGACGACGGCACCCGGGTGCCGATCTCACTGGTCTGCCGCGTGGGCACCCCCCGGGACGGCTCGGCACCCTGCGAGTTGTACGGCTACGGCTCGTACGAGGCCAGCATGGACCCGTGGTTCTCGGTGGCCCGGCTGTCCCTGTTGGACCGGGGTGTGGTCTTCGCCGTGGCGCACATCCGGGGCGGCGGTGAGCTGGGCCGACGGTGGTACGACCAGGGCAAGCTGCTGGCCAAGAAGAACACCTTCACCGATTTCGTGGCATCGGCCCAGCACCTCGTCAAGGCCGGCTGGACGTCCAGCGACCGGCTGGTCGCCCGGGGCGCCTCGGCCGGTGGCCTGCTGATGGGCGCGGTGGCCAACCTCGCGCCGGACGCGTTCACCGGGATCGTGGCGCAGGTGCCGTTCGTGGACGCGCTCACGTCGATCCTCGACCCGTCGCTGCCGCTGACAGTCACCGAGTGGGAGGAGTGGGGCAACCCCCTCGACGACCCCGAGGTGTACGCGTACATGAAGTCCTACACGCCGTACGAGAACGTGGCCGCCGTGGACTATCCGGCGATCCTCGCGGTGACCAGCCTCAACGACACCCGGGTGCTCTACTCGGAGCCGGCGAAGTGGATCGCCCGCCTGCGGGCGGTGGCACCGAGCGGCGACTACCTGCTGAAGACCGAGATGGGTGCCGGGCACGGCGGCCCGAGCGGTCGCTACGACTCCTGGCGCGAGGAGGCGTTCATCAACGCCTGGATCCTGGACCGCGTCGGCCGGGCCTGACGACGGGCGGCGGCGATGACCAACGAGGACGGGCCGGGGCCGACGCCCCGGCGGGCGTCCGCCTGGGTGATCCTCGCGGTGGTCGCCGCCGCCCTGCTCGTCTGCTGCTGCTCCGCCGCCGTCGGCCTGGTCATCTCCTGGTCGGCCGGTCTCTTCCACACCCCGAGCTGAACGGCGGCGGCTGGCGCTGTGTCGAGGTGGCGTCAGCCGCGGCCGGCCCCCACCAACGCCGCCGCCTCGCCGGTCCGCACCATCCGCTGCCAACGCAGCCGGTTGCCGATCAACGCGGTGACCACCGACTGCACCACCACCAGGTACATGAGCTGCCGGTAGACCAACTGCTGGAACGGCAGCGCCCACAGTGGGCCGTACCGCTCCCGGTCCAGTCGCAGCGCGTACGCGGCGGTGGCCGCTTGCAACAGCAGCAGTCCCGCCCAGGCCAGGGCGAGGGTCGACCAGGGCAGGAAGAGCAGGCCGTACACGGCGAACACGTCGACCGCCGGAGCGGTGAGCGGCAACACGATCTGGAACACCGTGAGGTACGGCAGGCCGCGGCGGCCCAGTCTGCCGCCGGCACCCGACTCGCGCAGCGCGTGCCGGTGCTTCCACATCGCCTGCATGGTGCCGTAGCACCAGCGGTAACGCTGCCGCCAGAGCTGGCGCAACGACGACGGGGCCTCGGTCCAGGCGATGGCCGACTCCTCGTAGACGACCCGCCAGCCGGCCCGGAGCACCTTCATGGTGAGGTCCGTGTCCTCGGCCAGCGTGTCCGACGGCACCCCTCCCACCCGCAGCAGCACCTCGCGGCGGAACGCGCCGATCGCGCCGGGGATGGTCGGCATGCACTCCAGCACGTCGTACATCCGTCGGTCGAGGTTGAAGCCGATCACGTACTCCAGGTGCTGCCACCGACCGAGCAGCCGGCGCCGGTTGGCGACCTTGGTGTTGCCGCTGATCGCGCCCACCGACGGGTCGGCGAAGCCCTGCACCAGGTGGTGCACGGTGTCCGGCTGGAAGACGGTGTCGCCGTCGACCAGCACCAGCAGGTTCGCCCGCGCCGCCCTGATGCCCGTGTTCAGCGCCGCTGGCTTGCCGGCGTTGGCCTGCCGGATCACGCGCACCCCGCGCAGTCGCATCCGCTCGACGATGTCGGCGGTGCCGTCGTCCGACCCGTCGTCCACCACGATCACCTCCAACGCCGGGTACGCGCTGGCCAGCAGGGACCGAACAGTGGCGGCGATGTTCGCCGCCTCGTTGTACGCGGGCACGATCACCGAGACGGGTACCCGAACCTCCGGCCGGTGGCGGCGGCGACGGCGGACCCGGCGGACGTGCCGCTGGGCGCAGAACACCTGCACGGCCAGACGCGCCACCCCGAGCACGAGCGCGGCGGCGAGCAGCACGTTCATCACGTCGGCCGACCAGCGGGCGGCGGTCTGGGTCCAGCGCAGCGCGGTGCCGCTCAGCCGGGCACCCGCGCCGGCCGGGACCATCGAGGGCGAGGCGTCGATGCCGGCGGAGACCGTGGTGAACCGGTAGCCCTGCTCGCCCAGCGCGGGCAGCAACCGGTCCAGCGCGGCGAGGGTCTGCGCCCGGTCACCGCCGCCGTCGTGCATCAGCACCACAGCTCCCCGACCCCGCTTCGGGGTGGCCGCCCGCACGATCTGGTCGGTGCCGGGGCGCTGCCAGTCCCTGGTGTCCAGGTCGGTGAGCACCGCGACGTGCCCGGCACCGGCGGCGGCGCGCAACGCTGCGTAATCGGGCCCGGTCAGCGCCGCCGACACCGAGGAGAACGGCGGCCGGAACAGGGTGACCTCCCGGCCGGTGGCTGACGCGACAGCCTTGCGGGTCAGCGACAGTTCGAGGTCACGACGCCAGGGCGATACGTCGGCCAGGTTGGCGTGGGTGAACGTGTGCGACCCGATCTCGTGCCCCTCGGCGAGGATCCGCCGGACCAGTTCGGGATGCTCGTTGACCCGCGCGCCCACCACGAAGAAGGTGGCGTGCGCGCCGTGCCGGCGCAGTACGTCGAGGACCTGCGGCGTCCAACTCGGGTCCGGTCCGTCGTCGAAGGTCAGCGCGACGGTGCGGTCCGGCAGCGCCCGGCTGGCCGGTTCGGCGCGGTCCAGCCGCAGCACCGGGCCGCCCGAGCCGACGGCGGCCGGGACATCCGGCGCGGGCCGGTCGGTGGCGTTCCCCGATCCACCGGCGAGGCCACTCACCAGACCGTTGACGGTGAGGGCCGCGAGCAGCAGGAGCAGCCCGAGCAGGAGCAGCAGCCAGTGCGCCCGAGGGTCACGGCGGGCCACGTGTCTCGCCATCGTCACTGCGGCTTACCGGGCGGCCTGCTTGGCTTGGCGCCGTTGCGGTGTTCGTCGCCACGACCCGGCCGGTCGGTGGCGGACGGCACCCCGGTGGCTGTCGTACCGGCCGTGGTGGGGGGTCGGTCCCCGGCTGTCGACGTGGCGCGCGGCAGCGGCGCAGCCGTACGGGTCACCGGCGACGGCGACGTGGCCACCCGGGGCTGGTTGATCCCGTCCACGCCGGCCTCCACCGGTCGCGTTCCCCGGGAGTCGTCCGACCAGCCGGGCAGCGGCACCGAGGTGTCCAGGAAGATGCCCGCGGCGATCAGGGCGAGGCTGGTGAGCAGGCCAAGGCCCATGGCGGTGCCCGCGATGACTGTCAGCCGTCGACGACGCCCGGTGCCGTCGACGAACACCGGCGGGGCGGAGCCCGGTTGGTTGTGCATCTGGCGAACTCCCCTGGTCACCGTGGCGGGACCGTCCGGTCCGACACCGAAGTCCCAACCGTCCCGGGCCTCCGGTGCACACAGCGGCACCGCCACCAGCGGTGTTACATCGACTCAGGTCGTCCGCAGCTCGTCCAGGGCGGTGCTGACGCGCAGGAAGAGCAGGCCGACGCCGATCGTCACCAGCACCGCCGCCAGGGCGCCGGCGCCGAGCCACGCCAGGTGCTCCAGAGGTACGGGAACGGCGCGCTGCACCTCGGGAATGTGCACGATCCGGTTGTACTGTGCGCTGGTGGCAGGGTCCGCACAGAGCGCTGCCGTGGCCTCGCAGATCATCGTCGACCCGCCGCCCGCCGACACCTCCGCCGCGGCAAGCCCCCGGCCGAGCAGCGTGCCCACTGTGAGCGCGAGCAGGATCGCCGGTACGGCCGGCGCCAACGCCTGCCAGGCCACCGAACGGCTCAGCGTGGCGCGGGGCACCCCGGTGGCGACCAGTGCGGCGTAGGCGCGTCGGCGGGCGACGATCCCCTCGACCAGCGCGACGATCAGCCCGCCCGTCGCGATCAGGATGGCCACGGCAATCGCGCCATCGACGTAATCCATTGTGGACAGGTAGAAGGGGTTGGTGCCACCATCCAACCCGGCGACCCGGTTCTGCTCCCGCTCAAGCTGGTCCTTGGCCCCGAAGTAGGCCCGCTGGGCGGCTGCGCCCCCGCCGAAGATCAGGGCGGCGAGCAGCGCCGCGAACGTGCGGCTACCCGCCCACGGGTCGGCCATCAGCCGGCCCGCCGCTAGCAGGGCAGCCGGACCCCGGGCGTGCCGGCGCAACAACCGGCCGCAGTGGTAGGACAGCCAGCCGGTGCCGATCACCACCCCGATCATCGCCGCGAGCGCGCCCACCGCGAACAACAGCGGCACCAGCCAGGTCAGCCCGCCGTCGTTGTCGATCGAATTCACCACCGGGCGGATCACCGCGAACGAGGCCACGCCGAACCCGATCAGGAGCCCCGCCCACGGACCCGGACCACGCTCGCGGGCGGCCTTGCGGCTCACCCCGAGCGGGCTGGTGGTGACAGTACGAAGCATCAGGACGGTGGCCAGCGCCGCCACAACCGGCAGACCGAGCACCACTGCGGCCAGCGCGCCGGTCGACGGCAGCACGTCGGTGGGCAGGGCCAGTCGACCCTGCGCGTCCGGGCGGTGCAGCAGATCGCGGCCGACCAGATAGACACCCAGCCCGACGAGCGTGCCGAGCAGAGCGGCCACGCCGGTCTCCAGCACCACCAGCCGGGTGATCTGCCCGGGCGTGGCGCCGGCCAACCGCAGCGCGGCCAACCGGCGGTCCCGTGCCGGCGCGCCGAGCCGGGCGCACTGACCGGCCAGCGCCAGCACCGGGATCATCAGCATCAACAGCGCAAACGCCGTGCCACCGCGTAACCCGGGCTCGCGCAGCAGCGCGTTACGGTACTGCTCCGACTGGGCCCAGGCGTCGCCGGCGGGCTTCTCGATGGCCAACACGGTGAGCGCCGTGAGCCCGGCCAGGGTCGCCAGCAGGGCGCTGAGCGCGGTGAGGACCACCCGGGCGGTGTCCGTGCGGGTGCCCGCGAGCGCGAGGCGGAGCAGCGTCGTCGGTCTCAACGGGCACCGCCGGCCAGCGGCACGTCGAGCCCCAGGCCGGTGTGATCCACCAGGCCGTCGCGCAGCACGATCTCCCGATCCGCGTACGCGGCGATCCGCGGCTCGTGGGTGACCAGCACGACGGCGGTGCGCTGCTCACGGGCGAGCCGGACCAGTTGGGTGAGGACCTGCTCGCCGGCGAGCGTGTCCAGTGCGCCGGTCGGCTCGTCGGCGAAGAGCACCCGAGGCTCGGTCACCAGCGCCCGCGCCGTGGCGCAGCGTTGCTGCTGACCCCCGGACATCTCACCCGGCCGCACATCGGCCACCTCGGCCACCCCGAACCGTTCCAACCAGGTGAGCGCCGCCGTCCGTGCCTCTCGCCGCCCCGTGCCGGCGAGGAGCAGGGGCAGGGCGACGTTCTCGGCGGCGGTCAACTCGGCGACCAGTTGACCGAACTGGAACAGCACCCCGAACTCGGTGCGCCGCAGCCGGGACCGGGCCGCCTCCGACCAGGTGTCGATGCGGTGCCCACGCCAGGTGACCTCGCCGACGTCCGGCCGGAGAATCCCGGCCAGGCAGTGCAGCAGAGTCGACTTGCCGCAGCCACTCGGCCCGGTGACGGCGACGATCTCGCCCTCCGCCACCTCGAGCGTCACGCCGCGCAGCGCCGGCGTCGGGCCGTACGCCCGAACCACGCCGCGAGCCTGGAGTTGCGTCACGGATGCACCTCCCGGTGCCAGTCGGCGACCCGGCCCAGAGTGGCGTGCAGCCACCGCAGATCCGCGTCGAGGTGGGCGATCGCGAAATCGGCTGCTACCACGTCGCTGAGGGTGGCGGCCGGGTCACCCTTGACCGTGGTCAGCTCACGCAGCCGTGCGGTGTGCGCGGCCCGCTGGGCGACCAGGTACGACCGGGCCCGATCGACATCGGCGACCAGCAGCGCCACGACCACCTTGGCGAAGAGCGTGCTGGCCACGTACGGCATAGGCGCTTCCACAGTGGACAACCACTGGTCCAGTGCGTCCCGCCCCTGGTCGGTCAGCGCGTACGCGGTGCGATCCGGCCCGCCCACCCGGTCCTGCCCGGCGGAAGCCACCAGCCCGTCACGTTCGAGGCGGCCGAGAGTGGCGTAGACCTGCCCGAAGGCCAGCGGCCGAGCCCTCGGCAGCCGCTCGTCGTGCGCACGCTTCAGCTCGTACCCGTGCCGGCTGCCCCCAGCGAGCAACCCGAGCAGAACATGCGGCGTGGACACCCCGCCCACTATTCACCCAGCGAATACCCAAGTCAACAACCCACCCCCACCCCCACCCCTCTGTTGATCATGAAGTTATTGCGCCGACACGCCGCGACAGACGGCAATAACTTCATGATCAACGGAGTGGGGGTGGGGGGTGGGGGGTTAGGGGGTTTGGGGCCAGGTGGGGGTGCGGCCGGTTTGGGTCAGGAGGTGGGTCAGGTCGGGGGGCAGGTCGGGGGTGGGGGTGGGGGTGGGGGTGGGGGTGGGGGTGGGTGGTGGGTCGGCGAAGACGCCCATCTTGCGGGCGGTGGGACCCAACCGCTCCACCAGCGCGTGCAGCTCAGCCACCGCCTCCGGAGCTGGGTGGTACGGCTGGCCGGTGGCGACCGCGAGATCCCAGCCGTGCACTGTCAGGTCCAGCAGGGCCATGCCGCCGATGACTGGCTGCGGCATACCCATGCCCGGTGACACACCCTCCAGCGTGGACGGTTCCGACCAGGCGGTCACCAACCGGCCGACCTCCACCTCGAAGCGGTCCCGCCAGCCGTCACCCAGGTGGTCGGGCTTCTCGGCCCACTCCACCTGTCGCTTCTCGGCCAGGTCCTGAAAGTTGACCACCACCTGGAAGAGATGATTGAGCAGATCACGGACCAGGTAGTCGCTGCACGGGGTGGGCAGGTCCAGTTGGTCGTCGGAGACACCCCGTACGACATCGACGGTTCGCGGCGCGGCGGCCGCCAGCAGCTCGCTAGTCTGAGTGGACATAGGGCCAGCGTATGAGGGTGGTCTTGAACAAATGCGACAGCGACCGCGTGGCGACAGCCGGGGAATTCTCGACCCCGGGCGCCTGCTGCGCGAGATGCGCTTCCGCCGACACCTGCCGGCCGAGTCGCTACGCCAGTGGGTCGAGCACTACTGGTTGATCGACTGGTCGTTGAGCGCGCCGTTCGAGCAGCGGGTCGTGCCGCACCCGGCGGTGAACGTGGTGTTCCGACGGGACGACGACGGGCCCGAGTCCGGCGAGGTGGCCGGGGTGGGCCGCGACCTGTTCCGGATCACGCTCAGTGGCACCGGCCGGGTGTCCGGTGTGCAGTTCCGTCCCGGCGGCTTCCACCCATTCTGGCGGCGCGCTGTCAGTGAGCTGACCGGCCGTAGGGTGCCGCTGCCCGCCGGCCGGCTGACCCACCCCGACGTGCCGGTGGGCGCGGGCACGTACCCGGGAGCACCCACCTCGGCGGCCGGCGACGACGAGCGCTGCCGGGCGCTGGACACCCTGCTCACCGCCTGGCGACCGGAACCGGACCCGATGGCCGAGGAGGCAATCCGACTGACCGGGGCGATCCGTACCGACCGGACGGTGCTGCGCGTCGACGACTTCGCCGCGCGGCACGACGTTCCGGTCCGCCGGTTGCAGCGGCTCTTCATCGAGTACGTGGGGGTCGGGCCGAAGTGGGTGATCCGCCGCTACCGGCTCCAGGAGGCGGTCGAACAGGCCGCTGGTGGCCCGCTGAGCTGGGCTGACCTCGCCGCCGACCTCGGCTACAGCGACCAGGCCCACCTGGTCCGCGACTTCACCGCCGTCGCCGGGATGTCCCCCGCCGCGTACGCCCGCTCGGTGCACTGAGGAAAACCGAGGAGCTGCCAGCGCTGGCAGATCAGCGACGCCGCAGGACGACCACGGCGACGTCGTCCTGGATCTCCGGTGGGGCCAGTTCCACCAGCAGTCGGGCGCAGAACTGGTCCAGGTCACCGTCGACGGTCGCGGCGACCCCGGCCAGTGCGGCAAGCCCCTCGTCGATGGTGGCGTCCCGTCGCTCGATCAGCCCGTCGGTGTAGAAGACCAGCGTGGCCCCGGCCGGCACCACGAACTCCAGGTCGGCCGGGCGCGGGGCACGGACGCCGAGCAGCGGCGCTGAATGCTGCACGAACTCGACCTTGCCGTCCTGGATCAGCAGCGGCGGCAGGTGCCCGGCGCTGGCCAGCCGGACCCGTCCGGTCGGCGGGTGCATCAGCAGGACGCAGAGCGTCGCCAGCTCGTTCGGCAGCAGTGTCCGCATCAGCTCGTTGACCCGGTGCAGGATCTCGCCGGGCTGGTGGCCCTCGACCGCGTACGCCCGCACCGCGTGCCGCAGCTCGGCCATCACCGTAGCCGCGTGCAGTGAGTGCCCGGCGACGTCCCCGATCGCGAGCAGCAGGTGACCGTCGAGCATCACCAGCTCGTAGAAGTCGCCACCCACCTCGGTCTGCGCGCTGGCCGGCTCGTAGCGCACCGCGAGGTCGAGGCCGGCCACGGTGGGCAGTCCGCGCGGGAGCAGGCTGCGTTGGAGAGTGACAGCGATCCGGTGCTCCTCGTCGAACGAGCGCTGCCCCTCCACTGCCGCCGCCACCGCCTGAGCCAGTTGCTTGAGCACCGGGGTCCGCGCGGTCTGGGTGGCGGTCGGGACCACCACGTACAGCGGGGCGCGGTCCTCGCGCAGTCGGGCGGCGGCGATGGTCACCGTGTCGTCCGCCGGCCAGTCGACGAGCGCCCAGTTCGCCGGGGCCTCCACCCGCACTGTGGCACCGGTCGGCACCCCGGTGTCGTCGACGACCCATGGCACCACGGCGGCCACCTCGCCGGGACCGGCGCAGACACCCGCGAGGCAGTCGCCGTCGAAGGTTTCGGCGATCACCGCGGCCGGGCTCTTGAAGATCTGGGCGGCGCCCTCGGCGGCGGCCTCCAGCAGGCGCGCGAAGGTCGGCGCGGCGTGTACCGCCACCGTCGTGTCGGCCAACCCGAGCAGCCGCTCGGCGAGCAGTTCGGCGCGCTGCCGGGCCTGGTAGTAGCGCAACACCGCCCGGGTGGTGGCGATCAACTCCTCGGGCTCGATCGGCTCGGTCAGGTACGCGTCAGCGCCCCGGGTGAGCCCCTGGGCACGGTCGGCCACGTCCACTGCGTGCGCCGACACGTGGACCACCGGCATCGCCGGGTGCCGTGCCTTGATCTGCTCGCAGACCTCGTAGCCGCTCAGGTCGGGCAGTCGGACGTCGAGAACCACCAGGTCGATCCGGTCCACCTCGACCCGAGCCAACGCCTCGGCGCCGTTCTCCGCCTCCAGCACTGTGAACCCGGCCCGGGTCAGCCAACTGACCAGCAGGTAACGCTTGGTACGACTGTCGTCGACCACCAGGATGGTTGTCGGTACGCCGTCCATGCCGTCACGCCCCGCCGACAGGTAGGGAGACGGTGAACGTGCTGCCTTCGCCGGGCGTGCTGGTCAGCTCCAGTGACCCGCCGAGCAGGGTCACCAACCGCCGGGCGTACGGCAGACCGAGGCCGGTGCCGCCGACCCGGGTGGCTCCGGGGATCTGGTAGAACTCCTCGAAGATCCGGTCGCGCAGCTCAGGAGCGATGCCCGGCCCGGTGTCGCTGACCTCGAACTGCCAGCGGTCGCCGTGTTGGCTGGCCCGCAGTCGCACCTCGCCGCGCTCGGTGAACTTCAGCCCGTTGTGCAGCAGGTTGCGCAGCACCTGACCGAGCAGCACCTCGTCGGTGCGCAGCACCGCCGGCCCGCTGGGCTCCTCCACGACCAGCTCCACCTCCGGGCGGGTGGCCAGCGCGCGCAGGGTGCCGCGCAGTTGCCCGAAGACCGGCCGCAGGTCGACCTCGGCCAACTCCGGCTCGATCCGGCCGGATTCCGCCTTGGCCAGGTCGAGGAGTTCGTTCACCAGGTTGAGCAGATCTGCCGCCGACGAGCGGATCAGATCGACCTGACGGCCCTGCTCGTCGGTGAGCGGGTCGGAGGCGGAGTCGGTGAGCAGCCGCCCCAGGCCGATGATCGCGGTGACCGGGGCGCGCAGCTCGTGGCTCACGTTGGCCAGGAACCGGCTCTTCGACTCACTCGCCGCCCGGAGCTGGGCCGACTTCTCGTCCAGCTCGGCGTAGAGGGCGACGACACCGCGGTTGGTCTCCTCCAACTCCTCGGTGAGCTGGTTGTAGAGCGCCAGCACGCCGCGGTTGGTCTCGGCCAGCTCCTCGTTCAGCACGGCCAGCTCGTCGCGCTGACTGCGCACCTCGTCCAGTGCGGAGATGAGCTGCCCGTTCTGCACGGTCAGCTCATCCAGCGCACTGGCCGGCGCGGTACGGCCGAGTTCGGCACGGAACTCGGCCAGCCGCTCCGGGGTCGGCGTCGGCGCGTTCGCCGGGACTCGTCGGGACATCCGTACGACCGTAACCCCCTCGACGGTCGACACGCTCAGTGTGTCGACCAGTCGGGACACCGCGCCGGACTGCGGTTGGTAGCGGCCGTCCGGCAGCGGGGACATCGGGGCCAGGTCGGCGCGCAGGTGAAACCGGCCGTCGGCGGCCGTGTCGACGTGGAAGGAGACGTCGGCACCGCCGGTCGTCCGCAGCAGATCCCGGGCGACCTCGCTGAGCGCGGTGGCGATCCGCACCTGGTCCTGGTGTTCGAGGCCGATCACAGCGGCCACCTCGCGCCCCCGCTGACGGATCACGAAGATGTCCTGCTCGACCCGCAGCGCCATCTGGAGCAGCGGCAGCGCTGCCGGCTCCCCGCTCACGCCCACGACCTCGCGACAAGTACGCAGGCGTCGTCGCGTCGCACACCGGCGTCACGGAGCAGGGTCGCCGCCATCACCAGCGGGGATCGCTCCGCCAGGCCCGGGTAGTCGGTCATCCGCCACCGGTCGACCACCCCGTCGCTGTGCATCACCAGCCGGGCGCCGGGACCGAACGGGTAGTCGTACTCCCGGATCGTGGGCCGTTGGTGGCCGGCGATGCCGGGCAGCGACACCAGCCCTCGACGGCGGCCGTCACCGTCGACGACCACGCCGGAGATGTTGCCCAGGCCGGCGTAGTGCAGCACGCCGGCCTCCGGCATCAGCTCTCCGACGGCGAGCGCGGCACCCCGGGTGTGCGACATGCTCCGGTGCAGGTGACCGACCACCATCGCCGGTGGGCCGGCCGGGGCGTCGCGGAATGCGGCCAGCGCCGCGTCGGTGGCGGCCCCGGCCAGTGGGCCGTGCCCCAACCCGTCGCTCACCAGCACCTGGTGCCGCCCGTCGATGACCCGGACGGCGTAGCCGTCGCCGCTGATCGTCTCGCCGGTCAGGGGTCGGGTGAGGGCGCCGGCCCAGGACGGTCGCGCCGTCTCGGCCGGCCAGACCTGCACGGCGAGGACGGTGCCCTGGCCGGGCAGCGAGTATCCGTCGAACCAGCTGGCCTGCCGGACGATGGCACCCAGACCGATGCCGAGTGTGCCGGTGGTCGAGTGCCCGTCCTGGGACGAGACGGTCAGGTCGGCCATGCCAGGCCCGGAGTCGATCGCCACCAACTCCACCCCGGCCTGCCCGGCGCGGCGTACCGGCCGGAGCAGCAGGACACCCTCGTCGGCGTGCTTGACCAGGTTGCTGGTCAGCTCGGCCGCCACGATGGCCAGGTCGGCGATGCGCGCCGCCCCCATCTCCACCTGCGCGCCGAGGCGCTCGGCGGCGCGCCGGACGGCGCTCGCCGCGCTGCTGGCCTCCACCCGGAACCAGATGCCACTGTCGGTGACCGCGTCGGCGTTCACCTGGACCACTTGGTGACCGTGATTCGCGTACCGCTCTCCGCCGACGTCTCGATCTGGAACTCGTCGACCAGCCGGCGGGACCCGCTGAGCCCGAGGCCGAGGCCGCCGCCGCTGGTGTAGCCGTCGGTCATGGCCAGGTCGAGGTCGGCGATGCCGGGCCCGGAGTCGGCGAACACGATCTGCACGCCCTTGCGTCGGCCGTTGTCCACCACGGTCACCTCGACCGACCCGCCACCGCCGTACACCAGGGTGTTTCGGGCCAACTCGCTCGCCGCGGTGACCACCTTGGTCTGGTCGACGAGGGACAGCTTGACGGACACCGCCACGGCGCGGACCAACTGCCGGACGCGCACCACGTCCTCATCGCTGCGAACCGACTGCGCCTGCGGCTGGCCCAGGTCGACGCCCGTGGTCACGGCGTGGCCGTCTCGGCGTCCGGTTCGTCGTCGAGCTGGTAGTCGAGCTCGTCGGCGTGGGCCGCCGCGATCAGCTCCATGCCGCGCTCCACGTTCAGCGCGGTACGGATGCCGTTCAGCGACAGCCCGAGTTCGACAAGGGTGATGGCGACGGCTGGACGCATCCCGACCACCACCGTCTCCGCGTCGAGCACCTTGGAGATCGACGCGATGGTGGAGAGCATCCGCCCGACGAACGAGTCGACGATGTCCAGCGCTGTGATGTCGATGATGACGCCGTGGCAGCCGGTGTCGACGATCCGCTGGGCCAGATCCTCCTGGAGCGCGACCGCCGTCTGGTCGGACATGTCCAGTTGGATGGAGACGAGCAGGATGTCCCCGATCTTGAGGATCGGCACCCGCTCCATCAGACGTCCCGGCGCGGCTGGCGGCGGGCGGTCTCTACCCCGTTGAGCCGCAGCACGTGGCGCAGCGCGTCGGCGAGGCTCGCCTTGGTGGCGATGTCGCCGAACTCGATGCCGAGCGCCACGATGGTCTGCGCGATCTGCGGGCGGATGCCGGAGATGATGCAGTCGGCGCCCATCAGCCGGGCGGCCACCACGGTCTTCAGGATGTGCTGGGCTACCTGGGTGTCGACCGCCGGCACGCCGGTGATGTCGATGATCGCGTACGGCGAGCCGGTGTCGACGAGGGTCTGCAACAGCCGCTCCATGACGACCTGGGCCCGGGCCGAGTCCAGGGTGCCGACCAGCGGGACGGCGACGACACCCTCCCAGAGCTTGACCACCGGCGTGGAGAGTTCGAGCAGTTGCTCGGCCTGATCCGCGATCAGGCTCTCCCGGGTGCGGACGAAGCTCTCGAAGGTGAACAGGCCCATCTCGTCGACGAGCTTCGAGAAGGCGACGTAGTCCTTCAGCGCGTCAGTGCCACCGGTCTCCTGCACCAGCTCGGCCAGCACGTCCTTCAGCGCGAAGACGCTGATCGTGGTCTCGGTGGCGGAGAAGCCCTGCCGGGCCCGGCCACGGGACAGCTCGGAGAGCGCGGCGCGCAGTTCGGCGGCGCTGTCGGCGGACAGATCGATGGTGCCCTGCTCGCCGCTGGCGACGATGGCACGGTGCAGGTCCTGGACCTGCCGGCGCAGCTCCGCCTGGCTCAGTCGGCCTCGCAACGAACTGGTGACGATCTCGGTCCACCGAGTCGTGACCCGTTCGTCCTGCCCGTTGAGCAGCGCGACGAGCCGACCACTTTCTTCGGTGCTCAACGCCATTTCGAACCCCCTTGACCTGGACCGGGCGGACTCTATCACCGGGGCCTGACCAACTACTTGCCCCGTAGCAACGGAATGACGATGGCCACCGGATGACGGCTCCCGTTCTACCTCCGGGGGTGGTCGTGGGATACCGTTCCCCCGATAACAGGAGGTCTGGCGAATGTCGTTGACGGTGCACACGGAACAACGCGGCGACGTGGTCGTCGTGTCGGTCGCGGGCGAGCTGGACATGGCCACCGCACCGCAGCTGCAGGACCAGATCACCGACCTGCTCGACAAGGGCCGCAACCGGCTGGTGTTCGACCTGGCGGAGGTCTCGTTCTGCGACTCGACCGGTCTGTCGGTCTTCGTCCGCGCCAAGAACAGCTGTGACGAGGCCGGCGGCGTGGTCCGGCTGGCCGCCCCGCAGCGCGGTGTGCTGCGCATCCTTGAGGTGAGCGGGCTGGTCGAGGTGCTGCACACTTATCCGACGGTGGATGAGGCAGTCGCCGGCGAATCGACGCCAGCGTCCTCCTGACCGTCGGCGTTCGTCACTCGTCCTCGACGTAACGGGGGCGAGCGATCGCCATGCCCGCCGTCGTCTGCACGGCGAGGGCACCCAGCAGGAACCCGATCGGCGCGGTCCAGCCGCCGGTGGCCTCGTAGAGGATGCCGACCATCAGCGGGCCGAGGGCGGCGATCACGTATCCGGTGCTCTGCGCGAACGCGGAGAGCGCGACAGTGCCCTCGGCGGTGCGGGCGCGTAGGCCGATGGCGGTCAGGATCATCGGGAACGCGCCCTGACCGATCGCCAGCAGGGCGACCCAGAGCAGCGCGGCGCCGTGCGGTGCGAGCGCCAACCCCAGGTAGGCCAGTGCCGACGCGGTGGTGAGCCCGAGCACCAGCGGCCGCAGGGTGCCCAGCCGACCGGCCAGGGTGGGCATCAGCAGCGCAATCGGCACGCCGAGCGCGGTCACCCCGGCGAGCAGCAGCCCGGCCGACTCCGGCTGGTAACCGGCGTCGCGGAACAGTTGGGCCAGCCAGCCCATGATCGCGTACCCACTGAGCGACTGCGCCCCGAAGTAGACCGCCATCGCCCAGCCCAGCCGGGTCCGCGCCGGCCGGACCCGCGTCGGCGTGGCGACGACCGCCGTCGGGGTCGCCCGCCGCGCCGCGGCGCGGGTCCGCAGCGCCAGCGGCACCCACGGGAGTACGGCCACCGCGGCCATCGCGGCCCAGACGCCGAGCCCGGCCCGCCAGGACCCGAAGGCGTGCGCGATCGGCACCGCGGAGGCGGCGGCCACCGTCGTGCCCACAGTCAACGCCATCGTGTACGCCCCGGTGACCAGGCCGGTGCGGTGCGGGAAGTGCTGCTTGACCAGCATCGGCAGCAGGATGTTGGCGACCGCGATGCCGGACAGCGCCAGCGCGCTGGTGAGCACGAAGATCAAGGCCGAGTCGGTGGCGACCCGGAGCACCTGGCCCACGGCGAGGGCGAACATGGCGACCACCAGCACCCGGGCCGGCGCCACCCGGCGTACCAGCCACGGGGTGAGCGCGCCGAGGCCGGCGAACGCGATGGTCGGCAGGGTGGTGACCAGGCCGGCGGTGACGCCGGAGAGGCCGAGCCCGTCGCGGACCTCGTCGAGCAGTGCGCCGAGGCTGGTCACCACGGCACGCAGGTTGAGCGCGACCAGCAGCATCCCGACCAGCACCAGCGCGCCACCGGTCGCCGGGTGCGTCCGCCGGCCGGTGCCGGGGTCCCGCGTCGGGCGAGGGTCGACGGCGACGGGGGCGGGCAGCGCCGGAGCGGCTGTTGGTGGCGGGGTCATGACCGTTAACCTACAATCATGGGATGAATTTGGGACCGGTGATGTAACCAGTGCCACCGTCGGTTGAATTCCCCTCCGCGCCGCCGACGCCGCCCCTCGGCCAGCCCGCCGTGCCGCCCCGTGACCAGCCCGCCGTGCCGCCCCGCGGCCACCGGGTCCGGCAGACCACCGAGCAACTCCGCGCCCGGATCCTCGGTGGCGAATGGCCCGTCGGCGGGCGCATCCCCACCGAGCCGCAACTGGTCGCCGCGCTGGGCGTCGGGCGCAACACGGTCCGCGAGGCGGTCCGCGCCCTGGTGCACGCCGGGGTGCTGGAGTGCCGGCAGGGCTCGGGCACCTACGTGGTGTCCACCGACGAACTGGCACCGGTGGTCGCCCGCCGACTCGGCGACGACCGGATGACGGAGGTCATCGAGGTACGCCGCGCCTTCGAGGTGGAGGCCGCCCGCCTCGCCGCGTTACGGCGTACCCCGCAGGACCTGGCGGCGCTCGACGGCGCGCTCGCCCAACGCGAGGCCGCCTGGCACGGCGGCCGGGTCGACGCGTTCGTCGAGGCCGACGCGGCACTGCACACGGCGGTGGTCGCCGCCGCGCACAACGCCATGCTCGCCGAGCTCTACGCCTCGGTGGGCACCGCCCTGCGCAGCACCGTCGCCCAGGCCATGGGCGGGGAGCTCACCCCCGAGCGCTACGTCGACCACACCCGGCTGGTCGAGGCGATCCGGGCCGGCGATCCCGGCCGGGCGGCGCTCGAAGCCGGCGCTTTTCTGGAACCCGCCGAACGGGCATAGGTTGTGCCCGACAGAAAAGCGGACACCTCGGGAGTACGAATGCTCAAGGGCTTCAAAGACTTCATCATGCGCGGCAACGTCGTCGACCTGGCGGTCGGCATCGTGATCGGTGCTGCTTTCACGGGCGTGGTCACCCAGCTCACCAAGTCGTTCCTCGAACCACTGATCAAGGCAATCGGCGGGGGCACCGGCCTCTCGGCCGGCACGTGGACACTCAACGATCAGGTCTTCGACTGGGCGGCGTTCATCAACGCCCTGATCACGTTCCTGCTCACCGCCGCGGTGCTCTACTTCTTCGTGGTGTTCCCGATGAACAAGCTGGCCGAGCGCCGGCAGCGGGGCGAGGAGCCGCCGCCGGCGGCGCCGAGCGAGGAGGTCAAGCTGCTCACCGAGATCCGGGACGCCCTGGTCTCCGCCGGCCACACCACCCCCGGCCAGCAGCGCGGGGCGCTGGACGACGTGCTGGGCCGCCGCCCGGAGCCGCCGACGCAGCGCTGACCCGAACGGATGCACATCGGCCCCTGTGGGATTCCCGCAGGGGCCGCACCTTCTCGTACGTGTGTTCGATAGAGTCCCGTCATGGAGCAGCGAAAGCACTGGTGGAACGGGAAGTGGGGGCGGCTGGCCCGGCGGGACGTCTTCCTGCGGGTGGACGCCGACCGGTGGCACGTCGAGCAGCGGGCCGGCGGCGCCGAGGGCATCTCCCGTTTCTACGAGTACGGCAGTGTGGACGAGGCCGAGGAGACTGTCCGGGCGCTGCTCGACGGCCCGGACAGCTGGCGGGAGCTGTCCCCCCGCCAGCCCGGCGGCTGGACCCTCCCGAACAGCTGAGTGGACGGGCCCGTGGAGGCGGTATTGCTGTCGACGGTGATGACTCTGAGTCATAGCTATGACTCGGAGTCATCACGCTCTCCGGACCATTGCCTCCGGGCCTCCAAGCCGCCGCTCTGGAACGCCGCTGCGCTGGAACGCCGCCGCTGCGCTGGGCCAAGGTGCCGACCCACACCGAGGCCGAGGCCGCGACTGCGGCTGCGGCTGCGGCTGCGCGTCTGGGCGGGTGAAGCCGGGCCGAACGGCGGGCGGGCGGAGGCGGGCGGAGCCGGCCGAACGGCGGGCGGGCAGGCGGGCGGGCAGGCGGGCAGGCGCGGGCGCGGGCGCGGCTGGCGTTTAGCGGCGCGCCGCCCTGGGAACCGCAGCGGGATGGACCAGCAGGACGAGCAGCAGGCGACCATCTCGCGGATCACCACCGGGATGCCGGTGATCGACTCAGCTGGCACCGAGGTCGGCACGGTGGACCTCGTCCAGCGGGGTGACCCGAACGCGGTGACCGTCCAGACACCGACTGCCGACCCGGGCAGCAGCCTGGACGAGCTGATCGAGGCGACCGCTGTCGAGGAGCCGGACGTCCCGGCCGATCTGGCGGCGCGGCTGCTGCACAGCGGCTATCTGAAGGTCTCGACCGATCTGACCCGCACCGGCGCTGTCTACGTACCGGCCGACCGGATCGGGTCGGTGGCCGATGGCCGGGTCCTTCTGGCCGTCGGGGTGGCCGATCTGCCGCCCGAGGAGTGACCCAACCGCCCTGATCGACTCGGGTTTCATGAAATCGGGGCGTCCGGAGCCTCGGGACAGCCCAACTTCATGAAACCCGAGTCGATCTCCCCTGCGCCTCGGCGGCAGGCTGACCCGGCGCGGCAGGCTGACCCGACGCGGCGGGCTGATCGGGCGCCGTGAGGGCGGGCTGGTCGGACGCGGCGGGCTGGTCGGACGCGGCGGGCGTGGCGGGCTGGCGGCGGTGGAAGAGCAGCAGCATCAGGCAGCCCGCGACCAGGCCCCAGAACGCGCCGCCCACGCCGATCAGCGTCACCCCGGACGCGGTCACCACGAAGGTGATCACGGCGGCCTCCCGGGTCGCCGGGTCGGTCACCGCCGAGGCGAGCGCCGTGGCGAGGGCACCCAGTAGCGCCAGCCCGGCGACCGCCTCGATGAGGATCGGTGGGGCGACCGCCACCAGCGTGGTGGCCACGCCGGCGCCCAGTCCGAGCACTGCCAGCCCAGCGCCCGCGGTGACCGAGGCGATCCACCGGCGTTCCGGGTCGGGGTGCGCGTCGGGGCCGGCGGCCAGTGCGGCGGTGATCGCCGCCAGGTTCACCGCGTGCCCGCCGGCCGGGGCGGCGAGCAGACTGGCCAGGCCGGTGGTCCGCAGCGCGGCACCGAACGGCGGGCGGTAGCCGTAGCCGACCAGCACCGCCATGCCGGGTACGTTCTGCGCGGCCATGGTGACCAGGAACAGCGGCAGGGCCAACCCGACCAGTGCGGACGCGTTCCAGGCCGGCGCGGTCAGCGTGACCGACGGGATCAGCGCGGCCCCGGTCAGGCCGGTCGGCGGTGCGGTCAGTGCGATAGCCGCCACGGCCACCACCAGCGCACCGGGCACCGCCCAGCGTCGGGCGAACCGGTGCAGCAGTAGCCAACCGACCACCACCGACCCGGCCACCACCGGCAGCTCAACCAGTGCGCGGACCGGGGCGGTGCACAGCGGCAGCAGCACCCCGGCGAGCATGGCGCCGGCCACCGGCTTGGGGATGGCGGCCACCGCACGGCCGAGCGGCGGGAACAACCCGGCCGCGACGATCAGCACAGCGGAGACGAGGAAGGCGCCCACCGCCACCGGCCATCCGCCCGGCGGTGGCCCGGTCGCCACCAGCAGCGCGGCGCCCGGGGTGGACCAGGCCGCGCTCATCGGTATCCGGTACCGCCAGCCCAGCCAGGCGGCGACGAACCCACTCGCCACACAGAGAGCGAGCAGGCCGGAGGCGGCCTGCGTGTCCGACGCTCCCGCCGCTCGGAGCCCGGCCAGCACGACTGTGAACGAGCTGGCGAAGCCGACCAGCGCGGTCACCACCCCGGCCAGCACCGGTTGCACGCGTCCGGCCACCTCATCCTCCCGACTGTTCCGTTTACGGAACGGAAGCGTGTAGCACGATAGCCGGGTGCCGCACCCACCACCAGCCCCGCGCCCGGGCCTCGACGTGGATCCCGCCGTCGTCGGTCGTCGGGTCCGTGCCCTGCGCGAGGAGCAGGGGATCTCGCTGTCCACACTCGCCCGACTCGCCGGCGTCGGAAAGGCCACCCTCTCCGGCCTGGAGCACGGCACCCGCAATCCGACCCTGGAGACGCTCTGGGCGGTCACCGCGCAGCTCGGCGTACCGCTGACGGCGGTGCTGGCGGAGCCGGCCGCCGGGCCCACAGTGCACGGCACCGCTGTCACCGCCACCCTGCTGGAGGTCTTCACCGACACCGACGCGACCTACGAGCTGTACCGGATGCGGGTGGCGCCCGGCCCCGGCCAGCTCTCCCCCGCCCACCCGGCGGGAGTCACCGAGCACGTCACAGTGTTCGCCGGTGTGCTGCGCGCCGGGCCGGCCGACGCGCCGCTGACCGCCCCGGCCGGCGGTCACCTCCGCTGGGTGTCGGACGTGCCACACAGCTACGCGGCGGTGGGTGACGAGGAGGTCGCCGCGAGCCTGCTGCTGCGCTATCCGCGCCACTGAGACCCCGCCGATCGGTTACGGACCGTCGGCCTCGTCGACGAAAATCGCAATCATTTCTCGACCTAGGTAGGAGGCGTAGAGACGAATGCGGGTTGTTCTTGGCAAGCTTGACCCCATGACGCTGATCCTCCGCTCGGTCATCCTCAACGACATCGGCTTGGTACGCACCAACAACGAGGACTCCGCCCTCGCCGGTGACCGCCTGATCGCCGTCGCCGACGGCATGGGTGGGCTGCCTGCGGGCGAGGTGGCGAGCGAGATCGTGATCCGGATCCTGGACGAGCTGGCTCCGCCCACCGACCCCGACGGCGCCGCTGACGCGCTGCGTGCCGTGGTCAGCACCGCCAACCAGCGCATCCACGCCGCGATCACCGTCGACCCGAGCCGGGACGGCATGGGGACGACGCTCACCGCGGCCCTGCTGGCCGGGGAGACACTGGTGCTGGCCCAGGTGGGCGACTCCCGTTGCTACCTGCTGCGCGACGGTGAGCTGACCCAGCTCACCCGGGACGACACGTTCGTGCAGGCGCTTGTCGATCAGGGCACCCTCTCTCCCGAGCAGGCCCGCCACCACCCACAGCGGTCCCTGGTGACCCGGGCCGTGCAGGGCGCCGACACCCCACCCGCGGTCGGGGTGCTCACAGTGGTCCCCGGTGACCGGCTGCTGCTGTGCAGCGACGGGCTCTCCGACTACGTCGAGGACGAGGCCATCGCCGCGGCCCTGGGCATGTACGCCGACCGCCAGCAGTGCGGTGAGCAGCTGGTGAAGCTGGCCCACCACGCCGGCGCGCCGGACAACGTCACAGTCGTGGTCTCCGACGTCGTCGCCCGCTGACCCGTACGGCTCCACTCGGCGGCTCACCCGGACCGACTGGTTCGGGTTCCGCTGCCACAGTAGGTGGTTGTGCCATCTAGCTTGCGCCGCTACTGTCCGACGCGTGGATTCCGACCGGCGCGGGCAGTGGCTGCGGGGGGTGCTCGACATCTGCGTCCTGGCCCTGCTGTCCGAAGGCGAGTCCTACGGCTACCAGCTCGCCCAGGCGCTCGACGCGGCGGGCGTCGGGCCGATCCAGGGCGGCACGCTCTACCCCGTGCTGCTGCGCCTACAGAAGACCGGCCTGGTGACCGCGCAGTGGCGGGAGGGCAGCGCCGGGCCGGCCCGCAAGTACTACCGGCTCACCGACGACGGGCACGCGGCGCTCCGCGCCGGCGGCAGCGCCTGGCTCACCTTCGTCCGGCCGGTGAACGACATCGTCACGAAGGGGGTCACCCGGTGAACGCCGACGATTGGCTACGTACGCTCACAGCCGAGCTGCACCAGCGCCGGGTCGCGGCGGACGCCGCACGGCACGTGGTCGCCGAGGCCGCCACGCACCTGCGCGAGGGCGGTGGCGACCCCTGGGTCGTCTTCGGCCCACCCCAGCAGTACGCGGGCGCCGTCGTGGAGAGCATCGGCACCGCGCCCGGACCGCGCCCCGGGCCGGTCCGGCTGCACGCGGCGGGCATCACCAAGAGGTACGGGCGGCGAACCGTGCTGCGCGACGCCACGCTGACCGTCCGGGCCGGACAGATCGCCGCCGTCGTCGGCGCGAACGGCTGCGGCAAGAGCACCTTCCTCCGGATCTGCGCCGGCCTCATGTCACCCGACGCCGGTGAGGTGGCCGTCTCCGGGCGGCTCGGCTACTGCCCGCAGTCCGGCGGCACCGCCGACTTCCTGCTCGCCGACGAGCACTTCGTGCTGATCGGCGCCGGTCAGGATGTGGCCCGGGGCCCGGCCCGCCGCGCCGGTCGGGCGGCTGCCCGGCAGCTCGGCTGGGAGGCGGGCGGCGACGTGCAGGCCCGCCACCTCTCCGGCGGCACCCGACAGAAGCTCAACCTGACAATGTCCACGCTCAGCGCCCCCGACGTGCTGCTGCTCGACGAGCCGTACCAGGGCTTCGACCAGGGCACGTACGTCAACTTCTGGGACCAGCTCAGCAGGTTGCGCGACGCCGGCACAGCCATCGTCGTGGTGACCCACCTGCTCAACCAACTCGACCGGGTGGACATCGTGCTCGACCTGACCCCGGCACGTGAGACCGTGCGGCACGCGCCCGACAGCCAGGGAGGCCGCCAGTGAACCGGCTCGTCACCGTCGCCGAGATGACAGTGCGGGAGCTGCTGCGACGTCGGGGCGTACTCCTGCTGTTGTTGTTGATGCCGTTGACCTTCTATTTGATCCGGCGGGACGCCTACCTCGGGCAGTCGGTTCGCTCGCTGCTGCTCGGCGTGGGCTGGGCGGTGAGCACCGCCGCGCTGTTCGCCACGACCGCGGCCCGCGAGTTGGAGCCGAGGCTGCGGTTGGCCGGGTACCGCCCACACCATCTCTATCTCGGTCGGATGCTCGGCCTGTGGACGGTGGGGCTGGTCATCTCCGTACCCTTCTTCCTGCTCCCGATGATCGACGGCGCGGACCTGCGGTACGGCGGCCTGGCGGCGGCGCTGCTCTGTTCCGTGGCGGTGGCGGCGCCGTTCGGGATGCTGATCGGTGCGCTGCTGCCCCGCGAGTTGGAGGGCACGCTGCTGCTGCTCACAGTGGTGACGGTGCAGATGCTGATCGACCCGGCCGGGTCCGGGGCGAGGTTGACGCCGTTCTGGTCGAGTCGGGAGATCGCCACCTGGACGGTCGACAACACCGACCAGGGCTACCTCTCCCGTGGCCTGCTGCACGGGCTCGTCGTCACCGCCCTGTTGGCTCTGGGCGTGGCAGCGGTGGCCAGCGTCCGCCTGCGCCGCCGTCGCCACCTGCGGCACCTGCCGGTCGGCTGACCGCCGCACCGACTGCGGATCGGGCCAATCCGGTTGCTGCGACCCGCGCGGCGGGTTGAGATGGGCGGATGACCATCCGCCGGGTGACCGACGACGACCGTCTCACCACCAGCTTCCCGCTGGCCGCGTACGCCTTCGAGTCCTCGCCGCTCAGCGCCACCCGGACCGCGGAGTTCCGCGACTACCTGCCCTACAACCAGGGCAACCGGACGCTGATCGCCGAGGAGAACGGCACCACGTTGGCCGCCGTCTCGGCCATCCCGATGCGACAGAACCTGCGCGGGGTGGTGCTGCCGATGGCCGGTGTCGCCGGGGTGGCGACCCATCCGCTGGCCCGCCGGCAGGGGCACGTCCGGACGTTGCTGCACCAACTCCTCGACGAGATGCGCGACGAGGACCACCCGCTCAGCGCGCTCTATCCGTTCCGGCCCAGCTTCTACGCCCGGTTCGGCTACATCGGGCTACCCAAGCCGCGCCGGGTCACCTTCACCCCGGCCAACCTGGGTTCGCTGCTCCGGGTGGACCTGCCCGGCGAGGTCGGCTGGGAACGCGTCGCCGCCGGCTACCCGGCGTGGCGGGCGTTCACCGAACGCAACCTCCAGGAACGACACGGCTTCGCGATCTTCCCGGACCACCGGGCGGTCGGGATGCGTGACCGTGACGAGTACTGGCTGCTCACCGCCCGGGTCGGTGGGGAGGTCACCGGCGCGGTGACGTACCGGATCGACGAATACGGCGGCACGCTGCACGGCAACGAACTGCTTGTCACCGACCCGCTCGCGCGGACGCTGCTGTTGCAGTTCTTCGCCCGGCACGTCGACCAGATCGAGCGGATCACCGTCCAGGTTCCGCCGGACGAGTTGCCCGAGCTGTGGCTGACCGACCTGGACGTACACGTCGAGGCCCGTACGGCAGTGCCGGGTTCGTCCGCGCCGATGGCCCGGCTGCTGTCGCTGGACGCGTTGAGCGGGCTGCCCGCCGGTCCGGGCCGGGTGCGGATCGAGCTGACCGGGGACCGCTGGCTGGCCGGCACCCACCTGCTCGACGGCACAACCGGCGCGCTGGAGTTGGTCGACGACGCCACCGGCCGCGCGCCGACGGCAACGCTCACCGCCGCCGGGCTCTCCGCCCTCGCGTACGGGGTGCTGGACCCGGCCGAACTGCCGCTACGCGGTCTGGGCGAGGTGCCGGTGGACGCCGCCACGGAACTGCGCGGCCTCTTCCCCCGCCGGGTGCCGTACCTCTTCGCCGACTTCTGAGCCCTCCTCACAATCTGGTTTGTCGCCTCGGCGGCAGTGGGTACGGTCCCGCGAATGCCGGAGTGGTTACAGGCGGGTGGCTGGGGCTTGCTGGCCGGGTCGGCTCTGCTGGTCGGGGCGGCGGTCGGCTGGTTCGCCCGGGTGCCGCAGCGCGTCATCGCGTCGATCATGGCGTTCGGCGCGGGGGTGCTGCTCTCCGCCGTGTCGTTCGAGTTGATCGCCGAGGCGCACGCGCAGGGTGGGCTGCTGCCCACCGCTCTCGGCGCTGCCACCGGTGCGGTGACCTACACCCTCGCCAACCTGGCACTCGCCCGGCACGGCGCCCGGCACCGGAAGCGGTCCGGCGACCAGCAACCCTCCGAGAGCGAACAGCCTGGTTCCGGCTCGGCGCTCGCCGTCGGCGCGCTGCTCGACGGCGTACCGGAATCGGTGGTGATCGGCGCCAGCCTGCTCGGCGGCGGCACCGTCAGCCTGGTCACCGTGGCGGCGGTGTTCCTCAGCAACGTTCCGGAGGGGCTGTCCAGCGCGGCCGGCATGCGCCAGGCCGGCCGCAGCCGACGGTACGTGTTCCTGCTCTGGGCCGGGATCGCGCTGGTCAGTGGCGTCGCCGCGCTGGTCGGCAACACGCTGCTGGGTGGCGCGCCGCCGGAGGTAATGGCCGCCATCACCGCGTTGGCCGCCGGGGCGATCCTCGCCATGATCACCGACACCATGGTCCCGGAGGCGTTCGAGAACGCGCACCTGCTCGTCGGCCTGATCACGGTCGCCGGCTTCCTGACCGCCTTCGCCCTCTCCCACACCTGACCACCGGTCACGCCGCCACAATCGGCGCGGCGGTCTGCGGGCGGCCGGCGACGGCGAGCGGCGACGGCGGCGAGCGGCGACGGCGGCGGGCGGCCGGCGACGGCGAGCGGCGACGGCGGCGGCGGGCGGCGACGCGCGACGAGCGGTGACGGGCGCGGCTTAGCTGCGCATTAAACCGGCCCGGCGGATTCGCCGCGACACCGTCGCGGCTCCTAGCATCACCGGGTGCGCATGACGTCGCTAGCCGCTCTCCTCGTCCTCGGTGTCGCCACCGCGACCCTGCCCGCCTGCGCGCCAAACGACCCGGCCCCCGCCTTCGAGGCCGGCTCGACCGCCTCGCCGACGGCCCTGCCCAGCGGCGGTCAGAGCGAAGCGCCGGGCGCGCGGGACGGCCTCGGCGGCCCGGGGGCCAGCGCCAGCGCCAGCCCGAAGCCCGCCAGCAAGGTGCTCGCCGCCGGCAACCCGAACGGCACTGCCACAGTGCCGGCCGAGGCGCGGGCGGTGGACACCTCGAAGCCGACCCGGACCATCGGCACCGGCACCCCGGCGAGCTGCACCTCCGCGGCGGTAGTGAAGGCCGTCGCGGCCGGCGGTGTCATCACGTTCAACTGTGGACCGGCTCCGGTGACGATCAAGATGGCCGCCACCGCGAAGGTCCGCAACGCCAATGGGCCGAAGATCGTGCTGGACGGCGGCGGCACCGTCACGCTGAGCGGCCAGGGGCAGCGCCGCATTCTCTACATGAACACCTGCGACGAGGCCCAGGGCTTCACCACCTCGCACTGCCAGAACCAGGATCACCCGCAGCTCACAGTGCAGAACCTCACCTTCGCCGACGGCAATTCCACAGGCGAGAAGGCCGAGGGCGGCGGCGGTGGGGCGATCTTCGTACGCGGCGGTCGGCTGAAGGTGGTCAACTCGCGCTTCGTCCGCAACCGCTGCGACCGCACCGGACCGGACCTGGGTGGCGCGGCCGTCCGGGTGCTGAGCCAGTACGAGAACAAGCCTGTGTACGTGGTGGGCAGCACCTTCGACGGCGGTTCCTGCTCCAACGGAGGGGCGCTGAGCAGCATCGGCGTGTCGTGGGTGGTGCTGAACAGCCTGCTCAGGAACAACGAGGCGATCGGCAGCGGTGCCAATCCGGCCAAGTCCGGTACGCCCGGCGGCGGCAGCGGCGGCGCGATCTACTGCGACGGCAACGAGTTCACCGTACGGATCGCCGGCACGATCATCGAGAACAACACCGCCAACGAGGGTGGCGGCGCGGTCTTCTTCGTGAGCAACAACCGCACCGGCACGATGAGGATCGAAAACTCGACTTTGCGCCGCAACCCCAGCGCCAAGTTCGAGACCCGCGGCTTCCCCGGCATCTTCTTCCTGGGTGCCCGCAACCCCACGCTGACGGGCTCCAAGCTCTCCTAACCCGCCCGCGCGCCGCCCCCGCCGCGCCCGGGCGCCCCCGCCCGCGCGCCGCCCGCGCCGGTGATCAAGAGGTTTCGGTCATCGGGGCGGCGTTTTTTGACCGAAAGCTCTTGATCAACAAGGTGGGGTGGGGTCAGTAGGGGTTTCCTTCGCCTGGAGGGCGGGCGTGGAGGAGGGCGGCGGGGCGGCCGGGCAGGTCCCGTGCGCCGGACATCGGCGGGCTCGGCGTGTGGTCGCCGTCGGCCATTCCGGCGAAGAGTTCCTTGAGCGCCGTCAGCGCACTGATCTTGGGCTGCCAGCCCAGCTCGGTCTCCGCGCGCTCGCTGGACATCAGCGGGGCGTTCAGACCCAGCTCCACCCAGCCCGCGTCGACAGGTTGCAGCCGCGCCCGCCAGGTCAGCGCCGCCGCCGCCCGCAGCACCGGCGCGGCGACCGGCACCGTCCAACCATGGAAGTGCCGGGCCACCAGCTCCGGAGTGAGCACCGGGTCCGCGGCGACGTTGAAGGCGCCGCGCGCATCACCCAACACCGCCCGGGCGTACGCGTCGGCCACGTCATCGGCGTGCACCGCCTGCATCCGCAACCGGCGGTTCGTCGGCACCAGCGGGATCCGGCCGAAGCGCAGCAGCCGCACCGGCGCCAACGGGCCGAGGAAGTAGCGCGTGATCTCCGCACCCGCGGCCCGCTGGAAGATCAACCCGGGTCGCATCCGCACCACCCGCAGCGTCGGCTGATCCCGTTCGACAGCGTCCAGCAGCGCTTCCACCTCCGCCTTGTGCTCGCTGTACGACGATCCGGGCACGCCGGTGGCGGGCCACCGCTCACTGATCGGGTGGTCCTTCGGGCCGGGCGCGTAGGTACCGACCGACGAGGCGTACACCAGGGCCGGAACACCGGCCTGGACCACCGCGTTGATCACCGCCCGGCTGCCCTCGACGTTGGTCCGGCGCAAGACCCGCTGGTCGTGGCTGGGCTGGATCTGCCAGGCCAGGTGCACCACCGCGTCCGCACCCGCGAAAACCTCGGCGAGCTGCCCGACCGCGCTCGGCGCGCCAATGTCGCAGGAGTGCCACTCCACCTGGTCGTACGGTTCGCCGGCATCAGGGCCGGGCAACCGTCGCACGACCCCGGCCAGCTCCACGCCCCGCTCCCGGCGCAGCCGCCGCAGCAGCGCCGTACCGACGTTGCCGCTCGCCCCCACCACCACGATCCGCATGCCCGACCCCGTACCCGCCCAGCAGCAGCTCAACCACCCCCGGCCCGCGGCTCGCACGGCTTGATCCACTCGACTTCCCGAAAGTCGCGGGATCCGCGCGCACAGGACAGCCCGACTTCCTGAATCCCGAGTCGATCAAGGGCGAGGAGACTCCCGTACCCAGCCGTGCTTCTCCTTGCCCCGCCTACCGGCGGTGGCGGCCAGGCAGCGTGGGCAGATCCAGCCCACCGCGTCCGCCTCGGTGAGCACATCGGTGCCCGAGCAGTCGAAGCGCACATGCGGGAAGCGACGCAGGCGGGTCCGACTCAGCGCCAGGCCACAAACCGTCTGGTTCTGGCCGGGCAGCCAGGCGTGCACCTCCCCACCCGGCTGGCGTACGCCATCGCGCCCGGCCTCCTCCCCCGAGGCCGCCACGGCCGGCAATCGACTCGATCCCATGTCGGTCCTGGTTCCCCACCGACCCATACCCATGCACCGCCGCGCAAGGTCGCTCGATTCACCCCAGCTCGCCGACCCAGCGCCTGGGACCCTCCGCATCGCCGCGACAGGTGATGATCAACTGCGGCGGACACCCGCCGGTCGAAGCCATCGACGGCCGGCCGGAAGCCGAGAGCCGTCGTCGCTCACCGTCGGGTAACCTGAGCGCGCGGGCCGCTAGCTCAATGGCAGAGCTGTGGACTTTTAATCCATAGGTTCAGGGTTCGAGTCCCTGGCGGCCCACTCTGTTCCAGCTCAGCGGCCCTTTGTTAGGGCCGCTATCTTGTGATCCGGGCCGGTACAGCAGCGAAGTACAGCAGTAGCGCCTCATCGGTCCTGCGTGCTGCCGAGCCGCTATGCCGCCCCGCTCGCCAGCTACCGGCAGAGTGAGCCGATCAGCTCCTCGAAGCCGGGGAACTCTTCCCGAGCTGCGGTAATGACCTCATCCGCCGACCTGCGGTACGACGGTGCCCAGCGTTGGGCGATCTCCGCGAGGCGAGCATCCGTTCGGGGCTCATGTTCGTGATCCGGGTATGCCGTTGCTTCCCATGGACCGAAGCCGTCAGCGAGAAGCCACAAGTAGGCCCAGAGGTTCTGCGCCACGACGCTTGTTTCGCCCTCAGAGCCGAGAAACACCACCGGCTGCTGCTCGATCGGCTCACCATGACGCACCACCCAGAAGGCGGCAAGACCACCGGTGCCGTCCTGCCCGAAGACCCGGAATTCGGACCCGTCCAGCTCCGTGTTTCCCGTCCACGCCCTCCACCACTCGGCAATCTCGTCCGAGTTGAGGAAGTGAGAGTACGGCTCGAAGTCGACGCCGGCCCCGTCCCGGTAGTCGAAGCCGACCTCATGAGCTTCGGACAGCGGAGTCGGCAAGGTACGACCATCGTGATCCACGGCAGCACCTTAGCGAGAAGCACCGACGGATCGCCGGCAGCAGACCGGTAAGGGACCCTTCACCGATCCAGCGCTTGGCCGAGCCGCTTGAGGGCGTCGCGGGTGGCCGCCGAGGAGACCACCGTGTAGATCTCCATGGTGATTGCGAACTGGGCGTGCCGGAGAATCTGCATCGCCACCCGGGGGTGCACGTCCAGGTCGGCCAGGAGCGAGGCGCAGGTCCGCCGGGCGTCCCGCACGGTGATCCGCCGGACCCCGGCGGCGTCGCAGCGCCGGTCCCAGAAGCGGTTGAAGTTCCGTGGCTCGACCGGCCTGCCGTAGCGAGTGGTGAAGATCAGGTCGGACGGCTGCCAGGCAGGGCCGGCGGTGTCCCGGGCGGTGTTCTGGGCGACGCGGCGGCGGTCGAGGGCAACGGTGCAGATGTCTGGCAGCGGCAGGGTGGCGTCCGAGGCGGCCGTCTTCGTCTCCCGGTGCAGCAGTTCGGCACCGACCCGCTGGAGCTGCCGATCGATGGTCAACTCCCCCGCGTCGAGGTCGACGTCGGCCCAGGTGAGCCCCAGCATCTCGCCCTTGCGCAGACCGAGCACCAGGACCAGGACGTACGCGGCGTAGAGCGGATCGTCGTCGGCACGGGCCGACTCCAGGAAGCGCCGCGCCTCGTCGCTCGCCCACGCCTTCCGCTTGCGCTTCCGTACTGGTGGCAGCTTCACCAGGGATGCGACGTTGCGGGAGATCAGCCCTTCGGTGATCGCCTGGGACAGCAGCGTCCGAAGCACGGTCCGCAGGTGGGTGAGACTGGTTGCCGAGGGCAGATCCTGGCAGCAGCGGCTGAGGTCGCAACAGCGACGCTGGGCGGGTTTGCGCCGCTCGTCCTTGCCCTGGGCGCAGCACTGGCAGGTCCGCCCGACCTCGTTGATCCAGGTCTGCACGTCGCTGACCCTGAGCTTGTCGAGTCGTTTCCGGCCCAGCCCCGGCACCAGGTAGAGCCGGACCACTACCTCGTAGGTGACGTAGCTGCCCGGGGCAAGGTTCGGCTTGACGATCTCGCTCAACCAGTAGCCGGCGTACTCCCCCACCGTCGGGGACCGTGTCGCCACCGGGCCAGCTTTGGCCTGCCCGTGCAGCTTGATCCACTTGTCGTGGACCTCTTCGCGGGTCTTTCCGTAGACCCACTTCCGGCCCCGCTTGCCGTCGGGCTTCTCAACCCAGACGTACGCGGCGAAGCCGTTCCGGTACGGGAAGATCGACCCCTCACCGTTAGCTCGTGCACGTCCGGGCATCAGGCCGCCTCCTGCCGCTCGACCTGGTCGCGGATGTAGTCGTCCACCCACTCCGGGAGGACGCGGCGGTATTTGCCGTCCTTGATGGAGCGCAGCTCGCCGGTGGCGATCTTCATCTTGACCTTGGAAATGCCGAAGCCGAGCAGGACGGCGACCTCGGCGGGCGAGTACCAGCGCGGGGTGAGGTCTCGGCTCATGCGGCGGCCCCGATGAGCCATGCAGCGTGGGCGAATTCTTCCCGGCCGACACGTCGGCTCTCTCGTCGCTGACTGGCGGCGGTGTTGGCAAGCAGGGCGTCACCGTCGCTGAGCCAGCCGGACCCGATGTAGGTGAGGGTGCCGATGGTGATGGCGTCGGTGGTGTCGTCGTCTTCCGTGCGGCGGTAGGTGGCGCGGGTGTCGCGGAGCAGGCCGAAGGTGACGGAGTAGCGGCGGGCTTTGGTGAGGAAGTGGCCGCCGAAGCCGAGCATGTGCGCCCAGCGTCGCAGGCCGGCATAGGCGTTCGGTTTGGTGTCAAGGCTGTCTTGACGGTCGTCGGCTGTTGTGGCGCCGCTGGCGGTGTCGGTGCCCATGAATCGTCCGAGGTGCCAGCAGGCGTCGATGAGGCGGGCGAGGTGGTCGCCTTCTGGGTCGGCGTAGTCGTCGATGGTCGCCGGGGTAAGCCGAGTGGAGATGTGGCCGGTGGCCTCGGTGGCCTTCGTGGCGTACTTGGCCAGGTAGGCGGCCACCTTGCCGTCGGTCAGCTCGCCACCAGGGCTGTTGATCCGTCGGACGTCGACCTGCTCACCCCAGACCACCTGCCAGCCGCGCGGCTGGTCGGGGTGTGCGGGTGTGGTGACGGTGATCCGGGAGGCGGCGACGCGGACGGCTGCCTCCAGGTCATCGACAATGATTCCGGCCGGTGGTGGCACGAGAGCGTCCGGGTCGTCGGGGTCGACGCCGTCAAGGCGCAGCAGGGCGTGGAAATGCACGGCCGCCCTTCTCTGCATCTCGGCAACCTTGCCGTGCGACACCCGCACGGGCGGCACCCGGCGCACCTTGCCGGAGTCAGTGACGACCTGGACCTGCGGGATGCCGCGACGTCGGCACAGCACGGCGAGGTGGCGTTCCATGGCCTGCTTGGTGCGTCGCCACAGCTCACCGGAGAAGTAGTTCCAGACGGCCTGGTGGTCGTGGTCGTAGCAGTCCAGGCACAACGGCCGCCCGAGCCGCGGATCGTCAGCGTCGTGACGGACGAAGCAGGCCGCGGGCTGACCGTGCTGGCAGGTGCCTGCGATGCTGCGGGCGCGGCAGGGAGCGGGCCGGCAGTCGCAGCGCCGCCGGGTAGCACAGGTGTGGCGGGGAACGTGCCGGTGATGGACCGGGCCGAAGGACGGGGCGGTGAAGGTGGCGAAGACAACCGGGTGCCGACCTATCGAGTCGGGTACGCCCTTGCCGCCGGTCAGGCCGCAGCGGACGACCTGGTAGGCGTCACCTTGGTAGACCCAGGCGCAGTCTCGGCATTGCGATTCGCGGCGGTTGCCGCACGCCTTGTACAGCGCCCGGTCGGGCAGCTCGTCGGTGTGCTGGACCACCAGAACGCGGCCGGTGTCTCGCTCGACGGCGGCGATCGTGCCCGAGAGGCGGATCGGGCGGGAGCAGGCGCCGGCGGAAGCGGTGTGCACCAGCCAGCCGGAGAATTCCGGCGTGGCGGCGCGATGCAGCGCTTGGGCGTCACGGCCGCTTGCGACGCCGGGACGGTACAGGGTGTGCGGGCTGGACACGGTCTTCTCCTCTGGGGGTGGCAGGGACGGGAGACGAAGCACCACCAGCCGTGGACGTTGGTCCGCTGGTGGTGCTTCGTCGTGTCTCCTGGCACCGCCGGAAGGGCGGCTGACGCCGGAGGGCGGGTTCGTGGTGATGCCACGTACCGCCGATGGGTCATGTCCTTTCGCGCTCATGGACCCGGTGATCGGGGCGGGCACGAGTGGGGAGCCTGAAATATCGGCATTCGGCGGGTTGCCGCAGGCCGCCCCCACCCGTGGAGGTTTGCGAATCCGGGCCATCGTGGACGGCAGGGAAGGCCGTGCTGGGCCGCTCAGCGGATTCGGGAGACCGGCACGATGGCCGGTGCGATCGACAGCTGGCGGGACGTGACCCGCATCAGCGGCAGGAAGGCCGCTCAGCGTCTCTGAGTTCGAGCCCAGCGATTCGGCAGGAAGGCCGCGCTAGCGTGCTCGACGAGCGCCAGAGTAGCACCGCGTGCCGACACGTCAACCCGCCGTGACATCGGAGGTCGGGTCGGGACCCGCCGGCCGCCAGCCGATGTGGGAGGACTTTCTGTACGTCTATCAAGGCGGCCCTGAACGGGCCGCACGCGCCGCTGCCTGGGCGCGCGTCCGTCGCTCCGCTGGCGCTCCGACTCCGGCCACGCAACACGCCCGGCGGCTGGCGCGGAAGCGGGAAGCCCAAGGGGCCGCCGCAGAACGACAGGCGGTTGACCGGGTGGTGGTGGGCCGGCAGCCGGCCGGGCCGCGCGGCCACGAGCCCGCGCGGCGTGGGGGAGCGCACGCCGGCCGCGTCGGCGAGCTGGCGGTGGTCGCCGGTTGCGGTTACTGCGCCTCCGGCGGGGGCGCAACGACTCCGAGATGGCCGGGGCTTCGTCGGCGGGTCACCGTTCGTCGAGGGTTGCGGTAGGCCATCCCGCCTGCCACCGACCCGGGCAAGCCGAGCAGACCACCGCCCGACCCGCCAGCGTCCGAACTTGCGTCAAGGCCGTCTTGACGTGGCGGGCCGGACGGCGGCCCGCTCCCCAGCAGGGCGGGTCGACGGCAGACGGGATGGAAGTGGGTGACCGTTGCTATCCCTTGGCGGAAAGCTTCGAAACGATTGACTTCAGCCGGATGCTCACCCGCTGCTGCAACGGAACTCTCGGCTTAGCGGCATCGGTCAATGCGGTCGGTGACAGTTGCGGCATCGAATGAAACAAGCCATCTGCGGGTGAGAGGTAGTCGAGGTCAAGCATTTCACTTCTGACGTATCGGTACATCGAGAATTCGTCAACAGTTGTCAGTTCGAAAGCGATTTCGCCATTGGCGATAACCGACAATATTTGTGCGCGCTCTTCCTCTTGGAGGTGCTTGATGTCACCGTCCCTGGGAACGCATCTTGCGGCCCAGGCCTCGGCCAGCGCCTGCCACAGCCAGTACTTCTCGAC
This sequence comes from Micromonospora sp. NPDC048986, assembly GCF_040649335.1. Lineage (NCBI taxonomy): Bacteria > Bacillati > Actinomycetota > Actinomycetes > Micromonosporales > Micromonosporaceae > Micromonospora > Micromonospora sp. NPDC048986. Next base: position 577,296 of record NZ_JBEZFJ010000001.1, read on the forward strand.
CGGATCAAGCGTCACCTCCAACATTGTCGCAAGACGGTCAGGCGGAAGAAGCTGGCCCTTGGGTCGAACCGTCTCGTCAAATCGGGGCGGCTTTTCGGGATAGTCCCCGTCGGGAAACTCGGGCAGTACGTCACGCTTCAATATGACGATCAGGGTCAGTTCGTGGGGAGCCTTACTCCAAGGCTCAGCTGCCGCGACGCGCAACTCCTCGACCCGTTGGAATGCCCTGCCTTCCGCGCTCTGACTGTTGTCGTGCTTGGTCTGCGCCACGCTCTGCAACGGCTTGAACCAGTAGGTCACATCGTCGGGAAACGCGAAGCGTGAGAATTTTCGGCCAACCAGGCGCGCAAACCTGCTGCTTTCCTCGTCAGACGTTGCCCCGGGTCGACTGCTGCACTGCGCCGCCCAACTCTTGCTCACGGTTCCAACAACGCTCAAATCAGCGAACCATGTATCCCCTGCGCCAGGGATGTGCACGAAGTTGGGCTGAATTCCCTTCTTAGCCTGGCCCGCCTTATTCGCTGGAAGCTCTACCACTGGCGCAACCGCCAACAGTGCTGGATCTTCCCGTACGACATCGCAGGTCTGCGAGACGATCACCACACCGTGCGGTGTGTCAACCCGTTCGTGTACGCCTGGCTCAGTAAAAAATACCAGCTCTCGAACTTCGAGTATGTCGCACTGCCGTAGATGGGCGGTGCTCGACGAAATCTTGCGCGGGGGAACTCCTTGAGTGCGCACAGACGCCCTACTCAGTCGGTGAAGGATGCATTAAGAAGTTCAGCGGAAGTCAGCGGTGAACCACCGATCGGTGGTGTATCGGGCGAAAATTCAAATCGCAACTCCTCGAACAGACTCCGGCCGTTGGAGGCCGGCACGAGCAGCAGGTCACGCCGTTCGGTCGGCAGTCCGGCCGGAAGCTCCGCGATCCGTCGGTAAATACCGGCCAGCCTTTCCGAATGCCGAGCGGTCATCCTTCCGCCATTTGCCCAATTGTGAACCGCCCGCCGGCTTACGCCGAATAGGCGGGAGAGCTGTTCCCATGTGAGGCCCGACATCTCGTGCAACTGCTTCACAGAAAGGGCGAGCGAGGGCGGCTCGACTGCCTCTGGAACGGTAGGCGTCGAAGTGGCTCCGTTTGAGGAGGTATAGTCCAAACCTTGGCGGATGACGGTAACAGGCTGGCCGGTATTCGATGTCGGCATGACCATGGCCGCAAATGCTACGGCAGCAACGATGTGTTTCACCCTAGACGGCGGGCGTTGTGTTGGGTTCGACGACGACATGTCGGCGCGAGGAGAAATTTGGACATCGGCGGCGGAAGATTGCTCGACGACTGGAGTAGTCATGGGATCACCTGTAGGTCCGCAGGAAATCTTCTGTAACGGCCCAGCGAAAATGAGTGTGGGCCTGCACGGCTAGACGGCGAGCCAGTTCGGTGATGGCCTTGGCCTCGAACGGACTTTTCTCAGAGTGGAAAGCATCGATGTCAAGAATCCACGACTGCGATTCGAGTGGGGTGAGCGTCGGGTCAAAAGCGCCGTTTGGTGGCACCAGCCCCCAATGAAGCAACGATCCTCCATTGGGCACCGAGAACTGCGCTTGAGAGACGGTTTGCAAAAGTCGGGCACTTCCAGGTAGCTCTGTCCCGACAGGGCCGAGCAGTTCAGGACGGACGAGTTGCTTGAGTCTGTCGAGGTGTTGAGGCTCTGCGACTCGATTCGTGTACCTGACGCCAATCCGAGTAGCGGAGGGTGGCTTAACCTGCTCGACATAGGTCGATAGTACGGCCTGCAACTGCTGAAAGAAGTGCGTACGCCCTTCATATGCAGAGGTCTCAACCGCGAGGAACTCTTTGCTGAAGCTGACCTGCCAAGTTTCCTTAGGGTCTCTCAGGCGCCAGATGGACGCGCCCGAGTTTTTCTGCTCCTTCACCCCCTCCGGTGTCACTATGACTGCGGTCTCACGGCCGGCTTCGAAGATGGGGTAACCCTCGCTGAGGCTCTGAGCAACGCGAAGTGCAGTCTCAGTGGCTGCATCACTCGCTAGGCTCAGGAGTGCTGGGTGGCGGATCTGGGCAAGGACCCGAACGAGTGGAGCGTTACCGAGGGGTTGCTCTTCCAGTGGAGTTGGATCGTAGGGGCTGGTGGGGATCGCAACGGCCATGCTTCACACTGTACTTCACATCAAACGCCGCGAGGCGCCGAAAGCTTGATCGACATACCTCTATTTCAAGTGGCCAATCCTCCCAGCTGGGGCAGCCGATGCGTTGGCTATGTACGCGACAGCAACGCCGGTGAACGGCGGCGCAGCGGCGAGAGCTGAGACAGGCGATGCCACGAGCATGCGGCGTGGTCGGAGGCCGTGTGCAGACGCGGCGCACAGAGCTTGAAAACGAGCAGCCAGGTCACGATCCGGAACCGGCGTGGAACGATCAAGTCTTGGCTTCCCAGCGACTGCCCCGTTGCGCCTGGTGGAGACGCTGTTCCGCGCCTTGCCGCTGACTCCTTCCTAGGCCGTTTGCGGCAGCAGCGCCGACAGCAGCCCTGACAGCAACCGAGCGAGACGAGGGCAGCCGCCAGCAGTCGAGCGCAGACAGCGGCCCGAGGTCGCGGACATACACGGACCCCGTCGGACGGAGCGCACAGAGCTTGTAAGCGAGACGTCCTAACTCGGCGAATGCACCGAGGACTATCGGGGAAGCGGGTTGGCGACGTAGACGCCCTTGCCCTGCCGCCCGTCGATCAAGCCCTCAGCTTTGAGCACGAGCATGGAGGCGCGGATCACCGTGTTGCTGACTTCGTAGTGCTCGCAGAGGGCAGCGAAGGACGGCAGCTTGTCGCCCGGCTTCAACTGGCCGGAGCTGATCTGCTCGCGGATATCACGCGCGACCTGTAGGTACGCAGCTTCAGACATAGGTGGTGCTCCCAGCTTGGCGGCTGGTGCAAGCAGACCACACCCCAGGCTCGACTTACAACGCTATGTGTTGCCAGTCGTTGACTATGCGCACATTGCGTCCTACGTTGCTTGTGGGGTTACCCAGCTTGGCGGCCGGGTCGCCCCGCCGTGGGTGCCCTGTCTCCGGACACGGCTGACCGGGTGCCCACGGAACCCCCTGGTGTCAGCGGGAGGCATGGTGACCAGGCCAAACGATGCAACTGCCTCAACCGCAGGTGCCGGCCGTGCGACCGGGGATTCCGGACATTGGCAGCGGAGGTCGGAGAGCGCTCGGCGGCGCGTGACCTACGACGAGTACGTCATCGCAGTGGCGCTAACCCTGGCCCGACGCCATCGGCCGATTTGGTCCTGGCGGCACTGGCGACGCGTCTGCCGCTGCGGAGCCGACCTGCCATGCCGAAGCCGCCACCTCATCCCAATCAACCGCGGTCACTGGCCGAGTCAGGACGGCCCGCAATGACGACCCACCTACCGGTGACACGGGTTTGGACGTGCGGCGGCTGCGGTGCCGACTGGCCCTGTCAGACGCGGCGGCGGGAACTGCGAGCGGAGTACGACCGCGCCCCGGTGTCACTGGCCCTCTACCTGGCAGCTCAGCTCGTCGACGCCGCGCAGGACCTGGCCCACGTCCCCGCCGGCCACCTGCACCACCGATTCCTCGGCTGGACCCGATGAGCATCCTGCGACCCGGCGACGAGAAGTTCCACTACAGCGACGGCTCCCACAAGTGGATCCCGCCGAACCCGGACTACGACCAGGAGGTCTGGGACGAACAGGTCCGCCAGCACAAGGAGGGCCACCTGAGACACGAGCACCCGAAGGTCCGCATCCAGCGCCTCGTCTGATGCCAGCAGTACAGCAGCGAAGTACAGCAACCGTGCCAGCCGAACCGGACCGAGACGTGCGGCAGCAGCCCGGATGAACTCGAACAACACTCGATCCAACCGACTCGCCGGCAATCCATAGGTTCAGGGTTCGAGTCCCTGGCGGCCCACTCCTTCGCAGGTCAGCGGCCCCAACCGGGGTCGCTGTTGCCGTACGTGGGGCCGGTGTAGCAGGAATACAAGCAATCACCATTGCTCATCGAGGACCGCGATCTGCTTGCGGAGGGTTCGGGCATCCTTCGGCGGCAGGGCCGCAACGGCAACGTCCAAGATCCAGCGCAGCTCGGGCGGGTTCGGACAGCACTCCATCACCCCGCAGCCGGAGGTGGGGTCCCACAGGCGATGCCATGGGTGCTCCACGAACCAGGACCACGTCAGCAGTGCATCGGTGACGGCGTGGCCCCAGAGGCGGGTGCGTTCGAGGTAGGCGATGGCTCTCGTGCCCCGCCCCGAGAGCCCGGGGACGACAGAGGTCGACCCATCGAGCGGTCGCCGGTACACGGAGTCGGAACGCAGTTGTGCGGGGCGCCTACGCGGCATTGCCCTTTCGTGAAGTCGACATGCCGATCATCGTTGCATACCCCAGCCGGTCGAACTCGACTTGGAATAGGGGGGTGGGACCCACAACTACCCGCGCCACCGGCACCAGAGGACGTTCCACACCCGCGTCCAGGACAGAGAGGTCGAGTGGGGCCGCAGTTGGTGTGCCACGATCGGCCCGTGCGCGCGAGAGTTGTCCCGCACCGCTCGATGGGGCGAGCCGGATCCCCAGAGCTAGAACCCCTACCTGAAGTAGCCGGCCTGTCGAGGGCGCGGGCGGTGAGCCAGCGGCCCGGGACACCGAGGGACGCCCTGGGACGCTACGCCGTGGTGACAGCGGGCGATCTTCCGCGGGCCTTGGCGGCACTCGCCCGAATGGTTGCCGTCGCCGAGGTTGCTTCCTCCGGCCGGGCGCCGTCTTTGTAACGTCAGGCCGATCGGCGACGCCGGACGAGTGGAGATCTTGATCTCCACTCGTGCCTTCACCGTCCTGGGAAGGCCGTCACCGGCGACGTGAGGAACCTATGCGCCCTCGTTCCCTTTCCCACTCGATCCGACGTACCTTCTCCAGTTGCCTGGCCACCCTCGCCCTTGTCGGGGGCGCGGCGGCACTCGCTCCGGCCGACGCGGTGGCGGCCGGGCGACTGCAGCCCGATCTGCTCGTCGATCTGGTGATGACCAACGTGTTGAACCCGGCGGAGGGCGAGACCTTCAGCGCCCAGATCGACATCCGGAACTACGGCACCGGCGCGTCGGACCCGATCAGCGTCACGGTCGCGGTGCCCGCCGGGCTCAGGACCACGACCCCGTCGGTCGGTGACCCGGGCTGGAGCTGCACGGCGCTGAGCACGACGAGCTACACGTGCTCGCATCCGCAACTGGCGGCTGGCGGTCGGGCGAGCCGGCTGTTCGTGCCGTTCGTCGTGGCCGGCGCGGCGCCGGGCAGCAGGGTGCCCATCACCACGAGCATCACCCCGCAACGCCGCGAGGCGAACACTGACAACAACACCGGCTCCGTCACGGTGGCGATCTCGGGCACGTGCGTCATCCGCGGCAGCGTGTGGCACGACCTTGACCGGGATGGGCAGCGCGAGGCGGATGAGCCGGCCGTCGCCGGTGGTCCGGACGGCGTGTTGGAGGTGCGTTTGTGGAATCGGCAGGGGCAGGCGATTGGCGGTGGCTCGGCCACCGTCAACCCGGACGGAGCCTGGTCGATCACCGCCCGCACCGAGCTGTTGTACGAGGTCCGGCTGGAGGCAGCCGCCGCGTACGGTCGGACTGTCGCAGACGTGGGTGACGACGCCACTGACTCGGACATCGTGACCTCGTACCAGTTCGAGCCGACTCTGCTCGTCGCCAGCGCCGAGTTCCAGGCCGTGAACGGCGCAGAGTACGTGGTCGACGCCGGCCTGGTCACCCAGAGCTGAGCCCTTCGCCGCCCGCCCGAGATGTTTCGGGCGGGCGGCGACCCGGACAGATGGCAGCGGCTGTCGATCGCCGCGCCGCCCAGACGGCTCCAATCGACGACGAGTCCGGCACCTGGCGCCGGGAGCCGACGTAGATATCCTCTTCAAGTGCCGGCCCGTGTGGAGATCGTTGACACGGGGCCGGCACTGCGAAGGGACTATCGACATGCCCCGTGTGGTACCGGCACTCAACCGCGCACTCGACGTCCTCGAACTGTTCCTGGACTGCCCCCAACTGTCGGCCCGCCAGGTGATGGAGCGGCTCGACCTGCCCCGCACCACGGTCCACGAACTGCTCGTCACGCTTGAGGCTCGCTCGTACCTGATCTCCGTACCGGGTCAGCCGGTGCAGTACCGGCTCGGCATGCCGTTGTTCCAGCTGGGCGCGGCGTTCGCGGGCCGGCTTGATCTGGTGCGTGAGGCGCAGGGCGTCGCACGGGACGTGGCCGCCGCGTGCGACGAGGCGGTTCATGTGGCGGTGCGCGACGGCGCCGATGTCATCTACCTGGTGAAGTTCGACAGCACCCACCCCGTTCGGATGGTTTCCGGGGTCGGGCTGCGGCTGCCCGCCCACTGCACGGCGGTCGGCAAGGTACTGCTGTCGGCCCTCGATCAGGCGGACCTGGACGCCGTCCTGCAAAAGGAACCTCTGCCGGGCATGACGCCGGACAGCATCACCGACCCGGACCTTCTTCGTGAGCAGCTCGATCGTGTCCGGGTGGAGGGCGTCGCTGTCGACATCGGCGAGTCGGACAGCGCGATGCGCTGCGTCGCCGCGGCGATCCGGGACCATACCGGTGCCGTCATCGCGGGGATGAGCCTGTCCGCGCCGATCATTCGCTGGACGCCTCAGGTGCAGGTGGAGTGGACCGGGCTGGTTCGCGAGGGCGCGGCCGAGTTGTCGGCTCGGATGGGTCACCGGGCGCAGCCTCGTTAGCCAACCTCCCGCTTTCGGCTCGAAACAACATCGAAACATTGACATCGCTCTCCATGCTGCCTTAGCGTCGCGACCACTCGATCCGGTATATCGAACCTGGTTCGAAATCTCGAACGGCGGTGGTCCCGTGACCCGACCGAACTGGAACGTCAGCGCTGCTTCCTCGGCCCGGTCGTCGATCGCCTCGACCTCGTCGCGCCACCCGGCGAGCGACACGCGGATTCTCTCGCGCGGCCCACACGGACGCCAAGGCAGGACGACGGTGAGCGGCGGCACGAGCGAGCCCGCCGGCACCGTGGCAACCCGACGCATTTCGACAACGAGCACGCGAACGCGCTGATCGATGGGGGCGACGCGTCTCTGGTCGCCGTCATGGACCCGCCTGGAGCACGAGCATCGCGGTGTTCGTCAGACAGGCCTTCGGCGTGCAGTGGTGCGGAGACTTCAAGGAGGCGAATGTTCATGGAGATCAAACCGGCATGGTCCCGGCGCGGCTTTCTGGGGATGGGAGTGGGAGTGCTCGGCGCGGCCGGTCTGGCCGCGTGCGGGGGCGAGTCCGAATCGCCCAGCAAGGTGCAGCCGGAGGTTCCGCAGGAGCTGATCGACGCCGCGGCGTCGATGAAGGGCTCCTCGATGGGCATGCTGTCGCAGAAGCTCTACTCGACGGCGGCGAACGAGGCCCTCGACAGCTCGATCAAGAAGTTCGCCGACACCACCGGAACGAAGATCGAGAACAGTCTGGTCCAGGCCGACGCCGGTGACGTGGTGGCCAAGATCGACGCCGAGGTCAAGGGCGGGGTGGCCCGTGACCTGGCGTTCATGACCGACTCGCGGTTCGTCGCGCAGTTCCAGGCGCTGGGCGACCTGGAGGACGTGACTGACGTCGTCAAGGCGCTGACCGCCAAGTACGGCGAGCCCTGCGCCGAGGCCAAGAACTTCTGCGTCTTCGACGGCAAGTGGTTCGCCATCCCGTACCACTTCATCGGGATCGGGTCGTTCCTGCGCAAGGACTGGATGCAGGACAAGGGCATCACCCCCAAGGACATCTACAGCTGGGAGGAGCTGCGGGACCTGTGCCTGGAGATCTCCGACCCGGGCAAGCGCCGGTTCGGCTGGGGCATGACTGTGAACCGGTCCGGTGACGGCAACGGCATGATCGAGGCGCTGATCAACGCCTACGGCGGGTCGATCGCCGCCAACGACGGCCGGAAGGTCACCTTCAACAGCCCGGAGACGGTGCAGGCGGTGACGTTCCTGGGCGACATCTACACCAACCCCAAGTACAAGCCGATGCTGCCGCCGGGGATCGCGAGCTGGACCGACACCAGCAACAACGAGAACTGGCTCGCCGGGATCCTCGGATACACCCGCAACCAGTTCAGCGTCTACGCGGACTCCAGGACCAAGAAGAACCCGGTGCACGAGAACACCCACGTGTTCTCCGACTGCATCGGGCCGGCAACCGACAATCCGCTGCTGCTCGGCCAGTCGCAGGGCTTCGTCGTCTTCAAGGGCGCCAAGAACCCGGCGCTCGCCAAGCTCCTGGCTCAGTACCTGGTCAGCGCACCAGCGCTGCTGGGAGTGGCGAAGGAAGCACCCGGCCTGGTGATGCCCGCCTGGGCGAAGGTCTGGGATGCCGACCCGTTCTTCACCAGCGGCGACCCGGCGTTCCCCATGCTGCGCAAGATCACTGAGTTGAAGCTGCCGCTGAACACGAAGAACGGCCTGACTTTCCCGCAGAAGGCCAGCGCGGGCCAGCAGGCGGTGGGGTCGGCCTATGTCCTCACCGACATGATGCAGCAGGTGGTGCAGGGCACCGCGCCGGCGCAGGCCGTGACGGCCGCCCACGCGAAGATGGTGCAGATCTTCAACCAGCAGGGGCTGCCGCAGTGAGGTCAGTCCGTCCTGCGCGGGTCCCGGCGGCGAGGAAATCCCCGCCGTCGGGACCTGGCTCCCTCACCGCGGTTCAACGGCGGCTGGGTCGCGACTGGCGACTCGCGGCGCTGTTCCTGGCGCCGATGGCAGTGCTGGTCGGCGGGCTCGTTCTCGTGCCGATCGCCCGGTCGATCATCACCAGCACCACGGAACGGCACGGGCAGGAGAGTGTCTTCGTCGGCCTGGACAACTACCTCGCGCTCGTCGGGGACGACCAGTTCCACACCGGCGTGGTGAACTCGTTCGTCTTCACCGCGTACGCCGAGGTCTTCAAGGTCGTGCTGGGGTTGGCCGCGGCCCTGCTGCTGCACCATCGCCGTCGTGGCCGGGCCCTGCTGGCCGGGCTGCTCCTGGTGCCGTGGGTGGTGCCGACGGTGGTGACGGCGTTCAGCTGGCGCGCGCTGCTCGACCCGATCTTCGGCAGCGTCAACACGCTGCTCACCGCCACCGGGATCGGGCCGCTGCTGGCCAGCGCGCACCTGGTCGACAGTTGGCCCGCGGGCTGGCTGTCCGACCCGTCGCTGGCCATGCCGTCGGTGATCCTCGTCAACGTCTGGAAGGGAGTGCCGTTCTTCACCGTGTGTTTCCTCGCGGGGTTGAAGGCCATCCCGGCGGACCTCTACGAGGCGGCGACGATCGACGGCGCCTCGTCGTGGCAGCGGTTCAAGAGCGTGACGCTGCCCGGACTGCGCCACGTGATCACCGTGACGGTGACCCTGTCGTCGATCTGGACGTTCAACAACTTCGACCTGGTCTGGTTGCTGACGCAGGGCGGCCCTGGCGACGTGACAGCGCCGTACGTGCTCGTCGCGTACTCAAAGGCGATCTTGCAGTTGCAGTACGGCGCGGGCGCGGCGGTAACGCTCGTCATGCTGCCGATCATCGGCGGGCTGGTGTTCGTCCTGGTCCGGTTGTTACGCCAGGACGGCAACATCAGACTGCCCCGGAACCGCCGGGCGGCGCGGTGGATCGGCACGCGGCGGTGGGCCGAAACGGCGCGCAAGGCCCTGCCGTGGGCCGTCACCGCGCTGGTCACCGGTCTGCTCTTCTGGGCATCACCGCAGATCTTCTGGAAGGCGGCGGTGGTCCTCGGTGTGATCCTGCTGATCGCGGCGGGGGTCGGCCGGGTGGTCTCGACCCTCCAGTCTCGGGGTGGTCGCCGGTCGTCGTCAGTGGTGTCCGGCCTGGGTTCCTGGGCCGCGCTGGCCGGCCTGCTCTTCTTCGTGCTGGGCCCGCTGTACTGGATCGCCGTCACGGCCTTCAAGTCCGAGGGCCAGGTCGTCATGCGCACCGACGACCTGTGGCCGACGCCGTGGACGCTTGAGCAGTTTGGCGCCCTGTTCGACAACCAGCCGTTCGGCCGCTGGTATCTCAACACCCTGCTGGTGTCGGCGGCGTCGACCGCTGTGGCACTGGTCTGCGCCGCCCTGGCGGGCTACGCGCTGGCCCGGCTGCGGTTCCGTGGGGCGCAGGGCTTCACCGTCACCGTGCTGCTCACCTACGTGATGCCGGGCGCGCTGCTGTTCATCCCGCTGTACCAGATGCTCATCGGCGCCCGGCTCACCGACTCGTTGTGGTCCCTCGTGGTGACGTACCCGACCTTCACGCTGCCGTTCGCCACCTGGCTGCTGGTGGGGTACTTCTCGTCGATCCCCATCGAGTTGGAGGAGGCCGCGCTCGTCGACGGTTGCAGCCGCATCCAGGCGTTCGGCCGGGTGGTGCTGCCGCTGGCCAAGCCCGGCCTGCTGGCGGTTGCGCTCTTCACCCTGACCAACGCCTGGAACGAGTTCCTCTTCGCATTCGTGTTCATCACGAAGGACGAGTACAAGACGCTCCCGGTGGGGATGCAGTCGATGATCGCGGGCGACGTCGTGCCGCAGGGACAACTCGCCGCGGCGTCGCTGCTCGTCAGCATCCCGGTAGTGATCATGTACGCCCTCGGGCAGCGCTTCCTGACCGAGGGGCTCACCGCGGGCGCGGTGAAGGGCTGACCGGGGGCAGCCGTTCGCTCGCTACCGGGCCAGGGTTCGGGTGCCTTCGGCGAGGAGGCCGTCGACGTAGCCGTGGCCCCGGTGCTCCGGAACGACGCCGAGGTGGGCGATCACCGGGTGGTAGGCGTTGCGGGCGGGAACGACGAACCCGACGGGCTCGCCGTTCCCGCCCGACGTGCCGATGCGCCACCACTCCCGGGGGCTGGAGTACGTGGCCAGTTGCTGCTCGTAGTGCTTGACGTGCTCATGCGGCCTCGGTGCGGCTGTAGGTCAGGAACAGGGCACCACTGGCCAGAACGGTGTGGTCGGTCAGGCGCCAGGTACGTGGTGCGAAGACGGCGTCGCTGCCGAAGAGCGGGATGCCGGCGCCGATGGTCAACGGCGCAAGCTTGATGATCAGCTGGTCGATCTCGGGGTAGAGGGCACCGGCCAGCGCACCACCGCCGATCACCCAGACGTCCTTGCCGTGGTGCCGCTTCAGCTCTCGTACGGTGGCAATGGGGTCCTGGCCGATGACCTCGACGGCCGGGTCCGGGCTGCTGTCCAGCGTCCGGGAGAACACCAGGTGGCGCAGGTGCGGGTACGCGTCGGTCACGCCGGCCTTCAGGCCTACCTGGTAGGAGTGTCGCCCTTCCAGCACTGTGTCGAAATGGCTGCCCTGGTCGGTGATGCCGAAGGCCTGCCGGGCCGGACCGGGGAGGGTCTCCGGGTACTCGGCGACAAGGTGGTGAAGGTAGTCCTCCGGAATGGGCCAGAAGCCGTCGGGGCCGGTGGGGTCGGCGCCGTCGGGGCCGGCGATGAAACCGTCCAGTGTGGCGGCTATGTAGTACACGAGCTTGCGCACGACGATCTCCTCGTTCAGGGATGCCATCAGCGTGCCCGGCGCGGCACAGGGCTACAAGATCATAAATGGACCGCGCCGGGCTGGCCGCCCGCGTCGAGACCGGGGTGCTTCGAGCCGGAACTCATTCGATCCTTCGCCGGCACAGCGCAGGAGAGCTTCGAGCGGCTGTAGCCGCGAGGTGGGACCCGCCCGGATCTACGGGTACGCGGCGCACGGCTGGCCGTCGGCGTCGGGTGTCGTGACTGTGATGACGTGGCCGATCGGTACCCGTTGCTCACGCGGCATGCCGAGAGCAGTGAAACGAACTGACTGGGTGTCGAACCAGAACGCCGCGCAGGGGCCGCTCACCTGCGCCCCCTCGGAGAATCGCAGCGTCACCCAGATGAACACCTGGTCGTCCGGGCGTAGGTGGATCGGCTGGAACGGAACCGCATGGAAGCCGGTGATGCCCTGGCGGATGACATCTGGCTCCATACGAACCCGATCAACGGAGTACGCGGGCCCGCCTTGATCGACAACTTCTTCCAGTGCGACGGTCACCGGCCCTCGGTTGGCGATGCTGAAGCCGTATTCGATGGTTCGGTCGGGCTGGGCGAGGTAGCGGTACTCCCTGATGCCCCCGGCGGAAGAATCCGAGAACGACTGCGGGTGTGCCGAGAAGCTTCCCGCACCCAACTCGTACCGCAGGGTCGCCGTGAGGTACGCGGCGGACAGCAGGAGCAGGACAACGGCGGCGACGACGCAGATCCTGCCCCGACGTCCGGCGCAGCGGGCGGTGGTCGGCGGCATGGCTGAAAGCGTAGGGCGTGGTAGCCGAGGCCGTCACTGCCTGAGCTGCTTCTCGAACCAGTGGTGGGCGTAGCGCTCGGTGTTGTACGCCTCGATCTCCCGGTAACCGGTCGCCCGGTACAGGGCGATCGCCTCGGTGAGGTTGCGGTTGGTGTCCAGCCGGACTGCTGCCGCTCCGCTCTCGGCGGCGTACCGTTCCAGCTCACCCAGCAGCCGCCGCCCGACGCCGAGCCCGCGTACGGTGTCGGCCACCCACACGCGTTTGATCTCGGCGGGCGCGTCGGGGTGGAGTTTGACAGCTCCGCAGCCGATCGGTTCGCCGTTCAGGGTGGCGAGCAGGAGCACCCCGTTGGGCGGGACGAGCGCGTCGTCGTGGACCGGGCTGCTCAGGGCGGGGTCGAAGCCGTCGTCGAATCGTCGAGCGATGTCGCGGGCGTAGGCCCGCAGGCACGCGCGGGCTCGCCTGTCACTCGGCGGGCACGGCTCGATGACGACCATTGAGCCGACGAGCAGCCGTTCGACATCGGCCATGGCGGTGACGAGTCGTTCGCGACCGTGTTCGGTGAGTGGTTCGAGGATCGAGGCGGCGAGATCGTCCGACCGCTGGTCGAGGTCGGCCCACTGGGTCCGGCCGGCGTCGGTGAGGGTGGCGACGCGGACGCGGCCGTCGCCGCCGGTCTGGTCGGCCGGTCCGACGGCGATGAGGCCGTCGTTCTCCAGGGCGCGCAGCAGCCGGCTGAGGTGTCCGGAGTCCAGGCCGAGCCGGGCCCGTAGCGCGGCAACCTCGGCACCGGCGGGGCCGATCTCCCAGAGCAGCCGAGCCTGCCCCAGCGGACGCCCCTGGGCCATGTACTCGTCGTCGAGCGCACCCACCCGTTGGGTGACAGTCCGGTTGAACCGCCGCACGGCGGCGATGAGAGCCGAGTCCATATACCTGACTTTAGTCAGGCTTATTGCCTACGCACCAGATCGGTGGCGGTAGGAACCGATGCCGGCGTGGTCCAGGACGACCACCGCGAGCGCCACCCCGGTGGCGACCGCGCTGACCACTAACAGCGGCAACCGCAGCACGGCCGCCGCACCGGCCAGCACGAACAGGGCGGCGACCCGGGGCCAGGAGAGTCGCCGGTGGATCGCCGCCGAGAAGAGGATCCGCCCGACGAGGAACAGCGTCGGGCCGCTCAGGATGACCACGACGGCTGTCGTGTCACCGGTCCGCAGGGGGTGGGCGATGCTCAACTCGGCGCCGACGGCGGTGACCACCAGCCCGGCGATCATCACCAGGTGCAGGTAACCGGTGATCACGCCGAGCCGGGCCGGGTCGGCGCGCTCGATGGCCGGGCCGAGGCGCTGGCCGGCGGGCGTGACATAGAGCAGACCGATCAGCACGGCGATGCTGAAGACCAGTAGAAACGCGACAGTCTGTGGGAAGTGGAGGTCGGTGCCGGCGTACGACAGGCCGGCGACCAGAACGAGTTCGCCGAGCGCAATGATCATGATCTGCTGGTACCGCTCGGCGAAATGCTCACCGGCGAGGTGCAGCTCCTCCCGTCTGGTCCGGCCCATCCCCGGCGTGGGCCAGCCGAGCCGGGGACCGGTGAGGTCGAGGGCGAGGGCGAGCAGCCACAGCGGCACCCGCCACTGCGGCAGCAACCCGCCGGCGAGCCACGGTACGGCCGAGACGCTGAACCAGCACAGGATCCGCAGCGTCCGGATCTGCCGCGGATGACCGCGCAGCCCGACGGCGGTGACCACGCCCCGGGCGATGTGCACCGAGACGTACGCGCCGGCGAAGAGCAGCCCCCGCCCGTCCAACGCCTGCGGGATCGCCACCCCGGCCAGCAGGGCGCCCAGCGCGGCACCCACCAGCAGCCACCGCACCGCCGGGCTCTCCGGGTCGTACCAGTCGGCGAACCAGGTGGTGGGCACCCAGATCCACCAGACCCCGGTCAACAGCAGGGCGGTGTGCAGAGCGCCGACAATGCTGAGGTCGTGCAGCAGGTGGGCGGCCAACTGACTGAGCGCGAGCACGAACGCCAGATCGAAGAACAGCTCCAGGAACGAGGCGCTCAACGGCGAGTCGCCGCCCCGCAGCAGCCGTTCGGGTCTGCTCGCCATCGGCGCTCCTCCCGCTGGCGCACGCCCTGCGTCCGTCGTACCACCCGAATCCGTCCACCGGAGGCGAAAGCGCTGTCAGCGGCGGACCGCGGCGACGACCCGCTGACCCCTCGTGTCGTTGATCCGGCTGCGCCCATGGTCACCACTGGCCACGGTGGGGGCACCGACTCAACGAGGAGGGACGCCGATGACCGCTCAGCGCGAGACAGTGCAGGTCGACCACGACCTGTTCCGCGCCGTGTACGACTCGCCCGCATCACTGCCCGGCCGACACCGTTGGACCACCCCCGAGTCGGACGTCCGGCGGCTGGAGAAACTGCTCGGCATGCCGGCGCGCAGCATCGGCGCGCCGCTCTGGGTCAGCGGCGACGAACCCGACTGCCCGAAGTGCCGTCGGCGGATCACCTGGTACGACATCGTCTCGTCGGCGCTCTCCGGCCTGCACGACAAGGCCATGATCGCCACGGTCATCCTGGGCGAGCGCAAATACGTCAACACCGAGATTCCGGATGCCATCGCCGGGGTGCGCTGCTCCGACTGTCACACAGCCATCGACGGTCTGCGCAGCTTCAAGTGCCACAACTGGGCGTACGCCTTCGAGGCGCTGGAGGCCGTCCGCGAGCGGATGAGCGGCGGTCCCGCCCCGACCTGAGCCAACACCGCGCTGACCTGGGACGAACCCGAAGCTGCGGCCGGCCCCTGAGCAGGTCGGGGCGGCTCAGCCGGCTGAGCGGCGGCTGGGGCGGCGGCCGGGCGGGGAGGGCGGCTCCGGGCCGGGGTCGGGCACCGGCGGCATCGGCCGGGTGACCGGTTCGGCACCGGTGAGCCGCAGCGACTCGCCGTGGTGCCACAGCTCGACCTCGGCATCCGCGGCGGCGTCGGGCAGCTCGTAGCGGGCCTCGACCGGAGTCAACGTGACCCGCAACCGGTGCCCGCGCCAGCGCAGGCTGAACGCCAGCCGGTCGATCCGGCGGGGCAGCCGCGGGTCGAAGGAGAGCACCTCCCGGTCGTCGCGCAGCCCACCGAAGCCCTGCACCAGCGCCAGCCACGCGCCGGCCAGCGAGGCCAGGTGCAGCCCGTCGGCGGTCTTGTCGCCCAGGTCGGCCAGGTCCTGAAGGACCGACTCGGCGAACAGGTCGTACGCCAGGTCCAGGTGCCCGACCTCGGCGGCCAGCACGGCCTGCGGGGCCGCCGACAGCGACGAGTCGCGGACCGTCCGGGCCTGGTAGTAGGCCAGGTTGTGGGCCTTCTCGTCGGCGGTGAACTCACCGGGGCGGAGCTGCATGGCCAGCACCAGATCGGCCTGCTTCACCACCTGCTTGCGGTACAGCTCCAGGTACGGGAAGTGCAGCAGCAGCGGGTAGTCGTCGTCGCCGGTGTTCGCGAAGTCCCACTCGGGCTGTTCGGTGAAGCCGGCGGCCTGCTGGTGCACCCCGCGCTCACTGTCGTAGGGGATGGCCATCGCGTTGGCGGCAGCCCGCCAGCCCGCCACCTCGTCACGGTCCACGCCGAGCCGGCCGGCCAGCTCGGGATGTCCCTCGGCGGCGTCCGCCGCGCCGCGCAGATTGCGCTTCGCCATCAGGTTGGTGAACACGTTGTCGTCGACCAGCGCGGCGTACTCGTCCGGGCCGGTCACCCCGTGCAGGTGGAAGTCGCCCTCGTCCGACCAGTGGCCGAAGCCGTGCCAGAGCCGGGCGGTCTCCACCAGCAGTTCCAGACCCGCCTCGGTCAGGAACCGCTGGTCGTCGGTGGCGGCCAGGTAACGCAACACCGCGTCGGCGATGTCGGCGTTGACGTGCAGCGCCGCGGTGCCCGCCGGCCAGTAGCCGGAGCATTCCCGGCCACCGATGGTGCGCCACGGGAAGGTCGCGCCACTCAACCGCAGCTCGGCCGCCCGCTCCCGCGCCTCGGGCAGGTGGGCGTGCCGCCACCTCAACGCGGAGCGGGCCACCGCCGGGGCCAGGTAGGTGAGTACCGGAAGGACGTAACTCTCGGTGTCCCAGAGGACGTGCCCGTCGTAGCCGTTGCCGGTCAACCCCTTGGCCGAGATGCTCCGGTCGGAGTCCGGACGACCGGCCTGGATCAGGTGGAACATCGCGAACCGAACTGCCTGCTGAAGCTCCGGATCGCCGTCGAGCCGCACGTCGGCGACCTGCCACGCCGCGTCCAGTGCGGCGCGCTGGTCGCTGAGCAGGGCGTCGAAGCCGTCCGCGCGCGCCGCCTCCGCCTCGGCGGCGACCAGGGCCGCCAACTCGTCGGCGGGCGTCGCGTCGAGAGCCGCCCACTCGTAGGCGGCGAACTTCGTCAGCCGCAACCGCTCCCCCGGGTGCAGGCGACCCGCCACAGTCAGCCGTGCCCGGTCGGGCGTGCAGTCGCCGCTGGTCGTCAGAATGCCCGGGCCCTCCAGCAGGTGACTGACCGCGACAGCGACGCGCTGGCCGCTGCGCTCGGTGCGGTGCACCAGCACGCCGTCGAGGCCTGTCGCACGGTACGTCTCGGCGGTCAGCGGGTCGGTGGGCACCGAGGCGGCCCGAGGGTCGTCCGAACGCTGCGGCACCTTCTCGTTGGCCAGCAGGTCCGAGCAGACCCGCAGCTCGACGGCGGTGTCCAACGGCTCGACCTCGTAGCGGACGGCGGCCACCGGGCGACGCGGCAGGGACACCAACCGGGTGCTGCGGATGCGGACGCCCCGCCCGGCCGGTGAGATCCACTCGGTCTCCCGGCGTAGCACGCCGGTACGCAGGTCGAGCACCCGTTCATGACTGCGCAGCGTCCCGGTCCGGAGATCCAGCGGCTCGTCGTCGACCCAGAGCCGGATCAGTGCGGCGTTCGGTGCGCTGATGACCGTGTCGCTGGCCTGCGGAAACGCGTACCCCTCCTCGGGATAGCTCAGCTCGCGCCGCTCGTGGAAGCCACTGACGTAGCTGCCCGGCATCCCGCACGGGGCACCCTCGTCGAGCACCCCACGCCAGCCGATCCACCCGTTGCCCAACGCGAAGATCGACTCGGTCTCGCCGAGTCGGTCCACGTCGGCTGCGGTGCGCCGGATCCGCCAGGTCTCGTCATCGGCAGCGGGGGCGCTGGACCGCTGTTGATCGGTGGCCGAACCGGTCTGCACTGGGCCTCCTGTCGATGTCCACGTAGTGCGACAGCCAACCAGAGCCCGCTGTGCGAATCCTGGACGAAGGTCTGGCAGACCACCCGACCTTCGACAGCAGCGATGCCCTCTGGCGCGTTCCTAGGGTGTCCCCAAGGTGAACAGGGTATGAACGTGAAGTGAGGTGATGCATGGTCGACAACGGCAGCATTGACGTTCCGGAGCTCAGCGCCGAGTGGTACAGCGACGTCGTCGACGCCGCCGCCGGCAGCCCAGAGCCGGTGCAGTGGTTCGTCGGACACGCCACCGAGGGGGTGATCCTGCTACTCGGCGCGCTGCTGGTGATGGCCGCGCTGAGCCGCCGGTCCGGCGGCCCGCACGACCGGGCACTCGCCCTGATCGCGCCGGTGCCGACCCTTCTGGCGTACGTGGGCAGCGAGTTCCTCAAGACCGTGGTGGACCAGGACCGCCCCTGCCGGACCATCGGTAGGGAGATCATCGCGGGCGTCTGCCCACCGCCGGGCGACTGGTCGTTTCCCAGCAACCACGCCACCATCGCCGGGGCGCTGGCGGTCACCACGTTGCTGCTCTCCCGCCGACTCGGCCTGGTCGCGCTCCCCCTGGCCGCGCTCGCCGCCTTCTCCCGGGTCTTCGTGGGCGTGCACTACCCGCACGACGTGATCGCTGGTGTGCTGTTCGGCGCCCTGGTCGCCGTGGTGCTCACCCCGTTGCTGGCCCGCCCGACCAGCGAGGTGCTCCGCCGCCGGGCCAACCGTCCCGACGGCCCGGTCCCTAAACTGGCCAGCCGCTCCCGCCCCTGATCGGCAGCGCGACCTGGAGTGAGAGAGCGCCCCCTCGCCACGCCGATCTTGCACTTTCGGTTGTCGATATGAGCGGAACGCGCCTTACGCCGGGACAGAAAATGCAAGATCGCGGGGGCGGGGCGGGGCGGGGTCAGGGCGTTAGCAGGAGGGCGGCCGTCGTGCCGAGCAGCAGGAACGGGCCGAACGGCAGGTGGGTGCTCCAGTTCGCGCGGCGGGTGGCCAGCAGGCCCAGACTCACCAGGGCGGAGAGCCCGAAGGTGAGCACCAGCCCGAACAGCAGCACCGGCCAGCCGTACCAGCCGAGCAGCGCGCCGACGCTGAGCGCCAGCTTGGCGTCGCCCAACCCGAAGCCTCGGCGGCCGAGCAGCACCGCGGTGCTGGCGAAGAAGAACGCCAGCCCGGCGCCGCCGATGACTGCTCGCAGCCAGTGCCCCGGGTCGGCGTCGAGCGCGGCCACGCCGAGCAGCAGCCAGGTCCCGGCCGCCGCGGGCACTGTGAGCCGGTCCGGCAACCGGTGCACGGCCAGGTCGACGACGATCGCCGGGATGGTCCAGCCCAGCCACCAGATCAGCGCCGGCAGCGCCCCGCCCGGCGGCCCGGCGAGCGCCAGCAGCACCGCCGCCGCGAGCACCACCAGTTCGACGGTGGCCGGCGGTGGGCCGACCCGGGCGCCGCACCGACCGCACCGGGCTGCCGGGCCGAGCGCCGGCCAGGGGTGGGTCAGGCCGACCGGCGCGCCGCAGGCGTCGCAGCCGCGCCGGCTGGGCAGACCCGGGGGTACGGCGTAACGCAGCGCGGCCAACCGCATCAGCGGGCTGACCGCGAGGATCGCGAACACTGTCGAGAGCCGGGTGCGTGCTGCCGGGCTCCGATCGGGTGGGTCCTCCCGACCGGGGATGGCCTCCGGGGGGCCGGTCAGCGCCATGTCGCCTCCATCGCGGCCAACTGGTCCCCCGCGATGACGAACACGGATCGTGATTGAACGCTCGCAGTGGTGTAGCGGATGGCGCGGAAAGCGACGTGCCGACCGGAGCCTGCGAGCCTGCTTCCAGCCCTTTCCGAGTGAGGCGTGCCGATGGGCGAGGCGGCCCGCCGACAGTGAGCCGACGCCGGTCGAATGCCGGGATGAGACCGCGATGTCCCACTCCCGCGACCGGTGCGGCGACTCCGGTCAACCCATTCGGCCCGGCGGCACCCGACAGATAACGACAGTTCGCTCACCCATTGCCCGGGGCACAGTGCGGACACCCGCCACCACCACCTGTCATCACGCTGAGTGTTCGCTTGAATTGCCTCTGTTGCATCGGCGAGCGTCAGCCTATGCTCGCCCCTTGGGTGTGACGCAAGCCTCACCTTCACCACCGGACGACACAGGAACCCCAATTTGTAAAAGATCCGTAACGGTGAATGCAGAAGCGCAATGAACGGCTCCGGATGTGCTGATCCGGGCGCGCTTCCGCATGCCCGACGGCGGTGAACCGTCACCGCCCCGGGCGACCACGAGGAGGCTCGACGGTGCGCGGACGGCAGCTCAGAAGAGCGGCGATCTGCCTGCTGGTGGGCGTGGCGGCGATGCCGGTCACCGCCTGCGCCAGCGGACGGGAGGCTGTCGAACGGCCGACGGAAGTCCGCGACAACGGACCCCGGACCGATTCCGACGTCGACCGGCGCGCTGCCGAAAAGGCGGCGCTTGACGCGTACTCCGGGTATCTCGCGGCCTCGCGCACGGCGGGCCTGCGCAGTGATCCGCGTTCGCCGGAACTGTCCCGGTTCCTTGGTGATCCACTTTTGACTCGGGTCCGGGTGTCCATTCGCGAAGCCAAGGAGCACGGCGCCATGCGTACCGGGACGATCAAGTCCGACCCGACCATTACCGCCGTCAGCCTGGACGCGAAGCCGGCCACGGTGGAGATCCAGGACTGCCTGGACACGACCGGCTACCGGCTGGTCTACGCCAAGGACAAACGCTCGGTCCCGGGCAGCGGTGGCGGCAGACACCTCTCCACCGCCACCGCCACCCGCTATCCCGACGGCCGCTGGCTGATCAACTACGGCGCGACGCACCGGGACCAGCCGTGCTGAGCGGGGCCGCGACGATCCGACGGGCGCTCGCCGGGCTCGGCCTCACGCTCCTGCTGGTAGTCGGTGCGGCCCCGCTCGCCACCGCCGCCCTACGGGCCGACCCGGGGGCGGGCTGCCCACCCGACCAACCCGACTGCAGCGTCTGGGACGACGAGCCCGGCAATCCCGGTGATCCCGGGGGCGGTGGGGACAACGGTGGGGGCGGAGACGACGGCGGCGGTGGCGGCGGCGGCGGCTGCCAGTGGAACGGGCGGACCATCCCCTGCTACGACGAGGACCTGGGCTGGTTCAACAACGGCGACGGGTGCTACTACAAGCTGACCGAGGGGACGGTCGAGCCGCCCGAGGGCGAGCAGTGGTACCTGCAAACCTGCAACGGCGGCGACCTGGGTACGCAGGTGATGGTGACGCTGGCCGATCCGCCGGCCGGCTTCGGCGCACCACCGGACCCGGAGGAGCTGGCCCGTCGCGCCCTGGCGAAGATCAGCCTGCTGCCGGCCCGGCTGAAGGTCGCGCCGCGCAAGGACATCGGCCCCGGCCTGGTCGGCCTGCCCGTGTGGATGTGGGCAACCGCAGGAAAGAATTACTTCGGCCCGCTGTACGCCGACGAGTCCGACAGAGGCTTGACCGTCTACATCGAAGCGAAGGTCGACCGGATCGTCTGGGACATGGGCAACGGCGAGAAGGTCACCTGCCACGGCGCCGGCACCGAGTACAAGGCCACTGGCACGCGGGCGGGTGCCACCTCGCCGGACTGCGGCTACGACGAGGGCTACCAGAAGGCAGACACCTACGACGTCACCGCCACCACGCACTGGACGGTGAGCTGGTGGACCAACAGCGACGCCACCAGGCGGGTGATCCCGCAGACCCGGAGAAGCGGCATCGTGCAGATCAGGATCAACGAACTTCAGGTGGTCACCAGATGAGCCTCGCGACGCGCAACGGGACCCCGTCGGTGGACGCACCCGTCAACCCACCCACAGTCGTCCGCCAGCGCCGGGTCCGTCCCGGGTTGCTCGGTCTCGCCGTCCTCCTGATCGCGCTGGGCGGGCTGGGCGCGGCCTTCGCGGTCACCTCGGTACGGGCCACCGGCAGCTACCTGGCGGTGGCCCGACCGGTGGAGGTCGGCCGGGAGATCAGCGCAGCTGACCTGGTCACAGTGCAGGTCGCTGGCGGCCAGGGGTTGCGCCCGGTGCCCGCCGCGCGACTCGACGAGGTGGTCGGCAAACGAGCCGCCGTCGCGCTGCTTCCGGGCACGCTGCTCACCCTGGGACAGGTCACCGACGACCCGCTGCTCGGCCCCGGCCAGCAGCAGATCGCGCTCGGCCTGAAGACCGCCCAGGTGCCGGCCCGCGAGCTGCACCCCGGTGACAAGGTTCTGCTGGTCAGCACTCCGGACAATGACGCCGACGAAGACAAGGCCGCCGCCGGCACCCGGTTCACGGCCACCG
Source organism: Micromonospora sp. NPDC048986 (assembly GCF_040649335.1). Classification (NCBI taxonomy): domain Bacteria; kingdom Bacillati; phylum Actinomycetota; class Actinomycetes; order Micromonosporales; family Micromonosporaceae; genus Micromonospora; species Micromonospora sp. NPDC048986. Next base: position 599,215 of record NZ_JBEZFJ010000001.1, read on the forward strand.
TCATCGACATGGTCAGCCCGGCCAACGACGACAAGGTCCTGTACCTGGCGCTGCTCACCCGTGACGTGCCGGCGGTGGTGGCGCTCGCCGCACAGCAACGGCTCGCCGTCGTCCTGACCGAGGCGGCCTGAGCATGGCGATCATCGCGCTGGTGTCCGCGAAGGGTTCGCCCGGCGTCACCACCTCGGCGCTGGCCTGCGCGCTGGCCTGGCACCGGCGGCTGGTGGTCGCCGAATGTGACCCGGCCGGCGGCTCGATCCTCGCCGGATATCTCGGCGGCCAACTCGACGGTCCACGCGGCATCGGAGAGCTGGCCGTCGGGGAGTTGCGCGACGGCAACCTGGAAACCGCGTTCTGGTCCCAGTTGGTCGACCTGGACGCACCCCGCCGGGAACGGCTGCTGCTGCCCGGCCTCGTCGACCCGGCCCAGAGCGGCAGCGTCACCCCGCTCTGGCAGCGCTTCGCCGACTACTTCGACGCCCTCGACCGCGGCACCCCCGGCTACGACGTCCTAGTCGACTGTGGTCGGCTGCACGTGACCGGGCCTCCGTGGCCGGTGCTGCGGGCCGCCTCGGTGGTGCTGTTGGTGACCCGGGCGAACCTGCCGGACCTCTCCGGCACCCGCGCGGTGGTCACCGCGATCGAACGGGACTTCGCCGAACACCGGGTGCCCCCGGGCACCCTGCGGCTGCTGCTGGTCGGCGACGGGCACGGGCGGGCCGAGATCAGCCGCGCCCTGAAACTGCCGGTCATCGCACGGCTGCCGCACGATCCGCGTACCGCAGGGGTGCTCGCCCTGGGCGGAACCGTGCGGGCCGGTCGGCCGCTGATGCGCGCGGCGGCCGCGCTGGAGGTCCCGATCGGGGCGCTGCTGGAACGGCGACGGGCCCGGTTGGCGTGGCCCGTGCAGCAGGGGGTGCCGGATGCGGTTTGAGCCGGTCTCCACCGACCCGCGTCAGCAGCCACCGGCAGTGACCTCCACCGCGCCGCCCCTGACCGTCCCGAACGGCCGGCACCACCAGTCCGGGCCGCAGCCCACGCCCGCGGCTACCCCGCTGCCGGAGTCGCCGCCCCGGGCCCGGATGGACTTCCAGGTCGTCCGGGAACTGCGCCGGGAACTCACCGAACGGCTCACCCTCTGGCAGCGCGGCCGGGAGTTCACTGTCGACGAGGAGGACACCGAGCGGGCCCGACTCGCCGTCACTGTGGTCGCCGCGTACGCGGACTCGGTGCGCCGGGCCGGCACGCCGATGGCCGCCGGCGACGAACGCCTGCTGCTCGACCAGGTGACCGCCGAGCTGGTCGGGCTCGGCCGGCTACAGACGCTGCTCGTCGACGACACCATCGAGGAGGTGCACATCCTCGGCTGCGACCAGGTGCGCATCACCCGGCACGGCGGTGGGGTGGACTGGGCCGAGCCGATCGCCGACAGCGACGCCGAGCTGGTGGAGATCCTCCAGGCCGCGGCCCGTCGGGCCGGCGCTACCGAGCGGTCCCTCTCCACTGTGAAGCCCACCCTCGACCTGCAACTGCCCGACGGCAGCCGGCTGGCCGCCGTGTTCCTGGTCAGCCACCGCCCGTACGCGGTGATCCGCAAGCACAACACACTGGATGTGAGCCTCGACGACCTGGCGGGCGCCCGGGGCGACCTGGACGAGATGATCGACCCGCTGTTGCGCGACTTCCTGCGCGCGGCGATGCGCGCCGGTCTGAACATCATGGTCGCCGGGTTGGCCGGCGCCGGGAAGACCACCGTCATCCGGGCGCTGATGAACGAGATCCCGCAGGATGAGCCGTACGTGCTGCTGGAGGAGAGTCGGGAGCTGCTCCCGGCCCGCCGTCGGGAGCGGCACCGGGCGGTGATGAGCTTCGAGGCGCGGGAGGGTCACGGCGAGCGCGGCTTCGACGGCCGCCCAGCCGGCGAGGTGACCATCGCCGACCTGATCCCGCTGTCGCTGCGGATGGGCGTCCTGCGGATCATCGTGGGCGAGGTGCGGTCCCGGGAGATCGTGCCGATGCTCCAGGCGATGACCACCAGCCGGGGGTCGATGTGCACCATCCACGCCCGTACCGCCGCCGGCGTGGGTGAACGGATCGTCGAGCTGGCCCTGGCGCACGGCCGCGAGATGACAGTCGACCAGGCCCGTCGGATGGCCGGCAACGCGCTCGACCTGATCGTCTACGTCACCATCGAGGACGAGACCGCGATCGGCGGGCGGAAACACCGGTTCGTGTCGCACGTGGAGGAGGTGATCGGGGCCGGCGAAGCCGGTCGGATCACCACCACCACTGTCTTCGGGCCGGGCCCGGACGGTCGTGCGGTCCCCCGGCACCTGCCGGAGCGGGTCCGCGACCAGTTGCTGCGGGTGGGTTACGACGCGCGGCTGCTGACCCGCTGGGTCGAGGCAGGTGCCGGTGCCTGGCGGCGGCCTCGGCAGACCCGACTGGCCCGGCGGTGACCTGATGCTCGACAGCCTGGAGTTGATCGCTGTGGTCTCCGGCGCCGCCTGTGTGGCCGGGTTGCTGCTGGCAGTGGTCGCCCTGGTCGGCACCCGCCGACCCCCGGGCCCGCAGCCGGGCAGCGGGCCGGGGCTGAGCCGACTGTGGCGCGGGCCGGGCAGCACTCCGGCCGAGCAGCGCGGTTATCAGGCGCTGCTGGTCGCCGCGCTGGTCGCCGGCGCGTTGGCGTTCCTGCTGACCGGGCTGCCGGTGGTGGGCCTGCTGGTGGCGGTGGCGGTGCCCGGCACCCCGTGGCTGTTCGGGGTGGGCAAGGCCGAACAGCGGGCGATCGCCCGGATCGAGGCCGTTGGCGAGTGGACCCGCCGACTCAAGGACGTCTCCGGCACCGGGCAGGGCCTCCAACAGTCGATCATCGGGACCATCGGCAGCGTGCCACCCGGCGTCGAGGACGAGGTACGGCTGCTCGCCGCCCGCCTCCAGGCCGGCTGGATGGCCCGCTCCGCACTGCTGGCGTTCGCCGACGAGATCGCCGACCCGGTCTGCGACCAGGTGGTCGCGGCGCTGATCCTGCACCTGTCGGACCGGGGTGAGCGGCTGGGTGACGTGCTCGGTTCGATCGCCGGCGCGGCGTCAGCGGAGGTGGCGACCCGTCGGGAGATCGAGGCCAAGCGCACCCAGCCCCGGTTCGCTGTCCGCTTCCTCACCGGGATGACGCTGGCGACCCTGGCGTACGGGCTGATCAACACCGAGTACATCAGGCCGTACGGCACCCCGGTGGGTCAGCTGGTGATGGCCGCCCTCGGCGCCGCCTTCATCGGCCTGCTGGCCTGGGTGCGGTCGATGAGCCAGCCGCAACGGCCGGCCCGGTTCCTGCCGGCGCCCAACCCGAGCGAGGTGATCGCGTGAGCGCGGGCAGCGCAGCGCAGCGGAGCCCGGCGGCCGCACGCGAAAGGCGGCTCGCATGATCGTGAACTGGCAGTTCGCCCTCGCTGTCTGCGGTGGCGCCGGGATTGGTCTGGGTGTGTTCCTGGTGGTCCGGGAGCTGGTGCCGGCGACACCGGCGCTCGGCCCGGCGCTGCGTCGACTGCATCAGCCGCCGGGCACCGGCCGGGTGTCCACGCCCGCATCCCGGCGGCTCGACTGGCTGACCGGCATGTCCCGCTGGATGCGGCCGCCGCAGATGCAGCTCGCCCTGATCGGCCAGACCTCCGAGCAGTACGCGCTGTCGGTGCTGCTCTCCGCACTGATCGGGTTGGCCACACCGACAGTGCTCGGGGTGATGCTGTGGCTGCTCGGCGTCCCATTCCCGCTGGTCGTGCCGGTGCTGGGCAGCCTCGGCCTGGCGCTGCTGGCCGGCCTGCTGGCACACCGCGCCGTGCTGACCAGGGCCAACGCCGCCCGCGACGAGTTCCGCCAGGCCGTCTGCACGTACCTCGACCTGGTGGCGTTGCAGCTCTCGGCCGCGCACGGGCCGGTGCAGTCGCTGGAGCGGGCGGCGGCGGTCTGCGACGGTTGGGTGTTCGACCGACTCCAGGAGTCGCTGCGCATCGCCCAGATGCAGATGCACGCGCCCTGGGACGAACTGCGCGACCTCGCCGACAAGATCGGCATTCCCGAGTTGGGCGACGTCGGCGCGATCATGCGCTCCTCCGGCAGCGAGGGCGCGCAGGTGCACGAGACGCTGCGCAGCCGGGCCGACTCGCTGCGCGACCAGATCCGCACCGACAACCTGGCCCGCGCCGAGGGGATCACCAGCAAGCTCGACATCCCGGGCGCGTTGCTCGTCTTCGTGCTGCTCGGGTTCGTCCTCTATCCGTTCATCGCCCGTGTCTGACCCGACCCCTTGAAGGAGAACGTCATGTCCATCCTCAGCTACCTGCACGTCGTGGTGACGACGCGCCTGGCCGAGCTTCGCCGCGACGGCGAGCGCGGTGACAGCCCGGTGCCCACCGCGGTGATAATCGCCGGCCTGGTCGCCGTCGCCATGGCCGTCACCGCCCTGGCCCTGACCAAGGCCAGGGGCTGGATGAACGGTATCCCGGGATACACGGTCCCGGAGTAGCCGAGATGCGTCGAGCCGCGTACCCGAGATGGAGCCGAGCGGTCACGGCCGCTCGGCACCGCCTCGCGGCCGGCGACCGCGAGCGGGGCGCCAACCCGGTGGAACTCGCCGTGATGATGCCGCTGATCCTGGTGCTGCTCTTCGCCTCGATCCAGGTCGCGGCGGTCTTCCTCGCCCGCTCCACGGCGTTGAACGCCGCGCAGAGTGGCGTCAACGCGCAGCGGACGTACCAGGCGCGCGGCGGCGTCGGGGTGGACAGCGCCTCCCGCTTCCTGAGGGCCGCCGACGGTTGGCTGGTGGGCTGGGACAGGCCCGGCCCGACCTGCGTGACCACCACGACCGACGTGACCTGCACCGTCAGCGGCCGGTCCCTGTCGGTGGTGCCGGGCGTGGACTTCGCGATACAGCAGACCGCCCACGGGACGGTGGAGAGGGTGACACCGCCATGACCCGCACCGCCGAGCGGGGCTCGGTCTCCATCGAGGTGGCTGTCCTCGCGCCCGCGTTCATCGCACTGATGGTGCTGGCAGGTGTGGTCGGGCGCACAGCGGTTGCCGCTGAAGCGCTCGACGCGGCAGCGCACGACGCCGCCCGGGCCGCCTCGATCTCCCGGGATTCCGGCACCGCCCGGACTGAGGCGGTGGAGGCCGCCCGGGCCCAGCTGGACTGGCGCGGCCTGGCCTGCGTCAACGACCTGGACCCGGCATTCACCGGCAAGTCGCCCGACAACGCGAACAGCTTCGACATGGCCTTCAGCAGCGAGGTCGGTTCGAACGCCACTGTGACGGTGACACTGAGGTGCGTGGTGTCCTTCCGGGACATCACCCTGGACATCCTGCCCGGGATGACCAGCGAGAAGGAGATCTCGGCGCAGTTCACCTCCCCGCTTGACCGTTACCGGAGCCGGCAATGACGGCCACCACGTCGGCTGCCGGTCCCTCGCGGGCAGGTGAGCACGGCCGGGTGAGCATCTTCCTCGCGGTGACGATGGTCGGCGTACTGGCCATCATCGGTCTCTCCTTCGACGCCGCCGGTCAGCTCCGCACCCTGCAACACGCCCAGAACCTGGCCTCCGAGGCGGCCCGGGCCGGCGGTCAGGCCATCGACAGGGCCACCGCCATCGAGGGCGGACCGAAGCGGATCAACGAGCCGGAGGCGCGCGATGCGGTGGCCAACTACCTGTCCGTCGTGAACACCGCCGGCCACACAGTGAACTTCCCCGAGGTCGACGGGGAGACCCTGATCCGGGTGACCGTTTCCATCACCTACCAACGCTCGATGATCGGACCGTTCATCCAGGAGAAGGCGGTCACCGTCACCGGCGAGGCGACAGCGCGTGCCATCACCGCAACACCGTAGGAAGGAAGGCAGCCATGCCCGTATCGGGTGGGTCCGTCGTACGGCGGACCGGACGGATCCTCACCGGCATCGGCGCGCTGGCAGTGCTTCTGGGGCTGCTGGTCGGCGCGCCGATCGCGCTGCTCGCCTTCGCGGGTAACCCGCTGCCCGATCACCTCCCCACGATCAGCGAACTGGGCACCGCGCTGACCAGCCGGGACGACGGTCAGCTCTTCCTGCGGGCGTTGGCGGTGGCCGGTTGGTTCGGCTGGGCCACGTTCGCCTTCTCCGTCCTCGTCGAACTGGGCGCACAGACCCTGCGCCGGCCGGCGCCGAAGCTGCCCGGGATGGGCCGCCAGCAGAAGGCCGCCGCCGCGCTGCTCGGCTCGATCGCGCTGATCCTGGTCGCCAGCCCGGCCGCCGCCAGCGCCGCGGCGGTCTACGGAACTCCGGTGTACGCGAGTCCGAGCGCAACCACCGTCACCACGCTGGCCGCACCGACCCGAGCCGCGACGACGCCGGACACGGCCGCGCCGGTGGCCCGGGGCGGGCTGCTCGGCGTGGCCGGAACGGGACTGGCCGCACCCGGTGCCTCGGCGGCGAACGACGAGGCCGCACCGGTGTACCGGGTGGCGCGGGGCGACTACCTCGGGGAGGTGGCCGAGCGGTACCTGGACGAGTTCGGGGACTACCGACAGCTCGCCAAGCTGAACAAGCTCGACGACCCGGACCGGATCCGCCCCGGGCAACTGCTCCGACTGCCCACGGAGGCCACCGATCAGGGGGCCCGGCAGCACGCCACCGGTCGGCTCGTCGACCGCCCCGCAGCGCCCAAGCCGCCCGCGCCCCGGCCGGCGCCCGAGCGGGCCGCACCGCCGCGGGTGGCCCCGGCACCACCCGGCGGTACGGAGTCAGCGGGCCAACCACCAGCGATGACTGTCGGCGCAGCCCGGGTCGGTGCCGCCGATCGGGTGAACCGCCCGCTGGCTGTCTCTGCCGTGCTGGCCGTGGCGAGCATCGTCGGCGCCCAGATCGGCGCAGTCCTGGGGCTGCGCCGCCGTCCGGCCACCGCCGGGGCGGCGCCCCGACTGGCCGCGTCCTCCCGCACATCCCGGGGCGGCGCGGGCCGAAGCGGGAGACGCGCCGGCCGGAGCAGCGGAGGCACAGGCCGAAGCGGAGGCACTGGCCAAAACGGTGACGCGGACCAAGGCGGTGGCACGGGCCGCGGTGGCACGGGCCAAAGCGGAGACGCGGGCCACGGTGGAGGCGCGGACCACGGTGGAGGCGCGGACCACGGTGGAGGCGCGGACCACGGTGGAGGCGCGGGCCACGGTGGAGGCGCGGGCCGGCCTGGCAGTCGTGGGGCGGCCGGAAGCGGTGCCGCCTGGGCTGCCAGCCGGGCGGCTGCGGCCATCGAAGCCCCGGCGGCGCGGCAAGGCCGCGCGGCACCGAGCGAGAACGGCTTTGGGCCTCGCGGCGGCGGGATGACGCCTGCCGGCAGCGGGATCGCACCTGCCGGCAGCGGGATCGCACCTACTGGCAGTGCTGTGCCGCCTGCCGGCAGCGGAATGGCGTTCCCCGGCAGCACGGCGTTCCCCGGCAGCGGGATGGCTCTCTCCGGCGGCACGGCCCCGCACGGCGGCGGAATGGCAGCCACCGGCGCTGAGGGCTGGAGTGGTGACGAGGGCTGGGCCGGTGCTGGTGGCGAGGGCGGGCTGTTCGACGGCGGGCACGGCCTGGACTCCGTGCCCGACGGTCCGCCGGTCGGCCGACACCGACGCAGCTGAGCGGCCCACACGACCTGGTGTTCTCCGCCGTCGGCACCCAACGCCGCAGGCGCCCGGGTGAGCGCGGAGCAGGTCAGCGCGGGACAGGCCAGCGCGGGACAGGCCAGCGCGGGACAGGTCAGCGCGGGACAGGTCAGCGCTGGGCAGGCCAGCGTGAACGGGCAGCGCGAATGGGCAGCGCGGGCTGGTCAGGGCAGGCGGGTCTGGAGTACGCCGTTCTGGATCCGGGTGGGCAGGATCTGCTGGTCGTTGCCGGACGGTCCCTGCACGACCTCGCCGCCGTTGAGCCGGAAGGCGCTGCCGTGCCACGGGCAGACCACGCAGGCGTGCCCGTCGATCTCCTGTACCTCACCCTCGCCGAGAGGCCCGCTCTGGTGCGGGCAGCGCTCCAGCATCACGGTCACCTCGTCACCGTGCCGGTAGAGGATCACCGAGATGTCGTCGTCCACCTCTCGGGTGATCAGGGTGCGTTGCGGCAGCGTCGCCATGTCGGCGAGCGAGTGCCAGCCGTCGGTCATCCGGTGCAGCTCGGAAACGCTCTGGTTGACCTGCGCCCCCTGCTTGTACGCCAGGTGACCCCCGATGTACGCGCCGAGGCTCACCGTGGAGAGCCCGAGGAAGCCGAGGGCGCGACCCATTCCGTGCCGGCCGGACAGCCGGGCGGCCAACGAGCCGGCGTAGAGCGTCATGCCGACGGTGTTGGCGGCGGCGTGCACCAGGCCTACCCGGCGCTGGTCGCGGGCGAGTGCCGCCCAGTCGTTCAGACCGGCGACCGCCGCGGGCAGCGCGCTGACGGTGCCCAGACCGACCAGCACGGTGGCGGGCCGGCGCTGCCCGGGCATGAGGTCCAGCACCGCGGCGCTGATCCACGCGCCGACCGGCACCTGCACCATCGCCGGGTGCAGCGGATGCCCGAGGGTCACCCCGTGCAGCAGGTCACGCAGCCGGCGTGGACGCAGCGTCCCCAGGACGACCTTCTGCAACCGGTCACCCGCGCGGTCCAGCCGGGAGTCCTGCTCAACTTTCGTCAAAAGTGCTCGCACGCGTACCGACTTCCCGGCGATCGCCGTCCCAAACCGGTCGTCGACGACAAACCTGCCGCACCACCCACGCCGCCGATCTTGCAGTTTCTGCCCACGTAATCCGGGGCACAAGCCGCGAACCGGCAACCACAAGTGCAAGATCGACGGGGATTGTGGGGGTGGGGCCGGGCCGGCATGCTGGCGGGATGGGTGTGCGGGTGGAGCGGGTCGGGGCGGTCACCACAGTTGTGCTGGATCGGGTGGACGCGCGGAACGCCGTGGACGGTCCTACGGCACGGGCGCTGGCGGACGCGTTTCGGGCCTTCGACGCCGATCCGGATGCGGCGGTGGCCGTGCTCTGGGGCGCGGGTGGGACGTTCTGCGCCGGTGCCGATCTCAAGGCCTTCGGCACACCGAGCGGCAACCGGGTCGAGCCGGAGGGGGACGGCCCGATGGGTCCGACCCGGATGACGCTCAGCAAACCCGTGATCGCGGCGATCTCCGGGTACGCGGTGGCGGGCGGGCTCGAACTGGCGCTCTGGTGTGACCTGCGGGTCGCCGAGTCCGACGCGACACTCGGGGTGTTCTGCCGCCGCTGGGGAGTGCCGTTGATCGACGGTGGGACCGTCCGGCTGCCCCGGTTGATCGGCGAGAGCCGGGCCATGGACCTGATCCTCACCGGCCGTCCGGTGCCGGCCGACGAGGCGTACACGATGGGGTTGGTCAATCGGTTGGTGCCACCTGGCCAGGCGCGGGCCGCAGCCGAGGAGTTGGCGGCGACGATCGCCCGGCATCCACAGACCTGCCTGCGCAACGACCGGGCGGCGCTGCTGGCCGGCGCGGGACGGCCCGAGCCGGAGGCGCTGGCGACCGAGTTGGCGTACGGGATGGACTCGCTGGCCGCGGACGCGGCTGCCGGCGCGGCCCGGTTCGCCGCGGGCGAGGGCCGACACGGCACGACGCCGCCGGGAGGGTGGGACCTCCCGACGGCGTCGGCTACCGGGTGACTCAGTTGCGGATGATGGTGAACGTCGAGGTGGGGTTCTGGATGTCCACCGCGTTGTTGCTCAACCGGAGGTTGGTGAAGGTGACGGACCCGACGGCCGGCCCCTGCCCGGCCTCCGGCATCGGGTTCGCCCAGATGGCGAAGCCGGACTTCGCGTCGTAGGCGTCCCCGCTCTTGCGGGCACCGCTGATCGAGACGTTCGTGAAGACCGTGTCGGTGATCGGGTTCTGCGGCTGCCCACCGACGTAGTTGGTCTGGAACATGATGCCGCTGTAGGTCGGATCGATGATGTCGACGTCGCTGACCCGGATGCCCTGGAACACCTTCGAGGCGGAGAAGACCCAGATCGCCGGGAAGGTCTGCCCACCCCAGAAGTGACCACCGGCCCGCACGATCGAGATGTTCTCGAACCGGGTCGGCGGGTTGGCGCCGAAGCCGTTCATCGGGTAGCCGAAGTCCAGCGAGCTGATGGTGATGCCCGAGTAGACCAGGGTGTCCGCGATGTAAATGTTGCGGAACGTGTTGCCGTATCCGCCGTACACGGCGACACCGGCGGCCCGCCAGGTGAGGGTCGAGGTCAGGTTCTCGTAGATGTTGTCCTTCATGTCGGCGCCGCCCGCGTCGATGGCCGAGAACAGCGCGAAGCTGTCGTCGCCGGTGGCCCGGGCGTCGTTGTTGCTGACCAGGTTGTTGGTGCTCCCGTTCGTCATGTTGATGCCGTCGGCGAACATGTTCCGGATCCGGGAGTTCTTGATCGTCATGTAGTCGGTGTTCGCGCCCCAGTAGAGGCACACCATGTGCTCGTTCCAGATGTTGTCGATCACGATGTTCGACACGTTGGCGAAGTCGAACACCTTGCCCGGACCGTCGATCCGCGAGGTGTAGTTGCCGAAGTAGGCGAAGTTCTTGAAGGAGGAGTTCGCCGCCGAGTTCTCAGCCCGGAAGCCGATGTCGGTGTTGTCCTGGCCCGACGGGGCGTTGAACCGGGTGTACCAGGGACCGGCGCCGGTCACCTGGACGGCCTTGCCGTACACCTGGAACTTCGACGAGGTGGAGTAGTTGCCGGCCGGCAGGTACACCCCGATCAGGTTGCCGGTGGTGTCCATCCGCACCCGGTCCAGGGCGTTCTGCACGTCCTGGTGGGTGAAGCCGGTCGGCGTGGTGTAGCGCGCCGGGTCCGGGTTGGCGATCGGCGCCACCTGCTCGGTGTTGATGAAGTCGATGGCGTACGTGGTGGTGTTGGCCGGGTCCTTCTGGAGACGGATCTTGCTGCCGGCCGGGACAGTGGAGTTGAGCATGACGTTGGCTTCGTCGTAGATGTGCCGCGGTCCGCCCGCGCTCGGCGAGTTGCCCGGGCTGGCCTCGTTGCCGTAGAGCCAGGCGTACCGGGACGTCAGGTCGATGGCCTTGTGGAAGGTGCCGTTGACGTAGACGTTCAGTGTCGAGTTGATCCCACCGCCGCCCGGCGCGTCCGGGATGGAGAAGCGGGTGACCAGCGTGTTGGTGCTGGCCCGGGTGGTGAACTCGACATAGCTGCCCGTCGAGTTGAGGGTCACCGCCCGCCGACCGGACGCCTCGCCGGCCAGGTCGCCGATCTCCCGGTTCGGTCCGACGACGCTGGCGCCGCCGCCGATCACACCGTCCTCGGCCTCGTACATGTCGTACGGCATGTTGGCGCCGCGACCGACGAAGAGCGGCCGGTCAGTGGTGTTGTTGGCCTGCTTCACCGGCAGCTCGTTGCCGTCCACGGCGAGCACCACCCGGACGGTGTACTTGCCGTTCGCGGCGGTCCAGGTGCCCAGGCTGATCGGGCCGACGGTGGCGCCGGCGTTGATCACGCCCGAGTACGAGCCGGTCAGGGTACGGACCGCGGTGCCGGACTCGTTGAGCACTGTCAGGGTGATGCCGTGCGCACCGGAGGCGGACGCCTGGTTGCCGGCGTTGCGGATGGACACGGAGAAGGTCACTGTGTTGCCCGCCGACGGGTTGCCCGGCGACCAGGCGACCGCCGAGGCGACCAGGTCGGAGGTGGCGACCGCGGCGACGACCAACGGGCTGGGGTTGGTGTAGCTGTTGTTTGTGTCGTCCTGCTCGACGACGGTGTTCGACTCGTCGACCTTGGCGCTGAGCGGGTAGCTGCCCGAGTCCCGGGTGCCGATGCTGGCGCTGACGGTGGTCGAGGCACCGGCCGCGAGACCGCCGACCGAAGCCGTGCCCACCCGGGTGGAGCCCAGGTAGAAGTTGACGTTCGTCGCGCCGGAAGCCGCCGAGCCCGCGTTACGCACCGTCGCGGAGAGCGTGATGGTGCTGGTCTCCACCGGTGCGGACGGGCTGAACGACATGCCGGTGACGGTCAGGTCCGGGTTCGGCGCCGGAGTTCCGAAGACCTGGAACTCAGCGACCTGACCGGCCGGAGCACCGGTGTTCGAGGCGATCGAGAGCCGTACGTCGGCCGCCGCGCCGGAGACCGGGATGGTCACCGTGTTGCCGCTGTTCGGGTTGAAGCTGTAGTTCGCCGCGCCGACCAGTGTGGTGAAGCTCGACGAGCCCTGGTCCCGGCCGAGCACCGTGATGTTCTGGGTACGCGCGCCCCACGCCGAGTCCGGGTTGAGCTTCACGACGACCTGGCTGAGGCTGGCGTTCGCCCCGAGCTGCACCGTCAGCGTGCTCGGGTTGCCGTTGCCCTCCCAGTAGGTGGCCACGTTGTTGTCGTTGGCGTTGGTCGCCACGAACGTGTGCACGAACCCGGAGGCGCTGATCGGCTTGCCGATCGCCAGGTTGGAACCGGTCGGCGGGTTGCCGGTGCCGGTCCGGGTCACCGTGTTGCTGTTCGCCGACTGGTTGCCGGCCGCGTCCTTGGCCCGCACGTAGTACGACACGGTGGCGCTTGTCGGCTGGCTGTCGGTGTACGTGAGCGTCGAGCCGTTGACGCTGCCCCGCAGCGCGCCGTTGGCGTAGACGTCGTAGCCGGTCACCCCGACGTTGTCGGTGGACGCCAACCAGGTGAGCCGGATCTGTCCGCTGGCCGGCTGGGTGTAGGCCAGGTTGCCCGGCACGCTGGGTGCCTGGGTGTCGGTGCTGCCGGTGGCGCCGTACACCTCGACCTCGGAGAGCTGCGCGGCCGGCCAACCGGTGTTGCCGGTGACCTGCACGCGTACGTAGCGGGTGCTGGCCGCGGTGAAGCTGACGGTCGCGGTGTTGCCGCTGCTCGGGTTGAAGGTGTAGCCGGCGGACGCCTTCAGGGTGGTGAAGGACGAGCCGTTGGTCGAACCCAACACCGACAGCGTCTGCGTACGGGTCTGCCAGTCCGACGCGGGTGGCAGCTTGAGCACCACCCGGTCCACGCTGACAGTGGCGCCCAGGTCCGCCTGGATCCACTGCGGGAACGCGTTGTTGGCGCTCTCCCAGTAGGTCGACGCGTTGCCGTCGTTGGCGTTGCCCGCGACGTAGTTCTGGTTGTAGCTGCTGGCGGTCATGGTGGCGGAGAGCCCGGCGAGCATGGCCACCCGGGCGGCGGCCGCGGACGGGTCGGCCGCCGGTGCCGCGCTCGCCATGGGGGTGACGACCGGGGCGGTGGCGAGGAGCATCCCGGCGAGCGCGCCGGCGAGCATCCGACGGCGGCCGGTGCGGGCGGTGCGGGGGACGGTGGTGGGCGCGCCGGTTTGCGGCGTGCCTCGTCTGGTGCCGGTCCTGGACATGGGGTCGCTACACCTCTTTCGGGGGTGGGTGTGGGTGCGTTGTCCGGTGACGGGTGCACTGGTACGCCCGTCGTTCCGCGACAGGTGGGGGACGGTGCGGGTTGGGGACGGGGTCGGACGGCCGGCGCGGCGCTGCGCCGGGGGTGCCCCCGCCCGGTCCGGGCGGGGGCAGCCGATCTAGCTGGAGTAGACCTCGAACTCGCTGAGCTGACCGGCCGGCCAGCCGCTGTTGCCGGTGACTGTCAGCCGCAGGTACCGCTGGGTGGTCGCCGTGAAGGTCACCGTGACCGTGTTGCCGCTGGCCGGGTTGAAGCTGTAGCCGGCCGACGCTTTCAGGGTGCTGAACGTCGAGCCGTTGGTGGATCCGAGCACCGCCAGCGTCTGCGTACGCGTCTGCCAGGCCGATGACGGTGGGAGCTTCAGCACGACCCGGGACACCGACCGGTCAGCGCCCAGGTCCACTGTCAACGACTGTGGGAAGGCGTTGTTGGCGCTCTCCCAGTAGGTGTTCGCGTTGCCGTCCACCGCGTTGGGGGCGGCGTACACGTCGGAGTGGCTGGTCTCGGTGATCGACCGTCCGGCCGCCAGGTTGCCGCTGGGGGGCGGCGTGGTCGGTGGTGGCGTGGTCGGTGGTGGTGTGGTGGGCGGCGGGGTGGTCTGGGTGCCGCCGTACACCTCGACCTCGGAGAGTTGCGCTGCCGGCCAGCCGGTGTTGCCGGTGACGGTGACCCGGATGTAGCGACGGCCACCGGAGGGCAGCCCGATCGACACCGTGTTACCCGCACCTGGGGCGAAGACCCTACCGGCGGACGAGGCCAGAGTGGTGTACGACGACCCGTCGGTGGAGCCGAGCACCGACAGGGTCTGGGTGCGTTGCTCCCAACCGCCGGGCAGCTTGAGCGCCACCCGGTCGACCGACCGGGACGCACCCAGGTCGATGGTGACCGACTGAGGGAAGGCGTTGTTGGCGCTCTCCCAGTACGTCGACGCGTTGCCGTCCACCACGTTGGCGGCCGTGTAGCTCTGGTTGGTGCTGGTCGCCGTCGTGGACCGGCCCAGTGCCAGGTTGCCGCTGGTCGGCGGCGGGGTGGTGGGCGGCGGGGTGGTGGGTGGCGGGGTGGTGGGCGGCGGGGTGGTCGGCGGCGGGGTGGTCGGCGGCGGCGAGGTGGGTCCGCCGCCCCACTGCGGGTTCGGCCACGGGCCGCAGTACGGGGTCGGGGTGTACCAACCGGAGTTGCCCGAACCCTGGGTGATCTGGAAGCCGGTGCCCACGCAGTTGTGCATCGGGTTGCTCTGCGCGATGTTCGTGGCCCGCACGTTGGTGAACGACACCTGGCTGTTCGCCTGCACCTGGAGCGCGTACGTGCCGGCGCCGTCGATCCGTACGTTGTTGAGGTTGATCCCGTTGGTCTGGCCCTCGATCCAGTGCAGCGCCGCGTACGAGCTGTCCAGGATGTCGGTGTCGGTGATGTTGATGGTGGGGTTCTGGAACGCCTCGTTGAGCGCGGAGAACCAGATCGCCCCGACACCGAAGTTCCAGTTGTAGTCCGAGTTGCCGTTACGGATCAACGTGTTCCGGGCGATCGTCCAGGTGCCCTGGACTCCGGTGGCGCCCTGCACGCCGGGGTAGCGGTTCGCGACGTGGATGCCGCCGCCGTTGGTCAGCGAGTCGGCAGTCACGTTGTCGGTGATCTTGATGTCCCGACCGCCGTAGCTGACCAGGTGGTTCGCCAGCAGCGTCACCCCGATGGTGTTGTGGGTGAAGGAGTTGTTGACGTTCGGCACGCTCTGCGCCCACATCGCCAACGCGTCGTCGCCGGTGTTGCGGACGAACGTGTTCGTCACCGTCGAGTTGGTCACCCCGGTGTGGAAGTTCACCCCGTCCGCTGTCTGGTCCAGGATCCGGCTGTTACGGATGGTGAAGTTGTCCATCGGGCCGTCCATCCACGCCCCGACCTTGGTGTTCTCCAGCCAGAGGTTGTCCACCACCGAGTTGGTCATCGCCCCGCCCAGGGCGTTCACCTGGTCGTCGTCGACCCGCTCGCGGATGTCGCCGATGATCGCGAAGTCCCGCAGCGTGACGTTGCGGCTGGGCCCGTTCGCCTCGTGTGCGCGGACCGGGCCGGTGTAGCCGCCACCGGGGACGTACTTGCCGTAGATGCCGACGGATCTGTTCCGCTCGGTGGGGTGCCGGCCGCCGAGCACCGAATACCAGGGGCCCGCACCGCGCAGCGTCACCCCGTCGACCACCACGTGGTCCCAGAGGGTGAAGGTGCCGGTCGGGATCCAGACCGCCCGGCCCTGGGCCTTGCCGGCGTCCACCGCCGCCTGGAACTTCGCCGTCGAGTCGGTCGCGCCGCTCGGGTCGGCGCCGAAGTCGGTGACCACGTCGAGCACACCGGAGGGCTTCGTGATCGCCGGGGCGACCAGCTCGAAGTCGGCCAGGTCGATGGTGAACGTGGGCGACTGCGCGGTCGAGGAGACCTGGAGCCGGATCTTCGTGCCGGCCGGCTGGGTGCTGCCGAACAGCGCCCGGGTCTCGTCGTAGAAGTGGTGCGGGTTCGTGTCACCCGGGTTGTTGTTGAACGGGTATCCGCCGTAGTACCAGCCGTACTTCGACGTCACCGGGACCGACTTCAGCAGCGCCCCGTTGGCCCGCAGGTCGATGGCGGCGTCCCGACCGGTGCCGGCCGGGCTGTCCGGCAGGCTGTAGCGGAAGGTCACCGCGTTGGCCGGGGCGGTGAGGGTGAACTCGACGTACTCGCCGACGGCGTCGAGGGTGACCGCCTCCCGGCCCGACGCCTCGGACGGCAGCGTGCCGTAACGCCGGTCCGGGCCGATCTTCGTGCCGTTGTGAGCGGTCTCCTCCGCCTCCTGCTCGACGAACGGAACTGTCGCGCCCCGGTTGGGGATGTCGAAGGGGGACAACCCCGCCGCCGAGGCCGGGGTCGCGGTGCCGGTGACAGCGAGAACGGTGACCGAGGTGGCGGCGAGCACTGTGGCGGCGATGGCGGCCAACAGCGCCCGGGTCGGGTGTCGAAGGTGGTGCGGGGTGCCGGTGGTGTGGTTGGCCATGAGCTGCGCTCTCCCTTTCGTCAGGCAGGCCAGGTCCCCCCGTGTCGGTGCGGTGTCGCGCGTCCCCCCTCGGTTCTCCCTTCTTGGTGGCGTGGTGCCGGCGGCCGGGACGGGCCGCCGGCACCACGGCGGGCAGAGTCAGGTCAGGCCGGGCCGTCCGCCCCGCGCGGCCCGTCGGTGAATTCGGCGGTACGCAGCCAGACCGCTGTGTCGGACGGCAACAACCCGTCGTCGAGCGGTCCGCTGGCCAGCAGCAACTCCCCCTGAGCTGGCATCGGAACCGGCGCGGCGGACAGGTTGACCAGGCAGGTGAAGCCACCGCCACGGCTGAACGCCAGCACCCCGTCCGGGGCGGGCAACCAGGTCAGCTCACCGTCACCGAGCGCCGGGTCGGCCCTTCGGGCCTGGATCGCCGCCCGGTACAGCTCCAGCATCGAGGCCGAGTCGCCGGTCTGCGCGCTGGCCGTCCGGTCCTTCCAGTCGGCCGGCTGCGGCAGCCAGGGCGCTGCGGCACCAGCGGGGCTGAACTCGAACGGCGGCTCGTCCCCGGCCCACGGCAGCGGTACGCGACAGCCGTCCCGACCGGGGTCGATCCGGCCGGACCGCTCCCACATCGGGTCCTGTCGCATCGCGTACGGGATGTCCTCGACCTCGTAGAGGCCCAGCTCCTCGCCCTGGTAGACGTAGGCGGCGCCGGGCAGCGACAGTGAGAGCAGCGCGGCGGCGCGGGCCCGGCGGGTGCCCAGCTCCAGGTCGGTGGGGGTCCCCTCGCGTTTGGCGGCGAAGCTGAACCGGGTGTCCGCGCGACCGTAGCGGGTGACGTGCCGGGTGACGTCGTGGTTCGAGAGCACCCAGGTGGCCGGCGCGTTGACCGGTGCGTGCGCGCTCAGCGTCCCGTCGATGCTCTCCCGCAGCGCCGCGGCGTCCCACGCGCAGCCGAGGAAGTCGAAGTTGAACGCCGCGTGCAGCTCGTCCGGGCGCAGGTAGTTGGCGAACCGCTGCCGGTCCGGCAGCCACACCTCACCGATCAGCGCCCGGTCGGCGTACTCGTCGGCGACCCGACGCCAGCCCCGGTAGACGTCGTGCACCCCGTCCAGGTCGTGGAACGGGTGCGGCTGATCCGGTAGGACCTCGGGCAGCGTCGCGTCCTTGACCAGCAGCCCGGCCGAGTCGATCCGGATGCCGTCCACGCCCCGGTCGAACCAGAACCGCAGGATGTCCTCGAACTCCTCCCGCACCCGCGGGTGGTCCCAGTTGAGGTCCGGCTGTTGCGGGGCGAACAGGTGCAGGTACCAGTCGCCGGGGGTGCCGTCCGGGTTGGTGGTGCGCGTCCAGGTCGGCCCGCCGAACTCGCCGATCCAGTCGGTGGGCCGCTCGTCGCCGTTGGGGCCGCGGCCGGGCCGGAACCAGAACAGGTCCCGTTCGGGCGCGTCGGGCCCGCCGGCGAGGGCAGCCTGGAACCAGGGGTGCGCGTCGGAGCAGTGGTTGGGCACCACGTCGACGATGGTCCGGATGCCCAGCTCGTGCGCCTCGGCGATCAGCGCCTCCGCCTCTGCGAGGGTGCCGAAGACCGGGTCGATGTCGCGGTAGTCGGAGACGTCGTAGCCGGCGTCCGCCATCGGGGACGGGTACCAGGGGCTGAACCAGATCGCGTCGACGCCGAGCGCGGACAGGTGGTTCAGCCGGGACCGGATGCCGGCGATGTCGCCGATGCCGTCGCCGTTTCCGTCGGCGAAGCTCCGGGGATACACCTGGTAGATCACCGCTCCCCGCCACCACGGACTTCTGTCAGCTGTGGACACGAGCACCTGCTTTCTGCGTCAGTACGTCGGCGAACTCGCCGGACCTGGTCATGTGTGGGGCGAACTGTCGTTGTTCGCCGCGGGGACGGATGCGGTGGTGGTCAGCCCTTGATGCTGCCCGTGGTCAGACCGGACATGATGTTCCGCTGGAAGATCAGGAAGATGATGACCGTCGGGATCGCGGCGATGACCGACGCGGCGATCACCACGTTCATCGGCGTGCCACCGGCGAAGGTGTAGATGCCGACGCTCACCGTCCGGGTCTCGGGCGAGGGCATGACCAGCTTCGGCCAGAGGAAGTCCTTCCACACCGCCGTCACCGCGAAGATCGACACTACGCCGAGGATGGGACGCGACAGCGGCAGGATGATCGACCAGAGCGTGCGCAGCGACGTCGCCCCGTCCATCAGGGCCGCCGCCATCAGCTCCTCGGGGATCGAGTCGAAGAACCGCTTCAGCAGGAAGATGTTGAACGCGTTGGCGACCATCGGCAGCCAGATGGCGAACGGTGAGTCCAGCAGGTTGATGTGCAGGATCGGCAGGTCGAGCACCGTCACGTACTGCGGGACGATGAGGACCATGGCCGGGATCATCAGCGTGGCGAGCATCAGCCCGAGGATCGCGTTGCCGAAGATCGGCCGAAGCTTGGACAACGAGTACGCGGCGGCGCTGTCGAAGACCAGTTGGAACAGCACCGCGCCGATCGCGTAGTAGAAGGTGTTGAAGAGCAGCTTGGCGAGGGCCAGGTTGTTCCACGCGTCGATGTAGTTCTGCGGCTGCGGGTCCTTCGGGAACAGCGACGGAGGGGTCTGCGCGATCTCCTGGCCGGACTTGAGCGCCCCGGTGACCATCCAGTAGAGCGGCCCGAGGAAGACCAGCGTGAACCCTGCCACCACGACGACCAGCAGCGTCCAGTAGATGACCCGGCCGCGCCCCCGGCTGAGCTGGGATTGAGAGATGAGGGTCCGGGTTCCGGAATCCTGTGCCATTCCTCGCCGTCCTAGTCCTGTTTCGCAGTCAGCCGCACGTACACGGCGGAGAAGCCGGCCAGCACCACGAGCATGATCACGCCCAGCGCGGCGGCGCCGTTGAGGTCGTTCTGGAAGAACCCGTGCTGGTAGATGAGGTACGCCACGGAGGTCGCCGAGTCCTCAGCGCCCGCGCCGTTGGCGAGGATCAGGGGCTCGATGAAGAGCTGCATGGTGGCGACGATCTGCAACATCGCCAGGAGCGCGAGGATCAACCGGGTCTGCGGGATCGTCACGTGGACGATCCGCCGCCAGATCCCGGCGCCGTCGAGCTCCGCCGCCTCGTACAGCTCACCGGGGATGTTCTGCAACGACGCCAGGTAGATCAGCACAGCGCCGCCCATGTTCATCCAGGTCGACGCGAGCACCATCGCCGGCATCGTCATCTCCGGCGACTGCATCCACTGCGAGGTGGGCAGGTGCAGCGCCTTGAGGATCGCGTTGAACAGCCCGGCCTCGCTCGGGTCGTACGCGTAGAACTTGAAGAGGAACAGCGCCGAGGCCGGCGGCAGCATCACCGGCAGGTAGACCAGGATCCGCAGGTACCCCTTGGCGTGGCGGAACTCGTTGAGCAGGATCGCCACGAAGAACGGCACCACGTAGCCGAGGGCCAGCGCCAGGACGGTGAAGTAGAAGGTGTTCTGCCAGGCCGTCCAGAAGCTGGGGTCGGCGATGATGCGGGAGTAGTTGTCCCAGCCCACCCAGGTGGTCTCGCCGCGCCGGGTGCGCTGGAAGCTCATCACGATGCCGCGGACCATCGGGTACCAGGAGAAGACGACGAAGCAGAGCACCGCCCCGATCAGGAACGCGTGACCGGTGAGGTTGTCCCGTACCTTGCGGCCGAGGCTGGTGCGCTGCGGCCTCGCCGAGTACGGCGACGGCGGGCGGCCCGGTTTCCTGGGGGTCTCCGGGACGGTGGTGATCGCCAAGGCAACTCCTGGGTGAGTCGGTGACGTCGAGATGTGGTGCGGGTGGCGTGGGGGTCGGGTCGGCGTCCCGACCCCCACACGATCGGTCAGCTCTCGGCGGCGAGGAGCTGGTTGACCTTCTCCTCAGCGGTCTTGAGCAGTGCGTCGATGTTCGAGTTCGGGTTGGTCAGCACACCCGACATCGCGGCGTCGAGCACCGCGTAGACGGCCTGGGCGTTGCGCGGCTCACCCTTGATCGGGACCGGGGTCGCCTCGAAGAGCGCGAAGTTCGCGGTGTCGACGTTCGCGTTCGCCTTGCGCAGCTCCAGCTCCTGCTTCTGCGCGTCACTGCCGTTGGCGAAGAGCAGCGGCTGGGGCAGACCGACCGGGTAGTTCTGCGGCTTGGCCCGGACGTAGTCGAACTGGCCCTTGCCCGGGGTGAGCTTCTGGTACGCGATCCACTTCAGACCGGCCTTGACCTGCTCGGGAGTGAGGTCCTTCTTGAAGAAGTAGCCCTCGCCACCACCGAGCGTCCCCTTCGCCGCGCCGTCCTGGCCGGGCAGCGGAGCCATCGCCCAGTCCTGGAACTTGCCCTGGAACTGGCTGACGATCGCCTGGGTGGCGTCCGGCGCGCCGATGAACATGCCGACCTTGCCCGCGCCGGCGTTCGTCAGCAGGTCACCCCACTGGAGCAGCTGACGGGCGCCCATGCTGTTGTCGCCGTACCGCATGTCCTTGAGGTTCTGCAGGACCTGCTTGCCCATTGGGTTGTTGAAGTCGGCCTTCTTGCCGTCCTCGGTGAGCACCCGGCCGCCCTGCGAGTAGAGCAGGGAGGTGAAGTGCCAGCCGCCGGTGTTTCCGGCGCTGTACTCCGAGTAGCCGGCGATGCCGTTGCCGAGCGCGGAGATCTTCTTGGCGGCGGTCCGGACCTCGGCCCAGGTCTTGGGCGGGTTGTTCACGTCCAGCCCGGCCTGCTGGAACAGCACCTTGTTGTAGACCAGGCCCATCGAGTAGTTCTTCACCGGAACGGCGTAGAGCTTGCCGCCGTCGGTGAAGACCTCCTTGAGCGCCGGGTCGACGCTCTCCCAGGTCGGGATCGCGTCCTTGTTGACGTGCTGGCTGATGTCCATCGCCTGACCGGAGTCGAGCACCTGCTGGAGGTCGGTCATGTACCCGTAGAAGACGTCGGTCACGGTGCCACCGGCGAGGCGGGCGGTGAAGTCCGGCGGGTTGTTGCACTGCTCGCCGACGCTGACGCTCTTGATGGTGATGTCCGGGTTCTGCTTCTGGAACTCGGCGACGTCGTCGTTCCAGTTCTTCAACAGCTCTTTCTGGGCGCCGACCGGCTGGCAGTCGACAGTGATGGTGACCTTGCCACCTGCGTTCGAGCCCTTGTCGTCACTCTTCGTGGAGCATGCCGTGAGGCTGAGCCCCAGGCCGGCCACGAGCGCAACCGCCGCAGCCTTTCGGTATTGCGGTACGGACATCTGTCCATCCCTTCGGGAACGGGTGTCTCCAATGACCTTCGCTGATCTGCGGTGATACGACCTGACGCCCAGTAGCTGCGTCGGAGCCAGGTGTGAGTGGAGTCACTGTAGCGAGGCCGACTCATTTCGGCAAGGTATCGACCCTGTGCCGAAAGGACACGACGTGATGACGACAGATGTTGGCAAGGCGCTGAAAGCAGTCCTGTTTGCCGGCTATTGATCCCTTATGGCCGGTCATTCGGCCCTGTCGATGGCGACCGGGTCCAGCAACGACGAAAACGGCCGCCGACCGCGAGAGGCGGTCGACGGCCGAAGCGTCGTTCGGTGTGGTGCCTAGCGGCCGGGGGCGGGTGCGGTGGAACCCCGCACCACCAACTCCGGCTCGAACAGCAGCTCGTCCTGAAGGACGCCGGCACCCTCGATCTGGGTGACCAGCAGATCCACTGCGGCCTGCCCCATCGTCTCGATCGGCTGCCGCACGGTGGTCAACGGCGGATCGGTGCACGTCATGAAGGCGGAGTCGTCGAAACCCACCACCGACACGTCGGCCGGCACCGAACGCCCCAACCGTCGGGCCGCCCGGATCGTGCCCAACGCGAGCACGTCGCTGGCGCAGATGATGCCTGTCACGCCCCGCTCGACCAACTTCGTGGCGGCGACCCGCGCCCCCTCCATCGAGAAGCTGGAACGCTCGACGCACTCGGCGTCGCCCTCGTCCCAGCCGGCGGCCTGGACCATCGCGTCGAGCTTGCGCCGCGACGGCACGTGCCCCTCCGGGCCGAGCACCATGCCGATCCGTTCGTGCCCGAGCGAGCGCAGGTGCCCGTACGCCTGCTCCACCGCCACCGCGTCGTCAGTGGAGACCCGGGGGAAACCCAGCTCGTCCACACCGGCGTTGACCAGCACCACCGGAAGCCCTCGGTCGGTCAGCCGACGGTAGTGGTCGTGCCGGGCGTCGGCGAGCGCGTACGAGCCACCGGCGAAGATCACCCCGGAGACCTGGTGGTCGAGGAGCATCTCCACATAGTCCATTTCGGAGACCCCGCCGATGGTCCGGGCACAGAGCGCCGGGGTGTAGCCGCGCTGAGCGAGAGTGCCGGTGACCACCTCGGCCAGCGCCGGGAAGATCGGGTTCTGCAACTCGGGCAGCACCAGCCCGACCAGCCGGGCGCGTTCGCCGCGCAGCTTTGTCGGCCGCTCGTAACCGAGCACGTCCAGCGCCGTGAGCACGGCGGTGCGGGTCGCTTCGGAAACCCCGTCGCGGCCGTTGAGCACCCGGCTGACGGTGGCCTCGCTGACGCCCGCCTTCTTGGCAACTTCAGTCAACCGCTTGGTCACGGTCGCAATCGTACGTCACCTGGATGAAAGAAATGAACAGCAATCTGCCCGTCGTTTGCTGGCCCGCTGCCGCATTCTTCCCACCGTCGCCGATGCCGGCGACCATGATCGACTCGGTTTCAACGAGGTCGCGGGGTTCCAGTGCCCTGGACACCCCGACTTCCTGGAACGCGAGTGGATCATGCCCAGCCGCAGCGCGCGGGGCGCGCGGCATTGCCAGGGCCCTGAGGGCGGGCTGGGGTCAGGACAGGTCGCGTAGGGCGCTTTCGATGGCCCGGTGGAAGGTCGGGTACGCGTAGATCATGTGTCGGAGCTGACTCAGCGGCACCGCCGCATGCACCGCCACCACCAGCGCGGACAGCACCTCACCGCCGGCCGGGCCGGCCGAGGTGGCGCCGATCAGCACACCCTGGTCGGCGTCCGCCACGACCTTGATGAACCCGTCGTCGCCGACCCGGTGGATCCAGCCGCGCGTCGAGCTGCCGAGCTTGGTGAAACCCACCTGCACGTTGATGCCGCGTTCGCGGGCCTGCTGTTCGGTGAGCCCTACCGCGCCGATCTCGGGATCGGTGAAGGTCACCCGGGGCAGCGCGCGGTAGTCGGCGCGCGGGACGGTGCCGGCTGATCCGCTCGATCCGCTGGCGGCCAACGAGCTGGACGCGCCCATCGCTCCGCCGACCACGCTGGAGGTGCCGCTGGCGTCAGCCCCCGCCTTCGCCTGCCGGGCGCGGGCCAGGATGTCGGCGATCACGATCCCCGCCTGGTACATGGCGATGTGCGTGAAGGCACCCTCACCGGTGATGTCGCCGACCGCCCAGACCTGGTCCGTGACGTGCAGACGGTCGTCGACCGGGAGGTAACGCTGGCTGGCGTCCAGGCCGATCGTGTCCAGGCCCAGCTCGGCCAGGTGGGCCTTGCGCCCGGTCACCACCAGCAGCCGGTCGGCGGTGAACTGCGCGCCGCCGCCACCGTGCAGTGTGAACCTGGTCCCGTCGTGTTCGACCCGTTCCGCGCGTACCCCGGTGTGGATCTCCACGCCGTCGGCGCGCAGCGCCGCGGCGGCGACCTCGGACGCCTCGGGTTCCTCGATGGCCAGCACCCGGTCGAGCGCCTCGACCACTGTGACCCGGACCCCGAAGCGGGCGAAGACCTGCGCCAACTCCAGGCCGATAGCGCCGCCACCCAGCACGAGCAACGACTGCGGCAGCTCCTCGACCTCGATCGCCTGGTGGTTGGTCCAGTACGGCGTGTCGGCCAGGCCGTCGATCGGCGGCACTGACGGTCGGGTGCCGGTGCCCAGCACCACCCCGTGTCGGGCCTCGAACATCTGGTCACCGACGCGGACCCGGCGCGGACCGTCGAGCCGGCCGCTGCCCCGCACGAGCCGGCCACCCTTGCCGACGAACCGCTCCGCCGCGACAGTGTCGTCCCAGGTGTCGGTGGCTTCCTCGCGGATCCGCTTCGCCACCGGCGCCCAGTCGGGTTGGACCTGCGCCGTCCCGGCGAGCCCGTCGACCCGGCGAGCCTCGGCGAGTGCGTTGGCCGCTCTGATCATCATCTTGCTCGGGATGCAGCCCCAGTACGGGCACTCCCCGCCGACGAGATCCCGTTCGACGCCGACGACGCTCAGGCCGGCCTCGGCAAGCCGCTCGGCCACCTCCTCGCCGCCGACCCCGAGCCCGACCACCACCACGTCCACCAACTCCGGCTCCGCCACACCGAACAGCATCCCCCAGCGACACCACCCCAACCACCGGGGTCGGCGGAAAAGTCGGCACGCGCACCGGCCCGGACGCCTACCGTGGCCGGATGCACGCACGCTTCGCTCCGGTCCGGGACTGCTTCCACGACATGCTCGCCGCCGGCCGGGACACCGGCGCGGCCCTGACCATCTGGTACGACGGGCAGCCGGTCGTGGACCTGACCGGCGGCTCCCGCCGCGGCCACGGGCCGGGCGGCGAGCCGTGGCTGCCGGACACGCTGGTGAACGTCTACTCGGTCGGCAAGCCGGTGGCGGCGCTCTGCCTGTTGCTGCTCGTCGACCGGGGAGCTGTCGATCTCGACGCGCCGGTGGACCGGTACTGGCCCGAGTTCCGCACTCCCGCCACGGTGCGTCAGGTGTTGTCGCACACCGCCGGGCTGCCGGCCTTTCCGGTGCCGCGACCGGCCGCCGCGATCGCCGACTGGGCGCTGCTCACCGGCGACCTGGCCACCGCCGACCCCGAGTGGTCGCCGGGCTCGGTCGCCGGGGAACACGCCTGGACGTACGGGCATCTGGTGGGCGAGGTGGTCCGCCGCGTCGACGGACGGTCGGTGGGCCGCTTCCTGGCCGAGGAGATCGCCGACCGGTGGCAGCTCGACCTCGGGTTCGGGTTGACCGAGGCCGACCAGTTGCGCTGCGCGGACCTGCGGTACGCCGACCCGGGATGGCCGAGCCGGAAGCTCGGCGAGCCGGGGTCACTGCGGGCGCGAGCGTTGGGCAACCCGGCCGGCGGGCTGGACCTGGCCGTGCTGAACAGTCCGCTGTGGCGGGGCGCCGAGATGCCGGCCGTCAACCTGCACGCCACCGCCCCCAGCCTGGCCCGGCTCTACGCCGGCCTGCTGGCCGGTGGTGTCCTTGACGGGGTTCGGCTGTTCAGCCCCGACCTGGTGGCGGAGGCGACACGGGTCCAGTACGACGGGCCGGACCTGGTGTTGGATCGCGACGCCCGCTGGACGTTGGGTATGCAGTGGGAGCCGGACGGCAGCTGGGGCATGGGCGGCATCGGCGGCAGCAGCGCGTGGGCCGACCCCGAGCGCGGCTACACCTTCGCGTACGCCACCGCGCACCTCGCCGAGCACGACCGGGTGGACGAGCTGGTCGAGGCGTTGCACTCGGTGCTCTGATCAGCGCAGCCAGACGGGGTCGGTGCCGGGTACCGAGAGGGGCGGTGGGTAGTCGAGTGTCTGGCGCAGGGCCTCGGCCAGCCGCCATGGTTGGTGAATGGCCCTGCCCTGCACTGTCGCCAGCTCCGGCACCCACCGGCGCACGTAGTCGCCGTCCGGGTCGTACCGTTCGGCCTGCCGGACCGGGTTGAACCCCCGGTAGGGCTTCGTGTCGTTGCCGGTGCCGGCGACCCACTGCCAGTTGCCGGAGTTGTTCGCCACGTCCCCGTCGAGCAGCCAGCGGAAGAACACCGCAACCCCGGACCGCCAGTCCTGCCCGAGGTGCTTGGTCAGGTAGCCGGCGGTGATCAGCCGGGCCCGGTTGTGCATCCAGCCCTGTGCCAGCATCTGCCGCATCCCGGCGTCGACGATCGGCATCCCGGTGCGTCCCTCGGCCCAGGCCGCCAACGCGTCGTCGTCGTAGCGCCACTGCTCGGTGGCACCCCGCCGGTACGCCGCCGTCGAGATCTTCGGGAAGGCGGCGGTGACCTGGTAGTAGAAGTCGCGCCAGCAGAGCTGCCTGACGAACGGGCCGGACCGGTCGCCGGCGCGGTTCGCCACCGCCAGCGGGGACACACAGCCGAAGCGCAGGTACGGGCTGAGCCGGGACGTGTCGTCGCCGGCCATGTCGTCGTGCTGATCGCCGTACCGAGTCAGGTCGGGCAGCCAGTCGGTGAGCCGCCGCCCGGCGATCCGCTCACCACCGATGGCCGCGTCGGGCGAGTCTCCGGTCGGCAGCGCCGGCAGCCGGCCCACCCGCACCCGATCGGGCAGTGCGATCCGGCGCGGCGCGGCCAGCTCCTCGCGCCACCGGTTGGCCGCCCAGGCCCTGTGGTACGGGCTGAAAACCCGGTAGTGGTCCCCGCCGCCACCGGGCCGCAACGCGCCCGGCTCGACCACCGTCAACCCGGGAAACAGTCGCAGGTGCAGCCGGTGCCGCTCACACTCGGCGCGGAGTCGCCGCTCCCGGTGGACGGCGTAGTGGCTGACGTCGGCCGAGAGCGCGACGGCGGTGGCCCCGACCTCGTCGGCCAGCCGGATCGTCTCGGCCACCGGGTCGCCGTGCCGCAGCACCAGGTCGCCACCACGCTCACGAAGTTGGTCGCGCAGGTCGGCAAGGGCCTGGTGCAGGAAGCGGGTGCGGTTGGCGGAGAGGTCGGCCAGCGCCGGGTCGAGCACGTACAGCGGGACCACCTGGTCGAAGGCCGCGGCGGTGGTGGCCAGCGCCGGGTGGTCGTGCACCCGCAGGTCGCGGGTGAGGAGCACGATCGCCGTGCTCGCGGTCACCGGTTCTCCGGCTGGATCGTCGGCCCGGGAATGACTACCGGCGTACCGGTCGAGCTGAGCAGGGCCCGCGCGGCCACCGCCATCCGTCGGCGCTGCGGAACCAGGGCCCGCCGGACGAAGACGTCGTAGTCCTGCGCGGCCACCTCGTCGAGGATGCCGCCGTAGAGGGCGTACGCGGTGCGCATGCAGGCCTGTGAGGCGGGCGCCAGCATGGTGATGCCCGGTGCGGCGGCGGCGTAGTGCGCCTGGGCGCGGGTCACCTCGTACTCGATCAGCTCGCGGATCCGGGGGGTGACGCGGCCCCGGGCGCGGGCCTCGGCCAACTCCTCGCGGGTGACCCCGAACTTCGCCATGTCCTCGTCGGGCAGGTAGGTGCGGCCCCGGTCGAGGTCCTCGGCGACGTCCCGGATGAAGTTGGTGAGCTGGAAGGCGAAGCCGAGTTGTCGGGCCGGTTCCCGGGCCGCCACCGGGTCGGAGCTGCCCAGGATCGGCAGCATCATGGTGCCGATGACCGCCGCCGAGCCCTCCATGTAGTCGAGCAGGTGGTCGTAGGTCGGGTACGCGGTCACGGTCAGGTCCATCGCCATGCTCTTCAGAAACGACGCAAAGTCGTCCCGGTCGAGATCGAAGACGGCGATCGTGTGCAGCACGGCCGGCAACAGTGGGTCGTCAACCGGCGCACCGTGCAGACCGGCCACGAACTGGCTGGCCCAGCGGTCCAGCAGGGCGGCCCGCTCGGCCGGCGGCAGGTCCTCGGTGCGGTCGACGATCTCGTCCGCGTACCGCGTGAACCCGTAGAGGGCGTGCACATGTCGTCGTTTCCAAGCGGGGAGCAGGCGGGTGGCGAGATAGTAGGTGCGGCCGTGGCGTTTGTGCAGCTCACGGCACCGGTCATAGGCAGCGGTGAGATCAGTTTCCACCGGCCCTCCTCCATTTATCGACGCACCAATCGACGCAACTCGTAGCCTAGGGTACGCTCAGCCGCATGGCCAACGACGCAGTTGCGGGCAACGTGACCCGCGTGGCGCCGACAGGGCCGGGGGACGGGGACGATCCGGTCCGCGCCGTTCTGGCTGCTTATACCCACGATCTGGTCACGGCGGTCGACGAGACGCTGGACACCTTCCTCACCGCCGAGGTCGACAACCTCAACGACATCGACGCGTCGATGGGTCGCTTCGCCGCCACCGCGCGGGAGGCCGTCCTGACCGGCGGCAAGCGGATCCGCTCCACGTTCGCCTACTGGGGATGGCGTGGGGCCGTCGGTGGCACCGCGGCGCTGCCACCCGTGCTGCCCGCGCTGGCCGCGCTGGAGCTGCTGCACACCTTCGCGCTGGTGCACGACGACGTGATGGACGCGTCCACCACCCGCCGCGGCCGGCCCACCGCGCACGTCGCGCTCGCCGAACAGCACGTCGCCGCCGGCCACCGAGGTGATCCCGGCCGGTTCGGTGAAGCAGTCGCCGTGCTCATCGGCGACCTCTGCATGGTCTGGGCCGACCAGTTGCTGGCCCATGCCTCGGTGCCGTCGACGCGACTCTTCGAGGTGCGCCGCTGCTACGACCAGATGCGGGTCGAGACGGTCGCCGGGCAGTATCTGGACGTGCTCGGCGAGAACGACCCGGGCCGCTGGTCGGTCGACCGGGCACTACGGGTGGCCCGCTACAAGACCGCCAGCTACACCGTCCAGCGACCACTGCTCTTCGGTGCCTGCCTGGCCGGGTTGCCCGCCGACGACCCGCTGGTCTCCGCGTACACCCGCTATGGCCTGGCTGTCGGCGAAGCGTTCCAGCTCCGCGACGACCTGCTCGGCGTCTACGGCGACCCGGCGGCCACCGGCAAGCCGGCCGGCGACGACCTCCGCACCGGCAAACCGACCACGCTGCTGATGCTGGCCCGTGAGCTGGCCACGCCGGCACAGCTCACGGCGTTGGAGCGGGCCGCCGACGGACCGGTCGACACGCTCGCCGAGCTGGTCGCCGAGACCGGCGCGGTGACCCGGGTGGAGCAGATGATCGCCGAGCGGGTCAGCGACGCGCTGGCCACGCTCGACGCCGCACCCGTGGACCAGACGGCGCGGACCGCGTTGACCGGACTGGCCACCGCCGCTGCCAACCGGCGGGCCTGATGAGCGACTTGAGCGAGGAGGTGGTCACGTGCGGACTGTGACAGGACGGACGGACCGGGTGGTGGTCGTCGGGGCCGGGCTGGGCGGGCTCGCCTGCGCGCTGCACCTGGCCGGCAGTGGTCGACAGGTGACAGTGCTGGAGCGCGAGCCGGTGCCCGGCGGGCGGGCCGGACGCCTCGGCGTGGACGGCTACGAGTTCGACACCGGCCCGACGGTGCTCACCATGCCCGACCTGATCGCCGAGGCGCTCGGCGCTGTCGGCGAGGAGCTGCACGACTGGCTGGACCTGACGCCGCTCGACCCCGCCTACCGGGCGTACTACCCGGACGGCTCGACCCTCGACGTGCTCACCGACACCACCCGGATGGCTGCCGAGATCTCCCGGGTCTGCGGGCCCCGGGAGGCCGACGGCTACCTGCGGTTCGTCGAGTACGCGCGGGAGCTGTGGCGGCTGGAGCGCACCGACTTCATCGAGCGCAACCTGGACGCGCCGACCGACCTGATCACCGGCAACCTGCTCAAGCTGCTCAGCGGCGGGGCCTTCCGACGCCTCCAAACGAAGATCAACCAGTTCTTCCGGGATCCGCGTACCCAGCGGATCTTCTCCTTCCAGGCGATGTACGCCGGCCTCGCGCCGCACGACGCGCTGGCCATCTACGCGGTCATCGCGTACCTCGACTCGGTGGCCGGGGTCTACTTCCCACGCGGCGGCATCCACGCGGTCTCCAGGGCGATGGCCGGCGCGGCCGAGAAGCACGGCGTGCAGATCCGGTACGACACCACCGTCACCCGGGTGGAGACAGTGAACGGCCGCGCCACCGGCGTGCTCACCGCCGACGGCGACCTGGTCCCGGCAGACGTGGTGGTGCTCAACCCCGACCTGCCGGTCGCCTACCGGGACCTGCTCCCCGCCGCGCCGCAGCGCCGGCTCACCTACTCGCCGTCCTGCGTCGTTCTGCACGTCGGCTCCCGACAGGCCTATGCGAAGATCGCCCATCACAACATCCATTTCGGACGCGCGTGGAAGGGCACCTTCGATGAGGTCATCCGACGGGGTGAGCTGATGACCGATCCGTCGCTGCTGGTGACCAACCCGAGCCGGACCGACCCCGCTGTCGCACCGCCGGACCGACACACCTACTACGTGCTCGCCCCGGTGCCCAACCTGCACCGGGCGCCGTTCGAGTGGCGCGGCGACCTGACCCAGCGCTACACCGACCAGCTGATCGGCACCCTGGAGGAGCGCGGCTACGTCGGCTTCGGCGCCGGGGTCGAGGTGCTCCGGGCGATCACCCCCGCCGAGTGGGAGGAGCAGGGGATGGCCGCCGGCACCCCGTTCGCCGCCGCGCACACCCTCTTCCAGACCGGCCCGTTCCGCCCGTCCAACCTGCACCGCGACCTGTCGAACGTGGTCTTCGTCGGCTCCGGGACCCAACCCGGTGTCGGCGTGCCGATGGTGCTCATCTCCGGCAAGCTCGCCGCCGGCCGGATCACCGGAGAGGGCCGATGAGCGGTCGTGAGAAGCACCTCGTCGAACTCGTCGACGAGACCGGCAAGGCCCACGGCGAGACGACAGTCGCGGCAGCGCACCAACCGCCGGGGCAGTTGCACCGGGCCTTCTCGGTGCTGCTTGTGGATCCGGACGGCCAGGTGCTGCTCCAGCGCCGAGCCGGTGTGAAGACCCGGTTCCCGCTGCGCTGGGCCAACTCCTGCTGCGGCCATCCCCAGCCTGGCGAGTCGCTCGCCGAGGCGGCCAACCGACGGCTGAGCGAGGAGTTGGGCGCGGGTCCGGTCGAGCTGACCGAGGTCGGCATCTACGTCTACTACGCCGAGGACCCGGCGACCGGTCGGGTCGAGTTCGAGTACGACCACGTGCTGCGAGGCGAGTTCCTGCCCAGCGCTCCGCTACTGCCCGACCCGGACGAGGTGGCCGAGCTGCGGTGGGCCGACCCCGCCGCCCTGGAGGTCGAGTTGAAGCGTGACCCCCGGTCGTACGCGCCCTGGCTGGGCGGGGTGGTGAGCCGGCTGCTCCGCCCCGCGGCGTCCCGGTCGGGCGCAACCGGCCCGGCCATGACGCCGCCCGGATCGTCGGCGGCCGACACGGCGGAGCGGTCGGGTGGTCGATGAGGCGCTGAGCGCGGGCGCTGTCGCACGTCGGTTGGGGGTCGCGGTGACGACCCTCCGCACCTGGCACCAGCGCTACGGGCTCGGGCCCAGCGAACACATCCCCGGTCACCACCGCCGGTACACACCCACCGACCTGGCCCGTCTCGAGATCATGCGACGACTCACCGCCGAGGGGGTGAGCCCCGCCGAGGCCGCCCAGTGGGCCCGCCAGGCACCAGACCCGACGCCCAACGGCACCGTCGCTCCCGCCCGGATCCACCCCACCGGCCGTGACGGCGGCAGCTCCATCCCGGTCGGCCGCGCCGGTCCGGCGGCCCGCGGCCTGGCCCGGGCGGCCATGCGACTGGACGCGGCGGCGATCAGCGAGACCATCGCGCACACCCTGGCCGCCAGCGGGGTCGTCGCCACCTGGGAGGGCCTGCTGCGCCCGGTGCTCGTCGGCATCGGCGAGCGGCACGCCGCCACCGCCGGCCTGATCGAGGTGGAACACCTGGTGTCCCGCTGCGTCTCGGAGGCGCTCGCGGCGGCCAGCCGGGCCAACGTCCCCACCGGGCCGGCCCGGATCCTGCTCTCCTGCGCCGACGAGGAACAGCACACCCTGCCGCTGGAGGCGTTGGCGGCAGCTCTCGCGGAGGCCGGCGTCAGCTACCGGATGCTCGGCGCCCGGGTGCCGGTGGCCGCCCTCGTCGAGGCGGTCAACCGGACCGGCCCGGCCGCCGTGGTGCTCTGGTCGCACACTCGGGCCACTGCCGATCCGACCCAACTCAGCGCGCTGCTCGCCGCTCCCCGACGCCCGTTGCTGGTGCTCGCCGCCGGCCCCGGCTGGCGAGCCGACACGCTGCCCGCCGGGGTGGTGCGGCCGGTCGACCTGGCCGAGGCGGTCTCGCTCTCCGTCGCCGTCCGCGACTCCCTGGACCAGTCGAGGCGTGACTGATCGCACTGTCGCCGGATCGCGTCGTGAACTACCGTCGGGCGGGTCCGCCTACCCCGACCCCTCCGGGAGCGAGCAGATGCAAGCCCGCGCCATCCTGGCGTCCGTCCTCGCCGTGGCGCTGGTCCTTTCCGGCTGTGCCCAGCCGAAGCGCACCATCGCACCCGTCGGCGCTCCACGGCCGGTGGAATCAACCACGCCGCCCACCCCGAAACCACGCCCCAGCGTCACCAAGCCGGCCAAGCCGCCACTGCGGCCGCTGCCGGCCAAGCTCCCCACCGGCCTGGGTCGCAACACCGGCGTACGTCCGGTGGCCCTGACGTTCGACGACGGGCCCAGCCCGGCCTGGACACCCAAGGTGCTCGACCAGCTGAAGGCCGCCAAGGTGACGGCGACCTTCTGCGTCGTCGGTCGCGAGGTGCAGCGTCACCCGGAGCTGGTCCGGCGGATCGTCCGGGAGGGACACCAGCTCTGCAACCACAGCTGGCGACACGACCTCGAACTTGCCCGTCGACCTGTCGGCGAGATCCGGGCCGACCTGGACCGCACCAACAAGGCCATCCAGAAGGCCGCTCCCGGCGCGAAGGTGTCGTTCTACCGGCAGCCCGGCGGCCGGTGGACGTCGGAGGTGGTCGGGGTGGCCAAGGACCTCGGCATGCGTCCGCTGCACTGGTCGGTCGACCCGCAGGACTGGGACAAGCCGACCGCCGCCACGATCGGCAAGCGGGTCCACTCCGCCACCCGGCCCGGTGCGATAGTCCTTCTGCACGACGGGGGCGGTAATCGGGCCGCGACACTCGCCGCATGCCCGAAGTTGATCGCCGACCTGAAGCACCGCTTCGGCATCACCCCACTCCGATAGAACCGCTCTGACCTGCGGTTATGACCCGTCCCAAGCCCTTGCCGACACCGATTTTGTCGACCGACGGAGCATCACGTATGCTTTCCAAGCCTCCGGCGGGGCCGGATGGGAGCAAGTCCGCTTGAAGTTGCGAATGTGCAATGATGGCGGGGCCGCCCTCATCGTCTAGCGGCCCAGGACGCCGCCCTTTCAAGGCGGTAGCACGGGTTCGAATCCCGTTGGGGGCACGACCGGCGCAAGCCGGAGCAAGGCACGACCGGCGCAAGCCGGGCAACACAAGCTAGGTCCTGTGGAGCAGTTGGAGTGCTCGCCGCCCTGTCAAGGCGGAGGTCGCGGGTTCAAGTCCCGTCAGGACCGCAGCGCCGACGCCGCGCCCCGCGCGGCGTTCTGCGTATCGGAGCAGGTCGCCTTGCCGCCGGTTCGTCCGGTTGGCGGGTAACATGAGCCGAGCGACACGGCCAGGTAGCTCAGTTGGTACGAGCGTCCGACTGAAAATCGGAAGGTCGGCGGTTCGACCCCGCCCCTGGCCACATAGCCTTTCGCCGGGCTACAGAGGTCCCCACCAGCGGAAACGCAGGTGGGGATCTTGCTGTATGCCCAACTGCTCCGCCGATCGCCGTGGCCCGCGACTGACCGCTGGTGACCGGTGATTCCCGCTACACGTTGCACGTTCGCTGCACGTGGTCAGCGGTCATGGAGCCTGATCCGGTTTCGTACATCTCCTGACCTTGCCCTCGCTACCCTCTGCTTGTGAACGACATCCGGGTGTCAAATCGTGACCGAGAAGCGGTCGTGGAACGGCTCGGCGTCGCCGCCAGCGAGGGGCGGTTGACCTTCGCGGAGTTTGAGGACCGGTCAGCGCGTGCCTACGCCGCGAACACCTACGGCGAGCTTGACGCCCTGGTGGTCGACCTGCCGACGCTGGCGCGCGGTCAAGCAGTCGTTGTATGCAATCGCGCAGGCACGGCACGGGATCACGAAGGCACGGCATTGTCGTTCTTGGCGCTCGCCGCAGGTTTGGTCTGGGTGCCGTTGTACGGACAACTGCCTACCGCTCTCCTTCCGGGAGCCGCTGGCGTCGTGTTCGGCCTTTTCGGCTTACGTGCAAATGCGTCACTCTTCTGCCGGGCGCTGGCAACCCTGGGAGTTCTCGGCGGGTCACTATGCGTCGCACTGCAAGTCGCCTGGGTCGCCTACCACATCCTTGACTGAAGTGCGCGACGCCCCATCCTGCTGCCGTGACCAACCCCCGCCGGCCTGCGTGATCAACACGACTTTCTTGAAGTCGCGGTGTCCCAGTAGGCGCGACACCGCGTATTCAAGGAAACCGAGTCGATCATGCCCGGGGGAGCCGCCGCGTCGGGGCGGTGGGCCCGGACGTGACGCAGCGGGCGGTGGGCGTGACGCACGACCGCGCGGCGTCAGTGGTCGCGGCGACCCTGCGGGCGATGCTGGGCCACGCTGCCCTGGATCGCCTCCCACACGCTGCGTCCGGCCTCTCGCAGCGTCTCCCCCGCCTGCTCGGCGAACTGGGCTGCGCTCTGCGCGGCAGCCTGCGCCGCGCCCGGAAGACCACCGTCGCCACCTCCGGACGGGCTTGGACCGGACCCAGCCGACTGGCCGGACTCGTTGCCGGTCTGCCCGGCGGTCGGCCCCGTCGACCCCTCGGGGCGCTGACCCTGCGGATGCCGTCCCTCCGGATGCCGCCCCTCCGGATGCTGACCCTGCGGATGCTGACCCTGCGGATGCGGGCCCTGCGGCTGCTGGCCCTGTGGCTGCGTTTGGTCGGCGAGCCCCGGGCCGCCAGCGCGCGGCCCAGGTCCGCCGGCACCGGGTCCCGAGCCGACCGGACCCTGCCCGGGTCGACCCGGATCCGGCCGATCAGAACCCAGACGACCTGGGCCGGACTGATTGAGACCCGGGCGATCCGGACCCGGGCCGGCGCCCGTCAGCCGAGCCGGACGCGGTTGGTCGGATCCCAGTCGGTGGCGGTCGGCCACCGGGCTGGCCGCGCCGACCTGCTGGCCCGGCTCGTCGCGTACGGCGTCCGAGCGTCGACTCGACGCCTTGATCTCCGCTGCGCTCGCGGCCACCTGTTGGGCGCTGCGGTTCACGTCGTCGACTGTCGTGCGCGCGAGCGCTTCGATGATGTGCGGGTTGTGGTCGAGCGTGTCGAGGGCGCGGCCCAGGATTCTGGTCAGCTGCTCCAACCGCACCCGTAGTTGCGCCTCGGCGTTCACCCCGTCGATGTTCAACTCGCCGCTGTTCAGGTGCACCCGTACGCCGGCGTCGACCTGGAGCAGGTTGGCCACCCGGGCCCGCAGCGACAGATCGGCCTCCAGACCGTCGACCGCCAGTCGGATGGAGTCGACGGAGACCTTCGGAATGTCGAGCAGGACGTCCGGGTTCCCGCTGTCGACGTCCCGGTCCGGTTCCCGCTGCTGCCCGCTCTCGCTCATGCTCTCCCGCCCCACCTGCCCAACGGCCGGGTCGTCCGGGCCGTTGGGCGCGGTTACCCGCTTTCCGGCGGGCCATCCCGTCAGTGACGGCTCGACGACCCTCTGTCTGGAACCGGGCACCGCGCGAAGCTGCACACCGAGGCATCAGCCGGTATGGTCCGGGCCTATGGGACAGGAATTGACTGATCCGGCCGACATCCGGCAGGACGTCGGCCAGTTCTCTCTCCGGTGCAGCCTGCTCGTCCCGGGCTCCGCCGAGCACGCGTTCGCGGTCTTCACCGACGAGCTGACCGACTGGTGGGTCACCGAATACACCTGGTCCGGCCCGGACGCGCTGGCCGAGCTGGGCATGGAGCCTCGGGCCGGCGGCATGCTCTACGAGATCGGCCCATACGGTTTCCGCGCCGACTGGGGCCGGGTGCTCACCTGGGATCCGCCTCGCCGGCTGGTCTTCGTGTGGCAGATCGGCCCCGACCGGGCGCCGGTGCCGGACCCGGCCCGCGCGAGCGAGGTCGAGGTGCTGTTCCATGCCGAGGGGCCGGAACACACCCGGGTCGAGCTGGAGCACCGGCACTTCGACCGGCACGGCGAAGCTGCCGAGGGTTACCGCAAGGCGCTCACGGCCGGCTGGCACGAGCTGCTCACCCGGTACGTCGCCACTGTGTCGCGTCACCGCCCGAGCACGACGGCCTGACGACCTACCGGGTCACCGGCCGAGCCGCCGACCGGCTGCGGCGCCGCCGAGGTCCCGACCACCAAGGTTCGCGCGCTGGCCGGCCTCCGCCCCTGAGCCGAAGCCGGTGCCGCCCAACCGACGTGGCGGTGCGGTACGCAGCCGTGGGTACTCCTCGGTGAGCCGGCGCTGCACCCGGTCGGACCGGTCGGCCAGCACCAGCGCCATCGACTGTGTGCCCGACTCGCTGGCCGCCGCCGACTCCGCCGCCCAGAGTCGCCCTCCGACCACCTCCGCGAAGCCGGCCAGCCAGGAGCGGCGGAAGGCGGCGGGATGGTCGTCCGCTGGCACCTCGGTGGCGGCCAGGCCGTGCGCCGCCTGCACGAGCAGCGAGGTGAAGAGCAGGTCGACCCGTTCCAGGTCACTGGCGAAGCCGAAGAGGTGCAGGGCGAAGCCGTTGCCCCGCCGACGGCGTACGCAGCGACAGCGCAGCGGCTCGGCCACCGCGGCGAGCAGGCCCACCTTGTCGCGGGCGTACGGGGCGACGACGTCGAGCACTCGATCGCCGACCGGGTCGGTGGTCGGGTCCCGGGCGGCGAGCAGCGCCCTGTCGACGCCGTAGCGGGCGATCAGCTCGGTCGCCTTGGCGGTGAACGCGGCGGCCTCGGCCGGCGTGCAGGCCGGGTCCTCGGCCTGGGCCAGCAGCTTGCGCACCTTGCTGAGCATGGCCTCGGACATGCCTACAGAGCTACCACACGGGCCGGACATCATCGGGGCCGCGCGGCAATCGATCGATACGTATCATCGTCACGGCCAGATGATCAGTCCGATACGGACGGTCAGCCTACTGTTTGGAGGAACGAACGGATGCCATCCCCGACCGCTCGTCTGCTCGCCGTCGCCACGGCCACCGCGCTGCTCGCCGTCGGCACGCCCGCGCAGGCGGAGCCGACCACACCGACCACGCCGGTCAGCTCCGGGCCGAACGTGTTCGCCCCGCTCGCCACCTGTTACGGCGGGGCGGTCCGGTCGTACTTCGAGACCGGCCGCTACGGCGGCTCGGCCGGCCAGTACCGCACAACGACGCGCTGTCGCGATATCAACGTGCGCAACGCGAGCGTGTACGCCACCGACGCGTGCGTGATCTTCGTTGACAAGACGAGCGCCTGCAACTACTGGACCTACCTGCCGGCCAACTCGGGGTGGATCACGGTGGCGACCAACGTCCGGGACGGCGTCAACTTCCGGGTCCGCTTCGAGAACCTGCGGTACGAGTACGAACCGCTGATCGCGTACCACGCGTTCTGAGCGACCCGCCCGGTCGCGGCGTCCGCCCCCCGACGGACGCCGCGACCCGGCGGCGGTTCACCCGGCGCGGCTGCGCAGCGTGGCGATCGTCGAGCCGGCGAGTGTGAGCAGGCAGTCGGGGAGCAGACCGTCGGCGGCCGCAGCGCCGAACAGCGCCTCCCCGGTCGGCTCGTCCCGGTTCGCGTACGCGCTGACGAAGCGGGCCACCCAGCGGGTGTCGTACCCGGCCTGATCGATGCCCGGAAAGTCGAGCGCCGCCCCGCTGGCCGCCGGCGCGTCGCCGAGCATGGTCGCCGCCAGGCACCAGGCGACGTCGTACGCGGCGTCCAGGCCGTCCCGGTCGACGACCGCGTCGAACGCTCCCACCACCGCGTCTCCATCGCCGGTGAGCGCCGAACGGAGCACGGCGGCCGCGTCATCGAACGTCTGCTGTGGTAGGTCCGTCACGCAGCGCACAGTAGGACGGGTGGTCAAGCGCCCCCCGCAACCGTCACTGTCCGTGTTCAACGCGAGCTACCTGCGCATTACGCCACCTCCACGGTCCCGCCGCCGGCCTCGGCACGCTAATGTGCGCAGCGGACCTTCGCCGGAGGAAGGACGACCATGTTCGTATCACGCCGCTCGCGGGTAGCCACACTGGCTGCCTGCGCGACGATCCTGCTCGCCACAAGCGCTTGCGGGGATGACAAGCCCGAAGAGGCCAGCGCTCAACAGGTGCGCCTCTACGGCACGGACGGCAACATGCTCAACTCCTATCCTGCGGAGTTGAAGGAACGGGCGAGTCTCGTCGACGGAATGAAGGGCACCACGCCCCTCGTACCGCTGCCAGACGACTTCAAGGGCCGGCTACGGGCCGTCAATCCGGCACTGACGGACTACGTGTACTCGGCCGAGACGTACGACGCGGTGGTGATCGCCGTGCTCGCCGCCCAGTTGTCCGGGAGCACCGACCCGGCCGCCATCACCAAGCAGATCGTCGCCGTGACCAACGACGGGCAGCGCTGCGAGGACCCGGCCAGTTGTCTCGCGTTGGCCCGCAACGGGCAGGACATCGAGTACCGCGGCGTGTCGCTGACCCGGGCGGGCTTCACCGACAAGGGTGAGCCGGCCACCGCGAGCTACGCCACGCTGACCTTCGACGGGCAGCAGATCAACGACGGCAAGACCGAGTTCGTCGGCGCGGGCATCGAGTCGGCGGCGAGCACCAAGACGCCGCCGAAGCCGAAGAAGCAGCGCCCGGGTGGCGCCTCCGACGACCAGGAGCCGCTGATCCTGGGCGGCCTGCTGCCGAAGACCGGTGACCTCTCGATCGCCTACCCGCCGATGGCAGCCGGCGCCGCGCTGGCGATCAAGGAGATCAA
This sequence comes from Micromonospora sp. NPDC048986, assembly GCF_040649335.1. Classification (NCBI taxonomy): domain Bacteria; kingdom Bacillati; phylum Actinomycetota; class Actinomycetes; order Micromonosporales; family Micromonosporaceae; genus Micromonospora; species Micromonospora sp. NPDC048986. Next base: position 638,287 of record NZ_JBEZFJ010000001.1, read on the forward strand.
CGCCGCTGGCGGCGCGCTGGGCAAGCCGGTGACGTGGCTCGACGGCGACGACGGCACCAACCCGGCGGTGGCCAAGGCGACGGTTGCCAAGCACGTGGCGGACGGCGTCAGCGTGATCATCGGTGCCGGCGGTTCGGGCATCTCCCGGGCGGTGCTGCCGGACGTGGTGCAGGCCGGGAAGATCCTCTTCTCCCCGTCCAACACCGACAGCAGCCTGACCGACGTCGACGACCAGGGCCTCTACTTCCGTACCGCCCCGCCGGACAGCCTCCAGGGCCGGGCGCTGGCCGACGTGATCCTCCGCGACGGGTCGCAGAAGATCGTCATCGTCGCCCGCAAGGACTCCTACGGTGAGGGCCTGCAGGGCACCGTCCGCGACGAGCTGGAGAAGGCCGGTATCGCCAACGACCGGCTCAAGCTGTTGACGTACGAGCCGCCGGCCGACGCGAAGGCCGCTCCGGTCGACTTCAGCGGCGGCGCGAAGGAGATCAAGGAATTCGGCGCGGACGCCGTACTGATCATCGGTTTCGGTGAGTCCGCCCAGGTGATCCGCGGACTGGCCGACGCCGGGGTGCAGATCCGGCAGTAGGCGGTACCCGAAACCCACGACGGCCGCACCGGCTTCCCGCCGGTGCGGCCGTTTCTGGTACCGCCGTATCAGCGCGGCCGGCGACGCTCCAGGAACTCGGTCATCCGGCGGTGCTTCTCGTCGTCCTCGAAGAGCACCGCCTGGCTGACCAGGTCGAGATGCGGGTGCGCGGCGGCCGGCGCGTCCACCGCCAGCTTGGTCAGTCGCACCGCCAACGGTGAGCCCAGGGCTATCTCGTCCAGCAACGCGTGCGCCACCGTCAGCAGCTCGCCGGGCTCGTCCACCACCCGGTTCACCAGGCCGATCCGCAGTGCCTCCGCGGCGTCCACCCGCCGGCCGGTGAAGAGCAGCTCCTTGGCCCGGCCCTCGCCGATCAACGCGGGCAGCCGGTGGGTCGCGCCGGCACCAGCCAGGATGCCCAACCGCACCTCCGGTTGCCCGAAGACCGCCCGCGCGGTGCACACCCGAAGGTCGCACGCGTACGCCAGCTCCGCGCCACCGCCCAACGCCGGGCCGTCGACGGCCGCCACGGTCGGCATCGGCAGCGCCCGGATGCGGGCGAACGCGGCCGAGTTGATCGCGGCGAGGGCGTCAATGCGACCCCGTTCGCGAAGCTGGCCGATGTCGGCGCCACCGGCGAAGATGCCCGCCGCCCCACCGGTGAGCAGCAGCAGGCGCGGGCGCGCCTCCAACTCGGCGCAGACCTGGTGCAGCTCGGCGATCAGGTCGGCGTCGATGGCGTTGCGCTTTTCCGGCCGGTCGAGGGTGACCACCAGCCGGTCCGGCCGCTCCTCGATCCGCAACCCGCTCACTGGACCCACCCTCCGTTCGCGGCCGCGGGGCTCGCAAGCTCGCTCGTCGCGCTCACTGCTTGACCCCGCCGCTCCAGCGGTAGAAGCCCTGCCCGGACTTCTTACCCAGCCGCCCCGCGGCCACCATCTCCACCAGCAGCGGGGGTGGCGCGAAGCGGTCCCCGTACGCGGCCTGGAGGGTGCGGGCGATGTCCAGCCGCACGTCGAGGCCGACCAGGTCGGTGAGTTCCAACGGCCCGACCGGGTGCCGGTAGCCGAGCACCATGGCCTTGTCGATGTCCGCCGGGCTGGCCACCTCGTCGGCGACCATCCGGATCGCCTCCAGCCCGAGGGTGACCCCGAGCCGGGAGGTGGCGAAGCCGGGCATGTCGCGTACGACGACGGGGTCCTTGCCGAGCCGGCCGGCGAGCGCGACGGCCGCGGCGGTGGTCTCCTCGGCGGTGGCCGGGCCGACCACGATCTCCAGCAGCGCCATCGCCCAGACCGGGTTGAAGAAGTGCAGGCCGAGGAAGCGCTCGGGCGCGTCCAGCCCGGCGGCCAGATCACCGATGGCGATGCTTGATGTGTTGCTGCCCAGCAGAGCCGGTCGCAGCGCAGCGGCGTCCCGCAGCACCGCGCGCTTGAGGTCGAGACGCTCCGGCACCGCCTCCACGATCACCTCGGGGGCGGGAGACACCTCGGCGAGGGTCGGGCGCAGCGTCACCCGCTGCCGGTTCGTGGCGGCCTCGTCGGCGCTCAGCTTTCCGCGCTGCACCGCCCGCTCCCACAGCTCGGCGAGCCGGTTCAGCGCGGCCGCACCCCGCTCGGGGTCCACCTCGACCAACTCGACGGCGTGCCCGGCGCCGGCCGCCACGTACGCGATGCCAAGCCCCATCGTGCCGGCACCGACGACCACGAAACGATCGCTCATCACGCCTCCCTGTCCCGCCCGCCGACGCGCGGGGTCGCCGCTACGCCGGCCCGGGTGTCCCGCCCGCTCCGCTCGCTCATGCTGCGACAGTAGACAGCGCGGCGGCCCGGCCCATGCGTGGGGGAGCGCCGGATCGGGTAATGACGGCCTGTCAACCGAGGGAAGGACCGCATCGACATGAGCCAGGCACCGGAGAGCGTCACCGACGGGGAGATCGTGGAGACCCGAGGCGACGAGCGGGTCGAACTGCTGCGCGCCGACACCAACAACGACGGCAAGACCGACGTGTGGGTGGTGGACACCGACGGCGACGGCAAGGCGGACCTGTTCCAGTTCGACACCGACGGTGACGGCAAGGTGGACATCACCATGGTCGACATCGACGAGGACGGCCAACCGGACGAGGTGGTCGACGGCGACGGCGGCCTTCCGCCCGAGCAGCTCCCCCCGACCGTCCAGGTCTGAGACGTACGGACGGCCCCGCTCTCCGCCCGGCGGAGTGCGGGGCCGTCCCGCTCAGTCGACGAGGCGCAGGGTGGCCAGGTAGTACGGGGCGTCGCTGTCGTCCACATCGGTGAGCCGCCAACCGGTGCCGTGCACCAGGCTGGCGAACTCGTCCGCCGAGCAGACCAGGTAGTCGAACCACTCGGTGCTCAACTCGCGGTAGCGCAGCCGCAGCCGCAACTGGCCACCGAGTCGGCCGCGCCGACGGTTGCGCTCGTGGTAGCCGGTGTGCAGCGGGTCGCGGGTGCCGTACGGGTCGGTGCCCTGCGCGATGATCTGCGCGCCCGGTCGGGCCAGCGCGGCGAGCGCGGCCAGGAACTCGGGAGCGCGCTCCCGCCCCTCGAACAGCCCGAGGTTGTTGCCGAGCAGCAGGAACGTGTCGTACCGCGACCCGTCGGCGACGTGCGTGTCGACGGTGCCGTGCACCAGCCGCCGGACACCGCGACGCCTGCTCACCTCCAGCGCGCCCGCTGAGGTGTCCAGCCCGGTGACCGGTACGCCGCGCTCCTGGAGCCGCAGCGCGATCCGGCCGGCTCCGGTGCCGATGTCCAGCGTCTCGCCGTGCGCCCGGTCCACCGCGCGGTGGTCGTACGGCTGCCACTCGGCCGGCCCGTCCAGGTAGTGCGCGGCCGGGGCGCCGTTGATCAGACCGTCGTCCCGTTCGATGATCTCGATGACCGGTCGGGGCAGTCGACCACCGACCAGGGGTCGGGGGCCCACCCCGGTGGCCACGGCGAGCGTGTCCCGCAGTAGTTCGCCGACCACGTCACCGATTAGGGGCTCAACAGTCACGACGTTCACGCTATCCGGCCACTCAGTGGCCCGCGCCGGCCGTATCCTGGCGGCGTGACCATGCTGGACCGGCTGTCGACCGAGAAGTACATCCTGCTCACGACCTTTCGCAAGGACGGTCGGGCGGTGCCGACTCCGGTCTGGGCGGTGCGCGACGGGGAGGCGCTTGCGGTCTGGACGCGGGCCGACTCGGGCAAGGTGAAACGGATCCGCCGCAACGGCGAGGTGACAGTGGCCCCGTGCGACGTGCGGGGTCGGCCACATGGGGCGGAGGTGCCAGCTCACGCGACGATCTACGGGGGCGGTGACACCGGTCGGGTCCGCGACCTGCTCAAGCACAAGTACCGCCTGATCGGCCGGCTGAGTCTGCTGGGTAGCCGGTTGCGTCGCGGCGAGGGCGGCACTGTCGGCATCCGGGTGACGTTGGCCGAGCCACGGCGCTGACCCCGGCCGGGGTAGTGCCCGGCGGGGCATACGAAAGGGGCGGCGGATCGAGATCCACCGCCCCTCACGAAGAACTGTCGCCTGCTCAGTCGCCCTGCCGCTGCTGCGGGATCTGGCCCTGCAAGAGCGCCCTGACCTCCGACTCACGGTACCGACGGTGGCCACCCAGGGTGCGAATGGCACTGAGCTTGCCAGCCTTGGCCCACCGGGTCACCGTCTTCGGGTCGACCCGGAACATCGACGCCACCTCGGCCGGCGTGAGTAGCGGCTCTGGTTCGTGCGTTCGCGATGCCATCGGTCACTCCTCCACATGTATAGACATCGGCCGGGGTCCCGCCGGCCGACGCGTCTCCCATGGTCCGGCTAGTCCCCGATGTCCGACATGGGCCGAACGGATGAAGGTCCCTAGACGGACGGATGAACCATGCCCGATTTTTACGACTTTTACACGGCAGAAAGTACCTTATTCGGACTCATGATCACGGTTCGTGATGCGTCAACTACGAGTACAACTCACCTTGGGAGCGCTCCTAGGGTGATATGCCCTAGTTGCACCGCTCCAACAGCTGCACCGCGCGCCACCGAGCCACCAACTTGTCGTACGCGGCCGACGCCTCCTCGGCCTCGCCGCGCGACAGCCCCGCGAGGCCGCCGGCGACCAGCTCGGGCGAGTCGTCAGCGGCGAGCGTCTCGTCGGAGAGCAGGTCGACCAGACCGCCGTAGTCCAGCTCGACCACCGACCGCGGATGGAACTCCTCCAGCCAGCGGGCCGCCTCCTCCACCGCCTCCGTGATCGGCGCCTCGCCCACCGACTTGCGCAGCACCGACAGCGCCCGCGACGAGCGGCGTCGAGCCTTGGAGATCTCGGTGCGGTAGCGCAACGCCCGCCGGCCCGGCTGGGTGACCAGGTCCCGCTCCGCCGGGTCGAAGAGCACGAACCACCGCAGCGGTACGCCCCAGGTGGCGATCTGCTCATGCACCCGGGGCACCCCGTGCTCCAGCACCCGGGCGCCGCTGCGCCAGTCGTCCACCACCGCCCTGGCCTGCCCGGCGAGCACCGGTGGCACGAAGGCGTCGGCGAGCACCGAGGGCACCCCGTCCCGGGCGCTGAGCGCCGCCTCAGCGACCCGGATGCGCAGGTTCCACGGGCAGACCAGCAGGCCGTCGTCCGTCTCCAGGACGTACGCCTCCTCCGGCAGGTCCGGCAGCCGGGTCCAGCCAGCACCCAGCGCCTCGATCACCGCCGTCCGCTGCCGACCGGGCCCCTCGACCGGGGCGATCGCGCGCCCCTCCGAGACATAGCGGCGCCAGTAGGTCTGCCGATCTCGATCGAAGGCGGCCAGCGGTTCGTACACGCGCAGGTAAGAAGCGAAGAGCGACGGCACCGCGCGATCCTCCCACGAACCACGCCCGTACGCGGTCAGCGGCCGGAGCACGCGCGCCGCACCGTGGGACGGCGGCGGCGCGTCGAGCACCCGCCCGGCGGCCGATACTAGGCTCGATCACACCGGCAGCATCCCCGCCGGGGTCCACCAGGTCCGCGTCCCACAAGGACGCACACCACAGTAGGAGCCAACAATGGGCGTATTCGCGAGCACCGACGACCCGGTATCGACCGGTCACGAACAGGTCGTGTTCTGCCAGGACAAGCAGAGCGGCCTGAAGGCGATCATCGGGATCTACTCCACCGCGCTGGGCCCGGCGCTCGGCGGCACCCGCTTCTACCCGTACGCGAGCGAGGACGACGCCCTCGCCGACGTGCTGGACCTGTCCCGCGGGATGGCGTACAAGAACGCGCTCGCCGGGCTGGACCTGGGCGGCGGCAAGGCCGTCATCTGGGGCGACCCGGAGCAGATCAAGAGCGAGGCGCTGCTGCGCGCGTACGGCCGTTTCGTGGAGTCGCTGGGCGGGCGCTACTACACCGCCTGCGACGTCGGCACGTACGTGGCGGACATGGACGTCGTGGCCCGGGAGACCCGCTACGTGACCGGGCGCAGCGTGGAGCACGGCGGGGCCGGCGACTCGTCGATCCTCACCGCCTGGGGCGTCTTCCAGGGGATGCGGGCCGCGGCCGAGCACGTGTGGGGCACTCCGAGCCTGCGAGGTCGGCGGATCGGTGTGGCCGGGCTGGGCAAGGTCGGCAAGTACCTCACCGGGCACCTGCTGGAGGATGGCGCCGAGGTGGTCGCCACCGACGTGAACCCGAAGGCGCTGACGTGGGTCCGCAGCAACCACCCGCAGGTCACCCTCGTCGACGACGCCAGCGCGCTGGTCGCCGCGGACATCGACGTGTACGCGCCGTGCGCGCTGGGCGGCGCCCTGAACGACGACACGGTGCCGGCGTTGCGCGCCAAGGTGGTCACCGGGGCGGCGAACAACCAGCTCGCCCACCCGGGCATTGAGAAGCTGCTGGCCGACCGGGGCATCCTCTACACCCCTGACTACGTGGTCAACGCGGGCGGCGTCATCCAGGTGGCCGACGAGATCGAGGGCTTCAACTTCGACAGGGCGAAGCTGCGGGCCACCCGGATCTACGACACCACCCGCGAGATCCTGCACCTGGCTGACGCTGAGGGCGTGCCGCCGGCGGTGGCTGCCGACCGGCTGGCGGAGCGGCGGATGGCGGACGTCGGCCGGCTGCGCGCGATCCACCTGCGCTGAGCGACCCCGGGGGCGGATCGACGAGATCCGCCTCCGGGCCCCGCTGCCGGGCGTCGCTGGGTAAGCTGAGCCGGGGTCAAATTTGATGCGGTTTGTCCGGCGTCACGGGTGCTAACCGTTCCGCTCCTTACCCGGTACACTGGGTGACGGCCGGATCGACGCGACGCGCAGAGCCGGCTGACGGTAACCCGAGGTGCCGAACGATGGCATCCCCATGTACCGTAAGAGCCACGAGAGATGCCTGACGTCATCGGGGCCCGCCTTCGGGCTGCCCCGCATTCTGTGCGAGGGGGTCGAGCCATGGGGCGCGGCCGTGCTAAGGCCAAGCAGACTAAGGTGGCGCGGGAGTTGAAGTACCACTCCCCGAACACCGACCTCACCGCTTTGCAGCGCGAACTGGCGGGTGCTGGTAAGTCTGAGCACCACTTCGACGACGACTCTAAAGAGTTCGTCGACGACGATGATGAGGATCACGCGGACGACGATCCGGATCCCTGGGTCCGTCCGACCCGCTGACCTCTCGACGCAGCTGAGCACGCGGTAACCCCCGCGTGCTCACGCACGTCCCGTGCGGTGCAGTCGCCGACGATCAGGGGCCTGGCCCGACCGGATCCACTCCGGCCGCTCGACAGGCCCCTGACAACGGCTCCCTCAGCGCGGGCGATTGTTCCAGTTGTAGAACGTCGGGATGTTCTCGAAGTGGTTCCAGGCGCAGACCGCGCTGGAGGCCTCCGCGCCCGACACCTCCGAACGCAGCCGCCGTGCGTCCTCGGCCTCCTGGAGCAGCGCGACGAGCGCAGGAGCCGCACCCCGCACCCGTTCGGTGACTCCGTCGTCCGCTTCGCGCTCAGGCCGCCGGTGACTGGTGGTCTCGGGCATGCTCCAACACTCCCTCCAATAGGCGGATCTTGCTGTTGCGGCAGTGCTCGGTCTCCGTACCGTCAAAACGCCCCAGCTCGAAGTAACGGTTGGCGGCATGGCCGCCACCGCAGAAGCCGAAGTACGGGCAGGACGCCCGACACGCCTCCACCCCGGCCAGGAACTCCCGCACCCACGGCGTCGCCGCCGCGTTGCCGAGGATCTGCGCCAACGGGGTGGTCAGCACGTTGCCGCTGCTGAAGTCGCCGTAGCGGGGGTCGGTGAAACCGGCCAACTCCGGGGAGAGCACGATCACCGATCCGTCGTGACCGATCGTCGGGATCGGGTCCAGGTGGCGGGGCAGCACCCCGTCCGCCGTGTTGTCGAGCACCGCCGCCGCATAGCGCAACGACCACTCGATCTCGCGCAGGTGAATCCGGGGCTCCCGGCGCCACGCCCCGACCAGCTCCGCCCAGAACGCGGAGACCGCCGACGGGTCGTGGCGGTTGTCGCGGGTGTTGACCCCCTCGGTCTCCTCGATGTTGATGCCCAGCACGTCGCAGCCCAGCTCGAGGAAGTAGTCGTACAGCTCGGTGGCGAGCCCCGGCTCAGGCCGGGACACCACAGCCAGTGCGGAGAAGGGCAGACCGCGCCGGCGCAGCACCGATATGCCGCGCAGGATCCGGTCGTACGCCGGCTGACCGCCCCGGTTGACCCGGTCGCCGTTGCGCGCCCGGGGCCCGTCGACGCTCACGCTCACCCGCATCTCGTGCCGGGTGAAGAAATCACACCAGTCGTCGTCGATGAGGGTGGCGTTGGTCTGCACGTGGTGCTCGACCTCTGGCCCGAACGGGGCGATCAGATCGGCCAGGTGCTCCCGACCGGCGGCCAGGGGCTCGCCGCCATGCCACACCACGGAGAACCGACCGTTCACCGCCCACTGGTTGACAGCGGCCGCGACCGCCTCGGCCACCGCCACCGGCATCCGGCGATCCGCAGCCCGAAACGGCAGGTAGCAGTACGCGCAGTCGAGGTTGCAGAGGGTGGTGGGCTGCATGACGACGTACGACGGGACGGCGGCCAGACCGCGCATCCCGCTGAACGACTGTCCCCGAGCAGCCATCGCCCTCCTCCGCCTAGCCTGAGGGTGCCCTTCAGGCTAGGCGGCATTGGCCACTCGGGTGAAGCCCTGATCAGGTGCCCGTACGATCACCGGAGGGTGATCAGCCTCGGGTGTGCTGACCAACCATCTGCACGTTTCCGGTGCCTTCGATGATCTCGCCGGCCTGCCAGGCCTCGACGCCACGGCCGGTCAGGGTGGCCAGCGCCCGGTCGGCGTCCTCGGCCGAGACGATCGCGAACATGCCGACGCCCATGTTGAAGGTCGACTCCATGTCGTGGTCGTCGATCCGACCCTTCGTCTGGATCAGGTCGAAGATCGGCTGCGGCTTCCAGGTGGACCGGTTGACCACCGCGTCGACGTTCTCGGGCAGCACCCGGACCAGGTTCCCGGGGATGCCGCCACCGGTGATGTGGGACAGCGCGCGCACCTCGGCCTCGGCGATCAGCTTGAGGCAGTCCTTGGCGTAGATCTTGGTCGGCGTGAGCAGCTCCTCGCCGAGGGTCCGCTGCCGGCCGAAGTCGTCGATCACGATGTCCAGACGCATCCGGGCCGCGCCCAGCAGCACGTGCCGGACCAGCGAGTACCCGTTGGAGTGCAGGCCGGAGGAGCGCATGGCGATCACCACGTCGCCCACCTCGACCCGCTCGGGGCTCAGGATGTCGGCTTCCTCGACCACGCCCACGCCGGTCGCGGAGATGTCGTACTCGTCCGGACGCAGGACGCCGGGGTGCTCGGCGGTCTCCCCGCCCAGCAGCGCGCAGCCGGCGTAGCGGCAGCCGTCGGCGATGCCCGCGCCAATCTCGGCGACCTTGTCCGGCACGACCTCGCCGGTGGCGATGTAGTCGAGCAGGAACAGCGGCTCGGCGCCGCAGGCCACCAGGTCGTCGACGACCATCGCGACGAGGTCGATGCCGACCGTGTCGTGAATGTCCATCTGCTGGGCGATCACCAGCTTGGTGCCCACCCCGTCGGTGGAGGACGCCAGGATCGGGCTCTTGTACTTCTTCGTGTCCAGCCGGAACAGGCCCGCGAAGCCACCAAGGTCACCGAGCACCTCGGGACGGCGGGTCTGCCGCACCTTCGACTTGAGCAGCTCCACGGCGCGGTCACCCGCGTCGATGGAGACACCGGCGTCGGCGTACGAGACCGAGCGTTTGCGCGCCTGGCGGCCGGCACCGCCCGTCCACGGCTGGCGGTCGCCGCCGGCGCCGGTCGGGCTGCTTCCTGCGCCGCTGCGCTCGGACACGTGCGTCACGGTTCTCCCCTTTGGTTCTCGGTGCCGCCGGCGGTAGCCGGGCCGCGCCGGTTGGTGCTACGGGCGGTTTGCGGTAACGCCACCCGGAGTGGCGACGGACGAGCCGTTGGTGTGCGGGGCCTCCGGCGCCGAGTTGGCGACGCGTCGACCCACCCCTTCGAGCACGTGCTTGCCGATCAGGTTGCCAGCTGGCAACTCGATCGGGTACTCCCCATCGAAACACGCCCGACACAACCTGGTCTTCGGCTGCTCGGTCGCGGCGATCAGGCCGGGAAGGGAAACGAAGCCCAGCGTGTCGGCGCCGATTGAGCGCCGGATGCCGTCGTTGTCCAACCCGTTGGCCAGCAGCTCCGCCCGGGTGGCGAAGTCGATGCCGTAGAAGCACGGCCAGCTGACCGGTGGGGAGGAGATCCGGACGTGCACCTCCAGCGCCCCCGCCTCGCGCAGCATCCGCACGATGGCGCGCTGGGTGTTGCCGCGCACGATCGAATCGTCCACCACCACCAACCGCTTGCCGCGGACGTTCTCCCGCAGCGGGTTGAGCTTGAGCCGGATGCCGAGCTGACGCAGGGTCTGTGACGGCTGGATGAAGGTGCGACCCACGTACGGGTTCTTCATCAGGCCGGCGCCGTACGTGATGCCGGACGCCTCCGCGTACCCGATGGCCGCTGGCGTGCCCGACTCGGGCACCGGGATCACCAGGTCGGCCTCGACCGGGTGCTCCTTGGCCAACTGCCGGCCGATCTGCACCCGCGCCGAGTGGACGTTGCGCCCGGCGATGGTGGCATCCGGGCGGGCGATGTAGACGTACTCGAAGAGGCAGCCCTTCGGCTCCGGCGCGGCGAACCGGGTGGAGCGCAGCCCGTTCTCGTCGATGGCGATCAGCTCGCCCGGCTCGACCTCGCGCACCACGCTGGCGCCGACGATGTCCAGGGCCGCCGTCTCGCTGGCCACCACCCAGCCGCGCTCCAGACGGCCGAGCACCAGCGGGCGGACGCCGTGCGGATCGCGGGCCGCGTACAGCGTCGACTCGTCCATGAAGACGAAGCTGAACGCGCCCCGCAACTGCGGCAGCACCTCCAGCGCGGCGGCCTCGACCGACAGATCCGGTCGGCTGGCCAGCAGCATCGTCACCAGGGAGGTGTCGTTTGTCGAACCGTCCGCGATGAGGCCGCGCTCGGCGACCTCCTTCTCCAGCTCGGCGGTGTTGACCAGGTTGCCGTTGTGGGCCAACGCGATGGTCGTGCCGGAGGTGGTCGACCGGATCGTGGGCTGGGCGTTCTCCCAGTTGGACGCGCCGGTGGTGGAGTATCGGGCGTGCCCGATCGCCAGGTGACCGCGCAGGCTCGCCAGGGTGGGCTCGTCGAAGACCTGCGCCACCAGGCCGAGGTCCTTGTAGACCACCACGCCGGAGCCATCGCTCACCGCGATGCCCGCCGCCTCCTGGCCGCGGTGCTGTAGGGCGTAGAGGCCGAAGTAGGTCAGATTGGCAACCTCTTCGCCGGGGGCCCAGACGCCGAAGACGCCGCAGGCATCCTGGGGGCCAGGTCGTTGGGGGTCAAGGTCGTGGCTCAGCCGGCCGTCGCCTCGGGGCACCTACCGCTCCCTCATGCTGGTCTGGACCGGCCGGGCGGGGATCACGGGCGGATCCACTCTCCTCTGCCGGGACCACTGTCATCGCCTGACAGTGTACGCGAATCGGCGTCAATACAGAAAGTCACGATTCCCCTGCTCAGCGTCACAGCGAGTGGGACAACGGGACGACTAGAGGGGCAGATACGCCGAGAGGTCCGCCCGGTTGCCACTCATCTGGACGCGACCGTCGGTGACCGCATCCGCCCAGGCAACCCTGCCGGTTGCCAGCTCCAACCAGGTGTTCGGGGCCATCTCGACCACGTTTGGTGGATTTCCCCTGGTGTGTCGAGGCCCCGGTACGCACTGGATCGCCCCGTATGGTGGAACGCGCACCTCCACCGATCGGCCGGGGGCGCGCTCCGCGAGGACGGCCAACAACGACCGGACCGCCTCTCGGAACACCGGCCGTTCGGGTGTACGCCCCTCGTCGAGCGCCGACAACGCGGCCGCAACGGCAGCGGACTTACTGTGCGGAGAGGACACGACGGGACGATACGACCCCCAGGCCAGACACGCGACGCTGGCCCTGGGTCGCGCTCATGCAGTCGGACAAGGCATAGTTGCCGACGGCGTATTCGTACCGTGATGATCCCCGGCCCGGCGCCCCGCCGGTCAGAGGGAAGTCAGCCCGGAAGGCGGTGGACGTGTCAACACACCGACGTGCCTGGAAGCAGCGGGCCGGTGTGGTCGTAGCGCTGGTTGCCGGCGCTCTGCTCGCCGTCCCCGCCACACCAGCAATGGCCGCAGATGTCAGCGTTTCCCCCGGCTCGGTCACCGTAAACGCCGGCAGCGACGCCACAATCACCGTGCGCGTCACCGGGGGTAATGACGACGAGTCAGCGAAGGTCAGCCTCGCCGGCCTGCCGTCCGGCGTCAGCTGCGCCAGTGGTTGCGGCGATGTCAAACTCTCCGGTGGCGGCCTGGGCAACCCGACAGGGTCGGCGCTGGTCCGGATCGCGGCGAACGACAACGCCGGCGACGCGACAGCGACCATCACGGTGGCCGTCGAGGCCGAGTCGGGCCCGGACACCGCCACCGTCTCGCTGACGGTGAAGGGCAAGGCCGCCCCGCCGCCGCCGCAGAACCAGACCGTGCGGTCGGTCTCCGGCAAGGTGGTCGCCCAGGGTGACGGCAAGGCCGTGGCGAACGCGTTCGTGGTTCTCCAGGACACCGCCGGTCACCGTTACGACGCCACCAGCAATGGCAGCGGCGACTTCCGGTTCACCGGCACCACCCAGAACCCGATCGCCCCCGGACGGATCGACCTGGGCGCGTCGTTCGACAACATCAAGGCGTTCAAGAGCCTGAACGCCAGCGCCGGGCAGGCCGTCACCGGGCAACGGATCAGCCTCGCGATCAAGGCCGAGACGACGCCCAGCGCCACGCCGTCCGCCACCCCCGAGGCCACTGCCACCGAGGAGGCGACCGAGGAGGGCACCGAGGAGGAGCCCACCGAGGAGGCCAGTCAGGGTGCTCCGGCGAACGCCGCGAACAGCGAGGACGACGGCGGCGGCTTCAGCTCGTACATCATCATCCTGCTCGGTGGTCTCCTGGTCGCCGCCGGTGTCGGCACGATCGTGCTGCTGTGGATGAAGCGCAGGGAGAACGGCGACGACGACGCTCCGGCAGGTGCCGGTGGCGGCGGAGTGGTGCCGCCCTCGCGCGGCGGGTTCCGCGGTCCCGACGACCAGACCCGGGTGGTCGGCGGTCGTCCCGGCGGTGGAGCGGACCCGACAATGGTCGGCGGCGCGGCCCTGAGCGAGGCCCCGACGATGATGCACCGACCGGTGGTCGACGACGTTCCGCCGGACCCGTACGGCGCGCCTGCCCAGGCGTACGGCGGCGCAGGTCAGCAGGGCTGGGGCGGCGCCGGCTACGGCGAGGAGCCAGCGCCGGGTGGATACGGTGCCGGCGGTTACGGCAACGCCCCCGCTTCCGGTGGCGGCTACGGCGCTCCGGCCGGCCCCGAGGGCGGGTACGGCGCGGCCGGTGACGGCTACGGTGCCGCGCCTGGTTCCGGTGCCGGCTACGGCGGCGCACCAGCGCCCGCTGGTGGCTACGGCAACGCTCCGGCCTCCGGTGGCGGCTACGGCGGTCGTGACTACGACGCCCCGGGCGGCACCGCCGCCTACCCGCCGGCTCCCGCTGGCGCAGCCGGTTACGGCGAGCGGTTCGACGAGCCCACCGGCCGATACACCGGCGACAGCACCCAGTACCCGGCCCCGGCCGACCCGTACGCCACCGGCGTCTACCAGCCGGAGCAGGGGCAGGGGTACGGCCAGCCCGATGCCGCCCCGTACGGCGGCCGCGCCGCCGAGCCGACCGCCGGGTACGGCGCTCCGGAGGCTGGCGGGTACGACCAGGGCGGCTACGGTCAACCGGCCGGCGGCTACGACCAGGGCGGCACCTACGGCCAGGAGCCTCCGCAGCAGCGCGGCGGCTACGACGACCGGGGCTACGACCAGGGCGGCTACGGCCAGCCCGCCGGCGGCTACGACCAGGGCGGCACCTACGGCCAGGAGCCTCCGCAGCAGCGCGGCGGCTACGACGACCGGGGCTACGACCAGGGCGGCTACGGC